>NZ_JBIAIP010000001.1:0-606405 GCF_042871485.1 Streptomyces sp. NPDC005791
GTTGATAGGCCAGATGTGGAAGCCCGGTAACGGGTGGAGCTGACTGGTACTAATAGGCCGAGGGCTTGTCCTCAGTTGCTCGCGTCCACTGTGTTAGTTCTGAAATAACGAACGGCCGTGTTTTTCTCCGGTGTTGGTTAATTTCATAGTGTTTCGGTGGTCATTGCGTTAGGGAAACGCCCGGTTACATTCCGAACCCGGAAGCTAAGCCTTTCAGCGCCGATGGTACTGCAGGGGGGACCCTGTGGGAGAGTAGGACGCCGCCGAACAATTATTCCGGGAAAGCCCCGTGCCCTTGTGGCACGGGGCTTTCCTGCGTTCACAGCACATCACGCCGCGTCGTCGAACGTGGCACGGTGTCATGGTGCGAAACGGTGCAGAAAGTTCGGTCGGCGATGTCGAGAACGCGTGCCTGGCTACGTCCCCGTAGTGAGCGCGACCACAATGGGGTCGTACCAGCACGGAGGAGAGACACGATGGCCAAGTACCTGCTGCTGAAGCACTATCGGGGCGCACCTGCTGCGGTCAACGATGTGCCCATGGACCGGTGGACTCCGGAAGAGATCTCGGCGCACGTGCAGTACATGAACGACTTCGCGGCACGGCTCGAGAAGACGGGTGAGTACGTCGACGGTCAGGCGCTCGCGCCCGAGGGGACGTTCGTCCGGTACGACGGTGAGGGCCGGCCGCCGGTCACCGACGGTCCGTTCGCCGAGACCAAGGACCTCATCGCCGGCTGGATGGTGATCGACGTCGACAGCTACGAGCGAGCGGTCGAGCTGGCCGGTGAACTGTCGGCCGCGCCTGGTGCGGGCGGGCAGCCGATTCACGAGTGGCTCGAGCTGCGTCCCTTCCTGACGGCGCCCCCCACCATCACGGAATGACCTCCCAGGTGAACGAGCTTCTGCTCCGAAGCCTCACGCCCAGCGTGCTCGGGATCCTCGTCCGCCGCGGAGCTGACTTCGCGGCGGCCGAGGACGCCGTGCAGGACGCTCTGGTCGAGGCGGTCCGCGCCTGGCCGGCCGACCCTCCGCGCGACCCGAAGGGCTGGCTGGTCACCGTGGCCTGGCGCCGGTTCCTCGACGCGACCCGGGCCGATTCCTCCCGCCGTCGGCGGGAGGACCGCCTCGACGAGATGCCGGCACCAGGTCCCGCACCCGCGGTGGACGACACCCTCCAGCTCTACTTCCTGTGCGCCCACCCGTCGTTGACGCCGGCCGCCGCCGTCGCGCTCACCCTGCGCGCAGTCGGAGGGCTGACCACCCGTCAGATCGCCCATGCCTACCTGGTGCCCGAGGCCACGATGGCCCAGAGGATCAGCCGGGCCAAGCGGACCGTCTCCGGGGTGCGTCTGGACCGGCCCGGCGACGTCGCGACCGTGCTGCGTGTGCTCTACCTGGTCTTCAACGAGGGCTACTCCGGCGATGTCGACCTCGCGGCCGAGGCCATCCGGCTCACCCGGCAGCTCACGCACGCGATCGACCACCCGGAGGTGGCGGGGCTGCTCGCCCTCATGCTGCTCCACCATGCGAGGCGGGCCGCCCGGACCGCGCCCGACGGCAGTCTGGTGCCGCTCGCCGAGCGGAACCGGGGCCTGTGGGACACCAGGACGATCGCCGAGGGTGTCGGGATTCTGCAGGCGGCCCTCGCCCGGGACCGGCTGGGTGAGTTCCAGGCCCAGGCCGCCATCGCGGCACTGCACGCCGATGCGCGTACCGCCGAGGAGACCGATTGGGTGCAGATCGTCGAGTGGTACGACGAGCTGGCGGCCCTGACCGACAGCCCGGTGGTCCGGCTCAACCGTGCGGTGGCCGTCGGCGAGGCCGACGGAGCGCGCGCCGGCCTCGCCGCGCTCGCGGCGCTTGACGACTCCTCCCCGACTCCCGTTCCCCGCCGCACCGCCGTCGCGGCGTACCTGCACGAGCGTGACGGCGATCCTGACACGGCTGCGCGCCTGTACACGGAGGCGGCCCGGCAGGCACCGAATCTGGCCGAGCGTGACCACCTGACGCGCCAGGCCGCCCGGCTCAACGCCGGGCGAGACAGCTGAGCGGGTGTCAGCAGCAGGGGTCACGGTCGGGTCTCAGCGCGGGTTCACCAGTCGGGCGTCGTACGCCAGGATGACGGCCTGGACGCGGTCCCTGGACCCCGTCTTGGCGAGTATGCGGGTGACGTGTGTCTTCACCGTCGACTCGGCGAGGTGGAGGCGCGCGGCGATCTCGCTGTTCGTCCACCCCTGGCCTATGACCGTGAGGATCTCCCGTTCCCGCTCGGTCAACGGGGCGACGCGCGCGTCTCCTGCGCTGCCGGTGTCGCCCGGTACGGCCGGCAGATGGTGGGCGTAGGCGTCCAGGAGCCGGCGGGTGAGGCTCGGGGCGACGACCGCGTCACCGCTCGCGACCGCACGGATGCCGGACAGGAGCTCCTCCGGGAGCGCGTCCTTGACGAGGAAGCCGCTCGCACCGGCCCGCAGGCCGTCGTAGGCGTACTCGTCCAGGTCGAAGGTCGTCACGATGAGGACCCGGGTGCCGGCACCGGACGCGACGATGCGGCGGGTGGCCTCGATGCCGTCGAGGCCCGGCATCCGGATGTCCATCAGCGCGACGTCCGGGTGGTGGCGGGCGACGAGGTTCACCGCCTCCGTGCCGTTGGCGGCTTCACCGACGACTGTCATGTCGTCCTGGCTCTCCAGGAGCATGCGGAAGCCGAAGCGCTGCATGGCCTGGTCGTCGGCGATGAGTACGGTGGTCACGGGGGTGTGTCCTCCAGGGGAAGGCGGAGTCGTGTCTGCCAGCCGCCTGTCGGGAGCCGGCCCGACTCGAGTGTGCCGTTGTAGAGCGAGGCGCGCTCACGCATTCCGCTGATGCCCCGTCCGCTGCCGGGCTCGTCGTTCGTCGGTGCCTGCGGTCCTTCGCCGTTCGTATCCGTCACGCGTACCTCCAGGCCGGTGGGCGTGTACGCCAGGGTGACCTCGGCGGTGGCCTCGGGCCGCGCGTGCTTGAGGGTGTTGGTGAGGGACTCCTGGACCACGCGGTAGACGGCGAGCTGACGGCCGGGTGAGGCGGGGAGGTGCGGGGGACTGCCGTGGACCGTCAGCCGGACGGGCAGCCCCGCCTCCCGTACGCCGGTCAGCAGGGCGTCCAGGTCCGCGAGTGACGGCTGCGGCGCGAGCTCTGCCGCCGGGGCCGGCTCGCGCAGGACGCCGAGCACGCGCCGTAGCTCTGCCAGGGCCTGGCGGCTCGTGGTGCCGATGGCCTCGAGGGCCTGCGCCGCGCGTTCAGGGCTCTTGGCCGCGGCGTACGCACCGCCGTCGGCCAGACCGGTGATGACGGAGAGGTTGTGGCCGATGATGTCGTGCATCTCCCGGGCGATACGGGCGCGTTCGGCGGCTGCCGCGAGCTGGGTCTGCTGGTCACGTTCGCGTTCGAGCCGGTGGGCGCGTTCGACGAGGGCCTCGGTGTACTCCCTGCGCGTGCGGACCGCGAGGGCGAGCAGGGTGACGAAGGCGAATCCCCAGAGGTAGGACACGAGTTGCCGGTCCGCGGTGCCGGGGATCACCAGCGCTGCGACTGCGGCGGGCAGGCACATCAGCAGCCCCGCGCGGGCCAGGGCGCGGAGGGGAAGCCGCAGAGCGATCGTGTAGGCGGGGATCAGCTGGAGCAGGGCGGCCTGGACGACCGCACCGGTCCAGATGTTGAGCACGGATGCGGGTGCCATCAGCACGAGCACCGCCGTCGGCCGGCGGCGCCGCCGGAGGAGGGGCACCGAGAAGCACAGGCTCATCAGCAGGACCAGCGGTTCCGGCGCGTCCACGTCGCGGGCGACCGTGCGCCAGCCGCCGGTGCTGTAGTCGAGTACCGCGACGACGACCCAGAAGGCGGTGACCGTGAGGTCCCAGACCATCGGCCGACGGCGGTCGAAGGCGCGGAGCCGTTGGAGGAGGTCCTGGACGTACAGGGTCAGCGGCGCGGTGCCGGGAGTCAGATGCCCGGGAGGCGGGCCCTTCTCGTCGTTCACCCTGTCCGTCCTCGTTTTGTCCGCCACCGCTGCGCCCTCACCTCTGTGGGTCCCGTCATGCGTCCCGGCGGCGCAGGAGCGCCGCGCCCGCGGCCACTGACGCGCCCGCCCACAGGCTGAGGGCCGTCAGAGCCCAGCCGGTGCTCGCGGCGTCCGGGAGGGGGGTGGCCGAGCCGAGCACCCCGGCGGCCTGGGTCGGGAAGTACTTCAGCGCGTTGTCCACGGCATCGTATGGAAGTACGCCGAGCACCTCGGGCAGGATCAGGACGCCGCCGATGTACGCCCCGATGCTGCCGGGTACGGAGCGGAGGGTGGCGCCGAGGCCGAGGGCGATCAGGCTGAGCAGGGTGACGCCGGCCCCGTTGGGGCCGAGGAAGCCGGTGACGGTGCCCGGCCGGACGGTGAAGTCGAGGCCGTGGACGACGGTGGTGTCCCCGTACCGTTCGGTGAGTTCGTGTGCCCTGATCATGCCGTCGACGCTACGGAGTGCGCCCGTGGCCGTCGTCCGACCGCGGGCTGGGGGTGCGGGGCGGCGTAGTACCGGGGTGCGACGGGGGTGTGGGCCGCTGGTGGGACCGGATGCCGCCCTCGATGACGGGGGTCAGTCCGTCGAGGAGGGCTTTGAGGCCGAGCTCGAAGAGGGTGTCGAGGCGCAGGTCGTAGCCGTCCTCGAAGGAGCGGACCACGGTCGCGAAGGTCGGGAAGCGGCCGGATTCGACCAGGCTCCGGAGCGTGTGGGCGCGGCTGTCCATCCACTGGTCCTCGGACTGGCCGGTGGTCGCCGCCGCCTGCTCCTCCCTTTCCAGGTGCACGGCCAGCCCCTGGACATGGCTGAAGAGCAGTACGTGGATGTCGAACAGTGTGGTGGTGTCCAGGCCGTGCCCGTCGAGGGAGCTGAGCGACCACTCGCCGTGGACCATCAGGTTGGGGATGAGCAAGGGGCGGGTGAGGGACGAGAGCTGGGCGAGCCAGGGGTGCCGCCGGTGCAGTTCCCACAGGGTCCGAGCGCCCAGTTCCGCGCGGGCGCGCCAGCCGTCCGGGGCTGTGGTGGGGTAGGACTTCTCGCCGAACGCGGCGTCGGCCATGAGCAGGATGAGGTCGTCCTTGCCGGTCACATACCGGTAGGGCGACATGGCGGCGACGCCCAGCCGGGCGGCGACCCCGCGCATGGAGAGCGCCGAGAGCCCTTCCGTGTCAGCGATCTCGACGGCGGTGCGCACGATCCGGTCCAGGGTCAGTTCCTGTTCGGCGGGCGGGGCGGCCGACGAGGCAGTGGGCGGGGTGGTGGGTGAGGCCGAGAGCTTGTCGGGGCGCGGGTCGGGCCGGCGTGGGCGGGCCGGAGCCACGGGTGCTGCGGCGACGACCGTGCCCGCGCGCGGCTTCGTCTCGACGATCCCCTGCATGCGCAGATGCGTCAGGGCCTTGGTGGCGGTGGCGAGCGCGACGTCCCATTCCCTGGCGATCCGACGTGTCGACGGCACGCGTTCCCCGGGGGCCAGTTCGCCGTGGTCGATACGTCGGCGGATCTCGGCGACGATGCGCAGATACGGTGGTTCGGGCTTGGGCTCCGTGGTGTTCGTCACGTCGCGGGTCCTCTCGCTTCTGTACTAGTGCAGCCGGTAGCGGCGGGGATGGTGTCTCCGGTGACAACTGCCCTAGTACAACAGGGGAAATGGTGGGTGGTGGGCGGGGCGCGTACGGCGTACGTTCAGCGGCATTCAGCGTACGAGAGGAGCTTCTGATGCGCACTGTTCTCATCTCCGGCGGAGGCATCGCCGGACCCGCTCTCGCTTACTGGCTGCACCGCCACGGCTTCGGGGTCACCGTCGTCGAACGAGCCCCGGGGCTCCGGGCGGGCGGGCAGGCCGTGGACGTCAGGGGCGTCGCGCTCGACGTGATCGGGCGGATGGGCCTGCTCGACCCGGCACGACGGCTCCGTACCCGGATGCGGGGCATGTCGGTCCTCGACGCCGACGGGAAGGAGATCCACCGCTCCACCGAGGCCACGTACAGCAGCGGCCGGCTGGACAGCGACGACATCGAGTTGCTGCGCGAGGACTTGGTGCGCCTCGTGTACGAGCGCACGCGAGGCGACGTGGAGTACGTCTTCGGGGACACCGTCACCGCGCTCGACGAGGACGGGAGGGGTATGCGGGTGGACTTCGCCGCTTCGGAGTCCCGCGTCTTCGACCTCGTCATCGGGGCGGACGGTCTGCACTCGACGGTACGGCGGCTGGTGTTCGGGCCGGAGGAGCGTTTCGCGCACCACCTCGGCAGCTATCTTTCGGTGTTCACGGCGGACAACTTCCTCGCGCTGGACGACTGGCAGGTGTGGCTGCGCGACGGTGACATCGGCTTCGGCATCATGCCCGTACGTGCCAACACCGAGCTGAGGGTCACGTTCGGGTTCGAGTCCGGTCCGCTCGCCCGTGACGCCGACGGGCTGCGTCACGTCGTCACGGAGAGGCTCGCGTCGCTGCGGTGGGAGGGGGCGCGGCTGGCCGAGGCCGCCCGGCTGGCCCCCGACTTCTACTGCGATGCCATGGCGCAGATGCGCATGGACCGCTGGTCGCAGGGGCGGGTGGCCCTGCTCGGGGACGCCGGTTACTGCCCTTCGCCGCTCTCGGGGCAGGGCACCAGCCTGGGGCTCGTGGGCGCCCACGTGCTGGCGGACTGCCTGGCGCAGGCGTCCGGTGACCACACGGCCGGCTTCGCCCGGTACGAGGAGCGGATGCGTTCCTTCGTCGCCCTGAACCAGGCGCTGGCGACCGAGAACCCCGGTGGACCCGCTGCCGAGGCGTCGGTCGACCACGCCAAGAACGCCGTGTCGCTGGACGGCTGACAGCACCGTGCATCTCGTTTGCCGTGGTGGGGGCGGCGGGGCACGATCAGCGGATGGAATACGTCGTACGTGCGGTGCGGGCAGAGGAATGGCAGCGGGCCAAGGAGATCCGGCTGGCGGCGCTGCGGGACCCGGTGGCCTCGATCGCCTTCCTGGACACGTACGAGCACGCGGTGGGCAGGCCCGATGTGTTCTGGCAGGAGCGGACGGCGGGTGCAGCCGTGGGGGAGCACAGCCGTCAGTTCATCGCCGAGGCGCCCGACGGCCGGTGGGCGGGAACGGTGACGGTGCTCGTCGAGAGGCCCGCCGGCGAACAGGGCTTCGGAGAGGCGGCCGCGGTCGATCAGGCCCACCTCGTGGGGGTGTTCGTCCGGTCGGAGCACCGGGGGCGCGGGGTGGTGGACGCACTGTTCCGCGAGGCGATCGACTGGTCCTGGTCGCTGACCGGCCCGCCGCTGGAACGGGTGCGGCTGTACGTCCACGAGGACAACGCGCGGGCCGCGGCCTCCTACCGGCGGATCGGTTTCGTCCCGACCGGGGGGACGCTGCCGATGGAGGGAGATCCGACGGCTCTGGAGCTGGAGTTCGAGATCCGCCGCCGGCCGCGAGGGAAGTGAGGGGCCCGGTCAGATCGGTTCAGGTGTGGGCAGGCGTTCCCGCCAGCGCGCTCGGGCCTGTTCCTCGGAACGGAGCAGGACCAGGGTCGGCATCCCCTGGTCCTGACCGGCCGACAGCAGCTCCGGAAGCTGGGGAAGGGGAGCCACGGCCGCGACGTCGTCGAGGACGAGCGTCATTGGTGGGTCGAGCCGACCGTCGGTTGACCGTACGGCCATGCGGCGGCCGTGCTCGACCACGTGCGAGGCGAGTGCGGTGAGCAGGGGCATCGCACCGGGGTGGTGGCGGGGATCCTCGATGGATTCACCCACCACATAAAGCGTTCCCCCTTCGCGTGCAAAAGAATCCAGCACGAGCGCGTCGGCTCGGTTGGGTGTGCACGCCTCACGGACATGGACCGAGGAGAAGGCCGCGAACGCCCGCACGGTCAGTTCCTGCGCCATATCCCGGCGTTCGGGGTAGGCGGTGAGCGCGGACTCCAGGAGCCCGGCGAGCCCGGACGCCGCCTTGGCGTGGGTGCGCAGCAGGCGCACCGGTTCGTGGCCGCCGGCGCCGGCGGCCCAGCGGTGGACCTGGCGGAAGGGGCGCCCGCCCACGGCGGCGGCGTGCAGCCAGCACTGGAGCAGCGTCTGGGCGGTGTCGGCGACGGCCGCGTCGATCCTGGCCAGGGGGCGGACCGGGGTGAGGAGGGCGGCTGCCCGGGAGGCCGCGGTGGCCGGGTCCTCGCAACCGGCGGTGGGCGCCCAGTGGAGACGGGACGGGGTGTCGCAGAGGTGGCCCGGGTCGTAGACGAGGACGGGGCCGAGCTTGCTGCGGGCGTCCTTCGTCTCGGCCCAGACGGTGGGGTCCGAGGTGACGACCAGGGCCGGGCCGTCCGCTTCCCGGACGGCCCGGACGACAGCGGGGCGGCGAGCGGCGGCGGCACCGTAGAGGACGTGGGGGGTGCGGGGTGTGGGGACCAGCGGGGCGGTCTCCACCGTGTACGCGGTGAGGGGCGCGGTGGGGACCGGAGCTGCCTCGCCGGGGGGCGGGGGCTGGGCCGGGGCTTGAGCCTTGGTGGCTTCGGCGGGCGCCTGGGCCGGCGCGGGAGCCGACGCGGCGGCGGGGAGTGGCGTCGGCGATGAGGGTGTTTCGGCGGGGGCCGCGCGCCTCTGCTCGCGTACGAGCCGCCAGCGCGTCACCACACCCACCGTGAACACGGTCAGCACCAGGAGGACCATCACCTCCCCGATGAACAGGCCCCAGAACAGCCCGTATCCGGAGAGGTCGCCCGGCGGGGTGTCCGGCCAGGCGCCGGGCAGGTCCGTCGGGTCGGTGACCAGGGCGCGCAGGGCCAGCGGTGTCCGGGTGAACGTGATGCCGTCCGGCCAGCCCCCGTGGGCGAACAGCCCGGCGAGGCCCGTGGCCGTCCACGCCAGGACCGTCAGTCCGAAGAGGAAGGCCAGCAGGCCGAGCAGCAGGCCGTCCGGCATGCCGCCCTGGCCCTCGCCGCCGCGTCCCGGACCGGGTGGTGCCTGGCGTGCCATGTCATGCCACCGTTGACTCGGACGACTCGTTCAGCCGTTGCTGGTTCTCGATCCGCGCCGCCCGCTGCTCCGCCTCCAGCTCCGCGGCCCGCACGTCCTCGGGGAGCAGGTCCACCGCGGAGCCCTCGGTCATCGCGCGGTCGGTGAAGACCAGGGGGCGTTCCGCCTCGGTGATCAGGTGTTTGACGACCTGGACGTTGCCGTTGACGTCCCACACCGCGATGCCCGGGGTCAGCGTCGGGATGATCTCGACCGCCCACCTGGGCAGGCCGATGACCTTGCCCGTCGCTCTGGCCTCGTCGGCCTTCTGGGCGTAGATCGTGCGGGTGGAGGCCATCTTCAGGATGGCCGCCGCTTCCTTGGCCGCTGCTCCGTCGACGACGTCGCTGAGGTGGTGGACGACCGCCACGAAGGACAGACCGAGACGCCGGCCGAACTTCAGCAGTCGCTGGAAGAGCTGCGCGACGAAGGGCGAGTTGATGATGTGCCAGGCCTCCTCGACCAGGAAGATGCGTTTCTTCCGGTCGGGCCTGATCCAGGTGTGCTCGAGCCACACGCCGACGATCGCCATGAGGATCGGCATCGCGATGGAGTTGCGGTCGATGTGCGAGAGGTCGAAGACGATCAGCGGGGCGTCGAGGTCGATGCCGATCGTGGTCGGACCGTCGAACATGCCGCGCAGGTCACCGTCGACGAGCCGGTCCAGGACGAGGGCGACGTCCAGGCCCCAGGCGCGTACGTCGTCTATGTCCACGTTCATCGCTTCGGCGGACTCGGGCTTCGGGTGGCGGAGCTGCTCCACGATGTCCATCAGGACCGGCTGGCGGTCGAGGATGGTGTCGTTGACGTACGCGTGGGCGACCTTGAGCGCGAAGCCGGAACGTTCGTCGAGGCCATGGCCCATGGCGACCTCGATGATCGTACGGAGCAGGGCGAGCTGCCCGGTCGTGGTGATCGACGGGTCGAGGGGGTTCAGCCGGATCCCGTCGTTCAGCGCGGCGGTCGGGTCGAGCCGGATGGGTGTGATGCCCAGCTCCTGGGCGATGAGGTTCCACTCGCCGACGCCGTCCTCGCCCTGGGCGTCCAGGACGACGACCTGGCGGTCGCGGAAGCGGAGCTGGCGGAGCACGTAGGTCTTCTCCAACGCCGACTTCCCGTTGCCGGACTCGCCGAGCACCAGCCAGTGCGGGGCGGGGAGCTGCTGCCCGTACAGCTGGAACGGGTCGTAGATGTAGCCCTTGCCCGAGTACACCTCACGCCCGATGATCACGCCGGAGTCGCCGAGACCGGGAGCGGCGGTCGGCAGGTAGACGGCCTGGGCCTGGCCCGTCGACGTGCGCACCGGCAGCCGGGTCGTCTCCACGGCGCCGAAGAGGAAGGCGGTGAAGGCGTCCGACAACGCGGACAGCGGATCTCGCATGGCGTGATCGCCCTCTCGTTAGCGTCGGATGCCGGTGGCGAACGGCAGGGTGTTCACAAAGGCCCGGTGGTGCTCCCGGTCGCACCACTCCAGCTTGAGGTACGACTTGCCGGCCGATGCCCGGATCGTCCGCTTGTCGCGGGCGAGCGCTTCGGGGGACCGGGACGACACGGTGATGTACCCCACCAGGTTCACCCCGGCGGCGCCGCTCGCCAGATCTTCACCCCGCTGGTCGAGCCGGCCGTGGGCGGCGATGTCGCGGGGGTCGACGGTGCGGTTCATCTTGGCCTGGCGGCTGGCCTCGGCGTCGTCGTTGGTCTTCTCCGTCAGCATCCGCTCGATGGCGACCTCGGTGGGTTCGAGGTCCATGGTGACCGCGACCGTACGGATGACGTCGGGCGTGTGGACGAGGAGAGGGGCCAGGAAGTTGACGCCGACGGGCGTCATCGGCCACTCCTTCACCCAGGCCGTCGAGTGGCACCACGGGGCGCGCGTCGTCGACTCACGGGTCTTGGCCTGGAGGAACGTCGGTTCGACCGCGTCCAGTTCGGCGGGCCAGGCGTTGCGCTTCGTCATCGCCTGGATGTGGTCGATGGGGTGGTCCGGGTCGTACATCGAGTGCACGAGCGAGGCCAGTCGGCTCTGGCCGAGCGGCTGCCTGACCCGGATGTCGGCCTCGGCGAGCCGGGCGCAGATGTCGGTCAGCTCACGGGCCATGACGACGGCGAGGCCGGCGTCGCGGTCGATCCTGCGGCCGCCCTGGGGGCGGACGGCACGTGCCATGGCGTTGGCCTCGGCGGCCAGGTCCCGGCTGTAGTGCATGCAGGCGACGAGGTAGGCGCGGTGCTGCTCGCTGGAGGTGGAGACCATCGACTGGAGCTGGTCGTAGGACTCCTGGAGCCAGCCGGGCGCGGACCTGTCACCGCGCTGGGCGACGTCCTTGGCGTGTGCGTCGGGGTCGGCGGGCAGCGTACGGGCCAGCATCTGGAGGCGCGTCACGAAGCCGTCGCCGTTGGCCACGTGCTTCAGCAGGGTGCCGAAGCGGTCGACCAGGGCCTCCTGGTCCTCGCTGTCGCGGAGACCGACACCGGGGCCCTCGATCTCGATGGCGGCGGTCACCGTACGCCGGTCGGCGTGCAGCAGTACGGCGATCTCGTCGGGGCCGAACGGCGCGGCGAGCCAGCTGATCCGGCCGATGCCGGGCGGCGGCCCGATCTCCACCTCACGCCCGTCGGCGCTGACCCCGGCCTCGATCGCGGCGGAGCGGTAGGCGGTGCCACGGCGCAGGGTGCGCTTGAAGCTGCGGTTGATCTCGAACCACTTGTAGAAGGTCCGGCCCTTGTAGGGGAAGTACACGACGGCGAGGGCCAGCAGGGGGAAGCCGACGAGCGCCACGATCCGCAGGGACAGGACGGGGACGAGGAGGCCGCTCATCATGCCGAGGAACGCCCCGGCGATGATCAGCGCGATCTCGCCCGTCTCACGGTTCTTGCCGACGATCGCATTCGGCCGGGCGCGGCCGATGAGGTACGTACGGCGGGGCGCGATCGTGTGGGACGGAGTCGTCAACGCCCTCCACCTCCTGTGCTCGTGTTACCTGTGCTGCCTGGACCGCCTCGAGGGGAGCGGCTGCCGTGGGGGGTGCCGGAGGTGGGCCCGGCCGCGCCGCGGGGCGCGGGCGCGCTGCCGCCTCCCGACGTGCGGGAGCTGTGGGCGGCGACACCGCCGCTGACCGGGTTGGCGGGCCGGGCGCCGCCGCCTCCGCCGCCTTCACCGCCGCCGTTACGGCCGCTGTGGGTCTTGATGCCCTGCGAGACGAGAGCGGCGGGCGAGCTGATCATCGCGGCGGCCTGGGCGCCGTCGGTGGCCTGCTTGCGGTTGGTGCGGGCGCCCTGGATCTCGTCGCCGAAGCCGGGCACGAACCGGTAGATCATGGCGGAGGCGAAGATGGCCAGCAGGATGATCGCGAGTCCGGAGACGACGGCCGAGAAGGCGTTGGGCCCGTCGTCGGCGGAGAGCGCCCCGGCGAGCCCGAGCACGATGACGATGACGGGCTTCACCATGATCACGGCGATCATGATGCCCGCCCAGCGGCGGACGTGGCCCCACATGTTCTTGTCGACGAGCCCGGAGTACACGACGACACCCAGCAGCGCGCCCACGTAGAGCAGGGCGGCCCGGATCACGAGCTCCAGCCACAGGATGCCGGCGGCGAGGATCGACACGAGCGAGACGACGATCAGCATGATCGGACCGCCGCCGATGTCGTCGCCCGTCTTGAGCGCCTCGGCGAACGACCCGAAGAAGACATCGGTCTGCCCGCCCGTCGCGGCGGAGATGACCTCGGTGACGCCGTCGGTGGCCGAGACGACCACGTACAGGATGAGCGGGGTGAAGGCCGAGGCCAGGACCGTGAGCCAGAGGAAGCCGATGGCCTCGGAGATCGCGGTGGTGAACGGCACGCCCCTTATGGCGCGCTTGGCCACGGCGAAGAGCCACAGGACCAGGGTGAGGATGGTGGACGCCGCGAAGACGACGGCGTACTGGGTGCGGAAGGTGGAGTTGGTGAAGTCGACGGTCGCCGTGCTCTCCACGGCCTCGCTGAGCTTCCCGACGAGGTACGCGGCGGCGTCGGCGCAGCCGCGGGCGAGGGAGGAGAGGGGATCGAGGGCGTCGTCGGTGGTGGTCGGGGCGCTGCGGCGGGCGCCTTCGCCGCCATCGCAGTACTCCCGTGCTGGGCCTGCGATCAGCTCACATGGGTTGCTACTACCCGACGGAGAGGGCGTCGGAGTTGGTGCTGCTACAGCTCGGGTAGCAAGCAGGAGCAATCCACCTTGCATGGCAGCGAATGCGCCGATGATGGAAAGCATGCGCTTACGGGGGCTACCGGGCATAGGTGAACCCTCCGAACTGGTTGACTGCATCCGCGATGTCGTCTGAACCGGATACGGGGTTGTCGCCCGTCACCGGCGTTGGTCCTTCGGTTTGGCTGGTCTCAAGGACCTTCCAGTCAGTCCCGTCCCACCGAAGGTTCATCGAAACGGTGAACCAACCGTTGGTCACCGGCTTGGTGGACTGATCACCGGTCAGGCCGAACAGCCCGACACACCAGACATCAACTTGGGCAGCGTCCGCTGAATGGCTCTTTATTTTTGTGCCTGCAGGGAGTGTGCGGTTGACGAACGTCGAGCCGGCTGGAGCGCTCCCGTCGGCGGTGAGCCCGATCTGGGCAGCGAACTGTTCGGAGTAGTCGGCGTCGAAACCAGCCTGCAGATCGTCGACTCTGCTGGCGTCAGCGATCGACTGAACGATTTCGTGCCGCTGAGCCTTGTTGAACATTCCGTCCGACCCCAGCGCCACCGCATAGTTCGCCGCCGCGCTCTGCGCCCCCTGCTCGTCGTGCGCGAAGCCCGAGGCGATCGTGCCGTTCTTGCCCGTGACCGGCTTCGTGCCCGTCGCAGCCGTGGGCCCCGCCCCCGCCGCGTCCGACTTCCTCTCGTCGCCGCCGCCCGAGGCACCGCCACCCCCGCCCTGGTTCGCGAACGCGATCGCCGCGATCAGCAGGACCACCACGCCGACCACCATGATCAGTGAGCGCGTGTTCCGGGCGGGCCGGCGGCCGTAGCCGTCGCCGTCGTCGCCGCCGGGCAGACGCGTGCGCGTCTGACGCGTACCGCCGAGGGTGCTGTACGCGTCCTCCGTGCGGCCCCCCGGCTCGTTGACGCCGTAGCCCCGCTCGTCGCCCTGGCTCATGCCGCGCCCGCCCCCTCAGCCGTGTGCAGTTCCGCGTGATACGACGGTAGCGCTGCTGGTTCTCGCGTGTGCGCGGTGTGGTGACTCGACATCAGGGGACGCAACCTCTGCCGGTGGGCACGACGTACGGACGGTGTGGGGTGGACGGATACTGGCCTGTGCCCGGGCAGGGCTCGGGGGGCTGACTCTCGGTCAGACGGCCATCCCGTACACAATGGTGAACAGCGTGCCCAGCGATCCGATGATGAACACGCCGGTCAGACCCGCCACGATGAGGCCCTTGCCCTGTTCCGCGCTGAAGGTGTCGCGCAGCGCCGTCGCGCCGATGCGCTGTTTCGCCGCACCCCAGATCGCGATGCCGAGGCACAGCAGGATGGCGATCGCCATCACCACCTCGATCATGATGCGCGCCTCGTTGCCCAGGGTCCCGAACGGCCCCCAGTTCGGGGCGATTCCGCCGATGATGGTGGTGATGTCGCCCTTTTCAGCTGCCAGGATCATGTAAGTCACCGCCCCTGTTGGGTAGTTCGCTGCCCGCGCCGTGCGACACGGGTCGGCCTCTATCTTCGCTGATGAAACCGGCATCGCACGACGCCTTCCCGGGTCTCTTTACCCGGATCTCGCACGTTTGACCGGAGGAGCCGCCCTGACCTGCGGCTTGCAGCGAAATCCACCCGCATATGCATAGTTACTCTGTGTATCACGGGCAGTGACGGCTAGCAATGACGATGGCCATGGGTTCCCGGTGCGGTCGGTGCGTTCACGGCACGTGAGGGGATTCGTACGCGCTGTTCGAGAGCCCTGTGCGCGCCGGTGGCTTCCGCGGCGGGAGCGGTCAGGCAGGAGGCCCATCGGCCCGGCCTGAGCGTGGACTGTGCTGGTCCGTTCGGTGCCGTCAGGCGTTCCGGGACTCCGGAGCCTGTGGTTGCCGCATGCCCGGGCAGCCTCCCTGCTCGGTGGTTCCGAGGAACCGCTCGGCCCAGTTGCCCAGCTCCTCCAGGGCCGGCCTCAGGGCCTCGCCCGCAGGGGTGAGCTGGTAGGAGACGCGCAGGGGTGGACCGGCGTCCACCTCGCGGCTGACCAGGCCGGCCTCGCCGAGTTCGGCGAGGCGGTCGGAGAGCATGCGCTCGCTGATCCCGTTGACGGCGCGGCGCAGTTCGGCGAAGCGGCCGGGGCCGCTCATCAGGCTGGCGAGGATGACGCCGTTCCAGCGTTTGCCCAGGAGGACGAAAACGCGTTCGACGGCGCCGCCTGCCCCGGCGCACTGTCCCGTGTCCTGCCACTCCTTGGTCATGCGCCCATGGTACCGCCCACTCCTCAGCTACTGAGAAAAAGTAGGCTACTGTAGTTTCGTAAGCAGCTAACGAAGTTGCTGCGCGGCGCCTCCGTGCGCCGGTCCACCGCATCGGCGCACCGCGCGTGCCCACCCTGAGGAGCACTTCCATGGCCGTACTGCTGCACATCGATTCGTCCCTGTTCCCCCTGGAGCGTTCCGGCTCCCGGCAGCTCACCGACGCCTTCCGCAGGGCCTGGGAGGCGGCGCACCCGCAGGGCAGCGTCCTCTACCGCGACCTGGCCGCCGCTCCCGTGCCCCACCTGGACGCCGCCACCGTCACCGCCGACTCGGTGCCCGCGCCGC
The DNA here is from genome assembly GCF_042871485.1 of Streptomyces sp. NPDC005791. NCBI lineage: Bacteria > Bacillati > Actinomycetota > Actinomycetes > Kitasatosporales > Streptomycetaceae > Streptomyces > Streptomyces sp. NPDC005791. Next base: position 15,813 of record NZ_JBIAIP010000001.1, read on the forward strand.
GTGAGGAGCTGATCGCCGAATTCGAGAAGGCCGATGTCGTCCTCATAGGCGCCCCCATGTACAACTTCACGATTCCCTCCACGGTCAAGGCGTGGCTGGACCAGGTCATCCTGGTCGGGCGGACCTTCGGTGAGGGCGTGGCCCCGTCCGGCAAGCGCGCCGTGGTCGCGGCCTCGCGCGGTGGCTCCTACGCCCCCGGCTCACCGCGGGCAGGCTTTGATTTCGACACCAACTACCTCGAGAAGGTGCTCGGCGCCGGGCTCGGCATGCAGGTCGAAGTCATCACGCGCGAGCTCACGATGGCTCCCGTCAACCCCGCCATGGCCGAACTGGTGCCGCTGGCCGAGGAGTCGGCGCGGCAGTCGCTGGAGCGGGCCGTCGAGTCCGCACGGGAGCACGTCGCGCTCCTGGGCGCCCAGGGCTGAGGCCCGGGGTCCGTTCACGGCGAGAAGCTGAGCGGGGGCGCCGCATCAGGCGGACGCGGCGCCTCTCGCGACCAGGCGGTACCGCCCCGCTCCGGCCGCACCGCCGGGCCATGACCCGGCCGAACCGCCGAGGACCGCGTCGGCCCGACACGTGGCCCGAGGCGGCTCCGTCAGCGCGCGAGGAGGGCCAGATCCTCCCCGGTGAGCCGCAGTGCTCCGGCGGCCACGTTCTCGGCGAGGTGGTCCGGGTTGCCGGTGCCGGGGATGGCCAGCACATGCGGTCCCTGGTGGAGTGTCCAGGCCAGCCGTACCTGTGCGGGCGTCACCTCGTGGCTGCGGGCGACGGCCAGCACCGAGTCGCTCTGGACGCCGTTCGAGCCCTGCTCGCGCCCGGTGCCGGCGATGGCGAAGAACGGTACGAAGGCGATGCCCTGTTCACCGCAGGCGCGCAGGAAGGCATGGTCCTCGGCCGGGGACTCGATGCCGTACGCGTTCTGTACGCAGACGACGGGCGCGATGGTCCGGGCCTCGGCGAGCTGTTCCGGGGTGGTGTGGGAGATGCCCAGGTGGCGGATGAGCCCGGCGTCGCGGAGGTCCGCCAGGGCGCCGAAGTGATCGGCGACCGAGGCCGAGGCCTGGCTTGGGGCGAGGCGCAGGTTCACCACGTCCAGGTGGTCGCGGCCGAGCTGGCGCAGGTTCTCCTCGACCTGGCCGCGCAGCTGCTCGGGAGTGGCCCAGACCCACGCACCGGAGGGGTCCCGTCCGGGGCCGACCTTGGTCGTGATGACCAGGTCGTCGGGGTACGGGGCCAGCGCGCTGTTGATCAGCTCGTTGGCGGACCGCAGCGGCGAGAAGTAGAAGGCGGCGGTGTCGATGTGGTTCACGCCGAGCTCGACGGCGCGGCGCAGGACGCCGACGGCGCGGTCCCGGTCGTTGGGTGCGCCGTCGGTGAACGCTGTGCCGTTCTGGGGGAGGCGCATCGAGCCGAAGCCCAGTCGGTTGACCGTCAGGTCGCCCAGCTTCCAGGTGCCGGAGGTCGATGCGTTGATCGTTTCGGATGATGAGGGCATCGTCGGATTCTCGCACTCGGGGCATACCGGAATACCGGCTCCGGGCAAGCCGCCGCACGGCCGCCGGCCCTGGCGGCTGCCGTCAGGGCCCCTCGGCCAGGGTCGCCGTGAAGCTGCGGCCGTAGGCGTGGTGGGTCGTGACGTCGATGCGGGTGCCGCCGTGGACATGGCGGACGCGGACCCCGTCGTCGGCCGAGACGCGTCGCAGGGGCCGGCCGTGGAGGGTGACCGATACGGTGCGCCGGGTCGTCGTGGGGTCGGACACCGCGACGGAGTACGAGCCGCCCCGCGTCCGGCGCAGCATGACCGACGCCGGACCGTCGACCGAGAGGCGCCCTGCCCGGTGCGCCCCCGGGGTGAACGCGTTGGCGGCGGTGATGCCGAGGCCGGTGTGGGAGGCGGCCTGCAGGCGGACCGTGTTGGACAGCACGGTGAGCGGGCCGCCGTGGGTGTAGGACATCAGGTGCCGCGCGGAGGCGTTCGGGACGAGAGCGTGCGCCATGGAGACGGGCCGCGCTCCGGCTGCCTCGTTCCCGGTCGTTCCGTCCCCGACGGTCTGCTCGTAGGACAGGGTGAAGACCTGCTTGGTCACCGCCGTGTCCGGGTTGGCGAGACGTACGAGACGCCGGCTGCGGGTGACCGTGTCGAGGGCGACGACCGGCGGCGGGCCGGACAGGAAGACGTAGCCGACCGCGATGCCCTGCCCCTCGTCGGCGTACCGCAGCCAGGCCGGCGGGGCGGTCCCGGTCCGCACCCAGGGTGAGCCGTCGCGGAGCCCTCCGGTGAGAGCGACGGAGGAGGACGGCGCGGCGATGCGGCTGTCGACCACCGTGGTCACCGCGCGGCCCGCGTGGCCGGTCACGCCTGCGGAGAGTACGAGGATCTCGTCGTCGAACATGAACCAGGACCGGGTGGCACCCGCCGCCCGGTACGCGACGAAGTCCTCGGGCAGCGTGCCTGCCTGCTGGGCGGCGTACGCGGCGTCGTCGGACTGCACGAGACCGGTGACGCCGTAGGCGCCGAGGCGGGCCCCGCCGGAGAACGCCTGGGTGGCGCGCGGGAAGTAGACGTACGTGTTCTGCGACTCGGACGACGAGGTGAAGCCCCGCTCCGGATGGTCGTACCAGAGGCCGCCGTAGAGCTCGGGGACGGTACGCCGCTCCTCGACGGGGGCGGTGACGCCCGCGAGGCGGTGGGGCTCGACAGCGGTGAAGTAGTCGATCCCGAACGCCTGCCGTTGGTCCGCACCGGAGAGATAGAGGTAGTGGGCACCGTCGCCCTGGAACCAGGGCATCAGGTTCTCGCCGTTCATGTACTCGTACTTACTGATGCGGTCGGAGCTGCGGGCGAGGGCGAAGGCGTATCCGGGGCGGCGGTGGACGGTCCGGTCCATCGCGTTGTACGCGGTGTGGGAGGCGGCGGGGCCGAGATCCTTCGCGGGCGCGGGTGAGCTCAGGATGTCGGCGTAGCGGGCGACGCTGACCGGAGAGACGAAGGATGTCGTGTCGAGGTTCGCCCTCGACGTCTGCCGGACGTACTTCACATACCCCTGGAGGGCGTCGGCGTCGCCGGCGGCCGTGTACGCGGAGAGGTCGACGACGGCCTCCACGACGGCGGTGACGTCCGCGTACCCCGTGCCCGTCCGCGAGACCGCACGGCCCTTGACGATCTCCATCATCCAGCCCTCGAAGATCAGCGGGGCGAAGCCGTCGACGACCCAGCCCTGTACGACGCGGACCAGGCTGTCGTCGGGGAGGTAGCCGGTGCCGTCGAGCATCTTGACGGTCTGGACGATCCGGGTGAGCAGGCCCTTGCCGTAGGACCCGGTGTACGCGACGGAGGCGTGCTGCACGAAGGAGCCGTCGGCGTAGAAGCCGTCGGTGACCCCGTGGCGTGGCTGATGGGGGTCGATCGTCGAGAAGACGGTCAGCTGGTCGGCGAGTGCCTTGGTGATGCGTGCCTCGTCGCCGATCAGGGCGCCTTGGAGGACCCGGTTCGTCGTGATGTCGGCGAGGTTGGCGCCGGTGTGGAAGCGCGAGTCGAGATCGACGTCGCCGTCCTTGCCGTTGCGGAGGTAGGCGTCGATGGAGGCGACGTACGTCGCTGTGAGCTCCGGCCGGTACGTCGCGAGGTCGTCCCTGAGCAGGACGAGGGTCTTGGTCACGTGGGCCGGGATCCCGATCTCCCAGTGGAACCAGTTGCCGTAGTAGCCCTTCGACTGGTCGCCGAACCAGCGGTCGTGGAGCAGGGCCAGGCCGTCGACGACGCGGCGTCGGACGGCGGCCGGGTCGCTCGTCGGGCCAACGGTTCCGGGGAGGCGGGTGGCGAGAGCGATCTCGTAGAGGTATTGGTAGGAAGTGCTCAGGTTCGGATCGCTGGTGCCGAGCCGCACACCCGCGAAGAGTTCGTCCTGCCCGGCCGCGTCCATCGCGGCGAGCCGGGCGCGCGCCGTTGCCTGCACGGAGGCGAGCTTGGGCGCGACCTCGGGGCGGGCGTTGGACTCGGCGGTGCCGGCGAACATCGCCACGGTGTTGGTGAGGAGAGTGGCCGCCCGGGCTTCGTCCGAGGCGTGCGGTGACGTGGCCGGCCCGCGCCCGGGCAGTGCCTCAGCCCGCAGCGCCTGGGACAGGGCCCAGAGCGTGGCGGCGGGTATCACGGACAGTGCGGAACGACGCGAGAGCTCCACCAGCACGCTCCAAAGTCCGGCCTGTAAGCGCTTGTTCCCCGTGTGCCCCAGCCAAGCAACGGTGTCTCACCGATGTCAACGGCCAGGTCGCGACGGAGCGCCCGCTCGCCCGCGCTGACTTGCATCACCCCACCGGCGGGGTTTTCCTGGAAACCAGGGCTCCTGGCTGACCGAAGGAGGCAGCCGATGTGCTGCGCCTCGGAACATGAAGAGTGCCACCACGCTGCCGCCGCCCAACACACGCCCGGAGGCCCGGTCGACCGCCCGAACACCTGGCAGCACCGCGCCAAGGTCCGCGTGTGCACGTTGTCGCACGAACTCGCCTCCGTCTGCCGCGAGGACGAGCAGGAGCAGTGCCAGAACGGTGTGCAGGCAAGTGAGCTGCGCAAAGGCGCCGAATGCCTGCTGCGGAGAGCGGAAACACTTGTCGACAGCGCCGGCAGCAACGACCGGACATGGCGCCACCGCACGCGCAGTTGGTGGCACGGCGAGCTGTACGAGGGAGCGCTCAAGTGCATGCATGAAGCCGAAGTCCTCATCACCGCGCTGTACGAGCCCAGCCGTGCACGTCGGCATGCCCTGACGGTGCTGGCGCTGGCCCGGCCTCTGTGCAAGGAGGATCCCCGAACCAAGGCGGTCGAGGCATACTTGACCCCACAGCGGGACGATTCGTCTGGTACCTCACCAGACGATCGTGACTTGCCCGCCGCACTGGCGGCCCTCCTCGAAGAGGGGTACGCAGTGGAGGAGGAACGGGCAGTCCGTAGCCGGAACTTCCGCAACCGCCTGATCCGGGCCGGCCTCGTTCTCCTGGTACTGCTGGGTGTCGTCCTCGGTGTTGCTTTCGGCGTGAGCGGTTCGGTTCCCGTGTGCAATGGCGGCCGTCCGCACAGCTGCCTCGGCGGGGATGTGCCCAGCGGCCAGGACGTCGGTCTCGTCATGTTGCTCGGCATGCTCGGGGCGGCGCTTCCGGTGGCCGGCCGCCTGCAGCGGATGGGAGGCAGCTGGAATCCCCACAGCCTGCCGTTCTGGCAAGAAATGATCAAAATGCCCATAGGGGCCCTGACAGCCGTGACGGGCCTCATTCTTGTCGACACCCACTGGTTGCCGTTTTTGAAGAGCGCCGGCAGTTGGCGCGAACTCATGGCATACGCGATTGCCTTCGGAGTCGTCCAACTGGCTTTCACTCACACCATCGACAAGCGTGCCGAGAAGCTGCTGGCCGCCGATCCGGACATGGACGAGGCGAAGCAGTTGGAGAACGTGCCGTCGAAGAAGCCGTCTGACTGAGACGGTGCCCGGCGCGGAGAGAACACCACCACCGCACGGACCGCCCGACCACGACACCGATCGTGTTACGAGCTCCGGGGGCGGGCTGGGGACGTAGCTTCATCGCCGGGCTCGACGAAGTGGTCGAACTCGCCGGCCATGACGCCCTTGGTGAATGCCTCCCACTTCTGCGTGCTGGTGGTCACGACCGTGCCGGGGTCGCCGGTCTCACGGAGGTACACGAGCTCCCCGGGGCCGAACGCGATCTCGATCCAGGGCCCGGGGCCCTGCGCGTCCTCCGGGGCGGCGCGGGTCCAGGAGAGGCCGGCGGGTACGTCAGGCATGGGACCCGTTCTCCTTCACGGCGCGGATGAGGGCGGCCCAGGCGGTGGGGGTGGTCCGGAGTATCGCGCCGCTGGGGTCACTGCTCTCGGTGAGGGCGACCGATCCCTGATCGGCGGCTACGTGCACGCACGAGTTGCCTTGAGCGCAGTACGACGACTTCTGCCAAGCGGGTGCGGACATCTTGGTTCCCTCACAGATTCCTGGCGATGGTGTGTATGAGATCGCGTGAGTCCACGGGGGCCAGAGCGATGGTCTCGATCCGGCTCAACAGCACGCGGTATTTCTGCAGCTGCGCTTCCGCGTCCAGGAAGACAGGGCCGTGCGACTGATCCAGATTGACGCTGTCGAGCTGCGGTACGGCGCCGTGGAAGTAGTAGATCGACTGTCCCGACCCGGCGAATGCTCCGGCTGAGAACGGGATGACCTGAAGCACGACGTGGGAGTGCTCGCTCATCTCGACAAGGTGCCGCAGCTGGTGGCGAGCCACCTTCGGTCCGCCGAACTGCATCCGCAGGGCCGCTTCATGGATGACGACGTGCTGGGTGGTCGGCGGATCGCGGAAGAGCACGGCTTGCCGTTTGATGCGGAACGAGACGCGGTGCTCGATGTCAGGTGGCGACAGTTCAGGCGCGTCCTGACGGAAGATCTCACGCGCGTGCTCCGGGGTCTGGAGGAGCCCGGGGATGTGCACGGTGACCGCGGTGCGCATACGTACGGCGTGGTGCTCGATCTCGGCGAGATCCAGGAGAGGCGCGGGCAGGATCGCCCGGTATTCGTCCCACCAGCCGCGTGTGCGGTCGGCGGTCATGTCACAGAGAGCCTTGATGACAGCCTCGTCCGCGCACCCGTAGTGGCCGGCCAGCGTACGTACCCTCTCGGGGCTCACGCCTACGCGGCCGGCTTCCATGTTGCTGACCTGGTTCTGCTTAACGCCCAGGAGCGATCCGGCTTGTGTCGCGGTGAGTCCGGCGTGTTCGCGGAGCTTGCGCAGTTCACTGCCGAGGCGAAGCTGGCGACCTGTGGGCTTGGTTCTCACCGGTCGGTTCGCCCCCTTGAACGCCTCGTCACCCGCACGGGTGGTAGTTCACTCATTACTCAGCTTTCGGTTAATACATTAGCCATTGCTGGCTACCTTGGAGACCAGGCCACCCGCCCGGAAGTACCCCGCTCGACGGAGCGGTCTCGTCACCGGGCCGTGCGACACGCACATCCCGACGCTCCTCCGTGAACGGAGACTTCCATGACCATGGCCACCGTAACGCCGCCCTGGGCGTACACCCTCCAACTTCCGCAGGATCCCCGTGGGCCCGGGATCGCCCGGGCGACTCTGCGGACCGTGCTGACGGTGCACGGGATGCGGGACCTCGTCGACGTCGCCGAGCTGTTGGCGAGCGAGTTGGTCACCAACGCGTACCGGTACTCCTCGGGCCCGTACTCGCTCCGGCTGCGTGGGGCGGGGCGGGATCGCGTGCGGGTCGGGGTGTGGGACTCCAGCCCGGAGATCCCGGCTCCCTTCGGCGGTTGTGAGGGGGGCGCGGTGGGCGCGCCTGCGGTTCTCGCCGAGCGCGGGCGGGGGCTGCACCTCGTGCGGGAGTACGCCGACCGTTGGGGTGCGTACCCGATCAGGGGCGGACTGCCGGGGCAGGGCGGCAAGGTGCTGTGGGTCGAGTGCGCCGGAAAACAGGAGTGTCGGTGGGGCGACCTGATGTGACAGCCGGCAGTGACACCTTGTGTGGCGGCGCACGGCGAGCGGCCCTGGCTGTCGGCGGCGGTGACGCGAGAGCTCAGACGGCCGGGCCCGAGGTGTCGGCGATGGCTGCGCCGGGCGCGGGCGCTGAGGCGGTGCGCGCGTCCAGGATTCCTTCGACGCCTTGCAGGAAGGTCTCGGAGACCAGTTCGGGATCGAAGAGGCAGCCGGCCGCCATGGCGCCGTCCCGGAGCATGACGAGGTGTCGGGCGGCCGGGGCGGCGGGTGCGTCGCCGGTCTGTGCCAGCAGGTCCGTGACGGTGTCCAGGAACCACTGCCGGTGGGCCAGCACGGCTTGGTGGATCGGATGGGCGGGATCGGGGTATTCGGCTACCGCGTTGAGGAAGGCGCAGCCCCGGAAACCGGGTGACTTGATGCCTTCGGTGATGGACGTGGCCACCGCCCGGAGCTTGTCGACGGCTGACCGGCTGCTTGCCTCTGTGGCGGCGACCTGGCCTCGGATTCCCTGGTCGGCCTGGTCGAGGTAGGCGAGGACGAGTGCTTCCTTGCCCGAAAAGTGCCGGTACAGCGTGGCCCGGGTCACCGCGGCCTCCGCGGTGATGCGGTCGATGCCGACGGAGTGGATCCCCTCCGCGTAGAAGATCCTCGTCGCTGTGCTGAGCAGCCGCGCTCGCGCCTCGGACGTGCTGCCGCCTTCTGTACTCCGGCTCATGCGTCCAGGCTACCAAAGGGCTGAGGTAGAACGTTCGGTATTGACAAGCCCACATCGGGCGGCCTTCAATCGGTGAGACCGAACGTTCTCCCTCGCCCGGTGCTCCCACGGTCGAGGGCCGGGACACGAGATGAATCGGCCCTCCCGCACCTCTGCGCCGTCACTGAAAGGCACTCACATGGACACGCTCGTGACCACCGCCCCCTCCAGCGTTCCCGCGACCTTGCGCAAGCTGTACTTCCTGCGCTTCGCGTTCGCCGCTGTGTGGGCCGCTCTGCTGTTCGCGACCGCCGACACACTCGGGCCGCTCGGTGTGACGCTTTTGGTGATCTACCCCCTGTTCGACGTGGCGGCCGCGATCGTGGATGTCCGGTCGGCCAAGGCGAACGGCGGTACGGCTCCGGCCCTGTACCTGAACATCGCGATCAGTTCGCTGGCCGTCATCGGCCTGGCCTTCGCCGCCACGTCCGGTATCCCGGCCGTTCTGCGGGTCTGGGGAGCCTGGGCCATCGCCTCGGGAATCGTCCAGCTCGTCGCGGGCGCCGTACGCCGACAGCTCGGGGGCCAGTGGCCCATGATCATCAGTGGCGGCATCTCCACGGTCGCCGGTGCGTCGTTCTACGCCCAGGCCGGCGTCGAGGACGCCACGCTGGCCAACCTCGCCGGCTACGCGTTCCTGGGCGGCGTCTTCTTCCTCATCTCGGCACTCCGGCTGAACCGGACCCGCAGCGGGGCGTGACGAGGAACGGCCCGGACGGTCCCGACGTGAGGCGGCGTCACCCCGCACGCGGTGTCGGCCCACCCGAAACCGCCGTGCGCATACGGCAGGGCAGGTCACCGAACCGAGGAGGTCAACGCCCTCTACTCGCTGATCGAGGACGCCGCCCGCAGCACTTGGGGATCACCAGAACCCGGGGCAGGGCGGGGTCGCACGCTCCCGCCCCGCCCCGGGGGACTCAGCCGGCGTACCGGGCCTCGAAGGCGCGGAAGGACTCCTCCTGGCGCCGCTCCAGATGGGCCTTCGGGTTCCGGGCGGTGAACCGCGCACAGCGCGCCGACTCCAGGACCCGGCACTCCTCGACCGGGCGGAAGCCCTGACGTACGGGGTCGGAACGCCACAGGCTGCGGCCCGACAGGAAGCTGTACTCCAGGGACGCCCGGGCCAGGTCCTTCAGCTCCGGGTAGCCGAGTGCGTACGTACGGGCCGCCCGGCGGTACTCCTGGCCGATGTCACCGCGTGACACCCCGGGGTCGTCGGTGGACAGCACCACGGGAACTCCGTACTTCCGGTAGACGGGGAACGGGTGTTCGTCGCCCTCGACCTGGAGGATCTGCGCGTTGCTGGTGAGCGGCACCTCCACGGCGATCTGACGGCGCGCCATGTCGCGGGCGAGGCTTCGCCAGTCGTCCTCGTGCACGAGGTCGACGCCGTGACCGATGCGTTCGGCCTGGCCGGTGCGTACGGCGTCGTCGATGTGGAAGGTGAGGTCCTCGGGCTTCACCAGGCCGGGGACGAGCTCGCCGGCGTGCAGGGTGATGTGGGCGGAGGGGTAGACCCCGTGCAGGTAGTTGAGCATGCGCATGTGCAGGCGGTAGTCCCGCAGCGAGATCTCGCCGTCCTCCGGCTGGACCAGGTTCACTGCGACGAACCGCTGGTCGCGTTCGGCCAGGCGCAGCCCCAGGGCGATCTGGGTGAAGACACGCTCCGGAGCGCTGTTGCGTGACACCTGGGAGACCCAGCGCACCGTGATGCGGCAGGCCGGGCGGGGGGCTGCGGTCGCGCAGTGGGCGGCCTCGCGGAACTCCGCGTCGGCGGTGTCGGCTTCCTGCTTCGCCGTCGTCACCAGCTGGTCCAGCCGTCCGCCGGCGAGCAGCTTGCGGTGCAGGGAGGCCAGGTCGGCGTCCCAGCCGACGTCGGCGGCGAGTTGCCTGGCACCCGCAGAGGCGGGGCTGACCATGGTCTCCAGATACGTCTGGTTCTGCGCCGCTGCGGTGCCCGCCACATCGGCCAGCATCTTCCCCCGGTTCGAGGTCGCGGCGCCGAACTTCCCGAAGGTGGCGAAGAAGTGGTCGTGCCCCGACTGGCCCTGCGGGAAGTCCTGCATGGACCAGGCCCGGACGATCTCCTGCCGGAAGCGACTGTCCGTGAGGGCGTCGGCGGCCGGTCGGGTGCCCGTCGCGCACGGTGCTGCGACGGCGGTCATCGTGGCGTCGATGCAGAGGCCGTCCTCGGCCGCGAGCTGGATGAGGTACTCGGTCCGTACCGCGCCGGAGAGGTGATTGTGCAGGTCACCCCCCTTGGGGAGGTCCCGGAAGAACCGGCCGGCCTCCTGCGGGTGGGAGGCCAGCCAGGCGTCGGTGCGGACCTCGGCGGCGGTGGACGGCCGGGGCGGCGGTACGGATGCGGAGGGGGCGGCGTCGGCACGGGCCGACGTACCGGCGGGCAGCGAGGCGGCGAAGGCCGCTGCGGCGAGGCCTGCGGCAAGCAACAACCGGGGCGTGCGCGATGAGTTGTGGTGTACGGAGATCACGTCTCGCATGATCACGAAGAGCGGGCCGTGCCGCGCCGGACCGCGTGGACAGTGCTCGATAAACCATCCGTCCGGGGGACAGTCAGCGGCCCGGAGCCGGCCGGATCAGGGGCGGAGCTCCGGGGGGAAGCCGGTCCAGCGGAGGTCCGCCGGGAGGTGTCCCAGGTCGTTGACCACGACCGGGACCGCGGGTCTGCCGGGCGCGTACCGGATGACGGTCAGCGCGGCGTTGGCGTGATTGAGGCCCATCCAGCGCCAGGCGGGTGCGTCGAGGGCGTCCCGGACCAGCCAGGCGGCCAGGAACGCGTGGGTGACGACCAGTTCGTGCAGCGGTTCCTCGCCGGCAGCCGGCCCGGTGAACCGTTCCTGCGCGGCGCGTGCCAGCTCCGGGCCCCGGTCGCGCTCGGCAGCCGGGAACCGCTCCACGAACCCGAGGAGCCTGTCCGCCGAAGCCTCCGGGAGTTCTGCCCGGCGTGGGACGTACGGGACGTAGTCCCCCGCCGGTTCCGAGGCGAGCAGGGGAACGTCACGCCCGAGCCGCTCGTGGACCAGCCGGGCGGTCTCCGCAGCGCGGGGCAGAGGGCCGTGGTGGACGACGGAGAGCGGTACGTCCCGGAGTCGCTCACCGAGGTACGCGGCCTGGCGTCGGCCCCGTTCCGTCAGCTCCGTCTCGTCCGGGGACGCCTCGGCGTGCCTGGCGATGTAGAGGTGGCGGGTCGCGGTGGCCATGGGGCCCTTTCGGCTGGTCCGGTGGGTGTCGTGGTGGACGGTGTCTGCACTCCGGCCGGTTCCGGGTCGCGCGTTCGGGTGATGTCGGCCGGGGCCGTTCCTTGCGACGGCAGGGGTCCGGCTCACGTGGCCGGTACGCCCCGGCGTGTCGGGTACGCCGGGTTTGGCACAGTGCCGCTTCGTGATCGAGGAACGGGGTGAGCGGGATGGTCGAGGTGCGCGGGCCGAGTGATCCGACGGAGGCGCCGAGCGGAGGGGGTCAGGGGCCGAGGCTGAAGCACGACGACGGTCCGTGGCTGCGGGCCGCCGGGGGCGCGGATGAGCTGGTGACCCATCTGGGACCGGTACGGGGCGAACTGGGCGTGGCGCACCAGGGGCTCATGGCGGGGGCGGGCCGACTGACCGCCCTCGCGGAACTGGCGGCCGTACGGGAGTCCTGGGAGCGGCGGATCCAGGCGGCGCAGAGCGAGTGCGGCAGCCTGGCGGCGAAGCTGCGGGACGTCGCGCGTACACAGGGCGCCACGAACGAGGCCGTACGGTCGTCCTTCGCCGCGGTCACCGTCCCGGGCGTGGGGGACGGGCGGTGACGCCGACGCCGGCGCTCACCTGGGCGCAGTTACGGGATCTGAAGTGCGCCGAGCTGGAGGGCGCGGCTGACGGGTGGGGCAGGTCGAGCAACCGGGCCGACGCGGCGCGGGACCGCATCGAGCAGCACATGCTCACCGGCCTCCGCGACACGCAGGAGGGCGAGGCGGCACAGGCGGCGGTCACGCGCTTGCGGCAGCTGGGGCGCAACTTCCAGTACGTGTACACCGAGTGCGGACTCCTCCGTACGACGCTGAACTCCCTGGCCCACGAGATGAAGACCCAGCAGCGGGTACTGGCGCAGGCGTTGGACGATGCGGCGGCACTGAGGTTCACGGTGCACGCGGACGGGTCGGTGACGTACCCGGCAGCCGGTGAAGGGCTCATCGACGGCGCGCCGCTCCGGGGCGGCACGGCATCCTCGAGCGGGGCTGCGGGGCTGGTGCCGCCTTCGGGTCTGGTCGCGCCGAACCCCAACGCGGGCAAGGCGCAGGACATCACGGACCGGGTGACCGGGGCGGTGCGGGCAGCCGCCGAGATCGACTGGCGGTATGCGGGGATCCTGCGCCGGCTGAAGGCGGAGGACGGCCTCAAGGTCCCGGACTCCACGTGGAAGGACGCGGCGGCCGACGCGTCGGAGGTCCGCGAAGCGGCGGGGGCGTACCTCAAGGACGCCATCCCGCGCGACGCGTCACCTGCGGAGCGGCGGGACTGGTGGGCGGGACTGACCCAGGAACAACGCGAGGAGTACCTGGCGGTGTACCCGGACCAGATCGGAAACCTGGACGGAATCCCTGCCCTGGTCCGCGACGCGGCCAACCGGGACAACCTGCAACTGCTGATCGGCAAGTTGGAGGGGCGGGACGACGAGAAGTCGGTGACGCAGCTGGCGGGACTGAGGGAGATCGACCGGCAGTTGGGGGAGGGGCCCAAACCAGGGGAACCACCGATGTTCCTCCTGGGGATTAGCGACGAGGGTAACGGGCGGGCGATCGTTTCGTTCGGGAACCCTGATACAGCGAAGAACGTGGCGACGTATGTCCCGGGGTTGGGCACGTCTCTGGATAAGGAATTTGCGGAGAACGATTTGAAGCGCGCCCGAGACACGGCGATCGGGGCTAGATATCACGCATCATCTAGTGCGGTGATTGCATGGCTCGGCTATGACGCACCGCAGGCGATTGACGGTATCAGTAGTTTGGCTGTGGCTGGTGATGGGAGGGCGTTGGAGGGCGGTGGACGCTTGAACGAGTTTGCGGCGGGATTGTCCACGACGAACGAAAACAAGGACCCTCATTTGACAGCGATTGGACACTCCTACGGGACTCGAACTGTGGGTGCGGCAGCGCAGCAAGGCGATGGGATCCCTGGAGTCGATGACATCGTGCTGGTGGGCAGCCCCGGAGTGGGAGTTGATCGGGCCGAGGAGCTCGGGGTGGGAGGCGGTCACGTGTTTGTCGGGTCGGCGGAGAATGATGTCGTCACGAAATTGCCCTCGAAACAGCAGGTACTTGCCCATGCTGTTGCAGCTCCGTCCGGTCCGTTCGCTTTCGTGGTAGGAGACATTGCAGACCGGAAGGACGACGATCTCTGGTTTGGCAAGGACCCGGCGAGTGAGGCATTTGGCGCCAGACGGTTCCCTGTCGATGATGGCCCAGGTCTCGTGGGACGCGGTGGAGTTTCTGTCGATGCGCATTCTCAATACTTTGATCCCGTCCGGGATCCGGTATCGGCAAATAGTATCGCCCTAATCTCGGCGGGACGTGCAGAAAAGGTAAAATTCGAGGAGTATCGATGATTTCTACCTTCTGGCGCACAGTCGTTGCCGTGAGCGTTTATTACGCCTTGTCGGGTTGTGCGGACGGTGCCCCGACGCGTGTCGAAATGGGAGGAGCCGGAATGAATATGCAGGACGCGGCAGTCCACGCTGATAAAATCTTGGACGGCCTATTTGACGAAATTCGGCCGGAGGTCCGGTGGGTGCACGGGCCGACCACTGCCGGAAGCTGTGACGTAACCAGAAGGCGCGCAGTCGTGACTATCGTGTCCGATGAGCGAAGAGGCAGCTTCTTGGGCGTAGTGGACCGCTTTTGGCGCAGCGGCGGTTACCAGATGAAGGCCATCAATAACGACCCCGATGTCCCGGCAATCTTTGCCCAGACGAAGGAGGGGTTCGGCGTCAGTCTGATCGTCGGAGGCCAAGGACAGATCTTCTTCGAAGTCGACACCCCCTGCGTCGAAGAGTCCGAGGTGGCCGAGTCCACCACCAAGGCGACCGCCCCCACCTACGAGGGCATGGAGCACATCCCCCGCCCCAACATCCGCTCCCCCTTCTGGTCCGCCGGCGCCCCCTGACCCCTCGCAGCCGCCCCTGACGCCCCCTCATGCCCCCGTTCATCCGTACACACCTGCGATTCGCGTCGTGAACCGCGCCCGAATGGGGGATGGTTGGGGGGTGCGGAAATACTGGTGGTTCGTCGGCGGTGGGATCGGGCTGGGCCTGTGCTTCATCGCCCTGCTCGTCGTCGGTACGTACTCCGCCGCCGCCGGGATCGCCGGGGCGGGCGGGGCCGTCGGGTTGGCCAAGGGGGCGGTGCCCGCGCGGTACCAGCCGCTCGTGGAGAAGTGGGGCAACCTCTGCCCCGCCATCAACCCCGCGCTCCTGGCCGCGCAGTTGTACCAGGAGAGCGGCTGGAATCCGCGTGCCCAGAGTCACGCCGCCGCGCAGGGCATCGCGCAGTTCATCCCCGGGACCTGGGCCACTCATGGCATCGACGGGGACAAGGACGGGGACCGGGACGTGTGGGATCCGGCCGACGCGATTCCGTCCGCCGCGTCCTACGACTGCGAGATCGCCGGGTACGTCAAGAAGGTCCCGGGCGATCCGACCGACAACATGCTGGCCGCGTACAACGCGGGCGCCTACCGGGTGATCCAGTCCGGCGGGGTGCCGGCGATCAGCGAGACGCAGAACTACGTCAAGATCATCCGTTCCCTGGAGAAGAGCTTCGCCAAGCCGGTCGGCCGGGTGCAGCCCTCGCAGCAGGCGGCCGGAGCCATCTACTTCGCGCAGAAGAAGCTCGGCACTCCCTACTTGTGGGGCGGGAACGGGACGGCCGACCAGGGCGGCAGGTTCGACTGTTCCGGCCTGACCCAGGCCGCGTACCGGACGGTCGACATCGAGCTGCCTCGGGTGGCCAACGACCAGTACAACGCCGGCCCGCACCCCTCCCGGGACGAGCTCCTCCCCGGTGACCTGGTGTTCTTTTCGGACGATCTGAACAACTCGCGGGCCATTCGGCACGTGGGCCTGTACGTCGGCGGTGGGTACATGATCAACGCGCCGTACACCGGCGCGGTGATCCGGTTCGACAAGATCGACACCCCTGATTACTTCGGTGCGACGAGGGTCACGAAGGATGGTGCCGCAGCGCTCCCCACCGCGCTCCCGGAAAGCTGACGGGCGGTCGGCCGTGGCCGGAACTGTCCGTGAAGCCCAGCCCCTGAGCTGCGACAACGAGTCTCTCTTCGATAACGTCCTGGTGATCATTCGGTGGAGAACGGAACGTACGCAGCTGACAGACCGTTCCCTGGACTGGGACGGCATGCGCACACGACCACGCGCGGCTGTCCGGACCAGCTCGCCGTGACGGCATCATGGCGTGCGCGGCACTGAATCCGCACCGACCACGGGGGTCAGACCAAGGCGACGCACGCCGCTGTGCGTCGCAGCAGCAGACAAGGCAAGGGGCCGCAGCAGATGGCTGGACTCGCACTCGATGGGTCGAACCCCGACGTCAGCCTGCTCTACGACATCAATGGGCTGGCGAAGGCCGCTCCGGTCTGGTTCGACCGGGTCATGGAGTTCGTCGGTGAGTTCGGGATCATGTTCGCCATGGTCCTGGTGGCCTTGTGGTGCTGGTGGAGCGTGCGCCGACGAGGGACGACCGAGGACTCGGTGACGGCGGTCGCCGGGCTGGTGTGGGCGCCTCTCGCCGCCGGGATCGCCTTGCTCGTCAACATCCCGATCCGGGGCTTCGTCGAGCGGCCACGTCCCTTCTTCGACCACAAGGGCCTCGAGGTCCTGGTGAAGGGGAAGACGGACTTCTCCTTCGTGAGCGACCACGCGACGATGGCGATGGCGATCGCGGTGGGGCTCTTCGTGGCCAACAGGAAGTTCGGCCTGTGGGCGATCGGGCTGGCGCTCGTGGAGGGCTTCTGCCGTGTCTACATGGGCGTGCACTACCCGACCGACGTGATCGGCGGCCTCGCTCTCGGTACGGCTGTGGCCCTGCTGCTCGCCCCTCTCGCGATGATGATGCTGACGCCGCTGGTGGGAGCCGTGGCCCGCGCCGGAGCGGTCGGCCGGCTTGTCCGCTCGCGCGGGGCGGTCGCTGCTGCCGGCGGTTCGGGTGAGGCGCGCGGAATCCCTGAGCCGCGCCCGGGTTCCGGCCGTGGTGATGCGCCCGGCGACAAGGACCTCGCCGCGTAGACGGAGAAGACCGGCGGTTCGAGGGGGTGTCCAGTGACGGGGGCACCCCCTCACGCATGGGGTGTCCCGTGACGGGGCACCCCCACGCATGTGCCGGAGGGTGCGGGGAAGCTCTCTAGCCGGCTTCGTCCATGGACGTGTGGTGCTCCGCCGCATCCGTGCGGGCCCGGTCGCGTGAGCGTCTGGCGGGACCCGACCAGCCGCAGCCGCAGCGCGCCAGACAGAACGAGCCCCGTTCGACGGTCGTGGTGCTGTGCGCCGGGGCAGGGCTGTGGACGGGGGAGTCCGAGGGGTCCTGATGCACGCCTCCACGGTACCGGGGCCGCCGTACGACGGTCAGCGAGTGGGCCGATCGGTTCCCGGAACCGGCCCCGCGGCGTGACGAGGCGCCCCGGCCGTCGTTAGGCGGGGCGGGCGGGACCTCGGTCGGGTGGACGTCGTTGAGGGTTGGCAGGCGATGGTGGTGCAGCAGCACAGGCGCGGAGGCGGAGTACTGGCTGTGTGCGCCTTGGCGGTCGCAGGCCTGGTGACGACGGGCAGCGGGTGTTCCGGTACGGACGGTGGAGAGGGTGGAGACGGGACCGGCCGCAGCGCCGTCGCCCGGGACGGCCCGGGCGAGACCCCGGAGGCCGTGGTACGGCGGGCAGCCGAGGCGCTGGCCGGAGCGGGCAGCGCCGAGACGCGTACGTCGATGGAGACCGCGGCCGGCGGGACGCGGGTGACGATCCGGGGCGAGGGGGCGTACGACTTCCGGAAGCAGCTGGGCCGGATCAAGGTCGTCCTGCCGAGGGACGCCGCCGGGGCCGAGGAGCATCGGCCGATCACGGAACTGCTGGCCCCCGGTGCGCTGTACATGAAGAACCGTGGGGCCGGGGTGCCCGACGACAAATGGGTACGGATCGACACCACGGCCCTGGAGGACGGCAATCTGGTCACCGGCGGTGTGACCGATCCGACGGCAGCCGCGGAGCTGCTGCGTGGTGCGGGCGAGGTGACGTACGTCGGCCGGTCGGAGCTGGCCGGGGTGGCGGTCCGGCACTACCGGGGCACCGCGGACCTCGGGCGGGCCGCCGGTGCGGCTTCGGCGTCCTCGCGCGGGGCGCTGGCCGCCGCGGCGAAAGGGTTCAGCACGGACGCGGTGCCCTTCGACGCCTATCTGGACGACGAGGGGTTGCTGCGGAAGGTGCGCCACCGCTTCACCTTCGCGACCGAGGGTCCGGCGGTCGCGGTGGTGTCGACGATGCTGCTGTACGGCTTCGGGGTGCCGGTCTCCGTGGTGCTGCCTCCCGAGGCCGACATCTACACGGGGCGCGTACAGCAGGGCCGGAGTGGCGGGTAAGTGCCGTAAGGAGGGGGCCGAAATGGTCCGTCCGTGCCATGCGCGGTGCGGGTCGCGCTCCTTACGCTGAAGGCGGGCCCGCCAGGGGGTACGGACGGCCCCCCCAGGGAGTCGGTGCGTCAGGACGCGGCGGCGACGGCAGAGAGAGGTGACTCGGGTGGTGACGCTCAGCGCTCCGCACGCTCAGGACTGTGTGGCCCTCGCCGAGATCGAGCTGTGCGGTGAGCTCATGATCGCGGCAGCGGACGCCATGGAGGACCGGCTCAGTCCCGACCGTATCGACGAGGTGCTCGACGTCAGGCCGGATCCGGCCGTGCCCGCGCTTTCGACGACCGTCCCCCGGCAGGGCCGCTACCGGGGATGACGACGGCCTTCTCCTGAACCCTCGCGGTGCGCCGCTTCAGGTGCGCAGGAGGCGGGCGATCGCCTTGGTGGCTTCCTCGACCTTCGCGTCGATCTCCTCGCCGCCCTTGAGGGCCGCGTCCGCGACGCAGTGGCGCAAATGCTCCTCCAGGAGCTGCAGCGCGAAGGACTGCAGGGCCTTGGTGGAGGCCGAGACCTGGGTGAGTATGTCGATGCAGTAGACGTCTTCGTCCACCATCCGCTGGAGGCCGCGGATCTGGCCCTCGATGCGGCGCAGGCGCTTGAGGTGCTCCTCCTTCTGGTGGTGGTACCCGTGGATACCGCGGTCGTGGTCGGTGACGACCGCTTCCGTACCAGCTGCTGTCTCCGTGGTGACGACCGCTGCCGTACCTGCTGTCTCCGCGGGCTCGGTGGTGGTCATGGGGTCCTCCCGTTGTCCTCTTGGCCTGCGGTGAACGTGACGCTCCGCACCGTCTGTATACCCCTGCCGGGTATATCGTACCGAATCCATCCGAAACGTGACCGGGGGGCCGTGCTGATCACTGTGCCCGATGCGCGACACTGAAGAATGCCGGTTAGCCGTGGCCGGATGATGCGCCTAGCATCAGCCTGACCGAATCCAAAGCACCCCGAGGACCCCACGTGCGCTTTCGTCTGACCCCCAGGGAGACGAGCTTCTACGACATGTTTTCCGCATCCGCGGACAACATCGTCACGGGCTCGAAGCTCCTCATGGAACTGCTCGGGGCGGATTCTGCCTCCCGAGTCGAGATCGCGGAGCGTATGCGGGCAGCGGAGCACGCGGGGGACGACGCCACCCACGCGATCTTCCACCAGCTGAACTCCTCCTTCATCACGCCGTTCGACCGCGAGGACATCTACAACCTCGCGTCGTCGCTCGACGACATCATGGACTTCATGGAGGAGGCCGTCGACCTGGTCGTGCTGTACCAGATCGACGAGCTCCCGAAGGGTGTCGAGCAGCAGATCGAGGTCCTGGCCAGAGCGGCGGAACTGACCGCCGAGGCCATGCCCAGTCTGCGGACCATGGAGAACCTCACCGAGTACTGGATCGAGGTCAACCGCCTGGAGAACCAGGCCGACCAGATCCACCGCAAGCTGCTGGCCCATCTCTTCAACGGCAAGTACGACGCCATGGACGTGCTGAAGCTCAAGCAGATCGTGGACGTACTGGAAGAGGCGGCTGACGCGTTCGAGCACGTCGCCAACACCGTGGAGACCATCGCGGTCAAGGAGTCCTGAACCTCGTGGACACCTTTGCGCTGATCGTGACCATCGGGGTCGCGCTCGGCTTCACGTATACGAACGGTTTCCACGACTCGGCGAACGCCATCGCCACCTCGGTCTCCACCCGGGCGCTGACCCCGCGTGCGGCTCTGGCGATGGCCGCTGTGATGAACCTCGCAGGTGCCTTCCTGGGCCAGGGGGTCGCCAAGACCGTCAGTGAAGGGCTGATCGCCACGCCCGAGGGCCAGAAGGGGATGGGAATCCTCTTCGCGGCGCTGGTCGGCGCGATCATATGGAACCTCGTCACCTGGTACTACGGCCTCCCGTCCTCGTCCTCGCACGCCCTGTTCGGCGGGATGGTCGGCGCGGCGCTGGCCGGCGGGACGATGGTGCACTGGGACGGGGTGCTGTCGAAGATCGTCATCCCGATGTTCCTGTCGCCGGTCATCGGCCTGGTCGTCGGCTACCTGGTGATGGTCGGGATCATGTGGATATTCCGGAAGACCAACCCGCACAAGGCCAAGCGCGGATTCCGTATCGCGCAGACGGTCTCGGCGGCGGGCATGGCCCTCGGCCACGGTCTGCAGGACGCCCAGAAGACGATGGGCATCGTGGTGATGGCGCTGGTCATCGCCGATGTCGAGGGCCCGAACGACGAGATCCCGATCTGGGTCAAGATCGCCTGTGCGACGATGCTGTCCCTGGGGACGTACGCCGGTGGCTGGCGCATCATGCGTACGCTCGGCCGGAAGATCATCGAGCTGGATCCGCCGCAGGGTTTCGCCGCCGAGACGACCGGCGCGTCGATCATGTTCGGCTCGGCGTTCCTGTTCCACGCACCGATCTCCACGACTCATGTGATCACCTCGGCGATCATGGGTGTCGGCGCGACGAAGCGGGTGAACGCCGTCCGCTGGGGCGTGGCCAAGAACATCATCCTGGGCTGGTTCATCACGATGCCGGCCGCGGCACTGGTGGCCGCGCTCAGCTACGGGGTCGTCGTCCTGCTCTTCGGGTGAGCGGGGCCTAGCCGGCCGGTGGCCGCCTCGCCCTCGATCGACCGCTGGACGGGCTTCGACGCGCCTGGCCGGGATATGGGTCCGCCCCTGCTCTCCTGTGGAGAGCGGGGGCGGGCCCTTGCCTTGTGGTGGCACCGCCATGCAGCACCCCAAGGCCGTCTCTGGTCGTCTATCCGAAGCGGCCCGAGATGTAGTCCTCGGTCGCCTGGACGGACGGGTTGGAGAAGATCCGCTCCGTCTCGTCGATCTCGATCAGCCGGCCGGGCTTGCCCACCGCCGAGAGGTTGAAGAAGGCCGTACGGTCCGAGACGCGCGCCGCCTGCTGCATGTTGTGCGTCACGATGACGATCGTGAAGCGCTCCTTCAGCTCGCCGATCAGGTCCTCGATGGCGAGGGTCGAGATCGGGTCGAGCGCCGAGCACGGCTCGTCCATCAGCAGCACGTCCGGCTCGACCGCGATCGCGCGGGCGATGCACAGGCGCTGCTGCTGACCGCCGGAGAGGCCGGAGCCAGGCTTGTTCAGGCGGTCCTTGACCTCGTTCCAGAGGTTGGCGCCCTTGAGGGACTTCTCGACGATCTCCGACAGCTCGCTCTTGCGGTACGAGCCGTTCAGCCGCAGACCCGCCGCGACGTTGTCGAAGATCGACATGGTCGGGAAGGGGTTCGGGCGCTGGAAGACCATGCCGACCGTGCGGCGCACGGTGACGGGGTCGACGCCGGAACCGTACAGGTCCTCGTCGTCCAGCAGCACCTTGCCCTCGACGCGGCCCCCGGGGGTGACCTCGTGCATGCGGTTCAGGGTGCGCAGGAAGGTGGACTTACCGCAGCCGGACGGACCGATGAACGCGGTCACGGAGCGGGGCTCCACCGTCATCGAGATGTCCTCGATGGCCTTGTGGGAGCCGTAGTAGGCGTTGAGGCCGCCGATGTCGATGCGCTTGGCCATGTGAAATCAACTGCTTTCTGCGTGGCCTCAGCGGCCGGTCTTCGGGGCCTTCCAGCGGGCGATGCCGCGGGCCACCAGATTGAGGATCATGACGAAGGCGATCAGCACCAGTGCTGCGGCCCAGGCGCGGTCGTAGGACGCGACCTCGCCGACCTTGTACTGCTCGTAGATGTAGAACGGCAGCGAGGACTGGGCGCCTTCGAAGGGGTTGCCGTTGATCAGCTGGCTGCCGAAGACCAGCAGCATGATGGGCGCGGTCTCACCGGCGATACGGGCGATGGCGAGCATGACGCCCGTCGTGATGCCGCCGATCGCGGTGGGCAGGACCACCTTCAGGATGGTGCGCCACTTCGGGATGCCGAGCGCGAGGGAGGCCTCGCGGAGCTCGTTGGGGACGAGCTTGAGCATCTCCTCGGTGGAGCGGACCACGACCGGGATCATCAGGATCGTCAGGGCGAGCGCGCCCATCAGGCCGGACGGCTCGATGCCCGCCATCAGCATGATCGACAGGATGAAGAGGCCGGCCACGATGGACGGGATGCCCGTCATGACGTCGACGAAGAAGGTGACGGCCTTGGCGAGCGCGCCCTTGCCGTACTCGACCAGGTAGACCGCGGTCAGCAGGCCGAGCGGGGCGGCGATCACCGTGGCGATACCGACCTGCTCCAGGGTGCCGATCAGCGCGTGGTAGACGCCACCGCTGTGCTCCGGTCCGAGGACACCGGCCATCGAGTGGGTGAGGAAGTAGCCGTCGAGGCGCTCGGAGCCACGGACGATCGTGGTCCAGAGCAGTGAGGCGAGCGGGACGACGGCGACGAGGAAGCAGACCCACACGATGCTGGTGGCCAGGCGGTCCTTGGCCTGGCGCTGGTTCTCGACCACGGTCGTCGCGACGTACGAGAGGGCGAGGAAGAGCAGGGCGGAGATGAGGCCCCACTGGATGCGGCTGTGCCAGCCGGCTGCCAGGGAGAGCCCCACCCCGAGAGCGATCGCCACGACGGCGAAGCCGATCGGGGACCAGCGCGGGAGGGCGCGGCTGCTGAGGCCGCCCTTGGCGGGCTCCGGCGAGATCCGCGGACGGTTGTCCTGGATGTCGGTGGTGGTGGTCATGCGTTGGCCCCCGAGTACTCCTTGCGGCGGGCGATGATGAGCCGGGCCGCGCCGTTGACCAGCAGGGTGAGGATGAAGAGGACGAGACCCGAGGCGATCAGGGCGTCACGTCCGAGGGGGTTGGCCTCACCGAACTTGGCCGCGATGTTCTGGGCGAAGGTCCCGCCGCCCGGATTGAGCACGTGCAGCGAGATGAGGAAGCTCGGCGACAGGACCGTGGCGACGGCCATCGTCTCACCGAGCGCACGGCCCAGGCCGAGCATCGAGGCCGAGATGATGCCGGAGCGGCCGAAGGGCAGCACCGAGAGACGGATGACCTCCCAGCGGGTGGCGCCGAGGGCGAGCGCCGCTTCCTCGTTCATCTTCGGGACCTGGAGGAAGACCTCGCGGCTGACACTGGTCACGATCGGCAGGATCATGATCGCGAGCAGGATGCCGACGGTGAAGAGCGAACGGGCGGCGCCGATCTCGGTCTTCTCGAAGAAGTACGTCCAGCCGAAGAACTGGTCGAGCCAGAGGTTCAGACCCTCCAGGTACGGGACGAGGACGAGAGCGCCCCAGATGCCGTAGACGATGCTGGGCACCGCGGCGAGCAGGTCGATCACATAGGCGAGGGGGGCGGCCAGCTTGCGCGGCGCGTAGTGCGAGATGAAGAGGGCGATGCCGACAGCGATCGGAACCGCGATGACCATCGCGATGATCGAGCTGATGACGGTGCCGAAGAGCAGGACCGCGATGCCGAAGACCGGCGGGTCACCGGCAGGGTTCCAGTCGAAGGTGCTGAAGAAGTTTCCCTCGTTCTCCGAGAGCGCGAGGTAGGCGCGGTAGCTGAGGAACACGGCGATCGACGCCATGATCACCAGCAGCAGGATGCCCGAGCCGCGTGAGAGGCCCAGGAAGACCTTGTCGCCTGCGCGCCCGGTGGATTTGGGGCGGCTGCGTGTTTCCGGCGGAGCCGGTGGGACGTCGAGTGGTGTCGTGGAAGCCATGGTCTTTCCGGTCTGTGTGGGGGAGCGGCTGGCTCCCCTGGCGGCGGTGCACCGGATGGGTCGGGCGGTGGGGGCCGGTCCGGAGGGGTGCGCCGGACCGGCCCGCCTGTGCGTGCGTGTCGTGCGGTTCCGGGTTACTTGAGGCCGGCGACCGTCTCGCGGACCTTGGCGTTGATCGACTCGGGGATCGGGGCGTAGCCGGCGTCGGTCAGGACCTTCTGGCCGTCCGCGGAGGCGGCGTAGCCCAGGAAGGACTTGACGGTGCCGAGGGTCTCGGCCTTGTTGCCGGTGTCGCAGACGACCTCGTAGGTCACCAGGACCAGCGGGTAGGCGCCCTCGGCCTTGGTGGTGTAGTCGAGCTCGAGCGCCAGGTCCTTGCCGGTGCCCTTGACCTTGGCGGCGGCGATGGCCTTGGAGGCGTTCTCCGAGGTGGCCTCGACCGGGGCGGCGCCACCGGTGTTGATGTCGACGGTGGTGATGTCCTGCGACTTGGCGTACGACAGCTCGAAGTAACCGATGGAGCCGTCGACGGCCTTCACCTGGCTGGCGACACCGGAGGAACCGGACGCGGCCTGGCCACCGGGGGCGGGCCACTTCTTCTCGGCCTCGTACTTCCAGTCGCTCGGGGCGGCTGCGGCGAGGTACTTGCCGAGGTTCTGCGTGGTGCCGGAGTCCTCGGAGCGGTGGTAGGGCTGGATGGCCTTGTCCGGCAGCTTGACGCCCTCGTTGAGCTTGGCGATCGCCGGGTCGTTCCACTTCTTGATCTTGGTGTCGAAGATCTTGGCGAGCGTGGAGGCGTCCAGCGTCAGCTTGTCGACGCCCTCGAGGTGGAAGCCGACCGCGACCGGTCCGCCGACCATCGGGAGGTTGATGCCCTGGCCCGTCTTGCAGATCTTCTTCGAGTCGGCGACCTCGTCGGGCTTCAGGGCCGAGTCCGAGCCGGCGAAGCTGACGGTGCCCTGGTTGAACGCGACGATGCCCTCACCGGAGGAGGAGGACGCGTAGTTGATCTCGACACCGGAGCAGGCGGCCATGTAGTTCTTGACCCAGAGGTCCATCGCGTTCTTCTGGGCGCTGGACCCGGAAGCGCGCAGCTGGCCCTCGGCCCCGTCGCACTTGATGTTCGACGCGGCCGCGCTGGTCTTGCCGCCGCTCGCATCGGTGCTGGTGTTGTCGTCCGAACCGCACGCCGTGAGGACCAGGGCGCCGGAGACGGCGAGGGCACCGAGCGCGGTGGCACGAAGCCGGTTCTTGCGCTGAAGCTTCACTTTCGGGGTGTTCCTTCCAGGAGCCGCCGCGGCTGGTGGGGACGAGGCGGCGTGCGATGAGGAGTGGTGCGGCGGCTTGGCGCCGTGCACCGTGTACGTCCGAAATTAGGCAGAACAGGTGAAGCCGCCTACGGGGCAGGGTGAACGGCAGGTGAACCGTGTCGGGCGGGCTGGTTCCGCGCCGCGGCAGGACGGAGCGAAGCCGCGTCGCCGTGCCGCGTTTGCGGGGCTTCGCGTCTCCGTGTCCTCATGCGCCGGAAGGCTTGGTTCCGGCAGCCCGGTCCTCAGGCGCGCGGGCCGCCCGCGGGAGAGTGGCCTCGGGGTGCGTCCGGGAAGGTGTCCAGGAAGGCGTCCAGCTGGACGCGGTCGCCCGGGCGGCTCAGGCGGTCCCGGGCGACCCCGGGGGAGAGCCAGGCCAGCCGGTCGACCTCGTCGTTGGGCACGAACGCGCCGCCCGTCGCCTCGGCCGCCCAGTAGCTGACCTCTTTGAGCCGTCCGTTCGCCGTGTACAGGGCGGTCGGCAGGGCGGCGCCCGGCACGCAGTGGTGGCCCGTCTCCTCCAGGACCTCGCGCAGGGCGGCCTCCAACGCCTTCTCGCCGCGTTTCAGCTTGCCCTTCGGGAACGACCAGTCGTCGTAGCGGGGCCGGTGGACGAGACAGACCTCCGGGCCGCCGCCGTTCGCGGGCCGGCGCCAGAGCACGCAGCCCGCCGCGAGCACGACGTCGCTCATGGCGCGGTCACGGCCGCCGCGTACGGCCAGGTCTCCCGGAACACGCCCCGCGCCGCTTCCACCTCGTGCCGCTGGTCCGCGTGGAGCACACCGAGGGCGTACGCCGTCGCCGGGGCGATGCGCGGGGTGCGCGCCGCCGCTGCCGCTGCCGCGGCGGCCTCCGCCGCGTCCCGGTGCAGGTCCAGCGCGTGCCCAGGACCGGTCAGGGCCGGATCGGGGGTACCCCGCAGCATCTCGTGGGCGTACCGGTGCAGTCGGAGCAGCAGGCGGGCCTGCTGCCAGAGGGCGTCGTGGGCCTCGTTGTACGGCTCCACCGCCTCGTCGGGCGGGAGGCCTGCCACCGCGTCCAGCATCCGCTGCTCGGCGAGCTCCGCCGGGTCGTGCAGGACGCTGTCCGCCGGCCCCGCCGCGGAGGGAGCCAGGGGCACCTCCGAGGCGAGCAGCGCGACGGCGTCGGCGACGGCGTGGAAGCGGGAGGAGCCCAGCGCCTGGAGCGCCGCCGAGTGGGCGCGGGTCCGGGCGAGGGTCAGCCGGCGTTCCAGGAGCGCCCCGGCACGGGCCGCGCCGACGCCGAGGGCCGCCCGCTCCTTGTCGCCCGTGTCCTGGTCGCCCCCCGGAGCGGGCCGGGCTGCCGGGAGTGAGGCACCGGAGAGCTGGTGCAGCGCCTCCAGGAGCCGGCCGAGCCGGGTGGCGTACGCGTGTTCGCGGGCCAGGGTGCCGGAGAGCCAGGCCAGTTCCGCGCGGAGCTGGTCGGCCCAGGCCGGGTCGAGCGCCCCCCGGAAGGTGTGCAGGGTGCCGCTGATCCGGCGTGCCGCGTGGCGCAGCGCGCGGGCGGCCTCGTCGGCGCTCCGCGTGCCGGCGTCCGCGGGGGCGCTGTGCTCGCGGTGCAGGCGCAGGCCCCGCAGGAAGCAGGCGGCCTGTTCGCGCAGGTAGGGCGCGAGGACCGCTTCCGCGGAGAGGGTCGTCGTCTGATGATCAGGGCGTCGCACGCCTGCGCCTCCGGGCGTCGATGAGCATCTCTTGTACGTGCCGCAGCGGCTGCCCGTCCGCGTCCGTGGAGTGCCGGGTCCAGTTTCCGTCGGGTCCCAGGTGCCAGGAAGTGGTGGTGTCGGACATACCTGTTTCCAGGAGCCTGCTGAGGGCGGCGCGATGCGCGGGGTCGGTGACGCGGACCAGTGCTTCGATCCGGCGGTCGAGGTTACGGTGCATCATGTCTGCGCTGCCGAACCATACTTCGGGTTCGCCGCCGTTGCCGAAGGCGAAGACCCGGGAGTGTTCGAGGAAGCGTCCGAGTATGGAGCGGACCCGGACGTTCTCGGAGAGGCCGGTGACGCCGGGGCGGATCGCGCAGATGCCGCGGACCCAGATGTCGACCGGGACTCCGGCCTGCCCGGCCCGGTAGCAGGCGTCGATGACCGCTTCGTCGACCATCGAGTTGACCTTGATGCGTACGTAGGCGGGGCGGCCGGCGCGATGGTGGGTGATCTCCTTGTTGATGCGGGCGATCAGCCCGTCGCGCAGGGACTTCGGGGCGACCAGCAGCCGGCGGTAGGTCTCGCGGCGGGAGTAGCCGGAGAGCCGGTTGAAGAGGTCGGAGAGATCCGCCCCGACCTGCGGGTCGGCGGTCAGCAGGCCGAGGTCCTCGTAGAGCCGGGCCGTCTTCGGGTGGTAGTTGCCGGTGCCGACGTGGGAGTAGCGGCGCAGCGTGTCGCCCTCCTGGCGGACGACGAGCGACAGCTTGCAGTGGGTCTTCAGGCCGACGAGGCCGTAGACGACGTGGCAGCCGGACTCCTCCAGCTTGCGGGCCCACTTGATGTTGGCCTGCTCGTCGAAGCGGGCCTTGATCTCGACGAGGACGAGGACCTGCTTGCCTGCCTCGGCGGCGTCGATCAGGGCGTCCACTATCGGCGAGTCGCCGGAGGTCCGGTACAGGGTCTGCTTGATCGCGAGGACGTCCGGATCGCCCGCCGCCTGTTCCAGGAAGGCCTGGACGGAGGTGGAGAAGGAGTCGTACGGGTGGTGCAGCAGTACGTCGCGTTCGCGCAGGGCGGCGAATATGTCGGGCGCGGAGGCGGACTCGACCTCGGCGAGATCGCGGTGGGTGCCGGCGACGAACTTGGGGTACTTCAGCTCGGGCCGGTCCAGCGACGCGATGCCGAACAGCCCGGTGAGGTCGAGCGGGCCCGGCAGCGGGTAGAGCTCGGTCTCGGAGATCTTCAGCTCGCGCACGAGCAGGTCCAGGACGTACGGGTCGATCGACTCCTCGACCTCCAGGCGGACCGGCGGGCCGAAGCGGCGCCGCATGAGCTCCTTCTCCAGGGCCTGGAGGAGGTTCTCGGTGTCGTCCTCCTCGACCTCCAGGTCCTCGTTCCTGGTGACCCGGAACATGTGGTGGGCGAGGACCTCCATGCCGGGGAAGAGCTCTTCGAGGTGGGCCGCGATGATGTCCTCTATCGGGACATAGCGCTGCGGGGACGCCTCCAGGAAGCGCGTGAGCAGCGGCGGGACCTTGACACGGGCGAAGTGCCGGTGACCGCTGACGGGGTTGCGCACCACGACGGCGAGGTTCAGTGACAGCCCGGAGATGTACGGGAACGGGTGCGCGGGGTCGACGGCCAGCGGGGTCAGCACGGGGAAGACCCGCTGCCGGAAGAAGGTGAACAGGCGGGCCTGTTCCTTCTCGGTCAGATCGGGCCAGCGGACGAGCTGGATGCCCTCGTCGGACAGGGCGGGCGCGATGTCCTGCTGGTAGCAGGCGGCGTGCCGGGCCATGAGCTCACGGGAGCGGGTCCAGATCAGGTCGAGGACCTCGCGGGGCTGCAGCCCGGACGCGGAGCGGGTGGCGACACCGGTCGCGATGCGGCGCTTGAGGCCGGCGACCCGGACCATGAAGAACTCGTCCAGGTTCGAGGCGAAGATCGCGAGGAAATTAGCCCGTTCGAGCAGCGGTGTGGTCGGGTCCTCGGCGAGTTCGAGTACGCGTTCGTTGAACGCGAGCCAGCTGCGTTCCCGGTCGAGGAACCTGCCCTGCGGCAGCTCGTCGCCGTTCGGGTCGGGCTCGTACGTGTCCGGGTCGCTGTCCAGACCGAGGTCCAGATCGGCGGCTGTGGACAGACCGGCGGGCACCGAGCCCGCGACGGCGTGCGGCCGGTGGGCGGCGAGGGAGCCGACCGACGGCTGGACGGGCTGGACCGGGACGTCGGAGCTGGGCTGCTGGCTCATGGACCTATTCTTCCGCGCGTTCGGCTCCTCAGGCGCGTCGGAGCCCATAAAGATCGCGGAAGAAGCGGAAGTGGGCCCTGGAGCGGGGCCGCTCCTGTTGCGGGGGGCGGGCACAGCTGGCTGCATCCCGTGAGGGTCGCAAGCCTGTCTGAATGGCCGGTAACGGCGACATGACGTCCAGGGAGCGGTGTGACTGCGGGGTCGTCCCTGTCTCACCGTAGGTGAACCCCCCGGGCCGGTGACACCTGGGCCCGGTGACAGCCGGGTCCCCGTGGGCGCCCCCCTGCCCGGACTCCCCCCGAAGCCCGGGCAGGGGGCGCTCAGCCCTGGCGTCGGCGCAGCACCCGGAAGGCGAGCGCCAGGGACAGGGCGGCGAGGACGAGCAGGATGCCGGTCTCGACGAGCTGGAGGGGCCAGAAATGGGAGGCGGGGTGATAGTCGAGGTAGTGGCTGGTGATGTCGTGTGCGGTCATGCACTGGAGCCGGTCCGCCTCGGACGCGGACTGGGAGCACACCGTCTGTGAGAGGCGTTCACCGCTGCTGGTCAGGTCTCCGACCTCCACCCACCAGATGTTCGGGCTCACGTCCAGATTCGCGCCGGTCACCGTGCGCGGGGGCCACAGTCCGGCGCGGAGGTAGGTGAACGCTGTGATCACCGTGCCGGTGACGACCGCGGAGACGGCAAGGGCGAGGAGGGTGCGGCGGACCAGGAGCCCGATGAGCGCCCCGGCACAGAGGCCGAACAGGACGTGGGCGGCCGGCACGGTACCCGTGGTGGAGTAGACGTACGCGGTGTACCACTCGGCCGGGTAGGGACTGTCCGCGTAGGACCGCGCCCGGTGGAGGAAGACCGACAGAACGGCCGTGCCGGTCAGGAGCAGCACGGTGGGCACGGCGAGCTTCGCGGTCAGCCAGCGGGCCGGCGACACGGACTGGGTCCAGGACAGCTTGTACGTGCCGCTCTCCAGCTCCCGGGCGATCAACGGGCCGGCGACGAAAGCGCTGAAGAGCACCGGCAGGGCCATCAGGGCCAGGGAGAAGTCGTCGAAGACCCCGCGGTACTCGAACATGCTGTCCAGATAGGTGCGGGCTGTCCGCATGCAGTCCGGATCCCCGTCGGAGCCGTCCACCGGGCAGTTGCTCGCCGCGAAGACCTCGGCGACGTGGGACGACCGCAGGGCGACGGCGATCAGGCCGACGACCGCGACGAGCGTCAGCCCGCTCGCCGTCCACAGGGTCCGCCGGTGCTGGCGCACGACGACGCGGGCGGGGCCGCGCAGTGTGGTGAGGGTGCTCATACCGTGGCCACCTCTTCGTGGGCGTGCGCGCTCGGTGTGAGCAGGGGTGGGGCCTCGGGGGAGCGGAGGTGCGCCAGCAGCAGCTCCTCCAGGGACGGCTCCGTGACGTCCCACGCGGTGCGGTCCACCGGGCCCGCGCTCCGCACGAGCGCGGTGAGCTGACGTCCCGTCGTGCGCGACTCGACGACGGTGTGGGGTGCCAGGTCGCGGGCCTGGCCGGTGAGGACGGAGTGCGCGGCCACGATGTCGTCGGTCTCGCCGCCGAGCCGCACCCGGCCGCCGTCGACGAGGAGGAGGTAGTCGCAGGAGCCCTCCAGCTCGGTGAGGATGTGCGAGGACATCACGATGGTGGTTCCGTGATCGGCGGCCTCGGCCATCAGGGCGCCCATCAGCTCGTGCCGGGCGAGGGGGTCGAGGTCGGCCATCGGCTCGTCCAGCAGCATCAGTTCGGGCCGCTTGCCCAGTGCCAGCGCGAGGGCGAGCCGGGTGCGCTGCCCGCCGGAGAGCGTCCGGACCTTCGCGTCCTGCGGCAGTGCGGCCGCGACCCGGCCGGCGGCCGCGCGGTCCCAGGTGCCGGGGTTGAGCTCGGCCCCCGCCCACAGGGTGTCGGCCACGGTGAGCTGCGGATACAACGGTTTGTCCTGCGCGACGTACGCGATACGGGGCCGGGCCCCGGCGGGTGCGCCCCCGAGCACCCGCACCGACCCCTCGGTTGGCCGGAACAGGCCGGCGGTGAGGGCGAGCAGCGTGGACTTCCCGGCGCCGTTGGGCCCGACGAGAGCGCAGATCCGTCCGGTGGGCAGCCGGAACGAGCAGTCGCGCAGCGCCCACCCACGCCTTCGCCCATAGGTCATACCGAGGCCGTTCGCCTCGATCGCGACGCCTGTCATCAGTCCTGGTCCCCCTTGAATGTGCTGTCCAGTACGTCGGCGAAGAGCGCGCCCACGTCGTCCTTGTCCAGTCCGGCTGCGCGTGCCCTGCGGGTCCACTCGGTGAGTTCGGCCCGCAGGGGCGGATCGGTGGTGACCGCCGCGCTGCCGAGGGTCCGGCGGACGAAGGTGCCGAGGCCGCGGCGGGCCTCGACGAGGCCTTCGCGTTCCAGTTCGCGGTAGGCCTTGAGGACGGTGTTGGGATTGATCGCCGTGGCCTCGACGACCTCGCGTGCCGTGGGCAGCCGGTCGCCCGGCTCCAGCACACCGAGGCGGAGCGCCTGCTTGGTCTGCTGCACGATCTGGAGGTAGGTGGCGACGCCGCTGCGCCGGTCGATGCGGTATTCGACCGCTGCGGACTCTGCCATGCTCACCACCCTTTCACTAATTGAGTAGTGAAAGGGTGTCGGAAAGAAGGGGCGGCGTCAAGTGGCGCCGCCCCTTCCCCGGTCGGGCGCGGTCAGGACTCCGTGCGGTACATCAGGTCGACCTCGTGCGTGGCGAAGCCCATCCGCTCGTACACCGACAGGGCCGCCGGGTTGTCGGCGTCCACGTAGAGCATCGCCGTGGGCAGTCCCCGGGAGGCCAGATGACGCAGGCCGATCGCGGTGAGCGCCTTGCCGAGGCCGCCGCCTTGGGCGTCGGGCAGGATGCCGACGACGTAGACCTCGCCGAGCTCGTCCTCGGCGTGCACCTTCGTCCAGTGGAAGCCGATGATCGCGTCGTCGCGCTCGGCCAGGAAGAAGCCCTCCGGGTCGAACCAGGGCTCGGCCTTGCGGTCGTCCAGGTCCCGCTGGGTGAGCGAGCCCTGCTCGGGGTGGTGGGCGAACGCGGCGCTGTTCACGGCCAGCCAGGCCGCGTCGTCCTGGCCCGGCACGAAGGTGCGGACGGTGACACCCTGCGGGAGGGTCGGCTCGGCGATGTCGAGGTCCGTCAACGGTCGGCGCAGCTGGCGCAGTTCGCGGAAGAGGGAGAGGCCGAGCACCTGTGCGAGATGCCGGGCGGCCGCCTTGCCGCCGTGTGCCCATACCCGCAGCCGCTTCCCGGTCGCGGCGAGCAGCGCGGCTCCCAGGGCCCGCCCGTGTCCACGGCCCCGGTGCGTGGGGGCCACGACCAACTCGGCGGCGGGGGCCTCGACGGGGTCGGTGTCCTCCAGCTGCGCGTATCCGGCGAGCGCCCCGTCGACGGTGAGCAGGAAATGCCGGACGCCCTCACGGAACCCGCCCCGGAGCTGCAGCCGCCCCTGCTCCGAGACCGCCTGTCGCTCGTCGGCCTCGGCGGCCTCGGCGAGCAGGGCGGACACCGCCTGGGCCTGCTCGGCGGTGAGCGCGTCGAGGGTCTCGATCTCGCGCCCGGGGGAGGGGAGAGGTGCGTCAGTCGTCATGGGTACGAGCCTACGGCGCGGGGGCGGGCGGCCGGAGGCTACCGGTGCAGGACTTCGCGAGCGATGCGGGAGAGGTCGTCCGAGGTGGGCATCAGCTCCCGTACGCGTGAGGGGAGGGAGGCGTACGTACTGACGGCGAGGGGCTGGTTCTGTGACTGGAGGGCGTATTCGACGGTCGTCTCGTCCTGGCTCTCCGCGATGAGGATGCCGAGCGTCCGGTCGTCCCGCTCGGGGTCGCGCAGGAGGCGGTCCACCGCGGTGACGTAGAAGCTGAGCTGCCCGAGGTGGGAGGGCTGGGCCTTGGTGGTCTTCAGCTCGACCACCACGAAGCGGTGAAGCCTGAAATGGTAGAAGAGCAGGTCGATGCGGAACTCCGTATCGCCCACGGTGATCGGGTACTGGCGGCCGACGAAGGCGAACCCGAAGCCGAGTTCGGTGAGGAACTGGACGATCCTGGTGACCAGGGCGTCCTCGAGGTCGCGCTCCGCGGCGGTGTCCGACAGGTGGGTGAAGTCCAGGCGGTACGGGTCCTTGAAGATCTGCGTCGCGGCCTCGGACTGCTCCGGGATGGTGACGTCGAAGTTGTTGGCGGCCGCGCCCTGCGCCAGGTGGAGCCGGCTGCGGATGTGTGTGCCGAGACGATCCCGGGACCAGCCGTGGTGGACGGCGTGCTGAGCGTAGAAGTCCAGCTCGAAGCGGGTTTTGCACTTGTCCATGAGGGTGGTGATGTGGCCCCACGGCAATTGTCCAACAGCTTGTTGGACAATTGAGTCAGGCCACGTCCGGGCCATCTGTTGCATGTAGTGCAGGTTGCTGCGGCTGAACCCTCTCTGGTTCGGGAACTCGGTCCGCAGCTCCGTGGCGATGCGCTCGACGACCTTCGTCCCCCACTTCTCCTCCCCCTGCCGCTCCAGGATCGTCCGCCCGATCGCCCAGTACATCTGGAGCATCTCGGTGTTCACCTTGAGCTGCGCGCGCGCATGCGCGCCCCGCACGATCGACTTCAGGTCGTCGACCATCTCGTAGAAGCCCGCCGGAAGTTCGCCCCGGTGCTGGGCCGGTACCACTGCCTCGGCAGTGAGTTCGTTGTCCACGGGTACAGGTTTGCGGATCATATGTGTGCGGTGACGTTTATGCTCGCATATATACCCCCAACGGGTGATCAGCCCCTTTCTGGGGGCGCGGCAACCAGTTCGTAACCCTGTACACCTGTCGCGCTACGCGCGTTGACCCTAGGCTGCGGCTCGCAGGATCCAGAGAATCGAAGGGGACCGATGTCAGCGACTCCGCATCCGCAGAAGAACCGTGCGCCCCGGCGGGTGCTCGCCACCGCAGCCGGGCTGGTCACCGTCGGCGCGCTCGTCGCCGCGATGCCGGCCGGTGCCCACGACCGGGGGCACGGACACGGCCACCCGTCCCGCACCGTCGACGTGCAGCTGCTCTCCTTCAACGACCTGCACGGCAACCTGGAGCCGCCGGCCGGTTCCGCGGGGGCGGTCAGCGAGACGCAGGCCGACGGCACGGTGAAGTCGGTACCGGCCGGAGGCGTCGAGTACCTCGCCACCTCGTTGCGTACCGCCCGCAAGGGCAACCCGTACTCCGTGACCGCGGCCGGCGGCGACATGGTGGGCGCGAGCCCGCTGCTGTCGGGGCTCTTCCACGACGAGCCCACGATCGAGGCGCTCAACGGGCTCGACCTCGACGTGACGGCCGTGGGCAACCACGAGTTCGACGAGGGGGCCACGGAGCTCGCCCGTCTGCAGAACGGCGGCTGCCACCCGGTCGAGGGCTGCTACGAGAAGGGCAAGAAGTTCGAGGGCGCGGACTTCCCGTACCTCGCGGCCAACGTGACGGACGAGAAGACCGGCAAGCCGGTTCTCAAGCCGTACACGGTCTGGAAGAAGAACGGCGTCAAGATCGGCTTCATCGGGGTGACCCTGGAGGGCACGCCGAACATCGTCACGGCCAACGGCGTCAAGGGCCTGAAGTTCCACGACGAGATCGAGACGGTCAACAAGTACGCCAAGGAGCTGGACCGTCAGGGCGTCAAGTCCATCGTGGCGCTGATCCACGAGGGCGGGGCCGCGGCCTCCTCGTCGTACAACTACGACTGCGACAGCCCGGGCGCAGGTGACGGCATCTCCGGGCCGATCGTCGACATCGCCAAGGGCATCACGCCGAAGGTCGACGCCCTGGTCACGGGCCACACCCACCAGGCGTACGTCTGCACGGTCCCGGACCCGGCGGGCAAGCCGCGCATGGTCACCTCGGCCTCGTCGTTCGGCAAGGTCTACACCGACACCACCCTCACCTACGACCGGCGTACCAAGGACATCGTGCGGACGTCGGTGGAGTCGGCCAACCACGTCGTCAGCCGTGACCAGGCCAAGGCGGCCGACATGACCGCGCTGATCACCCGCTGGAACACGCTGGCCGCCCCGATCGCGGGCCGGCCGCAGGGCTTCATCAGCGCCGACATCAACGGCCGTGGCTCCACGTCACCCGAGAAGCCGCTCGGCAACCTCATCGCCGACGCCCAGCTGGAGGGCCTCGCCCCCGCGGACAAGGGAGGCGCGGTCGTCGCGTTCATGAACCCGGGCGGTATCCGCTCGGACCTGGTGTACGCCGCGTCCGGCAGCGAGGGCGACGGGGTGGTGACGTACGGCGAGGCGTTCACCGTCCAGCCGTTCACCAACATGATGAACGTCGTCGACCTGACCGGTGCGCAGCTCGTGGCCGCGCTCCAGCAGCAGGTCAGCGGCTCCAACGCGGCGTCCCCGAAGATCCTCCAGGTCTCGAAGGGCCTCACCTACACGCTGGACATGACGAAGGCGGGCGCCGACCGGGTGGTCGCGGACACGATCCGTCTGAACGGTGAGGCGATCGACCCGGCGAAGACGTACCGCGTCGCGATGAACGAGTTCCTCGCGGGCGGCGGCGACGGCTTCGCGGCCCTCGGCCAGGGCACGAACAAGCTGGTCGGCGCGTCCGACCTGGACCTGTTCAACGCCTACCTGGCGGCGCACTCCACGGCCTCCGCGCCGCTGGCCCCGCCGGCGACGGACCGGATCACGATCGTGCAGTAGCCCCGCACGGCCCGCGAACGGGCCCCGGGACACCGACGGCCCGCCACGGGAAGTGGCGGGCCGTCGGCTTGTTCAGGCCGGTCCGGGGACGAAGATTGCATGTCCCCCTACGCGGCGCCACAGGATGTGCGTCTCCCCTGGACGGACTTCGTCCCCGTACTGCCAGGTTGCGCGACCGTCGGGCGCCCATGTCATCTCCATGACGGGGCGTGCGCCCTGCGGCATTGAAATGCCCTGAACCGGCTTGACCCGGAGCCCGGGTCGGAACTGCCCTCGCTCCACATCCGGGACGAACTTCTTCCGGATGACGTCTTCGAAGCGCTTCTGCTCCTCGGGCTTGAGAGCCTTGAAGTCGCGCTTGAAGTGGGCAGTCGTCTCAAAAGTCGGCAATCGGGCCTCCCGGTGTCAGGGGTCAGTCTTCGTCGAGGTGCGCGAACATGCTGTCCGCGTCCTCGTGAACGGAGGTGCGCCCGGCGGCGATGTCCTCGGCGGCCCTGCGCTCGCCCTCCTGCCACTCCGGAGTCCAGAACCAGGCCTGGTCGGAGCGGATCTTGGTAAGTCCGTGCACCGTCACTTCGCCGGCGCTGGTGATCTCGAACTCGAGCTCGTCGCCTTGCTCCACCCCGAGGGCGGCCCGAATGGCCTTGGGCAGCGTGATCTGCCCGTTCGTGCGCAGTGTGGCTGTGGCTGCAGTCAAGTGATGACCTCCTACCTCTGTCGCCATCCCCGTAAAGGTAGCACGCAATCATGGAAAACGTAAGTTTGTGAAATTCAGAATCTGCCGATGCCGGGGACTGTGGTCGTGCGGCTCCGAGAGCCCTGTCGGCCGAGGTGTCCGACGGGCGGCGAGATTCGGCCGCGTGGGCGGTGATGGGGGCAGGCCCCGTTCCGGCATTGAGGTGTACCCGACATAATCGGAGCTCCCCACAGCCGACGGAGGCCCCTTCCGCATGAGCCCGTACACCGCCAGCCGCCGGACCTTCCTCACCGGCGCCCTCGCCGCCACCGCCGGAGTCCTCATCGGCGGAGCGCCCGCCGTCGCCGCCCCCACCAAGACCCTCGGTACCCAGGACTGGATGGCCGGCATCGCCGATGCCACCCCGCTGCGGCGCCTCACCATCCCGGGAACGCACAACGCGGGAGCGCGCTTCGGCGGCCTCTGGACGGAGTGCCAGAACACCACGATCGCCGCGCAGCTCGACAGCGGCATCCGCTTCCTCGACATACGTTGCCGGATCAGCGGCGACGCGTACGCCATCCATCACGGGGCCTCGTACCAGAACCTGAACTTCGACGACGTGCTGGGCGCCTGCCGGGACTTCCTGGCCCGGCGGCCGTCGGAGACGGTGCTGATGCGGGTCAAGCAGGAGTACTCCGAGGAGAGCGACGCCGCGTTCCGGCGGATCTTCGACCTCTATCTCGACGGCAAGGGCTGGCGGTCCCTCCTCCGCCTCGACTCCACGCTCCCGGACCTGGGCGGGGCCCGTGGCAAGGTCGTGCTGCTCGCCGACAACGGGGGCCTGCCGGGCGTCCGGTACGCCGACTCCGCGCTCTTCGACATCCAGGACGACTACATGGCGGAGCCGTTCGCCAAGTACTCCAAGATCGAGGCGCAGTTCCGCAAGGCGGCGCAGCAGCCCGGCAAGCTGTTCATGAACTACGTCAGCACGGCCGCCCTGCTTCCCCCGCGCTGGAACTCCGACCGCCTCAACCCGCAGGTGCACGCGTTCCTCGACGGGGCGGAGGCGTCGGGCTGGACCGGCCTCGGCATCGTCCCGCTCGACTATCCGGCGACCCGCTCGGGGCTGGTGGAGTCCCTGATACGGCACAACCCGACCGGTTGAGGTGCGCCCACGCAGGCGCCTACGTCGGGGACGCAGCCGCGCGTGCGGCCCGCTTGACGGCGTAGGCGCACAGCCGGGTTCCGTACAGGTCCAGGGCGTCGTCGGGGTCCTCGTCGTAGTGGGCGGCCACCTCGTACCACCGGTCCCAGGTGTAGAGCCGGGCGTGGCGGCGGTCGTCGTCCGTACGCGGTGGGGCGTCGGCCTGGCGGCTGTTCAGCCACTGCTGCCATTCCCGGTGGGCGGCGGGGTCGGCCGTGAGGTCCCCGTCCGCCCGGCGGGCGGTCTCGGCCTGCCGATCCCGGGTCAGGGCGGCGGTGATGTACGCGGCCGGCCGTGCGGGGTGCCAGCCGACGGCCAGGCCGATGAGTTCCGCGGCGATGTCATGGGACTCCAGGCCTCGGTCGATCAACGGGCGCAGCGCGAAGGCCAGACGGCGGAGCCCTTCCCCCTGGGTCCAGCCGACGAGCGGCCGGACCTGCCGGGCGACCCTGATGTCGTGGGCCACCTGCCACGGGCTCCGGGGTGACGAGCCGCTGCTGCGGGAACTCCCGCCCGCCCGAACGGCGTTGCTGCTCCGGGTCCGGTGAGTTGACGCCTTCGCGCGTCTCGCGTGCTCACGCGAGGTGTAGTTGAACTCCCCACTCATGTCAGCTGTAGGTACGAGGGGGTGGGCCCCACAGGAATGGGGTGCACGCCCTGCCGAACTGCGATGCCCGGCACGTGGGCCGTCCACCGGGCGCTCCTGCGGGCGGACAGCCTTCGCCGCGAGGGCCCGCCCGTCGTCGGTCATCCCGGCCACCCGGGCCCGGTACCCGGTGCCGTCGAGCCGGTGCCCCACCGCCACGTCGTACGCGATCGGGATCGTCGCCGCGTAGATCGTCGCGGTAGCCGTGTACGCGCGCCCCGGGAGCCGAAGGTTCTTCTTCGTGCCGTGCCGGTGCCACGCCAACGCACCCAGCTCCCGGAGCACCGGGACGTGGCGCTTCACCGTCGCCGTCGACACTCCGCACCGGGAGGCCGTGCCTTCGAGGTCGTACAGCACGAATCCCAGCCGGTGGTCCATCCGCGCCGCGAGGTCCCGGGCCACGGTGAGCGTCGTTCCACCCGCGCGCGGGTGCAGGCCGACGTCGATCAGCCACGTCACGGCAGGCAGCCATACGCGGGGCCGGGCATGCCGGGCAGAGGTCGAGCCGACCTCCTGCAGCGCACGGGGAACGGGTACCCATGCCGGATCAGGGCATGCCGGAAGAGCGCAGCGCGAAGCCGCGCCGGTGGTGAGGCGCATCAGGGTCCGTCGGGGTAGGGCAGTCCGGCGACCGGGCCTGCCGGTGCGTTACAGCGGGCGGACCACGCCCGAACCGCTGTGCGGGCGCGCGCAGGACGCGCGGGGGCGCCGGGTGGCCGAGCCCGTTCGGGCGGTGTCCGGCCCGCTGTTCGTCGGTGACGCGAAGGACGTCATGCGGAGATCCCCGCGTCCCCGGCGAGCGTGAACCACACAGCCTTGTGGCTGGGGGAGCAGCACGCGCAGACCTCCGACCCCCAGGCCAGGGCGAGTTGCTCCAGGAGGAACAGCCCCCGCCCGCATTCCTGCATGTGACCGGTGGGGATGCCGCCGGACGTACCACCGGCCGCAGGCACGGCCCAGGGCGTGTCGTCGGCGACGGAGACGGTCACCTGATCCCGGCCGACCGTCACATGAACACGGATCAGTGAAGTGCCGGTATGACGGTGGGCGTTGGCCACGACCTCGGTGACGCAGAGGCGGGCGTCGTCGACCATGCCGCTGTGCGGGGTTCCGGTGAGCAGTGAGGTGACGAAGTGCCTTGCGATCCCGGCCGAACGCGCGGTGTTGGGCAGGGAGAGCCGGTAGTCCTCACCGTCCTGGCGGTGCGGTGATGCGGAAGGTGCGGTGGTGTTGACGCTGGTCATGTCGTTCTCCCCACGGGGTGCGATTCGAACCGGCCCGCTGCTCGTTGATCGTCGTGAAGCCGTCTGGGCGGGCCTGTTCCAGGGCGCGCCCGCACGACTGCACGTCAGGTCTAGGGCGATGCGGTGCGGTGAACCAGGCACCGCCGTGCCGATTACCTCACGCGTTGGGTCAATACGGGTAACGCGTTGGGTAAAGTGCATCCTGTCGGGTGACGGGTCACACTGAGGCTCGATTGGGAGGGGAAGCCGATGGCGTCGAGGAAGGCACCCACGGCGCGCCAGCGCAGGTTGGGCACCGAGCTGCGCAAACTCCGGGAACGCACCGGTCTGTCGCTCACTGAGGCGGCTGCCGCGCTGGGCACGGACCGCACCACTGTCAGCAACAGTGAAGCGGGACGATTCGGTGTGAGCGCTGTACGGGTGCGCACGTGGGCCAGTCATTACGAGTGCCCGGACGCCGCATACGTCGACGCCTTGGCCGGCATGGCGGAAGAACGCACGAACGGGTGGTGGGAGGACTACAGGGGCGACCTCGTCAGCGGGGCGCTCGATCTGGCGGAGCTCGAGCATCACGCCGTGGCCATCAGGTCGGTGCAGATCATGTATATGCCGGGGCTGTTGCAGAACGAGGAGTACGCCCGTGCCGTGTTCGCAGAGGTCGTACCGCCTCTGAGCCCGGAACGCCTCCGCCGCCAGCTTTCGCATCGACTGAGACGGCGTGATGTGCTGGACAGCGAGGGAGCGCCTGCCTGCACGTTTCTCATCCACGAGGCCGCGCTGCGGATGACGTACGGAGGCTCTGGCGTTGCACTCGGTCAACTCAGTCATTTGCTGCAGGAGTCGGAACGAGACAATGTCGCGGTCCGGGTGATCCCCTTCGCGGCGGGCGGTTTCCCGGAGATCGGGAGTTCGACACAATACGTCTGCGGTCCGGTCCCGCAGCTCGACACCGTGCAGACGGACACGGCCACCGGACCCGCGTTCGTCGATGCCGAAACCCGCCTCGTGAACTACCGAGCCGTGCTGGACCGGGTCGAGAGCCGGTCCCTCGATCCGGAGAGCTCGCGGGACTTCATCCGCACAATCGCACAGAGTATGAAGGCGTGAGGATCATGGAAATTAAGTGGCGCAAGTCCTCGAAGTCGTCCGGCGCCGAGGGTAACAACTGTCTCGAACTGGCCGAGCACGAAGGCGAGATACTGCTCCGCGAGAGCGACCGCCCCGACGTGGTCGTACGCACCACCCGTGCCAAGCTCCGGGCCTTCCTCGGCGGTGCCAAGGAGGGCGAGTTCGACGATCTGGCCTGAGCCTGCCGCAGGTGCTCCGGC
Organism: Streptomyces sp. NPDC005791; assembly: GCF_042871485.1. NCBI lineage: Bacteria > Bacillati > Actinomycetota > Actinomycetes > Kitasatosporales > Streptomycetaceae > Streptomyces > Streptomyces sp. NPDC005791. The sequence continues at coordinate 56,398 of NZ_JBIAIP010000001.1, forward strand.
TGCCCTGCGCCGTCCCGGAGGGCGCGGCCGGCTGTTGAATTCCGCCGACGGCTCTGATTCCCGGACGTCACTGCCCCGGCGGTGGCGTCGGGGCGCCCGGCAGCCGGATCGAGGCCACCGTGCCGGTGCCGTCCTCCGCCGGGCGCAGCGCGATCTCGCCGCCGGCGTGCTGCACCGTGCGGGCCACGATGGACAGGCCGAGGCCCGAGCCGGGGAGCTGGCGGGCCGAGGGGGAGCGCCAGAAGCGGTCGAAGACGTGCGGGAGGTCCTCGGGCGGGATGCCGGGGCCGTGGTCCCGTACGGTCAGTTCGCCGCGGTGGAGGACGACGTCGATCGTCCCGCCGGCGGGGCTGAACTTCACCGCGTTGTCCAGGACGTTGACGACCGCCCGCTCCAGGGCGGCGGGCTCGGCGCGCACGTACCACGGGGCGAGTTCGGCGGTGAGGGTGAGCTCCGGGCCGCGCAGCCGGGCGCGTTGCAGGGCGTTACGAGTGATCTCGTGCAGCGCGACCACCTGGAGCGGGCCGGGCTGGGTGGCGTCGGGGCGGGAGAGTTCCTGGAGGTCGCCGATGAGGGCGGCCAGTTCCGTCATCTGGGCCTTGACCGAGGACATCAGGGCCTTGCGGTCGTCGGGCGGGATGGCCCGGCCCGTCTCGTCGCTGCGGGCCAGCAGCTCGATGTTCGTACGGAGTGAGGTGAGCGGGGTCCGCAGTTCGTGCCCGGCGTCCGCGATGAGCTGGGACTGACGGTCGCGGGAGGTGGCGAGTGAGCTGGTCATGGCGTTGAAGGAGCGTGAGAGGCGGGCGATCTCGTCCTCGCCCTCCGCCGGGATGCGGATGGTCAGGTCCTCGGTCTCGGCCACGTGCTCGACGGCGTGCGCCAGGTCGTCGACCGGTCGCAGGCCGGTGCGGGCGATCCACAGGCCGGCGGCGCCGGCGCCGACGACGCCGATGCCGGCGACGAGGACCAGTACCCAGGCGAGGGTGGAGAGCGGCTCGGATACCTCGCTCATGGGGCGGGCGATGGAGACCGCGAGGTTCCCGGACTCCGCTCCGGGGCCCCGGACATCGAGTTGCGAGGTGAAGACCCGCATGTCCGTGCCGTTCTCGGCCGTCTCCGTGTGCAGGGTGTAGGTCCGCTGCCGCTCGGCCACCTGCAGGTCTCCGTCGCTGACCGGCAGTTCCGATGTGCCGGGAGCGACACAGACCGTGCCCTGGGAGTCGATGAGCTGGACCGTCGCGCCCGTGAAGGGCTGGGGCGGCAGCGCGGTGGTGCCCTTGCAGTAGGTGTACAGGTCCGCGAGGTAGGGCTGGTCCACCTTGGAGCCGCGCAGCGACTCGTCCAGCTGGTGCTCCAGCTGCTCCCGCGTCACGAACCAGCAGGCAGCGGCCACGGCCGCGACCGCCACCGCGACCGCCATGGCGACCAGCAGGGCGAGCCGTGAGCGAAGCGGCAGTGCGCGGAGCCGGCGGGGCAGTCCGGTCACCCGTCACCGCCGCCGGAGCGCAGCGCGTATCCGACGCCCCGCACCGTGTGGACGAGGCGCGGCTCGCCGCCGGCCTCCGTCTTGCGGCGCAGATACATCACGTACACGTCCAGGGAGTTGGAGCTGGGCTCGAAGTCGAAACCCCAGACCGCCTTGAGGATCTGCTCACGGGTCAGCACCTGCCGTGGGTGGGCCAGGAACATCTCCATGAGGGTGAATTCGGTGCGGGTGAGTTCCACCCGGCGGGTCCCCCGAGTGACCTCGCGGGTGTTCAGGTCCATGCGGAGGTCCGCGAAGGACAGTACGTCGTCGTCGGGGAGGGGCCCGCCCGCCGCGACGGCGTACGAGCTGCGGCGCAGCAGGGCGCGGATGCGGGCGAAGAGCTCGTCCAGCTCGAAGGGCTTGACGAGGTAGTCGTCGGCGCCGGCGTCGAGGCCGGTGACCCGGTCGCCGACGGTGTCGCGGGCGGTGAGCATCAGGATGGGTGTGGTCGATCCGGTGGACCGGATGCGCCGGGCGGCGGTGAGGCCGTCCATGCGGGGCATCTGGATGTCCAGGACGATCAGGTCGGGGGCGTACGACTCGGCCTTGGCCAGGGCGTCGTAGCCGTCCACGGCCACCTCGGTCCCGTATCCCTCGAACGCGAGGCTGCGTTGCAGTGCCTCGCGCACGGCGGGCTCGTCGTCGACGATCAGGACACGCTGCACATCGTCTTCGGCGGGGCTCATCGCTTCTTCGTCCTCTTCCTTCGTGCCGGGCGGGCCGGGTGCAGAGTGCCCGGGGCTGCTGGGCTCTCAGCCTCGCACGGCCGCCGTACGGCGTCGCGCGGCACGGCGGCGGTCGCGGCCGGCGCCGCTGCGGATCCCGGGCGGGCGGGGACCGGTCGCGGCGGGGGCGGATGCGGCCGGTTCGGCGACCAGGGCGAGTGGCAGGACCGGACCGGACGGGCCTGCGGCCACGGGGGCGGGGTTCACGGTGACCTCCTCGGTCAGGAGCCGGTACCGGCGCGCAGGGTGTCCAGGTCGGCCTTGACGGTGTTGACCGGGATGGCGAATCCGAGGCCCACGCTGCCCGCGGCCGAGCTGCCCGCGGCGCTGGCCGAACTGGGCGAGTACATAGCGGAGTTGATGCCGATGATCTCGCCGTTCATGTTGATCAGGGCGCCACCGGAGTTGCCGGGGTTGAGCGAGGCGTCGGTCTGGATGGCCTTGTACGTCGTCTTGGACGAGCCGGTGTCGCCGTTGAACTGCTGCCCGCCGAACTCGAAGGGCCAGTTCTGGCCGCCCTGTTGCTGCTGCTGCTGCTGCTGTTCCTGTTCCTCGTCCTTGGCGACCGTGACGTCACGGTCCAGCGCCGAGACGATGCCGCTGGTGACCGTGCCGGTGAGGCCCTCGGGTGAGCCGATCGCCACGACCTCGTCCCCGACCTTCACCGAGGAGGAGTCGCCGAGCGAGGCGGTCTTCAGTCCGCTCGCGCCCTGGAGCTTGATGAGCGCCAGGTCCTTGGCGGCGTCCGTGCCGACGACATCGGCGGTGTACGTCTTGCCGGTGCTGAGGGCCACCTTGATCTCGGAGGCGCCGGAGATGACGTGGTTGTTGGTGACGATCTCGCCGTCCGCCGTGATGACGACCCCCGAACCGGTGGCGTCACCCGCCGAGGACGTCGCGCTGATCTCGACGATGGCCGGGGACACGGCCGCCGCCACACCCGAGACGGTGCCGGCGCTGCTCTGTGAGACGTTGGTGCCGCTGACGACCCCTCCGGACGCGGAACCGCTGGAGCCGCCACCCGCGAGCTCACCGATGAGGGTGGCGGTGCCGCCACCGATCGCCGCCGCGGCGATCGCCACGGCCGCGAGCAGGGCGAGCGGCCGCTTGACCCGGCGCTCGGGCTTCGGGGCGTCCGTGGCCGGGTCGGGCTGGGGCGCCGGGGCGGGCCAGGCGTAGGCAGCGGCGGGCACCTCGGCCGTCGGCTGCTCGGGCCGGTGGACCGGGGGCGGCGGGTAGGCCGCCTCGCCACCGCCGTACGCGCCACCGCCGTACGCGCCACCGCCGTACGCGCCACCGCCGTACGCGCCACCGGCATGCGCACCGTTGTCGTGCGAACCGGTGCCGTACGAACCGTTGTCGGACGGACCGTTGTCGTGCGAGGGGGACATCGGGTACTCGCCGCTCGGGCGGTGGCTGTCGGTCATGTCCACGAGAGTGGCCAGCGAACATGAGAGCAGCCTGAGTACGTCCTGAGAAGCCCGGCAGAACCTCGTATGCCCGATATAAGGACGCCCGATATCAGGACGCCCGGTGGGAGGAAGCGTCCCGCTACGGCGCCGTGAGCGCCGGCTCGCCGCAGCCGCACGAGCGGCGTACCACCAGCGCGGACGGGAACTGCTTCAGCCGCTCGCGCCGTGAGCCCGTGACCCGCAGCGAGTCGTCGAGAACCAGGTCCACCGCTGCCCGGGCCATCGCCGGGCGGTCGGAGAAGACCGTGGTGAGCGGCGGATCGGTCAGCCCCGCCTCCTTCACGTCGTCGAAGCCCGCGACCGCGAGCTCGCCCGGTACGTCGATCCGCAGCTCGCGCGCGGCCCGCAGCACCCCGATGGCCTGGTCGTCCGTGGCGCAGAAGATCGCCGGGGGCTTGTCGGGCCCGGAGAGCAGCTCGAGGGCCACCTGATAGGCGTCGTAACGGTTGTACGGGGCGTGGAAGAGCCGGTCCTCCGTCGGCAGGCCGGCCTCCTGCATCGCCCGGCGCCAGCCCTCGATGTGGTCGGCGACCGGGTCACCGACCACCGGGGTCGACTCCATGCCGCCGAGGCACGCCACGTAGGCGTTGCCGTGCTCCAGGAGGTGGCGGGTGGCGAGCTGGGCGCCGCCGACGTCGTCGGTGACGACCGCGACGTCGTCGATCGCCTCGGGGCGTTCGTGCAGCAGGACGACGCGCGCGTCCCAGGCCTCGATCTCCGCCGCCGCGCGCTCGCTGGGCCCCTGGCTGACCAGGATCAGCCCGGAGACCCGCATGCCGAGGAAGGCCCGCAGATAGTGGACCTCACGCTCGTCGCGGTAGTCGGAGTTGCCGACGAGCACCATTTTTCCGCGCTCGGCCGCCGCTTGTTCGACCGCGTGCGCCATCTCGGCGAAGAACGGCTGCCGGGCGTCCGGCACGATCATCCCTATGAGGTCGGTGCGCCGCGAGGCCATCGCCTGGGCGACCCGGTCGGGCCGGTAGCCCAGCTCCTTGATCGCGGCGAGCACCCGCTCGCGCGTGGCCGGGGCGACCGGCCTCGGTCCGTTGTTGATGACGTAGCTGACGACCGCTGTCGAGGTCCCCGCCAGTCTCGCCACATCGTCCCGCGTCACCTTGGCCACGCGCGGCAGTCTACGCGGATCGACCTACCGCTTGGCAGGTCGGACCGGGGCTTCTTCCATGTCCTCGGCTTCCGTGGACTGCTCCGGACGGGTGGCCCCCTCGTCCACGGGCTTCGCCGAGGCCCTGGCCTTGGCCTCCTCGGCGGCCCGGTCCACCTTTTCGGGGGTGACGAAGCGGTAGCCGACGTTGCGCACGGTCCCGATCAGGGACTCGTGCTCGGGGCCGAGCTTGGCCCGCAGCCGCCGCACATGGACGTCGACCGTGCGGGTGCCGCCGAAGTAGTCGTATCCCCAGACCTCCTGAAGCAGCTGGGCGCGGGTGAAGACCCGGCCCGGGTGCTGCGCGAGGTACTTGAGCAGTTCGAACTCCTTGAACGTCAGGTCGAGGACCCGGCCCTTGAGCTTGGCGCTGTACGTCGCCTCGTCGACCGACAGATCGCCGTTGCGGATCTCCATGGGGGAGTCGTCGGCGGTGATCTGCTGGCGGCCGGTGGCCAGCCGCAGCCGGGCCTCGACCTCGGCGGGCCCCGCGGTGTCCAGCAGGACGTCGTCGATGCCCCAGTCGGCGGTGACGGCCGCGAGGCCGCCTTCCGTGACGACGAGGATCAGCGGACAGCCGGGCCCGGTGGACCGCAGAAGCTGGCAGAGCGACCGCACCTGCGGGAGGTCGCGCCGGCCGTCGATGAGAATGACGTCGGCACCGGGGGTGTCGACGAGCGCGGGCCCCTCGGCGGGGGCGACCCGCACGCTGTGGAGCAGAAGGCCGAGGGCGGGGAGCACCTCCGTCGACGGTTGAAGGGCATTCGTCAGAAGCAGCAGTGAACTCATCGCCGCCCACCTGCCTGGGTCGTCGGTCGATCGTGCACGTTCAGCTCGCCCATTACGTCGGTCCTCCTCGTTCCCTGCGAGAGGGGCACTCCCGGGTCGGACCCGGGGGAGTAGTGCGGCACTGCTTCGTTCTCCCATACGGCCATCACCCGCGACGGCCGTCATACGGTTTTCACTGTGCGGTCCCGCGCCCGGGGGCCGCTGAGCTTGTCGAAACGTTGCCGTAACAACGCTCGGAAAGCACAAAAGGATCCGGGGGCTGCTTTGCCCGGATCCTCTTCGCAGCAGAATAGCCCACATGAGTTCAGTGTCCGAGGGTCGTTTCCCGAGTACTTCTGTTCCCTCGATCACGCGGGTCCCCCGGCGCACCACGTTGCTGACCGGTGACGGCGTCCCTGTCGAGGCGGTGTACACCCCGTGTACGGCGGGTTCCGCAGCCGTGGAGGGCGGTGCGCGCGAAGGGACCGCCGTGGTCCTCGCACACGGTTTCACCGGCGCCGCCGACCGGCCGGCGCTGCTGCGGGCCGCCGCGGTGTTCGCCCAGCGTGCGGCCGTGATCACGTTCTCCTTCCGGGGCCACGGAAGGTCCGGCGGACGGTCCACGGTGGGCGATCGCGAGGTATTGGACCTGGCGGCCGCGGTCGCCTGGGCGAGGTCGCTGGGACACCGCCGGGTCGTCACGGTCGGCTTCTCGATGGGAGGGTCCGTGGTGCTCCGGCACGCCGCTCTGTATACGGCGCCGGAATGCGCTGAATCCGTGTGTGAGGAATCGGGGGCGGCAGCGTCCGAACGGGTGGTACGGCGCACAGAGGCGCAAAGGGCGCACGAACGGCACACAAGGCGCTCGGGGGCGCACTCAGGGAGGCATGAGGGTGCCCCCGTGGACGCGCACACGGACGCGGTCGTCGCCGTGAGCGCCCCCGCCCGCTGGTACTACCGGGGCACGGCCCCCATGCGCCGCCTGCACTGGGTCGTCACCTGCCCCACGGGCCGCCTCGTCGGCCGTTACGGCTTCCGCACCCGGATCCACCGCGAGGACTGGGACCCGGTGCCGCTCTCGCCGGTCGAGGCGGTCCCGCTGGTCACCGCGCCCCTGCTGATCGTGCACGGCGACAAGGACCCGTACTTCCCCGTCGACCACCCCCGGATGCTGGCGGCAGCCGCGGGGGACGGGGCCGAACTCTGGCTGGAACACGGCATGGGCCACGCGGAGAACGCCGCCGACGAGAAACTGCTGAGCCGTATCGCCGACTGGACGGAGTCGGCGTGATTCATGATGGACAGCTGACGTACGAGGAAAGGGGTGCCGCCATGGCAGCGGGGACGATCCGCTACTGGGCCGCGGCCAAGGCCGCAGCGGGGACCGCGGAGGAGCCGTACACGGCGGAGACACTCGCCGAGGCGCTCGACGGGGTGCGCGAGCGGCACCCCGGTGAGCTGACGCGCGTACTGCTCAGATGCTCGTTCCTGATCGACGGGAATCCTGTGGGGACCCGTGGTCATGAGACCGTACGGCTTGCCGAGGGCGGCACGGTCGAGGTGCTCCCGCCGTTCGCAGGAGGGTGAACCGCAGACCATGAGCGACAACGATCAGCAGTATCCGTACGACCCGGGGCACGGGCAGCAGTACGACCCGGGACACGCGCAGCAGCACCAGGGACAGCAGTACCAGGGGCAGCAGCAGCCCTACGACCCGGCGGCGTACGGGCAGCAGCCCTACGACCCGGCGTACGGGCAGCAAGACCAGCAGCAGCCGTACGGGCAGCAGCAGCCGTACGGGCAGCAGCAGCCGTACGGGCAGCAGCAGCCGTACGGGCAGCAGCCCTACCCGCCCCAGCAGCCCGCCGTGTACCCGGAGCCGGGAGCCTCCCAGGCCTCCGTCGACCAGGGCGCGGCCCAGACGTGGCAGGGCCAGACCTGGGACACCCAGTACCAGCCGACGATTCAGCCGCAGCCGCAGCCGCAGCCGCAGCCGCAGCCGCACCCCGCCCCCGCCGTGGCGCAGGGCACCCCGGGCACTGTGGGCGCCTTTCCGCTGCCGCCAGAGGTCCCGGTGGCCCCACCCGCCCCGCAGGCGGTGGCTCCCACAGCCGCCCCGGACGACACGGGCTACAGCGCGCCCACCACCCTGGGCAACAGCCGGATCACCGACGCGCAGCGGGCCCGCGCCGAGGGACGTTCGCCGATCATCGCGCCGGGGATGCAGCCCGCCGCGATCACCGCAGGCCTCGGCCTGCTGCTCGCGCTCGGCGCCGCGATCGGGGCGTACGCCCTGCTCGTGCCCCTCGTCCTGCTTCAGGCCGTGACAGCCGCGGGGTGGTTCCGGCTCAACGGCATGTGGCCGGCCAGGCAGGGCATCGCACTCGCCTTCGCCGGCGGTGTCGTGGCCGATGCGGTGCTGCTCGTGGCGGGCCGGAGCAACGCCCCGGCGGCCATCCTCGGCACGCTGGGTGTCTGGGTGCTGCTCACCCTGGTCCTCCAGCTGCGCAGCCACGCAGGGGCCGATGAGCGGATGTACGGCCTGACGGCCACCGTCGCGTCGGCCGCGCTCGCCGTGCTGGCCGCCGGACACCTCGCGGCCGTCCCGGACGCGGTGACGGTGGGCGGCATCGCGGTCGCCGTGGCCGTGCTCGTCCGAGCCCTGCCGCTGTCCGGGCCGGCCTCCGTCGTCGTGGCGCTGCTCGCCTCGGCGGGCGCGGGCCTGGCCGCCGGAACGCTCACCGACTTCGGGGCGCAGGCCGCGTTCCTCGGCTTCGCGGCCGGCGGCTGTGCGCTGATCGGTCTGCGGGTCGCGAGCTACGACTACCCGTCCCGCTTCGTGCACATGACGGCAGGGGTGGCGCTGCCGCTCACCGCCGCGGCCCCCGCCGTCTACCTGATCGGCCGTGTGCTCGCCTGACGTTCCCTCACTCACACTCTCGGCACCCGGGGAACCGGCCGGGCCCCCGGCTCGTCGATCACTCAGGGCACGCCGCGCCGCGGCAGTAGTCTCACGTGCACCAGGGGTCAGGCCGGTCCGAGTGGGGGAACAACAGGTATGCGAGCACTGCGAACACTGCTGATCATCGCCGTGCTGCTGGGCGGTGTCTTCGTCGCCGCGGACCGCGCAGCCGTGTATTTCGCGGAGTCGGAGGCCGAGGGGCGGGTCTCCTTCGGCGGCGCCGAGGCGGGCTCGACGGACGTCTCGATCAAGGGCTTCCCCTTCCTGACCCAGGTCGCCGGGTCGGAGCTCGACCGCGTGGACGTCACGGTCAAGGACATCCGCGCCAACGCGGCCGGGCGGGGGATACGGATCAGCGAGATCCGGGCCCAGCTGCGACAGGTGACGCTGGGCGCCGGCTACACCAGCGCGACGGCCTCCCGGGCCACCGGGACGGCCGTCATCCCGTACTCCGCTCTCACCGAGGCGGCCGACGAAGGCGTCACGGTCGCCTACGGCGGGGACGGCAAGGTCAAGGTCACCGGCACGGTCCGGATCCCGCTGGTGGAGCAGACGGTGACACGCAGCGTGCTCTCCACGGTCACCCTGGTCGACGGCGACACCGTCAAGGTGCGCGCCGACGAGGTGCCGGGCGAGGGCATCCCCGGCCTCGAGGACCTGGTCAGGAAGAAGACCGACTTCGAGCGCGGGATCGGCGGTCTGCCCGAGGGCCTCGCACTGGAGAAGATCGACGTCACGCCGGGCGGCCTGGAGATATCGATGACCGGCGCCGACATCCGACTGGCGGGATGACGGGGCTGTACGGACCGGCCACGGACGACGGGGGCCGGACGTGGTGAAGGGCCCCGCCGGGACGCGGGGCGCTACCTGATCCGGATACTGAGACAGGTCCGTCCGTTCCGCAGATGCCTGCCGCACCCGGCCCCGGCGGGGCGCGGTCCCGACGAGGCGTCCAAGCGGCCCCGTCTCATACGACGGACGATCGTGTCTCATCATGCGACACGATGGTGGCGTACGCGCCCGTACCTCCCTACGATCGGACGCATGAAGCGACAGGCGGACCTCACGAAGCGGCGGGCAGTAGACCTGTGCCGCGTCGCCGCCATGCTCTGTCGCACCTTCTGAGCGGGACTCCCTCCCGTTTTCCCCGGCCCTTCGACGATGTCAGGGCCGAACCCGTGCCTCCCGTACGCGTTCCGCTCCGAGCGCCTGCGCGTACACCTCGCACCCGCACACCGCACCGCCCCGCCGCAGACTGCCCCGGAGGAGAAACACATGAGCCGCGCAGACGTCCTGGTCGACGCCGACTGGGTCGAGGCCCACATCGACGACCCGCAGGTCGCCATCGTCGAGGTCGACGAGGACACCTCGGCGTACGAGAAGAACCACATCAAGAACGCGATCAGGATCGACTGGACCAAGGACCTCCAGGACCCGGTCCGCCGTGACTTCGTCGACCAGGCCGGCTTCGAGAAGCTCCTGTCCGAGAAGGGCATCGGCAACGACACCCTGGTCGTGCTCTACGGCGGCAACAACAACTGGTTCGCCTCGTACGCCTACTGGTACTTCAAGCTGTACGGCCACGAGAACGTCAAGCTGCTCGACGGCGGCCGCAAGAAGTGGGAGCTCGACTCCCGCGACCTGACCGACGCCGTCCCGTCCCGCCCGGCCACGCAGTACAAGGCCAAGGCCCAGGACGAGTCGATCCGTGCCTACCGCGACGACGTCGTGAAGGCCATCGGCAGCCAGAACCTCGTCGACGTGCGGTCGCCCGACGAGTTCAGCGGCAAGCTGCTCGCCCCGGCGCACCTCCCGCAGGAGCAGTCGCAGCGCCCCGGCCACGTGCCGAGCGCCCGCAACATCCCGTGGTCGAAGAACGCCAACGACGACGGCACCTTCAAGTCGGACGACGAGCTCAAGGCCCTCTACGAGGACGAGCAGGTCGACCTGTCGAAGGACACCATCGCGTACTGCCGCATCGGTGAGCGCTCCGCGCTCACCTGGTTCGTGCTGCACGAGCTGCTCGGCCAGGAGAACGTCAAGAACTACGACGGTTCGTGGACCGAGTACGGCTCCCTCGTGGGCGTGCCGATCGAGCTCGGCGCCAACAAGTAACTCCGCAGGACCTGATCAGCAGGACCCCGACCAGAAGGACAGAACACCATGTGTGGAGCACAGGCCGGCGGCCCCGACGCTTCGACGATCAAGCCGGGCGAGACGACCATCCAGGGCAGCGTGACCCGCGACGGCGAGCCCGTCACCGGCTACGTCCGTCTGCTGGACTCGACCGGTGAGTTCACCGCCGAGGTCCCGACCTCGGCGACCGGACAGTTCCGCTTCTACGCGGCCGAGGGCACCTGGACGCTGCGCGCCCTGGTTCCGGGCGGCACCGCCGACCGTACGGTCGTGGCGCAGACCGGTGGCCTCGCCGAGGTCGCCATCGCCGTGTAGTTCACGCACGCATGTCGGCCGGAGGGCCGCACCCCAGGGGGTTGGACGCCACCTGGACAGGGGTGCGGCCCTCCGCGCCGTCCGGATGTGCTTGTGCGTGCGCTTCCGCGTGCGCGTCGGCCCGGGAGAGCCCTACGCTGAAGACATGTACGCCCGGCGCAGGCGCGCCTATTTCCTTCTGATGGGCGGATGCCTCTTCCTCTTCGTCTCCGCCTGGTCCTTCGTGCGTCTGTGGTCCGTCCCGGCGGCCGTCGCGATGTGTGTGCTCGCCATGGTCATCCCGCCCGTGGCGGCGATCGTCGCCAACCGCCGGGGACCTGAGGACCGTTGGTGGGACGACCCCGAGGCCGGGAGTCCCGACCCCCCGCGCCGGGACGACCGGCCCCGCCCGCCCAGGGAGGAGCCCACCGGCGATCCGACGTCGGACGCCTGGTGGGACGAGCTCGACGGCAGGAAACGTCGCCGGTAGGACGACGGCACCTTGCGATCGGTGGACGTCAGTACACGAGGGCCTGGGCGCCGTCCGCCATGGCCTCCTGCACGAAGACCTGGGCGCCGGCGATGCGCACGCCCTCCAGGACGTCCTTCTCCGTGATGTCCCGCCGCGCCGCGCACTGCGTGCAGAGCGTGATCCCGCCGCCCGCGAGGATCGAGTCGATCAGATCGGGCAGCGGTGCGGAGTGCGGCAGTTCGAAGTCGGCGGCGCGCCCCGGCAGGGCGAACCAGGCGGACTCGCCGGTCAGCCACAGCGAGACCTCGACCCCGCTGGCGACGGCCACGGCCGCCACGGTGAAGGCCTGCGAGCAGCGCTCGGGGGCGTCGGCTCCGGCGGTCACCTTGATCACGAGCTTCTTCGGCATGCACCGAACTGTAATCCTCGGCCGGGCGGGCCCCCGCGCGTCGTGCCGGCATGACCGGCTCCCGGGCGAGTCGGCCGCGCCCGGGGGAAACCCCGGGCCGTCGTGCCGGGCCCCCACCCGTTAGGCTGGGGGCCCGGCCGCCTGCTGCCGTCATGTCGTTCGTTCCGAGGAGCTCCCGTGCTTGAGGCTTTCTTCTCCGCCCTGCTGGTGCTGGTCTGCGTCGGCGTGCTCGCCTTCGCGGCCGTGACCGTGAAGAAGCTGTACCAGGGCCAGCGCTGACCCTCGCCCCGAACACCTTCCGTACACCCTCACAGATCGTCTGAGCCGCTCATGATCGAGATTCCGTCCGACCTCCACCCGGACCTCGTGCCGCTGGCCTTCCTCCTCGGTAACTGGGCGGGTGCGGGCGTCTCCGACTTCCCCGGTGCCGAGAAGTGCAACTTCGGCCAGGAAGTCACCTTCAGCCACGACGGCCGCGACTTCCTCGAGTACGTCTCGCACTCCTGGGTGCTGGACGCCGAGGGCAACCAGGTCAAGCCGCTGGAGTCCGAGTCCGGCTACTGGCGTATCGACAAGGACCGCAAGGTCGAGATCGTCATGGTCCGCGACCAGGGCATCGTCGAGGTCTGGTACGGCGAGCTGGCCAAGCAGAAGCCGCAGATCGACATCGTCACCGACGCGGTGGCCCGCACTGCGGCCTCCGGCCCGTACAGCGGCGGCAAGCGCCTCTACGGCTATGTGAACAGCGACCTGATGTGGGTCGGCGAGAAGGCCACCCCCGATGTGGAGCTGCGGCCGTACATGTCGGCGCACCTGAAGAAGGTCGTCACCCCCGAAGAGGTCGCCGCGATGGCGAAGAGCCTCGGGGACATGCCGGACGACGGCATCGCGTTCTTCAAGTAGGAGCTCCCGCGGCGGCGCCCCGGCCGGTGCTCGCCCCGCCCTACACTGGGCGTGTGGTGAGCACCGACTGGAAGACCGATCTTCGGCAGCGTGGCTACCGGCTGACGCCTCAGCGTCAGCTCGTCCTGGAGGCCGTCGACACCCTGGAGCACGCGACTCCCGACGACATCCTCTGCGAGGTGCGCAGAACGGCGTCAGGCGTGAACATCTCCACCGTCTACCGGACCCTGGAGCTCCTGGAGGAGCTCGGGCTGGTCAGCCACGCCCACCTCGGGCACGGCGCCCCGACGTACCACCTGGCGGACCGCCATCACCACATCCACCTCGTCTGCCGGGACTGCGCGAACGTCATCGAGGCCGACGTGGACGTGGTCGCCGACTTCACCGCGAAGCTGCGGGGCACGTTCGGCTTCGAGACCGACATGAAGCACTTCGCGATCTTCGGGCGCTGCGCCGACTGCACGGCGAAGGCGGCCGAGGCCGGCCCGGCGGAAGGACCCGGCAGCGCGCGGTAGAGCGGGCCGCCAGAGTCGTACGCTGGTCGCATGAAGAGCCCCTTGCTGTCCCTGCCCGGCGCCGTCCCCGCCGAGGGGCGCGACGAAGGCGTCGCCGCGCACTACGGCGACCTGTTCCGTGAACAACGCGCACTCGCCGACGGCGGCGGTCTCGTCGACCTGTCGCACCGCGGGGTCGTCACGGTCACCGGCGACGACCGGCTGGCCTGGCTGCACCTGCTGCTCACCCAGCACGTCAGCGACCTCGCGCCGCACCAGGCGACCGAAGCCCTGATCCTCTCCGCCAACGGGCACATCGAGCACGCCCTCTATCTGGTCGACGACGGCACGACGGTGTGGATGCACGCCGAGCCGGGGTCCCAGGGCGAGCTGATCGCGTACCTGGAATCGATGAAGTTCTTCTACCGGGTCGAGGTCGCCGACCGCACCGAGGACTTCGCCGTCGTGCATCTGCCCGCCGGTTCCATCGCCGAGGTCCCGGACGGCGTCGCCGTACGGGAGACGCCGCACGGCCGCGACCTCTTTCTGCCCCGGGCCGACCTGGAGGCGTACGCCGCCGAGAACGGCCCGGTGGCCGGGATCCTGGCGTACGAGGCGCTGCGCGTCGAGGCGCACCGCCCGCGCCTGAACTTCGAGACCGACCACCGCACCATCCCGCACGAGCTGGGCTGGATCGGCAGCGCCGTGCACCTCCAGAAGGGCTGCTACCGGGGCCAGGAGACGGTCGCCCGTGTCCACAACCTGGGGAAGCCGCCGCGCCGCCTCGTCTTCCTGCACCTCGACGGCAGCGAGGTCCATCTGCCCGGCCACGGGACACCGGTCCGGCTCGCCGCCGACGGTGAGGAAGGCCGGCAGCTCGGCTTCATCACCACCTCGGCCCGCCACCACGAGCTGGGGCCGATCGCCCTGGCGCTGGTGAAGCGGAACGTCGCGGTGGACGCGGAACTGATCGCGGGTGACACCGCGGCGGCCCAGGAGACGGTCGTCGAGCCGTAGACCGCGGGCCGTTCGGTCGTAGCGGGGGTACGCGCGGCCGTCCAGCCGCGCTGCTACACCTCGACCAGCACGGTGAACGGGCCGTGGTTCGTGAGCGAGACCCGCATGTCCGCCCCGAACCGGCCCGTCTCCACCTGCGCGCCGAGGGCCCGCAGCTGGGTCACCACCTCGTCGACCAGCGGCTCGGCGACCTCGCCCGGCGCGGCGGCGTTCCAGGTGGGCCTGCGGCCCTTCCTGGCGTCCCCGTACAGCGTGAACTGCGAGATGACCAGCAGTGGCGCGTTCACGTCCGAGCAGGACTTCTCGCCCTCCAGGACGCGCAGGGTCCAGAGCTTGCGGGCCAGCTGCGCCGCTTTCTCCGCGGTGTCCCCGTGGGTGACTCCCACCAGCACACACAGGCCCTCGCCGACGATCTCGCCGACCGTTCCGGTCCCCGACGGATCGTCCGTGGCACCTGCCACGGTGACGCTCGCGCCGTCCACTCTCTGTATCACTGCACGCATACAGACCAACCTATCTTGGGCCGAACGGGTACAGAGCACCTGCATGAACACCGTGTGTAGTGGCACCATGCACGATGTCGGTGTGCCGACGCACCGGTCGAGGGGACGGAACATCATGACGACACGTGGAACCGGGCCATCACCCGGCGCCGTACCAGTGACACACACAGCCGGCAGCCTGCGGCCGCCGGTGCAGCGGACCGGTGATGCCCCCGGCCAGTTGTCCACACCGCCCGTACAGCTGCCCGGAGCGGTGTCCGTGCCCGGCCAGACCGGTGGCGGTGCGGTCGAAGGACTGGCCGCCGTGCGTGCGCAGCCCGAGTTCGGCGGGCTGCGGCTGCCGGAGCTGCGCACCCTGCGACGTGACGCCCAGCGCGACGAGGCGGACCTCAGCTATGTGCGCCGCCTCGTCCAGGGCCGGATCGACATCCTGAGGGCCGAGCTCGCCCGACGGGTGGATCCCGAGACGCCCGTGGTGGACCGGCTCTCGGAGATCCTCGCCGACACCCCGTCCGTCCACCGCTCCTCGGTGCGGCACGTCACCCTCACCACGCCGCGCAGCGACGAGTACCGGCAGCTGGCGGCGGACACGCTGGCGGAGGTCGAGCTGTCCGACCTCGACGCCCGGACGGACGACGAGCTCCTCACGGCCATGGGGCGGCTGGTCCGCTACGAGCAGCAGGTGTCCCGGCGCCGTCACCGGCTCCAGCGGACCGTCGACGATTGCAGCGCGGAGATCGCCCGCAGGTACCGTGACGGAGAAGCACAAGTACAGGACCTGCTCGCCTGAAGCGACCCTTCCGGGGGCGGGTCACGCCCGCCCCCGGAAGGCCGACCGCCATGACCCCCATATCCCCCTCAGCGTCCCCCGTGCCCCCGGTCCTGGCCGAGGTCGTACGGTCCGGTTTCACCGAGGGCCGTCACCGGGGGTCGCTGGTCGTCCTGGCGGCGGACGGCAGCGTGGAGCTCGCGCTCGGCGACCCGGCGGCGCCGGTCTTCCCACGCTCGTCCAACAAGCCGATGCAGGCCGCCGCGATCCTGCGGGCCGGTCTCGACCTCTCGGGGGAGCGGCTGGCCCTGGCCGCGGCGAGCCACTCGGGCGAGGCCTTCCACCTCGACCTGGTGCGCACGGTGCTCGCCGAGCACGGACTGGAGCCCGGCGATCTGCAGACACCGCCCGATCTGCCGCTGGACCCGGTCGAGGCGGAGGCGTATCTCGCCGCCGGGGGTGTGCGGGAGCCGCTCACCATGAACTGCTCCGGCAAGCACGCGGCGATGCTCGCCGTCTGCGTACGCAACGGCTGGGACACGGCGACGTATCTCGACCCGGCCCACCCGTTGCAGCGGCTGGTCGGCGAGGTGGTCGCGGAGGCGGCGGGCGAGCCCGTCGCGGCGGTCGGCACGGACGGCTGCGGCGCCCCGCTGATGGCGATCGGGCTGGTGGGCCTGGCCCGTGCGTTCCGTACGTTCGTGCTGGCGGAGCCGGGCACGGCCGAGCGCCGGGTCGCGGACGCGATGCGGGAGCACCCGGAATACGTCGCCGGCACGCGACGGCCGGACACCTGGCTGATGCGGGAGGTGCCGGGCACGCTCTCCAAGATGGGCGCGGAGGCGGTCCAGGCGGTGGCGCTCCCGGACGGCAGGGCCCTGGCCTTCAAGATCGACGACGGGTCCACCCGCGCACTGGGCCCGGTGCTGGCCCGCTCCCTCGAACTGCTGGGCGTGGACGCTCCGGTGGTGTCCCGCATCGGGCGGGCGCCGCTGCTGGGCGGGGCCGGGGAGGTGGGCGGGATCCGGGCCGCGTTCTGAGCGTCACCGTGTCCGCACCCTGAAGAGCACTCCCGAGAGGGCCACGGCCACCAGCAGGATCCCGGACGCCCAAGCGAGCGCGATCCAGGGGGCGTTGCCCACCGGCTGGTCCAGGAGCAGACCGCGGAGGGCTTCGATGGCGGGGGTGACCGGCTGGTGGTCGGCGAAGCCGCGGAGCCAGCCCGGCATGCTGTCGACCGGGACGAACGCGCTGCTCGGGTAGGGCAGGAACGACATGAAGAAGGTGAATCCGCCGGCTGCCTCCGGGGTGCGGGCGAGCAGGCCCATCGCCGCCGAGATCCATGACAGGGCCACGATGTAGGCGAGCAGCACGGCGGTGACGGCTAGCCAGCCGGCGGGGGTGGCGGCGGGGCGGAAGCCGATGAGCAGGGCGACGGCGAACACCAGCGTGGTGGAGACCAGGTTGCGCACCGTGCTCGCCACGACATGGCCGGCCAGGATCGGCATCGCGCCGATGTCCAGGGAGCGGAAGCGGTCGATGATGCCGCCCTTCATGTCCTCGCTCACCGCCACCGCCGTGGTGGCCGAGCCGAAGCCGGCGCAGAGGAACAGGACGCCGGGGACGACGTACATGACGTACGAGTCGTAGGCGGTGCCCGTGTCGATCGCTCCGCCGAAGAAGTAGACGAAGATCAGCATCAGCATGATCGGCAGCATCAGCGAGACGATCACGGCGTCGACGTTGCGACGGCTGATGAGCAGGCTGCGGCCGGTCATGACCGTGGCGTGGGTCAGGGCTCCGGGTGCGTCAGACATGGGCCGGTGTCTCCGTCGTCTCGGTGGTGAGGGCGAGGAACACGTCGTCGAGGGTCGCGCTGTGCACGGAGAAGCGGTCGACGTCGGTGCGGTGCGGGTCGATCTCGTCGAGCAGGGCGCGGGCGTGGGCGGCGGTGCCGTCCGTGGGCAGGCCCAGGGTCAGGGTCTCGGGGGAGTGGTGGACGGCGCGGGTGGCGAGTCGGAGGTAGGCCTCGCGGTTGCCGAGCACGAGGTCCAGGCGGTGCCCGGAGACGCGTGACTTCAGTGCCTCCGGTGTGCCCTCGGCGACGATCCTGCCGCCGTTCAGGACGGCGATGCGGTCGGCGAGCTGATCGGCCTCCTCCAGGTACTGCGTGGTGAGCAGGACCGCGGCGCCCCGTCCGGCCAGGTCGCGGACCACCTGCCAGAGCTCGCGGCGGCTGCGCGGGTCGAGTCCGGTGGTGGGCTCGTCGAGGAAGAGGACGCCGGGCTCGGGGGAGCCGACCAGTCCGGCCGCCAGGTCCAGGCGGCGCCGCATCCCCCCGGAGTACGTACGGGCCTGTCGGCGGGCCGCGTCGGTGAGGCCGAAGCGGACGAGGAGTTCCCCGGCGCGGGCCCGGGCCTGAGCGCGGGTCAGGCCGGACAGGCGCGCCATCATCCGCAGGTTCTCCTCGCCGGTCAGCGTCTCGTCGACGGCGGCGAACTGGCCGGTCAGGCTGATGGCGCGGCGTACCCGGCGCCGGTCGGTGACGACGTCGTACCCGGCGACGCGGGCCGTACCGGAGTCGGCGGTGGTGAGGGTGGCGAGGATCCGCACGGTCGTGGTCTTGCCCGCGCCGTTGGGGCCGAGCAGCGCGTGGATCCCGGCGCGGGCGACCCGGAGGCCGACATCGTCGAGCACCCGGACCCGGGCTCCCGGTTTCCCGTAGGACTTGGTCAGGCCGTGTGCCTCGATCATGACGTCGTTCGTGGCCGTTCTCATGACTCTCCCCCTTCTGCGTATGGCATACGCGTTACTGCGTAAGCATTACGCAAACCTAGGATGGTGGCAAGCCAGTACCGGGAAAGGCGGCTTCGGGTGACGGAGAACAGCAGTGCGTCGTCGGGCGGTACGGGTCTGCCGGCCAGCATCGAGGCCGCGTGGGGACTGCGCGAGCGTCCGGTCAAGGGCCCGAAGCCCGGCCTGACGCTGGACCGCATCGTCGCCGCGGCCGTGTCGGTCGCCGCGTCGGAGGGACTCCCGGCCGTCTCGATGGGCCGGGTCGCCAAGGAACTGGGCGCCTCCACGATGTCCCTCTACCGCTACGTCTCCGCGAAGGAGGAGTTGTACGTCCTCATGCAGGAGGCGGCGATGGGTGCCCCGGAGCCCCTGTCGGCGTTGGAGGAGGGGGCGGGCTGGCGAGAGGCGCTGAGCCAGTGGGCGTGGGCCCAGCGCCGGATGTTCCAGCGCCACCTGTGGTCCCTGCGCATCCCGATCGCGGGGCCGCCGGCCAGCCCGCACTCGGTCGCCTGGTGGGAACAGGGCCTCCAGGCGCTGGAGGGCAGTGGCCTGGACGAGGGCCACAAGATCTCCGTCATCCTGCTCGTCTCGGGCTTCGTACGGAACGAGTCCCTGCTGATGAGTGACCTCGCCGCCGCCGTCGAGGCGAAAGGCGCCCCGGCCGAGGAAGTGATGGCGCAGTGGGAGCGGACCATGCAACGGCTTGTCGACCCCGTCCGTCATCCGGCGCTGTCCCGGCTGCTGTCCACCGACGTCATGAGCGAACCGGACGACGGCGACTACGACTTCGTGTTCGGGCTCGAAAGGATCCTCGACGGGATCGAGACGCTCATCCGCAGGGGCGCGACGTCGTGAGCACCGAGAGGACCGGTCTGCGCGAGCGTAAGAAGCAGCTGACCTATCAGGCCGTCTCCGAAGCCGCCATCGCGATGTTCCTCGAACGGGGCTTCGACAAGGTCTCGGTCGCGGAGGTCGCGGCGGCGGCGGGCATCTCGAAGCCGACGCTGTTCCGGTACTTCCCGGCCAAGGAGGACCTGGTCCTGCACCGGTTCGCCGACCACGAGGACGAGGCGGCCCGCGTCGTCTCCGGCCGACCGGACGGAGTCCCGCCTCTGGACGCACTGCGCCGGCACTTCCTGGCCGGCCTGGACCGCCGCGACCCGGTGACCGGACTCTGCGACGACCCGCAGGTGCTGGCCTTCCACCGGCTGCTCTACGGGACCCCGTCGCTCGTCGCCCGCCTGTACGCCTACCAGGGCCGGTCCGAAACGGCCCTCGCCCGCGCCCTGGACCCCGGCACCGCGGTGGCGGCGCGGCTCGCGGCGGGCCAGATCATCGCCGTGCTGCGGATCCTGGCGGAGGAGAACTGGCGGCGGATGGACGCGGGGGAGAGCGCCGGACAGGTGCACGGGGACGCGGTGTCCGCCGCCGGTCTGGCCTTCGTGCAGTTGGGGAACGGGCTGCTCATGCCTCGTTCAGGATGAGGCGGGCGGGGTCCGGCTTGGCCACCCCCTCGACGGCGCTGCTGACCACGTGGTCGGCCAGGTCCGTGAGCCCCAGGGCGCAGAGGTCCTCGTGCAGCCGGAGGGTCGCGTTGGTGACCAGCACCAGTGGTACGCGGGTCCGTATCCGGCGAGCAGGCCGACCACCGCCTCGTCCGCCCGGAACGGCGCCTGAGCGAGAGCCCGGCCGAGCTCCCGTGCTCTCGTCTCGCCGACCCGGCCGGCGAGGCGTCCTTCCCGCCCGTGGGGTCCCCTGTTCGCAGGCGAGGCTCAGCTCTTGACGGCCTCCGCGATCCGCTGGGCGGCCTCGGCGGGCGTGAGGTGCGTGGTGTCGACGACTTCGGCCTCGTCGTGCAGCCATGTGCGGGCCGCCTCGGCGTAGGGCTCGAGATACCTGAGGCGGAAGGCGGAGGGGCCGAGAACGGTGTCCCCCTCGATGCGCCCGCGGAGGGTGTCCTGGTCGGCGTGGAGGACGAAGTGCCGTACGGGAACGGCGTGGTGGGCGAGGCCCGAGCTGATCTCGCGCCAGTACTGCTCGACCAGCACGGTCATGGGCATCACCAGGGTGCCACCGGTGTAGTCGAGTACGCGTCGCGCGGTCTCGACCACGAGCGGTCGCCACGGCGGCCAGTGCTGGAAGTTGTCCGTCCCGGGCAGCCCGGGCGTGATGTCCATGAGCGTCTCGCCGACTTTTTCGGCGTCGAACACCCGTGAATCCGGCAGCAGTCGCTGCACGAGGGCACTGGTCGTCGTCTTGCCCGCGCCGTGGGTGCCGTTGAGCCATACGATCATGGGCCGAGGTTAGCGTCGTGCGGGCCGCCGGGAGGGGCGCAGCGGAAGACCGGTACGCCTTCGTGGGCTCCCGGGGCGGTGCCGACCGCCGGGCAGGTGTCACCCCTCTCGGACAGTCACACCCGCGCCGCGCCCGTACGGCGGGTGGTGTGTCCCCGACGCCAGGGCGGGTCTCGGGGCGCGCGCCGAACGGATGACGTGGAACACTTTTGCAAGCACCCGCTTGCAATAGTTAGCAAGGTGGGTGCAGTATCGGGATATGGCATCACTCAACGTCGGCAACCTCGGCGAGTACCTGCGTGAGCAGCGGCGTACCGCGCAGCTCTCCCTGCGGCAGCTCGCCGACGCCGCCGGGGTGTCCAATCCGTATCTCAGCCAGATCGAACGCGGTCTGCGCAAGCCGAGCGCCGAGGTGCTGCAGCAGGTCGCCAAGGCCCTGAGGATCTCGGCCGAGACGCTCTACGTGCGGGCCGGGATCCTCGATGAGCGGGAGCGGGAGGAGCTGGAGACGCGGGCGGTCATATTGGCCGATCCGTCGATCAACGAGCGGCAGAAGAACGTGCTGCTGCAGATCTACGACTCCTTCCGCCGGGAGAACGGTTTCGATGTCGCGCCCGACACCGGCGCCGGCTTCCACGGTGCCGCCGAGGCGAAGAGCAGAATCGATGCCGGTACGGAGAACGGTGCCGGTGACGCGGACGGTGCCGGTACGGATGCCCGCGGCCCCCGTACGGCCGGCGGCAGTGATGCAGACCCACCAGTGAACTGACTTCTGATGATCCGGGAGGACCACAGTCATGGCCATCACCGATGACCTGCGTAAGACCCTCACCGACCCCACCCCCCTCTACTTCGCCGCCGGTACGGCCGACCTCGCCGTGGAGCAGGCGCGCAAGGTCCCGGCTCTGATCGAGCAGCTGCGGGCCGAGGCGCCCGAGCGGATCGAGGCGGTTCGCAACACCGACCCGAAGGCCGTGCAGGAGCGGGTCACCACGCAGGCCAAGGAGGCTCAGGCCACCGTGCAGGCGAAGGTGACCGAGGTCTTCGGGGCGCTGGACACCGACCTCAAGAAGTGGGGCGAGACCGCCCAGGACCTGGCCCTGCGCAGTGTGGGCGTGGCCGCCGAGTACGCGGTCCGCGCCCGGGAGACGTACGAGAAGGTCGCCGAGCGCGGCGAGCACAGCGTGCGGACCTGGCGCGGCGAGACGGCCGACGAGATCGTCGAGATCGCCGCAGTGGTCGAGGCGGAGCCGAAGTCCGTGCCGAAGCAGAAGTCCGAGGTGGCGGCGAAGCCGGCGGCCCCCGCCGCGAAGAAGCCCACGCCGAAGCCCGCGGAGTCCAAGGCCGCGCCCGCCCCGACGGCGAAGAAGCCGGCGCCCGTGCGCAAGCCCGCGGCGAAGAGGACGACCCCGCCCTCCGCGAAGTAGCCGGGAGAGGTTCCGGGGCTGCCGGGAGAACGGACCGGGCACCATGGTGGGTGCCCGGGTCGTTGTCCCGGTACCTTGGCCGCGAGGCGCTCATTCCACTGACTAGGCGGTGTTCACCGTGTTGCTCGAAGCATTCGGCTCGTTCCTGCAGCTGCTGTATCTGGCCATGCTCGTCCTGGCCGTGGTCGCGCTGGTCTTCGCCGTGACGGCGCGCGAGGACGCCTACCGGGCCGCGGACAAGCAGAAGAAGTCCTTCTGGCTGATCATCCTCGGGGCCACCGTCTTCGTGAACCTCGTCATCCCGATCCTGTTCCTGCAGATCGCGGGCGTGATCGCGTCCATCGTCTTCATGGTGGACGTGCGGCCGGCGATCAAGGCCGTGTCGGGCGGCGGTGGCCGTCGGGGCGGCTCCAGCAGCGACGGGCCGTACGGCCCTTACAACGGCGGGCGCTGAGCACCCGCCGACGAGGCGGCACCCGGGCGGGAGCGTGACGCGCTCCCGCCCTTTCCGCGTGTCCGGGCCTCGTCGCGTTCCAGCAGCAGGACCGCCACGTCGTCGGTCAGCTCGCCGCCGTTCAGCTCCTGCACCTGGGTGACGGCGGCCTCCAGCAGGGCCTCCCCGCCGAGCCCCTGGTCCAGTCGGCCGTTGATCATCGCGACCATGCCGTCCTGCCCGAGCCGCTGGGTCCCCTCCTGACCGACGCGCCCCTCGATCAGCCCGTCGGTGTACATCATCAGGCTCCACGAGCCGCCCAGCTCGACCTGCCGGCGCGGCCACCGGGCGTGCGGCAGCAGGCCGAGTGCCGGACCGCCGTCCTCGTACGGGAGCAGGTGCGCCGCCCGGCCCTGGCGGGCGATCAGCGGCGCGGGGTGGCCCGCGATGCACAGGCCCGCGCGGCGGCCGTCGGGGGCGATGTCGACGGTGCAGACCGTCGCGAAGATCTCCTCGTTCTGCCGTTCGTGCTCCAGGACCTGCTGCATCGTGGACAGCAGGGCGTCACCGCAGAGCCCGGCCAGCGTGAGCGTCCGCCAGGCGATGCGCAGCTCGACGCCGAGCGCCGCCTCGTCCGGGCCGTGCCCGCAGACGTCGCCGATCATCGCGTGGACCGTGCCGTCGGGTGTGCGGACCGTGTCGTAGAAGTCCCCGCCGAGCAGCGCGCGGCTACGGCCCGGCCGGTAGTGGGCGGCGAAGGCCAGGTCGGAACCGTCGAGGAGCGGGGTGGGCAGCAGTCCGCGTTCCAGCCGGGCGTTCTCCTGGGCGCGCAGCCGGGACTCGGTCAGCTGGTGCTGTGCGATGTCCGCGCGCTTGCGCTCCACGGCGTACCGGATGGCGCGGCTGAGGAGGCGTCCGTCGAGCTCGTCGCGGAAGAGGTAGTCCTGGGCCCCGACCCGTACGGCCTCGGCCGCCCGCTCGGCGTCGTCCTCCGCGGCGAGGGCGAGGACGGCGTGGCGCGGTGCGATGCGCAGGATGTGCTTGAGGGCGGCGAGCCCGCCCGGGTGGCCGGTCCCGTCGTCAGGGCCGTCGGCGCGCGCGTCGGCGGGCAGGGCCGCCGCCTCCAGGTCGAGGTCGAGCAGGATGCAGTCGACGTCGTCGGTGAGCAGCCGGCCGGCCTCGGTGAGGTTGCGGGCGGTGCGGACGCGGACCCGCGCTCCCGTGGTGGACGAGAGCTCGGGGACGGCGAAGGTGCCCGCAGGGTCGTCCTCGATCACCAGGAGTGTGAGGTCGGCGCCATGAGTGGTCTCCGCAGCGGGGACGGCACGTTGCTGCGGTACGGGTACGGGCATCGGTTCGGGTTTCCTTCCCTCCCCCGAGGGCGCGGCGGGACGACGATCGACGACCCGCCGACGGGGACGATAGCGGTCCGCAGCAGGGGAGCGGAATGGTGCCCGACGATCAAGCTCGGTCATATGCGCGGCCATAAGCCGCTTCCCACCACGGATCCGGCGCGACGGGCGGGCAGGAGACGGACATGAGGTCATGACGAACATCACGCGTCCGGCACGCTTCCCGCACATGCGCCGCGCCGTCCGCCGACGCGGGGTCTACTTGTCCGGCCGGACCACGCCCAGGATCTGCATCGAGCCCGCGCCCGCCGTCGTGACATCGCGACCGGGCCGGGGCGCGTGCACGATCGAGCCGTCGCCGACGTACATGCCGACGTGGCTGGCGTCACTGTGGTAGATGATCAGATCGCCGGGGCGCATGTCCTGGACGGCTATGCGGGGCAGCTGCCGCCACTGCTCCTGGGAGGTCCGGGGGATCGGCCGCTTCGCCGCGGCCCAGGCCTGTGAGGTCAGCCCCGAGCAGTCGTACGAACCGGGGCCCTCGGCCCCCCATACGTACGGCTTGCCTATCTGGGCGGTCGCGAAGGCCACCGCCTGCTTGCCGGCGGCGCTCGCCTCGCGGTCGATGTCCCGGAGCGCGCCGGAGGAGAGCCATGCGGCCTGCGCCGTGGACGCGGCGTCCTTCTCCATCTGGAGGAGCCTGGCCCGCTCCTCCGTGGCCAGTTGCGCCTCGAGCTTCTCCGCGGCCTTGATCTGCGCGTCGATGCTCTTCTTCGCCTTGGCCTGCTTGACGCGACCGGCCTCGATCTTCTCCCAGTTGAGGCTGGCGTCCTTGGTGTAGGTCTCCAGGTCCTCCTGCGTCTGCTCCAGTTCGGTCAGGATGCCCTTGGCGGCCTGCTGCCCCTGCCTGGCCTGGTTGACGCCGTCCATGAAGAGGCCGGGATCGCCGCTCAGCATCAGCTGGGCGCCCGGGGGGAGCCCGCCGTTGCGGTACTGCTCGCGGGCCTGTGCGCCCGCCCTGTCCTTCAGTTCGGCGATCTTCGCCCGGCCGTCGGCGATCGTCTTGGCGAGCCGGACGATCTCGCCGGACTGCCTCTCGGACTGCTCCTCGGCGAAGTTGTACGCGTCGGTGGCGGCCCCGGCCTTGCGGTACAGGGTGTCGATCTCCTCGCGCACCTCCTCGAGGGTCTTCTTCGAGGAGGCGGGGGCGGAGGAGCCAGCCGTGGGGGTGGGGTCCGGTATCGGAGCGGCCATGGCCTGGACCGGCGCGGTCAGCAGGGCCAGTGCGCAGACCAGAGTGATCGCGGCAGTGGCACAGTGGCGTCGGTTCACAAGCTCCCCCTCCGGGCGAAAGGCAACGAAAGCCGCATCGCACACATCTGACTTACCGTCAGTAACTTTCAGGTGACGACGCGATCGTGCCATGTTGCCCCGTAAAGCAACAGAGGCCCGCATCACCTGCCCGTCACACAAGGGGACGAACGGTGATCCACCGGTGTTCCCGGACCCGTCGCGCTCCCGCCGGCCCGTTGTCCGTCAGGCGCCGTTCACCCTGCGGCGGGCCGCAGCGCGGACCAGCGCACGGTGATCTCACCCTGGCGCCATCGCCGCGCACCGTCCGTCAGCGGCCAGTCGGCGGAGACCGCCCGGGCCGCCGCGATCCAGCGCTGGCGCGCGCCCAGCGAGGCGTACGGGGCGGCCGTGGCCCAGGCCCGGTCGAGGTCCCGCAGGAAGGCGTGCACCGGCTCGCCCGGCACGTTGCGGTGGATCAGGGCCTTCGGGAGGCGCTCGGCGAGGTCCGAAGGGCGCTCCAGCGAACCGAGCCGGGTCGCGAAGGTGACCGTACGCGGCCCCTCCGGGCCGAGCGCGACCCAGACGTGCCGGCGGCCGATCTCGTCGCAGGTGCCCTCGACCAGCAGACCCTCGGGTGCCAGCCGGGCACACAGCCGCTGCCAGACCGCGGCCACCTCGCCCTCGTCGTACTGGCGCAGCACGTTCGCGGCCCGGATGAGCACCGGCCGGCCGGCCGTGGGGATCTCGAAACCGCCGTGCGTGAAGCTGAGGCCCTCGCGCGCGTACGGCTGCGCCGCCGCGACCCGCCCGGGGTCGATCTCGACGCCCACGACGGCCGTGCGCGCGTCGGCGGTGCGCAGTCGCTCCAGCAGTTCGACGGCGGTCCAGGGCGCGGCGCCGTAACCGAGATCGACCGCGAGGGGCGAGTCGCTGCGGCGCAGGGCGGGGCCGTGGGTGGCGGCGATCCAGCGGTCCATGCGGCGGAGGCGGTTGGGGTTGGTGGTCCCGCGGGTCGCGGTGCCGATGGGGCGCTGGTGCATGAGAAGGAGCGTATGCGAAGCGGCGGCAGGCACACGCGGAGCGGCCGGGGCCACCGGAGCCCTCCGGCACGCCGGAAAAGAGCGTAATGATTTGGCAAAGCGGAAATGAAAGGTCGGGATTTACTGTTCTGGACCTTCGAGGGCGCCCTGTGCCCGTACGCGTCATGCCCTGAGCGAGGAGGAGCGGACCCGTGAGTCAGTACGTCTCCCGGCTCGGCAGCAGCCGTGCGGCACCCCGTATCCGCTTCCCGGGCGGTTTCGCCGGAAACCGTAAGCCCCGCCGGGTCGCGATGCTCTCGGTGCACACCTCTCCGCTGCACCAGCCCGGCACCGGCGACGCGGGCGGCATGAACGTCTACATCGTGGAGCTGGCCAAGCGCCTCGCCGCGATCGGCATCGAGGTCGAGATCTTCACCCGGGCCACCACCGGCGGACTGCCCCCGGTGGTGGATCTGGCGCCGGGTGTCCTGGTGCGTCACGTCGACGCCGGCCCGTACGAGGGCCTCGCGAAGGAGGAGCTGCCCGCCCAGCTCTGTGCCTTCACCCATGGTGTGATGCAGGCCTGGGCAGGCCAGCGCCCCGGGTACTACGACCTGGTGCACTCCCACTACTGGCTCTCCGGCCAGGTCGGCTGGCTCGCCGCCCAGCGCTGGGGCGTCCCCCTCGTCCACGCCATGCACACCATGGCGAAGGTCAAGAACGCCGCACTCGCCGAGGGCGACGCCCCCGAGCCCGCGGCCCGCGTCATCGGCGAGACCCAGATCGTGAACGCCTCCGACCGGCTCATCGCGAACACCGCCGGGGAGGCCGACGAGCTCATCCGCTTCTACGACGCGGACCCGGCGTCGGTCGCCGTCGTGCACCCCGGGGTCAATCTGGAGCGGTTCCGCCCCGCCGACGGCCGGGCCGCCGCACGCGCGCGCCTCGGCCTTCCCCCGGACGCCCTGATCCCGCTGTTCGCCGGCCGTATCCAGCCGCTCAAGGCCCCGGACGTACTGCTGCGAGCCGTCGCCGTCCTCCTGGACCGGGACCCCTCGCTGCGCTCCCGCATCGTCGTACCCGTCGTCGGAGGCCCCAGCGGCAGCGGGCTCGCCAAGCCGGAGGGCCTGCAGAAGCTGGCCGCGCGCCTGGGCATCTCCGACGTCGTACGGTTCCACCCGCCGGTCGGCCAGGACCAGCTGGCCGACTGGTTCCGGGCGGCGTCCGTGCTGGTCATGCCCTCGTACAGCGAGTCCTTCGGGCTCGTCGCCATAGAGGCCCAGGCGGCCGGCACCCCCGTGGTCGCGGCGGCGGTGGGCGGTCTTCCGGTCGCCGTACGGGACGGCGTCAGCGGCTTCCTGATCCCGGGGCACGACCCGGAGGCGTACGCCCAGGCGCTGGGCCGGTTCGCGGACAGCGCGGAGCTGGTCGGCCGGATGGGTGAGGCGGCGGCCGCGCACGCCCAGTCGTTCGGCTGGGACACGGCGGCGTCGGCCACCGCCGATGTCTACACGGCCGCGATGCACGACCACCGGCGCCACGCCCGCTCGCGCCTCGGCTGAGGGACGGTGCCCGGCTGAGCGCCTGGGCACGCTGTCGTACGCTCGCACCATGGCTGACGTATCCGACGAGGCAGCAGCGGCGCAGGTCGTCGAGACGACGCTGAACGACGCGGAGCTCGAATGGGAGAGCCCCGCGCCCGGCACCTACGTCGTCAAGCTGCCCGGCACACGCAAGCTGTCCACGACCTGCTCCCTGATCGTCGGCCGGCACTCGCTCTCCCTCAACGCCTTCGTCATCCGCCACCCGGACGAGAACGACGCGGCCGTGCACCGCTGGCTCCTGGAGCACAACCTCCGCCTTTTCGGCGTCGCTTACGCCATCGACCAGCTCGGCGACATCTACCTCGTCGGCAGGCTCCCGCTCTCCGTGATCACACCCGAGGAGCTCGACCGGCTGCTGGGCGCGGTGCTGGAGGCGGCGGACGGCGCGTTCAACCCGCTTCTCGAGCTGGGCTTCGCGAGCGCGATCCGCAAGGAGTACGCCTGGAGGATGGAGCGCGGCGAGTCGACCCGCAATCTGGACGCCTTCACCCACCTCACGCAGCGCCCCTCCTGAGTCCTACGTGAGCCTCTCCAGCGCCGCGACCAGCCGCGGCGCCACCTCCCGCCACGTCCAGGCCACCGCCTCGGGACCGGCGTTCCGGGGCACCGTCTCGGTGAGCATGATCAGGTAGAGGTAGCTGCGGCAGAGGTCGATCCGGCGCCGTACCGACGGGGTGAACGCGAGCGGGGCGCCCGTGGTGGCCGCGTATCCGGCGAGGAAGTCCAGGTCCGTCTCCGGATCGCCGAACAGGGACGTGGAGACGAGATCGGCGACCGGATCCCCCCAGAACATCCGCTCCCCGTCAATGATCCCGCCGATGCGCCGGGCCCCGGGCTCCCCGGTCACCAGGACATTTCCCTGCCACAGATCGAAGTGGACCAGGGCGGGCCGGGTCACCTCGTCGAGCACGTCCGACGCGCCCGCCAGCACCTCACGGATCCGCTCGACCGGGAGCGGGAGCCTCGCCCCGTACCTCTCGGAGTCCCCGAGCACGGCGTCGGTCATCAGGGTGAACGCCTCGCGCCAGGTGGGGGAGAGCGGCCCCAGGGACTCGGCCGGATAGCCGAATCCGGAGGAGCCCGTGACGCCGTGCAGCCGGCCGACGACTCCACCGAACTCCGCCCGCAGTGAGCGGGTCTCACCGGCCGTCAGGTCACCGGCGACAGCGTTCCACGGACGCCCCGGGCACGCGGTCATGACGAGGTACGCCCCGGCCGCAGCGCCGGGGTCGAGCTCGCTGTGCACGACCTGCGGGATCAAGGGGCCGCCTGCGGCGGCGGCCCCGTAGAAGGTGACCTCGTTGAGGAGCAGGCCCTGTTCGTGACTCAGCCCGGGGGTGTGCGCCGGGGGGATCTTCACCACCCAGTCCCGGCCGTCCGCGAAGGTCACCCGGGTGACGGTGTTGTACGTGCCCCCGGCGAGCACCTCGACGGACGCGGGCCCATGGGCTCCGACGGCTTGCAGTACGGCTGCTGTCGCGTCGACGGACACGGGCGGGCCCTCCCTGGTCAGTGGCGAGTCGGATCACACCGGGGCTCCGCAGGCACCCAGGAAGCCCACAGGGGATTCACAGGGTGATCACAACGGCGTCACGATCACATCCCGTGACCGTTCGGGGCGATCATCGGACAGGTGTCCGATCGTAAAGTGTGTCGCATTGCGACAGCTCCGCGCGTCGGCCTCGAAATCGGCGGCGGGACGGGGTTGTTGCTCCTTCAGACGGAGAGATGAACGAACCATGCGCGCCACCGCCGTACGCCGTACCGCCCTCGTCGCCGCCGCGGCGTCCCTGACCCTGCTCGCCACCGCCTGCAGCGGCTCGGATTCCGACGCCAAGGGTGACGGCGACGCATCGGGCAGCAAGGACACCGCCTCCACCCAGCCCGCGGCCGCCAAGGCGCTGACCTCGGCCGAGCTGGAGAAGGTGTTGCTGGAGCAGGGCGACGTCACCGGCCACAAGATCAACAAGACCGGTCCCGAGGACATCCCCCCGCCCGGGAGCGTCAGCGTCGACAAGAAGGAGTGCGAGCCCTTCGGCTTCGCCTTCTACGGCGTGAAGCGGGGGACCCCGGTGGGGAACGCCGGGCGCCAGGTCGTCGAGGTGCCCACGAAGGACGAGTCGGCCACCCCCGAGGACGCGCTCGCCGGCGCGCTCGACATGACCTCGACTCTGGTCACCCTGGCCTCGTACGAGGCCGACGGCGCGGCGAAGAGCCTGGCCGAGCTCCGCGAATCCGCCGCGAAGTGCTCGGCCGGCGGGTTCACCCTGAGCCAGGAGGGCACCGATATGAAGGTCACCAAGCTGACCGAGGAGAAGGTGACAGGCGGCGAGGAGACCCTCGCCTGGCGGGTGCAGACCGGCGAGGGCGATGAGGCGGTCCCCTTCAAGCTGGTGAGCACGCGTCAGGGCAGCACGGTCGCCACGTTCTTCTCCCTCAACTTCGCGAAGACGGGAGCGGAGGCCGACTTCGACCTGCCGACCGCGGTGATCGACGCGCAGGTCAAGAAGCTCGGCTGACCACCCCGCCACCTCTCCGGGTCACGGCAGCGGTACGAGCCTGACCACGGTGACCGTCAGCACGGACCCGGAGACGTAGTAGAGGACGATGGCGCCGGACACCGTCGCCTCGCGCCGGTCACGTTCGAGCTTCACGGCGGTCGAGGCATGTCCGTACGGATCCCGGCCCAGGGTGCGCGCCATCTCGTCCCGGAACGAGTCGCTGTCGCGCATCTTGGCCAGGGTGTCATCGGCGGGCGGTGCGTAGGAGATGCGGAAGCTCAAGCGACGTTCCGCCTCTCGGCCTCGTCCTGCGCCAGCCGGTCCAGGATCTGTTCGGCCTCGGGGTCGGGAACGGACTCGAGCATCCAGTGCCGCATGACGGCCTGGATCTCGTGCACCCCGGCCTCGTTGATCGCGTGGTCGAACTCCTCGCGTCTCTCCTCGGGCAGTGCGGCACGGATCGCCGGGATGCTGTTGGGCACCTCGACCTCGGTGCCGCCGACGAAGGTCCTCAGAGACTCGCCCATGTTCGCTCTCCCCGATCCCCTTGCTCTCCGCGCTCCCGCCCGCCCGCACCGACGGGGGGTGTGTACCTGGGTAACGGGCGGGTGTGGGGCTCAGGTTAGCGGGTGCCGGAGGGGCGAGCTCAGGTGACCGGCTGCCCGATGCCCAGCAGATTCCCCTCGCTGTCGCGGAACCAGGCTCCGCGTTCGCCCCTGGCGCCCTTGCTCGGGTAGTTGCCCTCGATCTCGGCGATGCCGTCCTGGGTCCGGAAGCCCGGCAGGTCGACCACCTCGAACACGACGCCGCGCCGCCGGAGTTCCGACACGACCCCTTCGACGTCATCGACCTGCCATCCCATCTGGGTGAAGGTGCCGGGCGAGGCGCCGGCCGACCGGAACAGGGCGAACTCCGCGTTGCCGCTCCGGTAGAGCAGCCCGCCCGGCCGTTCGTCGACGGGCTCCAGACCGAGCTTCTCGGAGTAGAAGCGCCGTGCCCGCTCCAGGTCCTGGACCGGCAGCCTGGTCGCGGCACCGCGCGCCCCGGCCAGGGTGGTCCCGCTGTCTGCGTCCATGCCTCCATCGTGCCGTGAGGAGCGGCCGGTCGGCATCCGGTGGGAGCATCCGAGGACCGGTGCCGGTTCCGGCGCGCCGGCAACGACTGGTCCGACACCGACAACTCGGCGCCGCTGTACCCCAGGAGAGGACGATGTCCCGATCAGTAGGCCCGTACACGGCTGACCCGTGCCCTCGGTGCTCAACCGAAGCGGTCCGCTCGGGCTTCCCGACGACCGAGGGGGGACGCGCTGTGGTCGGCTACCTCTGCGATCACTGCGCGCATCCGTGGACGCGGCCGGTCGAAGACGACCTGGAGGTCTACGACACCGTCAGGGTGGTCAGCGGCAGCTCTGGGCGGAACGCCGGCGCGTGATCCTCTACTGACCGGCAACGCGCCATGAGCCTGGCGCCCACCATGCTTCCGGTGGCCGCCGGCGGGGGCGCACCCCACCCACGCACAGGCACCGGCTGGAAACCTTCGCAGAAAAAACCAGGGGATCATTCTCGACCCCGTTCGGCGGATCGAGGCCACGCGTAACGCGCTCCCCACTCGGTCGGCTGCACCAATTTGCTGGGCGATTGCGTCCCGCCTACGGTGCAGATCGAGCCCACCATTCACTCGTGGTGCGGCAGTCCGACTCGACTCCTCACCCGTCGGCCGCCATTCCGATGTCGGCAGAATGGAAGCGACATGACAGCTTTTCGGGTCTACAGGTTCGACTACATCGCCCCGAACGCAAGCGCCTCGGTGTATCTGCACCCGTACGGCGATCGCGAGGCGGTGGCGCAGAGCGCGGTCGTCTATGCAGGCTCCGGTGCGGGCGTCCCCAACCCGAAGGGCGATGCGACGCTGACCGTGGGCCGGGCCACACGTCATGTCGACGGCACCATCGCACGGACGTTTCACGTGCAGAATCACGCACCTTTCAACTCGTGCACGGTCGACGTGCTGGAGATCGCCGAGACTTTCTGACCGCCTGAACACGACCGAGGAGGAGAGTGACGACTATGGCAAACGTCAAGGTGACGGTCTGGCACGATGTGGCGGGTGAGATCGTCGCCATCGGGAGAGCCATGGGGGAAAGAAAGGGAATTGCGGTAGGTGGCGACGGCTTGAACGTCCTCGACGTCGAGGTTGCCGAAGAGGACATCACCTCGTTGCCGCGGACGCATCTCGTGGATTCGAGTCGCAAGGAGATCGTCGAGCGTTCTTCCTACGCTTCGACCACGGAGTGAAAGCGCTTCAAGCATCGCTTGTCGCTCGATCCCGGCCCGGTGGGCGCCCTGAGTATCCATCGGCCCGGCGGGGTCAACAGCGCCCTTGAAGCGCTTTGTAGGTGCTGTACGCCTCGATGAACCCCTGAATCGTCTGCAGGTCGTCCGCGAAGGATGTGGATCGCCACTTCTCCTTCCGGCCGTCGCGGTAGTCGAGGTCCATCCATACGTCAAGATCCGCGAGCATGCTTCCGGAGGACGTCCTCGCGGTCGCCTTCAGTTCTGCTCCAGCCAGATCGAAGAACGTGACGATGCGCAGCGGTTTGCCTTCGTCCTTGTACTCGATGACCTCGTCAGAGGTGATGACCAGCAGCGGATCCGGATCATTCGATGTTCCGTGCAGGAAGCCGGATACTCTGCCCCGCTTCTTGGTGAAGACCCGCCAATGCTCCGGTACGGAACCTTGGCTTGCCTGCGTCAGGACCGTTCGAGGATTCGTCATGCCACCTCCCGCACGTGCCCTCCCTGGCGGGCGCACGGCATCGGATGCGGCATCTCGTCGCGTTGTCGGAAGCGCCCGCTACTTCCAGTATGCGGATGTTCCTCCGCCTTGCCACGGTCGCCTATGGTCATACCAGGTTACTGGCGAGCATGATCGGTCGCTGATTTCGGTACCTCGTTCGGCGCAGGGAGCTTACGCCGGCACCATCACGGTGATCACTGGCTCGGCCGCATTGAGGGTCACGCGTCGGCAGGGATGCTAAGCCACATCGATGCCGTACTCCTGGACCAGTTCCTCCAAGCCGCCTCGGTAACCCTTGCCTCCGGTGACGAACTCCCAGTCGCCGTTTGCGCGGCGACGAAAGGACCCCAGTACGAGCGCGGTCAGCCTCGCTCATAGCCGAACACGGCCCCCAGGCGGCCAAGGCCGCAAAAAGCCCCCCACCACGCGGCGAACCCGCAGGTGGGGGGCTTCTCCAGCTCTGCTTACTTCTTCTTGCCCTGGTTCTTCACGGCCTCGATCGCGGCCTTCGCCGCGTCCGGGTCGAGGTACGTGCCGCCCGGGTTCAGCGGGCGGAAGTCGGCGTCCAGCTCGTAGGAGAGCGGGATGCCGGTCGGGATGTTGAGGCCCGCGATGTCGGCGTCGGAGATGCCGTCGAGGTGCTTCACCAGGGCGCGCAGGCTGTTGCCGTGGGCGGCGACCAGGACCGTGCGGCCGGTCAGCAGGTCCGGGACGATGCCGTCGTACCAGTACGGCATCATGCGGACGACGACGTCCTTGAGGCACTCCGTGCGCGGACGCAGCTCCGGCGGGATCGTCGCGTAACGCGGGTCGGCGCTCTGCGAGAACTCGGTGCCGTCCTCGAGCGCGGGCGGCGGGGTGTCGTACGAACGGCGCCAGAGCATGAACTGCTCCTCGCCGAACTCGGCGAGGGTCTGGGCCTTGTCCTTGCCCTGGAGGGCGCCGTAGTGGCGCTCGTTCAGCCGCCAGGAGCGGTGCACGGGGATCCAGTGGCGGTCAGCGGCTTCCAGCCCGAGCTGGGCGGTGCGGATCGCGCGCTTCTGGAGCGAGGTGTGTACGACGTCGGGGAGCAGGCCGGCGTCCTTGAGCAGCTCACCGCCGCGGACCGCCTCCTTCTCGCCCTTGTCGGTGAGGTCTACGTCCACCCAGCCGGTGAACAGGTTCTTCGCGTTCCATTCGCTCTCGCCGTGGCGGAGGAGGATCAGCTTGTACGGTGCGTCGGCCATGGGTCCGAGCGTAATGGAAGCCGAGCGGCCTTCGCGCGGCCGGCCAAGGGGCGGACCCGGGGCGGGCGCCGGGCCCGGCGATTGACGGGTGGCGTCAATTGAGTGGCCGCCGGGGAATCCCCCTTCGTAATGTTCGGACAGCTGCCGGGCCGCTTACACAGGTCCGCGCCCGATCCTTACGCGTACGTCCCCGGGGGGAAGTCCTATGTCTGTCGCCGGTCTCAGAAGGGCGGCACACGAGACGGTCGCCGGCCTCCCCAGTCAGTTCTGGTGGCTGTGGACCAGCACGCTGGTCAACCGCCTGGGGGCGTTCGTCGCCACGTTCATGGCGCTCTATCTGACCCTGGACCGGGGCTACTCGGCCTCGTACGCCGGTCTCGTCGCCTCCCTGCACGGGCTCGGCGGGGTCGTGTCGTCGCTGGGTGCCGGAGTGATGACGGACCGTCTGGGGCGCCGGCCGACCATGCTGATCGCGCAGCTCTCCACCGCCGTGTCCGTGGCCGTGCTGGGTTTCATGGTGCACCCGGTGGCGATCGCGGGCGTGGCCTTCGTCGTGGGGATGGCCAGCAACGCGTCCCGGCCCGCCGTGCAGGCGATGATGGCCGACATCGTGCGGCCCGAGGACCGGGTGCGGGCCTTCTCGCTCAACTACTGGGCCATCAACCTGGGATTCGCCGTCTCGTCGGCCGGGGCGGGCTTCATCGCCGAGTACAGCTATCTGGCCGGTTTCCTGGGCGAGGCCGCTCTGACCCTCGTCTGCGCCGTCGTGGTCTTCCTCAAGGTGCCGGAGTCCCGGCCGAAGGAGGAGTCCCGGGTCGCCGGGGCGCCCGTGCCGGACGACGTGCGGCTCAGCACCGTTCTCCGCGACGGGCGCTTCATGGGCGTCGTCGGACTGTCGTTCCTCGTCGCGCTGATCTTCCAGCAGGGGTACGTGGGCCTGCCGGTGGCCATGGGTACGGACGGGCTGTCCAGCTCCGACTTCGGCACGGCCATCGCGGTCAACGGCGTGCTGATCGTGGTCCTGCAGATCCCCGTCACCAGGTTCATCCAGCATCGCGACCCGCGTCGGCTGCTGATCCTCTCGTCCGTGATCGCGGGCTACGGCTTCGGTCTGACCGCCTTCGCGGGATCGGTCGGGGTGTACGCGTTGACGGTGTGCGTCTGGACCCTGGCCGAGATCGTCAACGCGCCCACGCAGACGGGCATCGTCGTGCAGTTGTCCCCGGATCACGGTCGCGGCCGCTACCAGGGGATGTACACGATGTCCTGGTCGGTGGCGGCGCTCGTCGCCCCGCTGATGTCAGGTTTCGTGATCGACCACTACGGCGCTGCCTGGCTGTGGGGGACCTGCGCGGTGCTGGGCACGGTGGCCGCGTTCGGCTACTGGCTGCTGATGCGCGAGCTGGACCTCCCGGACCCGACGGCCACCGCGGCGGCAGCGTCGTCCCCCGCCCCCACCACGTCCGCCGGGCGGGCCGAGGCCGAACCAGCGGTCTGAGGGCAGTGCGGCCATACGTCTGGGGGCACGCCGCAGAGGCGTTCCGCGACGGACAGGCGTCCGCCGCGGAACGCACCCGGTGGGCATCCGGCCTTGCGCGGCCCTACTCAGCCACCGCACTGGCACGGCGCGCCGGACTGGCAGCCGCACCCGCAGCCCGAGCCGCAGCCGCAGGCCCCCAGCAGGGGCAGTCGCACCACTTCGGGCGGCGTCTCCTGCTGGGGTTCGGTCACGGGGGAATCGGCCATGGTCCCTCCTCAGGGCATAGGACAGGGCATAGGACAGGGTCGCCCCCCATTGCATGCCCAGGCCCGAGGGCGCATCAACGGCGCACGCGTGCCGGAACAGAAGTACGGCCGCCGTCTCCCCTCGCGCCCCTTTACGCCCCTTCCACCGTCGTCGCCGCCTGGATCTCGTCCGCGTGCTCACCCGTGACCAGGTAGACGACACGCTTGGCGACCGAGACGGCGTGATCGGCGAAGCGCTCGTAGTAGCGGCCGAGCAGCGTCACGTCGACGGCCGTCTCGATGCCGTGCTTCCAGCGGTCGTCCATGAGGTGCTGGAACAGCGTGCGGTGCAGCAGGTCCATCTCGTCGTCGTCCTGCTCCAGCTGGAGCGCGAGGTCGACGTCCTTCGTGATGATCACCTCGGCTGCCTTCGCCATGAGCCGCTGGGCGAGCTGCCCCATCTCCAGGATGGTGGCGTGCAGGTCGTGCGGCACCGCCGACTGCGGGAAGCGCAGCCGCGCCAGCTTGGCGACGTGCTGGGCGAGGTCGCCCGAGCGCTCAAGGTCGGCGCTCATCCGCAGCGAGGTGACCACGATCCGCAGATCGGTGGCGACCGGCTGCTGACGTGCCAGCAGTGCGATGGCGCGGGCCTCCAGGTCGTGCTGGAGGTCGTCGACCTTCTGGTCCGCGGCGATCACGCTCTCGGCGAGCTTGAGATCGGCGTCCAGCATGGACGTGGTCGCCCGTCCGATCGCCGAGCCGACGAGCCGGGCCATCTCGACCAGGCCTTCGCCGATCGAATCGAGTTCTTCGTGATAAGCGTCGCGCATGGAAGTCCCTCTCCAGATCCTGAGGCCGGGGTCTTGGGGCCGACCCCCACGCTGCCACGGTGCGGGGCCAACGCGTCGGGTTCCGGCCGCATAAGTGAACCGTCACTATCCCCTCGGTGAACTCTGGGCGACGAGTGTTCGAGATGGCACCCGGATGGCTGGGAGAGAGCCGACGCACCCGCATAACCTTGAGGCATGGACGTGAACGCGGCGGTCGCCGCAGCTGCTGCGATCGCCGGGCTGTGTACCGGTGTGATCGCCATGCTGGCGTTCCGCTGGAGCGAGCGCGAGCAGAGACGACCCACGCGTACGTCCCTGCGCCCTGACGGCAACGCCGCGCTGCCCCCGGGAGTGGACACGGTCCTCTCCGTGCTCAGCTCGTCAGCCGTCGTGCTCGACGAGAGCGACAGCGTCGTCAAGGCCAGCTCCGCCGCGTATGCGCTGGGTCTGGTCAGGGGCGGGCGCCTGTCGGTCGAATCGATGCTCCACATGGCCAGGGACACCCGGCGGGACGGGGAGATACGGCAGGTGGAGCTGGACCTGCCCCGTCGCGGTACGGGCCGGGGTGAGGCGCTCGCCGTCTCGGCCAGGGTCGCCCCGCTGGGCTCACGCCTGGTCCTGCTGCTGGTCGAGGACCTCACGGAGGCCCGGCGCATAGAAGCGGTGCGACGCGACTTCGTCGCGAACGTCAGTCACGAGCTCAAGACCCCCACAGGCGCGCTGTCGCTGCTCTCCGAGGCCGTCATGGACGCCTCCGACGACCCGGAGGCGGTGCGGCGGTTCGCCGGTCGCATGGAGATCGAGGCGACCCGGCTGACCAACCTCGTGCAGGAGCTCATCGACCTCTCCCGGGTGCAGAACGACGACCCGCTCGAGGACGCCGAGCCCGTACGGGTGGAGGAGCTGGTCGTCGAGGCCATCGACCGGTGCCGCCAGCAGGCCGGCTCGAAGCAGATCACCATGGCCTCGGGCGGCACCGCGGACCTGTTCGTCTGGGGGAACCGGAGCCAGCTCGCGGCAGCCCTCGGCAATCTCGTGGAGAATGCCGTCAACTACAGCCCCGCCCGCACCCGCGTCGGTATCGCCGCACGGAAGTTGCCCGCGGCCGGCGGGGATCTGATCGAGATAGCCGTGACCGACCAGGGGATCGGCATCTCCGAGAAGGACCGCGAGCGCGTCTTCGAGCGGTTCTACCGCGTCGACCCGGCCCGCTCACGGGCCACCGGTGGCACCGGTCTCGGCCTCGCCATCGTCAAGCACGTGGCCGCCTCGCACGGCGGGGAGGTCACCGTATGGAGTTCCGAAGGACAGGGCTCCACGTTCACCCTGCGACTGCCCGAGTCGGGCGTCGTACGGGGCCGTACCACCGGCGGACCTTCCCTCGTCAACGGTGCTGTTGACGACGACGGGCCGTACGAGACCGATTCTTATGAACCATTTCCTGCCCCGGAGGCTCTTCCGTGACCCGAGTGCTTGTCGTCGAGGATGAGGAATCCTTCAGCGACGTCCTGTCCTACATGCTCCGCAAGGAAGGCTTCGAGGTGGCCATCGCGGCCACCGGCCCGGAGGGCCTCGACGAGTTCGAGCGCAACGGCGCCGACCTCGTGCTGCTCGACCTGATGCTGCCGGGCCTGCCCGGTACGGAGGTATGCCGGCAGCTGCGTGTCCGGTCCAACGTCCCGGTGATCATGGTCACCGCCAAGGACAGCGAGATCGACAAGGTCGTGGGCCTGGAAATAGGAGCCGACGACTATGTGACCAAGCCCTTCTCCTCGCGGGAGCTGGTGGCCCGCATCCGCGCCGTCCTGCGGCGCCGTGGAGAGCCGGAGGAGGTCACCCCGGCGGCGCTGGAGGCCGGCCCGGTCCGGATGGATGTGGACCGTCACGTCGTCACGGTCTCCGGCGGCAAGGTCGACCTCCCGCTGAAGGAGTTCGACCTGCTCGAGATGCTCCTGCGCAACGCGGGGCGCGTGCTGACGCGCATGCAGCTGATCGACCGGGTCTGGGGTGCGGACTACGTGGGCGACACGAAGACCCTCGACGTCCACGTCAAGCGGCTCCGCGCCAAGATCGAGCCCGATCCCGGGGCGCCGCGTTACCTCGTGACGGTGCGGGGCCTGGGTTACAAGTTCGAGCCGTAAACCGAGCTGTTGTAGCGAGGGCCGCGTGCTACGTGGGGGTGTCTCCGGCCGGAGACACCCCCACGCGCGCGATCAGTGAGTGGCGGCTGCGTCGTCCGCCGGGGCGGCCGAGTCGTCCGGCGTACCCGAGGCGTTCTCGGACTGCTCGCCCGGCGTCTCGGACTGCTCACCGGCTCCAGGCGTCTCGGACGCGGAGTCCGAGGGGGTGGCCTTGGGCTTCGCCGACGGCAGTACGCTCGGGCCGAAGTCCTCGAAGAAGCCGGTCGCCGGGACGATGGTGGCGCCCAGCTCGACCTCGCCCGTCTTGCTGAAGGTGAAGGCGACGGTCTGCACGTTGCCGCTGGTGCCGGCCTC
Source organism: Streptomyces sp. NPDC005791 (assembly GCF_042871485.1). NCBI lineage: Bacteria > Bacillati > Actinomycetota > Actinomycetes > Kitasatosporales > Streptomycetaceae > Streptomyces > Streptomyces sp. NPDC005791. Next base: position 95,803 of record NZ_JBIAIP010000001.1, read on the forward strand.
ACGGCCGTTCTCGATCACGGCCGAGGCGTTGTTCTGCCCGCCGATGACGACCCGTCCGCCGGCCGGGACCACGAGCGGTCCCTTGCCCTCGGCGGGCTGCAGCTTCACCGTGGCACCGGTGCCCGGCAGGGTGATCTTCTCCACGACCTCCCGCTCGGTGCCTTCGTTGAACAGGGTGGCGGCGATGACCGCCGGCCCTTCGGCGTCCGGCTCGGGCTGGGTGATGATGTTCAGGTTCTGGATCTTGAGGGAGTCGACAGCGGTGGCTGCGTTGTCCGGCCGGACCTGAAGCGTCTGCGCGTTGTTGCCGGCACCGCACGCGGACAGCGCGCCGATCGAGAACACGAGGGCAGTGGCGGCGAGGGCGCCGTGTCGAAGGCTGCGGCTCACGGCGGCGGCAACTCCTTGAACGTTCGGACTGCGGACTTCGGACTCTGCCGACAGGGAGGCGCGAGCGGCCGTGAAGCCGCCCTAAGTATGTGTCAGCGGCCTCAGGTTACCGAGCCGCCGTCCCGGGCCCGCACCCGACCCGCCCCAGGGGCGGCCCGACCTGTGAACCGGCGCCGTCGGCCGTGGTGCGTCCATGTTCCGGCCGGGTCGTGGTCGCCTCCCCGGTCTCGACGATTCGCGCGGTGTTCACAAAACGCGGGTGACCAGTGGCGTCGGCCGCCCGATGATCGATTTCCGGGCGGTGGCGCATTTCTCGCGCATAATGCGACCGGCGTCACGCCGTTGATCAATTTCAATGGCCACCGACGCTAAGAGCCGTACGGGTGATCGAGGTCCGAACGGAGTACGGAAAGTTCACCATGCGGAAGCCGACAAAACGGGACGTTCATCCCCTTCTGGAGGTCTTCCGGCGTCTGTGACGCCCGCGTTTCGGTGTGACCGCACGCCTGCTCCGACCTGCGAATATCGCCTTCCGGAAGGCTTCCGCAGCACGTTCCTGTTGCAGTTGTCAAGCCCCGAGATATGCCCTGACCTGCGAAAACGTCATTCAGGAGAAGCCGTTCTCGTGTTACTCTGGATAGCCACGGAAGGGGTACCTGTCACATGACGTTCAAGGTTGGCGACACCGTGGTCTATCCCCATCACGGGGCCGCGCTGATCGAGGCTATCGAAACTCGCCAGATCAAAGGCGTGGACAAGACCTACTTGGTGCTCAAGGTCGCCCAGGGCGACTTGACGGTTCGTGTACCGGCGGACAATGCGGAGTTCGTCGGTGTGCGTGACGTAGTCGGGCAGGAAGGGCTGGACCGGGTCTTCGAGGTGCTGCGCGCGCCGTACGCCGAAGAGCCGACGAACTGGTCCCGACGCTACAAGGCAAATCTCGAGAAGCTCGCCTCCGGCGATGTCATCAAGGTCGCCGAAGTGGTGCGTGACCTGTGGCGTCGCGAGCGTGAGCGTGGACTCTCCGCAGGTGAGAAGCGCATGCTCGCCAAGGCCCGCCAGATCCTGGTGAGCGAGCTCGCTCTCGCGGAGAACACGAACGAGGACAAGGCCGAGGCCCTGCTCGACGAGGTTCTCGCGTCCTGAACCGGACGACACCGGTGACCGGCCGACACCGGTGACCGGTTGACAGCCGGCGAACTGAATCCGGTGTCGAGTACATGTGCCGCGGTGCCCGCTGACCAGCCGTCCTGACGGTGAGTCGTCGGGCGCTGCGGCATGTCCGGATCCGAAAACGATCCGTCCGCGAAGGGACCTGTCCGGACGGGGAGTCCGTCCGGAAAACCGACCGGCTCGTTCCCCGGTGTCTTCCCCTCAGCAACTTCCACCGAGCCCGGCCGCGACTTGCCCGACCAGGGGTCACGGAAGGGTTCCCGGTCAGGGCGAGGCGTCGAGCCCGGCTCTCCCCCACCTACGGTCGGGGGCACGCCCAGGCCATACCCACGCCGGCCGTGGAAACAAACCTGCCGAAGCTTCGGAGTGCAATCGATGTCACCGATGTCACCCACGTCCGACGGGCCGAGCCCCTACCGCACCGCGGCGGTGATCCCCGCAGCGGGCCGCGGCGTCCGGCTCGGCCCGGGTACCCCGAAGGCGCTGCGCGCGCTCGGCGGTACACCCATGCTCATCCACGCCGTACGGGCCATGGCGGCGTCCCGCGCGGTCAGCCTCGTCGTCGTGGTGGCACCCCCGGACGGCGCGCCCGAGGTGAAGAACCTCATCGACGGGCACGCACTGCCCGAGCGCACCGACTACGTCGTCGTCCCCGGTGGTGCGACCCGCCAGGAGTCCGTGAAGCTCGGCCTCGACGTCCTGCCCGACGACGTCTCCGTCGTGCTCGTCCATGACGCGGCCCGGCCCCTCGTGCCGGTCGACACCGTGGACGCCGTCATCGAGGCCGTACGGGCCGGGGCTCCCGCCGTCGTCCCCGCGCTTCCTCTCGCCGACACCGTCAAAGAGGTCGAGCCGGGTGAGCAGGGTGCACCGGAGCCGGTCCTCTCGACCCCCGTACGGGCGCGACTGAGGGCCGTGCAGACGCCCCAGGGCTTCGACCGGGACACGCTCGTCCGGGCGCACGGGAGTGTGGCGGTCGACGGTGAGGGCGCGACCGACGACGCAGGCATGGTCGAACGACTGGGTGCCCCGGTCGTCGTCGTACCCGGGCACGAGGAAGCGTTCAAGGTGACCCGGCCCCTGGACCTGGTCCTGGCGGAGGCCGTTCTCGCACGCCGGAGGGCGAACGATGGATTCTGAGGCAGCGAAGCAGCCGCGGTCGGCTCCCGTGATTCCGCTCGTCGGCATCGGGACCGACATCCACGCCTTCGAGGAGGGCCGCGAGCTCTGGTGTGCCGGGCTGCTGTGGGAGGGCGAGGGCCCAGGGCTCGCCGGGCACTCCGACGCCGACGTCGTGGCGCACGCCGCCTGCAACGCCCTGTTCTCGGCCGCCGGACTCGGTGACCTGGGGCAGCACTTCGGCACCGGCCGCCCGGAGTGGTCGGGCGCGTCAGGGGTCACCCTGCTCACCGAGGCGGCCCGGATCGTGCGCGCCGGGGGTTTCGGCATCGGCAACGTCGCCGTGCAGGTCGTCGGAATCCGGCCGAAGATCGGCAAGCGGCGCGACGAGGCCCAGAAGGTGCTGTCCGACGCCGTCGGCGCACCCGTCTCGCTCTCCGCCGCCACCTCCGACGGCCTCGGCTTCACCGGCCGGGGCGAGGGCATCGCGGGCATCGCGACCGCCCTGGTCTACCGCGCCGGAGACTGAAGAGCGACGCCCTGACCCCGCCCGGCTTGTTGCACATCACTCGCACGTACGCTGGTGCGGCAAGTGATGTGCTGCAGGGCCGAGAGCGAGGGTGAGCGTCAGTGGTGAGTGCGACCGCCGGGGCGACGAGGACGCCGGACGCGCCGGCCGGTGCGGACGGGTACGTCCTGCGGACCGCCACCGCACAGGACGTCGGCGGGGCCCGGGCCGTCATGCTGGACACCGTCTACCACGACCTGCGTTCGGGCTACGTGCCCCGCTGGCACGCCGACATCATCGATCTCGAGGGCTCCTACCTGCGCCCCGAGCGGTGCACCCTCCTGGTCGTCGTGCGCGGCGACGAGGTCGTGGCGACGGGCGCCGTACGGGACCGGGGCCCGCAGGCGCCGCCCAATCCGCAGTGGGTCGCGGACCGCTTCCCCTCCGGACCGACCGCCCAGCTGTGCCGGATCTACGTACGTCCCGAGCACCGCAGGCACGGTCTGGCCCGCGCGCTGGTGCGGGAGCTGGGGGACTTCGCCGCGCGGGCGGGCGGCTACACCTCGCTCTATCTGCACACCGATCCGGCCGTGCCGGGCGCCGAGCCGTTCTGGCGGTCGCTCGCCCAGGAGGTCTGCGACGAACGCGCGCTGCCGGGGGGCGGTCAGGGCATCATCCACTTCGAGCTGCCGATGCCCGCTCCAGGCGGCCCGACCCTCCCGCACATCTGATGATAATCGTTTCCATATAGGGTTCCCGTCATGCCTACGCCCCGAAGCCGCCGCTCACCGCTGCCGGTCGTCGCCGCCACCGCGGCCCTGCTGCTCCCGCTCGCCGCCTGCTCCTCGCCGGGCGGCTCCGGGGCGTCCGGCGACGCGCAGCGGCTCAAGGTCGTCATGGCCTTCCCGCCCGCCCAGGCCATGTCCCCGTACGGGGACGACGCGGTCACCCTCAGCCGGCTCGCCGTCATCGAAGGCCTCACCACCCTGGACGAGAACGGCGCCGCCGAACCGGCGCTCGCCGCGTCCTGGAAGCAGGAGGACCCCACCACCTGGACGTTCACCCTCCGGGACGCCGTCTTCCAGGACGGTGCCGAGGTCGACGCCGATGCCGTCGTCCGGTCCCTCACCGCCGCGAGCAAGGCGTCCCCGCTGCCCCGGGTGCTCTCCGACACCGCCCTGAAGGCGACGGCCGTGACGGACGGGGGTGCGGACACCGTACGGATCGTCACGGAGGAGGCCGACCCGCTGCTTCCGCAACGGCTCGCCAACCCGTCCCTCACGATCCTGTCCGCCGGTGCGTACAAGGACGGCAAGGTGAACCCCGCCGGGCACGCCACCGGCCCGTTCACCCTGACCGACGTCAAGGGCGCGGTCGCCGCCACCCTCGAGCGCAACGCCGACTACTGGGGCGGCAAGGCGAAGTCCCCCGGCGTGGACGTCACCTTCGCCGCGGACGGCACCGCCCGTGCCAACGCGCTGCGGACGAAGGCCGTCGACGTCGCCGAGTACGTACCGATCTCCCAGGCGTCCCTGCTCGGCGACTCGTACGTCCACGCCTTCCCGTCCGCCCGCACCAACGGCCTCTCCCTCAACACCGCACGCGGAGTCTTCGCCGACCCGGCCATGCGCGCCGCCGCCCGCGAGGCCGTCGACTCCAAGGCCCTGGTCGACGGGGTGTACGAGGGCCGCGCCGACACCGCGCGAGGACTCCTCGGCCCCGGCATCCCCTGGGCCGCCGACAAGCGCACCGCACCCACCGGCCGGACCCCGGCGGCGAGCCGCGCGGAGGTGGCGAGGACGAAGGAGATCGTCCTCGCCACCTACACCAACCGGCCCGAACTCCCCGAGGCCGCGACGCTCGTCCAGCAGCAGCTCGAGAAGCGCGGCTTCACCGTCAGGCAGGTCGTCCGCGACTACGCGCAGATGGAGGCCGACGCGCTCGCCGGGAAGTACGACGCGTTCATCCAGGCGCGCAACACCCTGCTGGACACCGCCGACCCCGTCTCCTACCTCGCCTCCGACTTCACCTGCGACGGCAGCTTCAACATCTCCCAGCTCTGCGACGAGCGCGTCGACGCCGCGGTGCGCAAGGCCGCCTCGCTGACTGACACCGACGCCCGCCACAGCGCCGAGATGACCGCCGAGGCCGCCGTCCTCGGCGCCGACGCGCTCGTACCGCTCGTCCACGAGCGCTTCGTCCAGGGCTACGACGACGCCCGGGTCGAAGGCGTCGCCCTCGACCCGATGGAACGCACCCTCATCACCGCCGACACCCGCGTCGGGTGACCGCGTGAAGCACCTGGCCGGGCGCCTCGGCGCGCTCCTGGCCGTCGTCGCCGTCATCGGGCTGATGCCCTGGATGACCCGCACGGACCCGGCGCTGACGGTCCTGCACGCCCGCTACGCCGACCGTCCGCCCACACCGGACGTGCTCGACGCGATCCGCGCCGAGACCGGACTCGACGGCGGCCCGCTGCACGTCCTGGCCGCCTGGGCGTCCGGACTGCCGCACGGCGACCTGGGGGAGTCCTGGGTCTCCGGACAGCCGGTCGGCCCCGACGTGACCTCCGCGCTCGGTGTCTCCCTCACCCTCATGGGAGCCTCGCTCGCCGTCGCCGTCCTCCTGGCGCTCGCCCTCGCCGCCGGAACGCTCCGCAGGGGCGCCCGCCGCCGGCTCGTCACCACCCGCGCGGGCGTCGGCGCGGCCGTGCTCGCCGCGCTGCCGGAATTCCTCCTCGCAGCGGTCCTGGGCACCGTCCTCGCCGTACAGCTGGGCTGGTTCCCCGCCCTCGGCTGGGGCGGGGCCGACCAGCTCGTCCTGCCCGCGCTCGCCATGGGCGTCCCCGCCGGCGCGCTGCTCGGACGGCTGCTGGACGACGCGCTGCCCGCCGCGTTCGCCGAACCCTGGGCGCGCGCCGCCACCGCCCACGGGATGCCCGCCCGCAGGACAGCGGCCCACGCCCTGCACCGCTGCCTGCCCGCACTGCTGCCCCAGCTCGGCCTCGTCGTCGTGGGGCTCACCGGCGGCGCGGTCGCCGTCGAGACGCTCTACGCCGTACCCGGCCTCGGCGGCACCGCCCTGGCCGCCGCCCTGGCGCAGGACCTGCCCGTCCTCCAGGCCTGTGTGCTCCTCCTGCTCCTCCTGGGCGTCGCCGCCGGACTCGCCGCCCGGCTCGCGTCCCGGGCCCTCCTCGGCCCCGCCCGGACCGAAGGCGCCCTGCCGCCGCTCGTCGCGCCGCCCCTTCCCACCCGCCGCGCCGTGACCCTCGGGGCAGCGGTCCTGGGCGCCCTCCTCGTCGCCGTCGCCGTCACCGGCCTGCTGCGCGACCCCCTGTACGCCGATGCCGCCGCCCGCCTCGCTTCACCTTCGGCCGCCCACCCCCTGGGCACCGACTCCCTGGGCCGCGACGTACTCGCCCGGCTCGGCCACGGCGCGGCCAGGACCGTGCTCACCGCGGTCGCCGTCGGCGCCGTGACCCTGCTCCTGGGACTGCTCGCCGGGGCCGCCCGCGCCGGCGCCCTCACCGAGACGGCCAACGCGCTGCCCGCGGTCCTGGCCGGCCTCCTCGTCGCGGGTGTCGTGGGCCCCGGCGCCCGGGGTGCGGCCGTCGCCGTCGCCGCCGTCGCCTGGGCTCCGCTCGCCGCCCACACCTCCGCGCTGTACGCCCAGGAACGCGCCGCCCCGCACATCACCGTGGCCCGCGCCCTCGGCGCCGGACCCTGGCACCGGCTGCGCCGCCACGTCCTGCCGGGCGTCCTGCCACCGGTCGTACGCCATGCCGTCCTGCGCGTCCCGGCCATCGCGCTGGCGCTCGCCTCCCTCGGCTTCCTCGGCCTCGGGACCCCGGCCCCGGCACCCGAGTGGGGCCGCATGCTGTCCGAGAACATGCCCTACGCCGAACGCGCCCCCTGGGCCGTCCTCGCCCCCGCCGCCGCCCTCGCCGCCCTCGGCGCGCTCGCGGTGCTGACCTCGGCGGCCGTACGCGGCCGTGGGCGCCGATGACGACGGCCACCACGCACACCGGAGCCGGCCCGGCGCTCAAGCCCTACCTCCGGCTGCTCACCGCCACCCAGTTCGCCTTCAACACCGGCTTCTACGCGGTCCTGCCCTACCTGGCCACCCACCTCGGTGACGGACTCGGCATGGCGGGGTGGCTCGTCGGACTCGTGCTCGGCCTGCGCACCTTCAGCCAGCAGGGCCTCTTCGTCGTCGGAGGCGCCCTCACCGACCGTTACGGACCCCGGCCCGTCGTCCTCTCCGGCTGCGTCCTGCGCATCGCCGGATTCTGCTGGCTCGCACAGGCCGGCACCACCGCCACCGTCATCGGCGCCGTCCTCCTCATCGGATGCGCCGCCGCCCTCTTCTCACCCGCCGTCGAGTCCGAGACCGCCAGGGCCGCCGTCGCCCACGAGGCCGCAACCGGGAAGCCGCGCGCCCAGGTCCTGGCCGTGTTCTCCGCCGCCGGACAGGCCGGAGCGTTCCTCGGGCCGTTGCTCGGCAGCCTGCTGCTGCTCCTGGGCGGCGGCTTCCGCACGGCGTGCCTCGCCGGGGCCGTGGTCTTCGTCGGCGTACTCGCCGGACACGCCCGCCTCATGCCCCGCCGGCCGCGCCGCGTCCCCACCACCCGGGCGGGCGCCGTCCTCCCCCGCCAGGTCTTCGCCAACCGGCCCTTCCTCGTGCTCTGCCTCGTGTACAGCACCTACCTCGTCTCCTACAACCAGCTCTATCTCGCCCTGCCGGCCGAGGTGGAGCGGGCCACCGGCTCCCAGAGCGCGCTCGGCGCACTCTTCGCGCTCTCCTCCCTGCTCGTCGTCGCCGCCCAGCTGCCGCTGACCCGTTGGTCCGCCCACCGCATCGCACCCCGGACCGCCCTCGTCGCGGGGCTCGCCGTGGTCTCCGCCGGATTCGCCGCGGTGCCCCTCGCCCCGGACGGACCCTCGGGGCTGCTCCCCGGGGCCCTGCTCGTCGTCCTGCTCACGCTCGGTCAGATGCTGCTGGTCCCGGCCGCCCGAGGGCTCGTCCCCGACCTGGTCGACGACGACCGGCTCGGGCTCGCCACCGGAGCCCTGTCCTCCGTGTCTGGCCTCGCCGTCCTGATGGGGAGCGCCGCCACCGGAACGCTCCTCGACACACCCGGTCCCGTCCTGTGGACGGTGCTCGCCGCGGTCCCTCTGGCCGGCGCGGCACTCGCGCTGACCTTGACCGCAGGACGGCGCACGCCGGATCGCGGCACCACCGTCACCGATCAGTTGTGACACGTTCTCCACAGAGGGCCTGGGCACTGGTGCACGCCCACTACCCTTGAGGGGTGACTATTCGCCTGCATGACACCAACGCCCGGCAGATCCGTGACTTCGTCCCGCTCACCGCGGGCTGTGTCTCGATCTACCTCTGTGGCGCGACTGTCCAGGCCGCCCCGCACATCGGGCACATCAGGTCCGGGCTGAACTTCGACATCATGCGCCGCTGGTTCGAATACCGCGGGTACGACGTGACGTTCATCCGGAATGTCACCGACATCGACGACAAGATCATCAGGAAGTCCGCGGAGCAGGGCCGCCCCTGGTGGTCCATCGGCTACGAGAACGAGCGCGCGTTCAACGACGGCTACGACGCCCTGGGCTGCCTCCCGCCCACGTACGAACCGCGCGCCACCGGCCACATCACCGAGATGGTCGAGATGATGCGCGGCCTCATCGAGCGTGGCCACGCCTACGAGGCCGACGGCAACGTCTACTTCGACGTCCGCTCGTTCGAGGGATACCTGGAGCTGTCCAACCAGGACCTGGACGACCTGCGCCAGCCCTCGGGTGACAACGAGACCGGCAAGCGCGACCAGCGCGACTTCGCCATGTGGAAGACCGCCAAGCCGGGCGAGCCCAGCTGGGAGACGCCCTGGGGCCGCGGCCGCCCGGGCTGGCACCTGGAGTGCTCCGCCATGGCGCACAAGTACCTCGGCACCGCCTTCGACATCCACGGCGGCGGCATCGACCTCGTCTTCCCGCACCACGAGAACGAGATCGCGCAGGCCAAGGCCTTCGGCGACGCGTTCGCGTCGTACTGGGTGCACAACGGCTGGGTCACCATGGCCGGCGAGAAGATGTCGAAGTCCCTGGACAACTCCGTCCTGGTCTCCGACATGGTCAAGCAGTGGCGCCCGATCGTCCTGCGCTACTACCTCGGCACCCCGCACTACCGGTCGATGATCGACTACAGCGAGGAGGCCCTGCGCGAGGCCGAGTCCGCCTTCGCGCGGATCGAGGGCTTCGTGCAGCGGGTGGTGGAGAAGGCGGGGCCGGTCGAGGCCGCCGCCGAGGTGCCGCCCGCCTTCGCCGAGGCCATGGACGACGACCTCGGTGTCCCGCAGGCACTCGCGATCATCCACACCACGGTCCGTCAGGGCAATTCCGCCCTCGCGGCCGACGACAAGGAAGCCGCCGTCGCCCGCCTCGCCGAGGTTCGCGCGATGCTCGGCGTCCTCGGCCTGGACCCGCTCGCCCCCCACTGGGCGGGCGAGAGCGACCGCGGCGAGGATCTCCACGGCGTGGTGGACACCCTCGTACGGCTCGTCCTCGACCAGCGGCAGTCGGCGCGCGAGCGCAAGGACTGGCCGGCCGCGGACGCGATCCGCGACCAGCTCAACCAGTCCGGCCTCGTCATCGAGGACGGCCCCAGCGGACCCCGGTGGACTCTCGGGCCGCGCTGAGCGGACCTTCGCACCATGCGTGAGCAGCGCAAATGTGCCGCCCGGCCGTCCGGGCGGCACACTTTCACTTGACGACGTATTTCTGAAGCAACGAAACAGGTAGGTCATGGCCGGGAACAGCCAGCGCAGGAACCGCCGCACGTCCAACAAGAAGGGCATGCAGGTCGGCAGCGGCGGTAACCGACGCCGTGCTCTCGAAGGCAAGGGACCGACGCCGCCCGCGTCCGCCCGCAAGGGACACAAGAAGAACAGGGTGGCGAACGCCCAGGCCAAGCAGGCCGCCGCCCGCCGCCCAGCTCCGCGCCGTGGCGGCGCCAAGGGCACGTCGGAGATGGTCGTCGGCCGCAACCCGGTCTTCGAGGCGCTGCGCGACGGCGTCCCCGCGACCACCCTCTACGTCCAGCAGTACATCGACAACGACGAGCGGGTCCGCGAGGCACTCCAGCTCGCCGGTGAGCGCGGCAACATCCACCTCATGGAGGCACCGCGCCCCGAGCTCGACCGGATGACGAACGGCCTGAACCACCAGGGTCTCGTCCTCCAGGTCCCGCCGTACGAGTACGCGCACCCGGAGGACCTCACCGCCGCCGCGTACGACAACAACGAGGACCCGCTCATCGTCGCCCTCGACGGCGTCACCGACCCCCGTAACCTCGGCGCGATCGTCCGCTCCGTCTCCGCCTTCGGCGGCCACGGCGTCGTCGTCCCCGAGCGCCGGGCGGCCGGTATGACCGCCGGTGCCTGGAAGTCCTCGGCCGGCACCGCGGCCCGGACCCCCGTCTCCCGCGTCACCAACCTGACGCGCGCCCTGGAGGGCTACCAGAAGGCCGGCCTCACGGTCGTCGGCCTCGCCGCAGACGGCGAGCACACCGTCGAGGACCTGGAGGCCCTGGCGGGTCCCGTCGTGATCGTCATCGGCAGCGAGGGCAAGGGCCTCGGTCGCCTGGTCGGCGAGACCTGCGACTACCGCGTCCGGATCTCCATGCCGGGCGGTGCCGAGTCCCTGAACGCCGGCGTCGCCGCGGGCATCGTCCTCTACGAGGTGGCACGCCGCAGGGCGTGACGCCCGGGAAGGCGCCAGGGGCCCGGCCTCCGGGCCCGGGCGCCTGAGCCCGCACGTGCCGCCTCCACGGGCTGCCGGGCACCGTACGGAGTCCGACGCCCACGACGCGCCAGGCCGGGCGCCCTACGTCACCCGTCTGCGGGCGCCGGACCCGACGTGTCAGTCGATCTCCGTACCGGCGTGCCCGCGTGGGGACGCCAGGCAGGCGGTGCGACCGGCCGCCGTCGGCCACAATCGGCCACAACTCGCCAGCTCCTCGACGGCCCGGACGACGCCGACCAGCCGATCGAGGACGTGACCGCCCCTCGGCGCGGCCGCCCGAGCGGCTCCCGGGCCCCCCGTTCCGCGAGCCCCGCGTGGACGTACTCGATCCGCTCCGAGGGCTGTTGACGGGTCTCGGACACTTCCGAGGCGTCAAGGCAGTGTCCTAAGCACACATCACCCGGTTAGATGAGTGTGGACACCAGAACGCCTCGGTTCGACGAGCAACCCGCCCTGAGCATGACTAAGGTCGACAGCGACCCCGCGCAGGTCATCGTCAGCCACGCCAGCTTCCGGGTACAGCTCCCCCCGGCTCAGCGGACCCGTCTGCGCCATGTGCGCCCCGCCGGGCCGGTCAGGATTCCCGCCATGGGCGGTGCCGACGGACGCAGGCGGGCTCCCGTCGTCTGGAGCGGCAGGTCCGAGCCGGGCGACCCCGGAGCGACCGGACTCCTGCAGGCCGTACGGAACTCCACCGCCGGCCACCTCGACGCCCACCCCGGCGGCGACTTCGGCGCGGGCCACGACGACGCGGGAGGCGGTACCCGGGTCGTACCGCTCCTCGACGACACCCAGCCCACCCCCATGATCCCGATGCCCCACCAGCCGGGCGCGGGCCGCACCGGACCGCTGCTGCCACCCATGCGCCAGGCCGTCGGCGCCTACGACACCATGGACGCGCGGACCTTCGACGCGTACGACCTCACCGACGACCGACCCGGCGCCGAGGACCAGGACGACACCTCCGCCAAGGAACGGCGTCACGCCAACGACACCGTCCGGCACGCCTATTACCCCGGCCGCCGGATGAACCTCGGCGTCGTCCTCCTCCCCCTGCGCGTCATCCTCGGATTCCTCGCCGTCTACAGCGGCATGGGCAAGCTCTGCGACCCGGCCTACTTCGACGGCGGCGCCCACGGCTCGGTGGTCAAGTGGCTGACCTCGCTGCACCCTTGGCCCGCAGCCGAACCCCTGCGCGACTTCGCGCTCTCCCACCCCGTCGCCGCCGGACTCTCCGTCGCCTTCCTCCAGGTCGTCATCGGCGTGCTCACCGTCCTCGGGCTCTGGCAGCGCGTGGCAGCGGCCTTCGGCGTCCTGCTCTCCGCCGCGGTCCTGGTGACGGTCAGCTGGCGCACCGCCGCCGCCTACGACACCCCCGACATCATCCTGCTGGCCGCCTGGAGTCCGCTCGTCATCGCCGGCGCCCCCGTCTACTCCCTGGACGCGCGCCTCGCAGGAGAGGCCTGGCGCACGCTGGGCCCGCGCTCCGGGATCTGGGACCTCCGCCGCCGGGTACTGCGCCGGGGCACCGTGGTCGCCACCGTCGTCGTCGGCCTGACCCTGCTGGTCGGCTCGATGCTCGGCGGAGCCGTCCGCTCCACCGAGGTCGTCACCGTGCCGGGCCCCGACAGCTACCCGACCAACCAACTGCCCGGCTCCCCGCTCCCCGACAAGTCCGAAGGCAGGAAGAGCGAGCCCTCACGGACCCCGGACGAGCGGACGCCCGAAGCGACCCCCTCCAGCGCCCCCGGCACCCCGTCGGCCGAGGAGACCACCCAGGGGTCCGACTCCACCGGTGACTCCACCCCGACGGCCGGGGCGAGCACAGGCCGGCCGAGCCAGACCCAGGGCACCGGCCAGGCACCCCCGCAGGAGCCGGCCCCGCAGGAGCCCCCGGTCGGCGACGCGGGCCCCAGCTCGTCCGGTTCCGCCGCCTCCGGCGGCACGACCGGCGGTTCGGACGGCGGCGGTTCCACCGGCGGTTCGGACGGCGGCTCGTCCGGCGGCGCCGGACAGAACCCCATCGGCGGCCTGCTCGGCTGACACCCGCACCGCACACCACGAGGACGGTCACCGGACTTCCGGTGACCGTCCTCGCCCACGTGCACGGAGGCTCAGCCGCTCGCGTGGGCGCCCAGCTCCTTCGCCGCCTCGGTGAGGTCCTTCGCGGTGTCGATGGCCCGCCAGTACGCCCCGTGCGGCAGCGGGAACCCGGCCAGCCGGCGCTCACGGGCCAACCGGGGAAAGGTCGTCCGCTCGTGGTCGCCGCGGTCCGGCAGCATCGCGGTGAACGCGGGCGAGAAGACGTACACGCCCGCGTTGATCAGATACGGCGACGGGGGCGACTCGATGAAGTCGGTGATGTGCCCGAACGCGTCCGTCTCCACCGCGCCCCAGGGGATCCGCGGCCGGGCGAGCGCGAGCGTCGCGGTGGCGTCCCGCTCCGCGTGGAACGCGGCCATCTCCCGCAGCGAGAAGCGGGTCCAGATGTCGCCGTTCGTCGCGTACCAGGGCTCCGACGGATCGGGGAGCCGAGCCGCGGCATGCTTGAGACCGCCGCCGCGCCCCAGGGGCTCGTGCTCGACGACGGTGGTGACGCGCAACGGAAGATCCGCCGAGTCCAGCCATTCCTGCAGTACATCGGCAAGATGGCCGCACGAGATCACGGCGTCGGTGACGCCCTCGGCGGCCAGCCAGGACAGCTGATGGCCGATGATCGGGGTCCCGGTCCCCGGGATCTCGACCATCGGCTTGGGGCGGTCATCGGTGTAGGGGCGAAGCCGCGAGCCCTGACCACCCGCCAGGATCACGGCCTGCGTCGGATACGTATGCATGCCAGGCACGATATGCCGTGCCCGGACACGTCCGGCTCAGCTGAACTGTGCGACGCCCGAGGCGAAGGAGGTGTCGCAGACCGGGCGGGAGAAACGGTGAGCGCGGGTCGGGCCGTACTGGTCGACGGCGGCCTTGCCCAGGGCCTTGGCGATCGACATGCAGTGCTGCGCGAGGGAGGGCCGCCCCTCGACGGTGCGCTGGAGGCTCGTCAACGCGGCCCCCGGGTCCTTCTCACGGAGCTCCAGCAGGAGCCTGTCCCGCAGGACGTCCTGCGGGGCGCGGGCCTTCGCCTGCTTGGTCACGGTCTCCGAGGCGGCGGTCAGCAACTGGGTCTCCGTGTCCTGCCCCGACCACTGCACACGGGTGACCGCGAGGGTCCCGGACAGAACCATGACGACGGGCAGGACGAAAGCTAGGGTTCGGCCGATGCGGCGCGCGGTGTGGGTCACGCAGGCGAGCGTAGCGGCCAGTGATGGTGCGGCGACATTTCGTCACCCCTGTGAGGGATGGTTCGAGTGCGCCTTTCGATTTACGTGTTGACGGGTGGGGGCGAATCGGCCGGTGTACCAAGGGGTTCGGCGTCCACCGGATCCGAAACCCGATCCGCCCCGTGACACGCGGACGGCCCCGCGTCCTCGAAGGGAACGCGGGGCCGTGGCGGCTGGGTCGTGCGGATCAGGCGGTTCGGACGGTTCAGGCGGTCAGGCGCTCACCGGTCGACGTGGCGAAGACGTGCAGCTCGTCCGGGCGCGGCACGACGTGCAGCTCCGTGCCCTTCTCGGGGACGGCGCGGCCGCCGACGCGGACGACCAGGTCCTTGTGCTCCCCGCCGACCTGCGCGGCACCGTAGACGAAACCGTCGGCGCCGAGCTCCTCGACGACGTTGACGGAGACGGCCAGACCGGCCGGGGCGTCGGAGGAGGCCTTGGAGAGGCCGGTCGCGGCGGCGCCGCCGTGCTCGACGATGTCGAAGTGCTCGGGGCGGATGCCGACCGTGACGGTGCGGTCACCGCGGTCGGCGGCGGCGGAGAGCGCCGCACGGGAGACCGGGACGACGCTGTTGCCGAACTTCACGCCACCGTCGGTGATCGGGACCTCGACGAGGTTCATCGCCGGGGAGCCGATGAAGCCGGCCACGAAGAGGTTCGCCGGGCGGTCGTACATGTTGCGCGGCGAGTCGACCTGCTGGAGCAGACCGTCCTTGAGGACCGCGACGCGGTCACCCATGGTGAGGGCCTCGACCTGGTCGTGGGTGACGTACACGGTGGTGATGCCGAGACGGCGCTGCAGCGAGGCGATCTGCGTACGCGTCGACACGCGGAGCTTGGCGTCGAGGTTCGACAGCGGCTCGTCCATGAGGAAGACCTGCGGCTCACGCACGATGGCGCGGCCCATCGCCACACGCTGACGCTGACCACCGGAGAGCGCCTTGGGCTTCCGGTCCAGGTAGTCGGTGAGGTCCAGCATCTTGGCGGCCTCTTCGACCTTCGCCCGGATCTCCGTCTTGTTGATCCCGGCGATCTTCAGCGCGAAGCCCATGTTGTCCGCGACGGACATGTGCGGGTAGAGCGCGTAGTTCTGGAACACCATGGCGATGTCCCGGTCCTTCGGGGGCAGGTGCGTGACGTCGCGGTCACCGATGCGGATCGCACCGCCGTTGACGTCCTCGAGACCCGCGAGCATGCGCAGGGAGGTCGACTTGCCACAACCGGAAGGACCGACGAGGACGAGGAACTCGCCGTCCGCGATGTCGATCTCGAGCTGGTCCACAGCCGGCTTCGTGGAGCCGGGGTAGACGCGGGACGCCTTGTCGAACGTGACACTGGCCATGACGATTCTTCTCCTCCACCGGCAGGAACGTGCCGGACGATCCGAGTAAGGGAGTGGTGTGGTCCACTGGAGTGAACCTGAGGTGACGCTACCTGCCGTTCTCGGTTCTGTCAGTAGTCCGAGGCTGCGAATATCGAGCAGGTTCCGGTCCCGGCGTTGGTTACACTTCTCCCGCACGCCTCCTTAGCTCAGTCCGGCCAGAGCAACGCACTTGTAATGCGTAGGTCGTCGGTTCGAATCCGACAGGGGGCTCCATGGGACCCCGGACCGCACCACGTGTGGGCCGGGGTTTTCTGCTGCCCGGCGACGGTGGTGTTCGAGCGGTGGCGTGGTGTGGCAGGCCCCGGGCCGGGGGTCAGCGGGTGGGGGGTGCCCCCGCGCGGAGGCCGTCCATGACCAGGTCCAGGAGGCGGGTGGCGCGGGGGTGCCAGTCGCCGTCGGGGGGCAGTTGCCAGAGACCGGCGATGGCGAGGAGGAAGTCGTCCGCGGTGACTCCGGGGCGGATGGTGCCGGCCTCCTCGTTGGCGCGGAGCAGGGTTTCGGCCGCCGAGGTGACCGGGGTGTGGCCCGGTCTGGCCGGGCCGCCCGGTGTGCTGGTGGCCTGGCGGATGGCGGCGGCCAGGCCGGCCTTGGCCATGGCGAACCGGGCCAGGTGGTCCATCCACTCGCGCAGGGCGCGGTCGGGGGGGTGGGTCCGGATCAGGTCGGTGGCGGCGTCGGCGACCTGCTGCATCTCGTGGCGGTAGATCTCCAGGACGAGGGATTCGCGGCTGGGGAAGTTGCGGTAGAGCGTGCCCTGGCCGACGCCGGCCTTCCTGGCGATCACGCTGAGGGGGACGTCCGCGCAACGTGTCAGTTCCGCGAGGGCGACCTCCAGGATGCTCTCGCGGTTGCGCTGCGCGTCCGAGCGCAGAGGGGCGTCCTTCTTCTGCCGCACTCGTCCTCCTCGCGGGCCGTGGCTGATTCCAGCCCTTGCCTAAGTGGACAGCTGTCCACTACGTTTTCCGGTGAACGGACAGTTGTCCGTTTAGGTTCACCTTAGCGGTGGGCGGCCGGGACGGACAGCTGGCGACCGACACCGGCCCTCTTTTCTCCGAGGCGTCCGTATGCCTCCGGCCCCCGACGCCGTGCGCGGCGTCATCCCCCACCTGCCGACCCGTGCCGGATCCCTCTCCGACCTATATCCGCGTCTTTTGTCTCCTCTGCCCGCCGGACCGGCTTCCCGATCCGGTTCGGGAATGCGAAAGAAGGCTGATCATGGCCCAAGCGCCCTCGTCGACGCACAGCGCCATCACCTTGCACGTCAACGGCGAGAAGCACTCGCTGACCGTCGACCACCGCACGACCCTGCTGGACGCCCTGCGGGAGCGCCTCGATCTGACCGGTACCAAGAAGGGCTGCGACCAGGGGCAGTGCGGTGCCTGCACCGTCCTGCTGGACGGGCGCAGGTCCGTGGCCTGTCTGCAGCTGGCGGTGGCCGCCGAAGGCCGGGAGGTCACCACCATCGAGGGCATCGCCGAGGGCGATGAACTGCACCCCGTGCAGCAGGCGTTCCTCGACCTGGACGGTTATCAGTGCGGCTATTGCACGCCCGGTCAGATCTGTTCGGCCGTTGCGGTGATCGAGGAACATGCCGCCGGCTGGCCCAGCGCGGCCACCGACGATGTACGGCCGGAGGCGGGGCCACCGCCCTTGACGGCCGAGGAGATCCGGGAGCGGATGAGCGGGAACTTGTGCCGTTGCGGTGCGTACGTGTCCATCGTGCAGGCGGTGGCCCGCGCGGCAGAGGCCGATGCGGCCGCCCGTGCCGTGGACGGCGGCCGGTCCTCGGCGCACGAGGGGGCGGCGGCGTGAAGGAGCTCGGATACGCGCGTGCGACGGATGTCTCCGGTGCCCTCGCGCTGCTCGACGCGGACGAGGACGCCCGGTTCCTGGGTGGGGGTACCAATCTCGTCGACCTGATGAAGACGGGTGTCGAGCGGCCCGGCCGGCTCGTCGACGTACGCGAACTGCCCCTGGACCGGATCGAAATGACCGGGGACGGCGGGCTGAGCATCGGGGCCACCGTCACCAACAGCGATCTCGCGGCGCACCCCGAAGTGCGCCGGCGCTTTCCGGCGCTGGCCCAGGCGGTGCTGGCGGGTGCTTCGGGGCAGCTGCGCAACATGGCCACCGTCGGCGGGAATCTGCTGCAGCGCACCCGCTGCGGTTACTTCGCCGATGTGTCGAAGCCGTGCAACAAGCGCGTCCCCGGCAGCGGTTGCCCGGCGATCGAGGGCGAGCACCACAACCATGCGGTCCTGGGCGCGTCCGGCCACTGTGTGGCCACGCATCCCTCCGACATGGGGGTGGCGCTGACGGCCTTCGACGCGGTGGTGTCCTACGAGAGCGTCGAAGGGCCGGGGGAGCTGTCCCTGGCGGACTTCTATCTGCCGGTGGGCGATACCCCGCACCGGGAGACCGCCCTGCCGCAGGGTGCGCTGATCACCGGGGTCACGTTGCCGCCGGCTCCGGTGGCTGCCGTCTCCCGTTACCGCAAGGTGCGTGAGCGGGCCTCGTTCGCCTTCGCGATCGGGTCGGTCGCCGCGGCGCTGGACGTCCGGGAGGGCACCGTGCACGAGGTGCGTCTGGCGTTCGGGGCGGTCGCCTCGCGGCCGTGGCGGGCCCGTGCGGCCGAGGCGGCTCTGACCGGCGGGCCGGCGGATGCCGCGGCTTTCGTGGCCGCCGCCGACGTCGAACTGGCGGCGGCCCGGCCGCTGCCGCACAACGGATACAAGGTGACACTGATGCGCAACCTCGTCGTCGCCATGCTGAGCGAACTCGCCGAGGAGGCCGCCCGATGACCACGACCACGACCACGACCGGGACGACGGTGGCGAACGCCGTGGGTACGGCGCACACGCGGGTGGAGGGCCGGGACAAGGTCACCGGCGCGGCGCGTTACGCGGGTGAGGTCCCCTTCGCCGAACTGGCCTACGGCTGGCTGGTCCTGTCGACGATCACGCGGGGCCGTGTCCGTTCGGTGGAGGCGGCCGCAGTCCTGGAGATGCCGGGTGTCCTCGCCGTCCTGCACCACGGGAACGCCCCCCGGGTCGACACCGATTACGTAGGGATGCTGGGGATGCCGCCGGACCCGACCATCGCGGTGTTCCAGCACGACCGGGTGCCGCACGCGGGCTGGCCGGTGGCGCTGGTCGTCGCGGAGACGTCGGAGCAGGCCAGGGAGGCGGCCGAGGCGCTGGTGGTGCGGTACGAGGAGGAGCCGCACGACGTCGTCTTCACCGGGGAGCACCCGGAGGCGTCGGCCGTGGCGGGTCCCGCTGGGCCCGGGGTGACCGGGAAGGGGGACCTGGAGGCGGAGCTGGCCGGGTCCGCCGTGGTGCTGGACGCGGAGTACACGACGCCGGAGGAGCATCACAGCTCCATGGAGCCGCATGCGGCGACGGCGTTGTGGGAGGGCGGCCGGCTGGAGGTCGTGGACTCCAACCAGGGCACGGTGTGGGTGGCGAGCGAGCTGGCGAGTCTCTTCTCGCTGGATCCGGCTTCGGTGCGGGTGCGTTCGGAGCATGTGGGCGGCGGCTTCGGCAGCAAGGGTGTCCGGGCGCACCAGGTGGCGGCGGTGATGGCGGCGACGGTGCTGTCGCGGCCGGTCCGTGTTGTGATGACGCGCCGTCAGACGTTCTCGCTGGCGGGTTACCGGAGTCCGACGACGCAGCGGATCCGGCTCGGTGCGGATGCCGAGGGGCGGTTGCGTGCGCTGGAACACCGGTGTCTGAGCCTCACCTCGACGGTGCATGAGTTCATCGAGTCGGGGGCGGGCCCGGCGCGGGTGATGTATGACGCGCCGGCCCACCACACCGCCAACCGGGTGGTGCGGCTGGATGTGCCGAGTCCGACGTTCATGCGGGCTCCCGGTGAGGCGCCGGGGTCGTTCGCCCTGGAGTCGGCGCTCGACGAACTCGCAGAGAAGTGCGGTCTCGACCCGATCGAGCTGCGTCTGCGGAACGAGCCGGAGCGGGGTCCGGTCTCGGGGCTGCCGTTCAGTACGCGTAATCTGCCCGCCTGTTTCCGGGAGGGGGCCCGCAGGTTCGGCTGGGCGGACCGTGATCCGCGGCCGGGTGTCCGCCGGGAGGGGCGCTGGCTGATCGGTACGGGGACGGCGGCGGCTTCGTTCTTCGCCGGGGCGGCGCCGTCCACGGCCGCCGTGACCGCGGAGGCGGACGGTACGTTCACCGTGCGGATCAGTGCGGCGGACATCGGGACCGGGGCGCGTACGGCGCTCACGCTGGTCGCTGCCGACGCCTTGCGGGTGCCGGCCGGCCGGGTGCGTGTGCGGATCGGGGACAGCGACTTCGGGCCGGCGGTGATCGCCGGCGGTTCGATGGGCACCCGGTCGTGGTCGTGGGCGGTGACGGCCGCTGCCGACGAGCTGCGGGAGCGGCTCGCCCTGGGTGACGGGATTCCGCTGGAGGGCGTCACCGTACGGTCGGACACCACGGAGGCCGTCGGGGCGCTCGCGCAGAAGGAGAGGCATTCCTTCGGGGCGCAGTTCGCCGAGGTCGCGGTGGACGTGTCCACGGGGGAGGTGCGGGTGCGGCGCATGCTCGGTGTCTTCGCCGCCGGCCGGATCGTGAATCCGCTGACGGCGCGTGGTCAGTTCACCGGGGGCATGATCTGGGGGATCTCGATGGCCTTGCACGAGGAGGCGGTCAGGGACCGGAACACCGGTGCGCTCTACGGTGCCGACCTGGCGGGGTATCACGTCGCCACGAACGCCGATGTGCCGCTGGTGGAGGCGGACTGGGTGGACGATCCGGATCCGGACGACCCGGTCGGGATCAAAGGGATCGGGGAGATCGGCATCGTGGGCGCCGCGGCGGCGATCGCCAACGCGGTCTGGCACGCGACGGGTGTGCGTCATCGCAGTCTGCCGATCCGGCCCGACCGTGTCCTGATGGCCGGCTTGCATGTTTGACATCGCCGGTGAGCTGGTCCGCTGGTGCGAGGAGGGCCGGGAGTTCGCCGTGGCCACCGTGGTGTCGGTCGGGGGCAGCGCGCCGCGCGGTCCGGGTGCGGCGCTCGCCGTCGACGGCCGGGGCACGGTGATCGGTTCGGTGTCCGGCGGCTGTGTGGAAGGGGCGGTGTACGACCTGTGCGTGCAAGCCCTGGAGGACGGCGGGACCGTCGTCGAGCGCTTCGGTTACAGCGATGAGGACGCTTTCGCGGTCGGGTTGACCTGCGGTGGGGTGATCGAGGTGATGGTCACGCCGGTCGGTGTGCGGTCGGCTGTCCGGGAGGTGGTCGCGTCGGCGCTGTCGGCCGCCGCCTCGGGCGGACCGGTGGCGCTGGCCCGGGTCGTCGGGGGGCCGCCCGGGCTGCTGGGCCGGGCTCTTCTGGCGCATGCCGACGGGTCGTTCGAGGGGTCGTACGGGGACGGTTTCGCGGAGCTGGACCGGACGGCGGCGGCGGAGGCGCGGGCGATGCTGGACGCCGGACGTACGGGCACGGTGGAGCTCGCGGAGGACGGGACGAACTGCCCGGGTGGGCTCACCCTCCTGGTCGAGTCGAACGTGCCGCCGCCGCGGATGATCGTGTTCGGTGCGATCGACTTCGCCGCGGCGCTCGTGCGGGCGGGCAAGTTCCTCGGGTACCACGTCACGGTGTGCGACGCCCGTCCGGTCTTCACCACGCGGGCCCGTTTTCCCGAGGCCGACGAGGTGGTCGTGGACTGGCCGCACCGCTATCTGCGGGGGACGGAGACCGACGGGCGCACGGTTCTGTGTGTGCTCACCCACGACGCCAGGTTCGACATCCCGCTGCTGGAGCTGGCGTTGCGGATGCCGGTCGCGTTCGTCGGGGCGATGGGCTCCCGCCGCACCCATACGGATCGTGAGCGCAGGTTGCGGGACGCGGGCCTGCGCGATCACGAGCTGGCCCGGCTCAGGTCGCCGATCGGCCTGGACATCGGTGCCCGTACGCCGGAGGAGACCGCGCTGTCCATCGTGGCGGAGATCGTCGCGGCCCGTCGCGGTGGGACGGGCGCTCCACTCACGGGTTCGGCGGCGCCGATCCACCGCGACCGGGGGCCGCGGGGAGCGGCGGGGGATGCGGAGGAGGCCGCCTGAGCGGGCTTGCCCGCGGGGTACGGCCCGCCTGAGCGGGGCCGTCGGCGTACGGCCCGCCAGAGCGGGGTCGCCCGCGGTACGGCGTACGGCCGCGTACCGCGGGCGGCCCGGTCAGTGCCGGCCCGCGATGCGGTTCGCCGCCTTCGCGAGGCGGTCCGTGCCGAGGCGGGGTGAGGCGGCTTCGCGGCGGTCCGCCGTGCGGTAGGCGGCGTAGAGGGTGTGGACGCCGAGCCAGCGGAAGGGTTCGGGTTCCCATCGGCGGACCCTGTGGTCGACCCAGGGCAGGGCCGTGAGGTCGGTGGGGCCGGCTTGTCCGGAGTCCTGCTGGATCAGGTCGCGCAGGGTGCGGGCGGCGAGGTTGGAGGTGGCGACGCCGGAGCCGACGTAGCCGCCGGCCCAGCCGAGGCCGGTGCTGCGGTCCAGGGTGACGGTGGCGCACCAGTCGCGGGGGACGCCGAGCACGCCGGACCAGGCATGGTCGATGCGGGTGCCCGCAGTGGTGGGGAAGAAGCGCACGAGCAGGTCGCGCAGGGCCTCGATGGTGGCGGGCTGGGTGCGCCCGTCGTGGTCGGTGGCCGAACCGTAGCGGTAGGGGACACCGCGACCGCCCAGGGCGATGCGGTCGTCGGCGGTGCGCTGGGCGTACATGTAGGCGTGGGCCATGTCGCCGAGGGTCTCGCGGCCGTCCCAGCCGATGGTGTCCCAGAGGGCCTCGGTGAGGGGCTCGGTGACGATCATGGAGGAGTTCATGGGGAGCCAGGTGCGCTTCTGGCCCTTGAGGCCCGCCGTGAAGCCCTCGGTACAGCGCAGGACGTAGGGGGCTCGGACCGTGCCGTACGGGGTGACGGCGTGTTTGGGTCTGATCTCGGTGACGGGTGTCGACTCGTGGATCGTGACGCCGAGGGCTTCGACGGTGTCGGCGAGGCCCGTCACCAGCTTGGCGGGGTGCAGGCGCGCGCCGTGCGGGGTCCAGCTGGAGCCGACGGCCCCGGAGACGCGGACGCGCTCGGCGGTCTCGCGCGCGCCGCGCAGGACGCGGTCGGTCTCGCCGAAGGCGATCTCGACGGAGTGGAAGTCCTTGAGCCGGGCGAACTGGGAGGGGGTGTGGGCGACTTCGAGGACGCCGCCGTGGTGGATGTCGGCGTCGATGTCCTCTTCGGCGGCGACGCGGATGACCTCGCCGACGGTGTCGTTCATGGCCTTCTGAAGGCGGACGGCGGCGTCGTGGCCGTGGAGCTCGGCGTAGCGGTCGCGGCCCGCGATGCCGTTGTAGAGCCAGCCGCCGTTGCGGCCGGAGGCGCCGTAACCGCAGAACTTGGCTTCCAGGACGGTGATGTTGAGGAAGGGGACGGCCTTCTTGAGGTAGTACGCCGTCCAGAGGCCGGTGTAGCCGCCACCGACGATGCAGACGTCGGCGCCGGCGTCACCGGGCAGGGGTTCGCGTGGGGTGGGGGTGCCTTCGTTCGCGTACCAGAACGATATGCCGCCGTTGACGGTACTGACGGTGTTCATGTTTCCCCTGCTTGTCCGTGTGCAGCCCAGTCGCTGGAGGGACGTTACCTCTACGCTCGCGGGGTGACCGACGTTCCGGATGACCTGGTCGTGCATCTGGAGAGGCACAAGGGGGCTGCGGGGCAGGAGTTCGCCGCCGCGTTACCCGCGCCGGCGGGCCCGTGAGATTCCCATCTCAGCGGCGACGTGCGCGACCGGACGACCCAATGCGACACGTTCGACCAGCAGACGCCTCCCGAAGACCGTCAGCCGGGCATTACGGTGGGACACGAAGACCTCCATGTGGTGTGTTCCTAGACAGCTCCACCACATCGGAGGTCTTCGCCATGTTCAAGACCCGAGACTGTCAACAACGCTCGTGATCAATACACCTAGGCTGCGCCCATGATTCGTACCGCCACTGCCCAGGATGTCCCCGAGATCCATGCCATGGTCCGCGAACTCGCCGAGTACGAGAAGGCCCTCGACGAGGCGAACGCCACCGAGGAGCAGCTGCGCGAAGCCCTGTTCGGCGAGCGGCCCGCCGCGTACGCGCATGTCGCGGTGTCGGACGACGACGGTGCCGTGGTCGGGTTCGCGCTGTGGTTCCTCAACTTCTCGACGTGGCGCGGGGTGCACGGCGTGTACCTGGAGGATCTGTACGTGCGCCCCGAGCGGCGCGGCGGCGGCTACGGGAAGGCCCTGCTGACGGAGCTGGCGCGGATCTGTGTGGAGCGCGGGTACGGGCGCCTGGAATGGTCGGTGCTGGACTGGAACGCCCCGTCCATCGCGTTCTACGAGTCGCTGGGTGCGCGGCCGCAGGACGGGTGGACGGTGTACCGGCTGACGGACGGGGCGCTGGCGGAGCTCGGGGCGGCCTGAGGTCAAGGAGTCCCCGCTGTGCGGGGGAGGTCCTGTGCGGTCCTGCCGAGGAGCTTCATCGCCAGGGCCGCCGCCTCGATGCCGCTGTTGAACGCGACCTCGCTGAGGAGACCCGGGGCGGCGACCTGGTCGCCCGCGAGCAGGACGCCGTCGCCGCGGTCGACGGCGGGCCGGTCGCGCCACGTGGTGCCGGGCCTGTCGACGGCGCCGGTGCGGCCGGACGCGAGCGCTTCACGGCGCCAGGTGGTGCGGTCGCGCCAGCCGGGGAAGCCGAGGTCCAGCAGGTCCTCGGCGCGGCGGACCGCGTCGGCACGCGAGGCACCGGGGGCGAGGGGGATCTGGGCCTGGACGAGCTGTTCGCCCGCCGGGGCGAGGGTCGGGTCCTGGGCGGTGAACCGTTCGATCCAGCCGGGGGCGTCGAGGTCGCAGACGATGAACGGGTCGCCGCGCCGGGTCTTCAGGGCCAGGTCGAGCAGGGCGGTCCGGCCGCTGTCCCAGGTCAGGGCGGGGTCCTCCAGCAGGGCGCGGGCGGAGTCCAGATGGGTGGCGACGATCACCGGGCCGCCGCGTCGGAGACCGGCCAGGTCGCGGGGGCCGATGCGTGCGTCGGTTTCGATGCGTACGCCGAGATTCCAGGCCCGTGAGGCCATCCGGTCGACGAGCTGCGCCCAGCCGCCGACCGGGTAGCGGGCTTCGGGGGGCAGCGCGGTGGCGCGGCGGAGCCGTTCCTGGACGAAAGCGGCGGACAGCGAACCCGGGTCGTGGTGGAAGAGGGCCACGCCCATGTAGTGCGCCGCCGCGCGGGCGCCCGCCGCACCGGCCCGGCCGGTGGCCCAGCTGAGGAAGTCGCAGTCGACGGGGGCCGATCGGGTGCTGCGGCGGGCGAGGCGCAGCATGGCGAGGGGTGGGGTCCTGCGCAGGGCGCCATCGCGGTGGAAGAGGAAGCGGGTGCCTTCGCGGGGTGGTACGGAGGCGATCGGGCCGAGGAGCCCGCGCTGTCCGAGCCAGGTCCAGTGCGGTCCTCGGCGGTACAGAGCGTGCGGTCCCTCGTTGGTGAGGTAGGGGCCCTCGGAGGTCCTGGCCCGTCCGCCGAGGGTGTGGTGGGCCTCGTGGAGGGTGACCGGGGCCCGGGACTCGGCGGCGGTGATGGCGGCGGTCAGCCCGGCGAGGCCGCCGCCGACGATGTGGATGCGCTGCATGGCTGAGTCTCCTTGCGGTGGGCGCTTCTGCACGGAGGACGGTTCGGCCGGAGGGTTCTGTGACACCGGGCCGGGGCGTTGTCAGTGGTGTGCGTCACGATGGGGGGCATGGCACGCACAGGCAACAGGAGCAGCAGGGGCGGGGGCACGAAGGACGGGGTGGCGGTGGCGCGGCGGCCGGAGGTCCGGCTGCCGTCCCTCGCGGTGTACGACGGGGAGGGCCTGGAGCCCGACGGGGATTACGACGGTGTGCGGTTCGCGGAGACGGACCTGGCCGACGCATCGGGTCCTGGGGCGCGTTTCATGGACTGCGAGCTGCGCGGCTGCGCTCTGGACCGGGCGGAGCTGGTGCGGGCCAGGTTCGTCGACTCGGTGCTGACGGGGGTGCGGGGGGTGGGCACCGATCTCGCGGGGGCGTCGCTGCGGGATGTGGAGATCATCGACGCGCGGCTGGGCGGGGTACAGCTCCATGGTGCGGTGCTCGAGCGGGTGCTCGTGCGGGGCGGGAAGATCGATTACCTGAATCTGCGCACGGCACGGCTCAAGGACGTCGTGTTCGAGGGGTGTGTGCTGTCGGAGCCGGACTTCGCGGAGGCGCAGCTGGTCCGGGTGGAGTTCCGGGACTGTGTGCTGAAGCGGGCCGACTTCAGTGCGGTGCGGATGGAGTCCGTCGACCTGCGGACGGTCGCCGAGCTCGACATCGCGCGAGGTGTGGAGCGGCTGTCGGGGGCGGTGATCAGCCCCTCCCAGCTGATGGAGCTGGCTCCGGCGTTCGCGGCGCAGATCGGGGTGCGGGTGGAGGCGTAGCGACGGCGTGCCTCCGGCGCAGTCAGAGGCGGGGGAAGCGGGCCTGGAGGTCCCAGATGATGGGGTTGTCGGCGAGGCCTTCGTGCATGTCGGCGAGGTCGGCGATCAGGTCGTGCAGGAAATCGCGGGCCTCGCGGCGCAGCAGGGAGTGGCTGAAGGTGAGCGGGGGCTCGTCGCCGGGCATCCAGTCGGCCTCGACGTCCACCCAGCCGAAGCGGCGCTCGAAGAGCATGCGGTCGGACGATTCGGTGAAGTCGAGTTCGGCGTACTGCTGGCGGTGCGAGCGGTTGCCCCTGGGGTCGCGGTCGATCTGCTCGACGATGTCGCAGAGCGCCCACGCGAAGTCGAGCACGGGGACCCATCCCCAGGCTGTGGACACCTCGCGGTCGGCCTTGGTGTCGGCGAGGTAGACGTCCCCGGAGAACAGGTCGTGCCGCAGGGCGTGGACGTCCGCACGGCGGTAGTCGGTCTGCGGGGGGTCCGGGAAGCGCCGGGAGAGGGAGTAGCCGATGTCGAGCACGGTTCGATGGTGTCATGCCGCGTGAGTGCCCCGCGCCGTTCGGCGCAGCCGCCGCCACCAAGGCCGCTCAGGCCGCCCTGGACGCCGCCAAGAAGGAGAACCAGCGCGTCTCGGTGGCCGTCGTCGACCGTGACGGCAACACCCTCGTGACCCTGCGCGGCGACGGAGCGGGCCCGCAGTCCCCCGAGTCCGCGGTGAAGAAGGCGTACACCGCCGTCTCCTGGAACGCGCCCACCTCCGAACTGGTCGAGCGTCTGGAGCAGGCCCCGAACCTGCAAAACATCCCGGGCACCCTGTTCCTGGCGGGTGGCTCGCCCGTGCGGGCCGAGGGCGCCCCGGTGGCGGGCATCGGCGTCGCGGGGGCGCCCAGCGGCGGCCTCGACGAGGAGTTCGCCGCGGCGGGTGTCGCGGCCGTCACCAGGTAGGCAGGTGCCGGCGCTGCCGTACTGCCGTGCGTCCCGGGGCTCGGCGCGTGTCCCCGGCATCGGCGGCGTGGACCGGCCGACGGCGCACGGGAGCCCCCGGCTGAGGTAGGCCGGGGGCTCCCGTGGGAAGTCGGTACGTCAGAGGTTGACGCCGAAGTCCTGCGCGATGCCGCGCAGGCCCGAGGCGTAACCCTGACCGACCGCGCGGAACTTCCACTCGGCACCGTTGCGGTAGAGCTCGCCGAAGACCATGGCGGTCTCGGTGGCGGCGTCCTCGCTCAGGTCGTAGCGGGCGATCTCGGTGCCGCCGGCCTGGTTGATGATGCGGATGAAGGCGTTCCGCACCTGGCCGAAGTTCTGGCTGCGAGCCTCGGCGTCGTAGATGGAGACCGGGAAGACGATCTTGTCGATGTCCGCCGGGAGGCCCGCGAGGTTGACGTTGATCTGCTCGTCGTCGCCCTCGCCCTGGCCCGTGATGTTGTCACCGGTGTGGACGATGGTCTGGTCCGGCGTCGCCTTGTTGTTGAAGAAGACGAAGTGGCCGTCGGAGTAGACCTTGCCGGCCGGGTTGACCGCGATCGCCGAGGCGTCGAGGTCGAAGTCGGTGCCGGTGGTGGTGCGGACGTCCCAGCCGAGGCCGACCGTGACGGCGGTCAGGCCCGGGGCCTCCTTGGTGAGCGAGACGTTGCCGCCCTTGGACAGGCTTACAGCCATGGGAAGTCCCTTTCCTCGTCATGTGCGGGCTTCGTGCCATCACGAAAGCTACCGTCACCCGTCCTAACGCAGACAAGAGACCACGAGGTTCCTGCCCGCTTTACTTTCTTTGCCGAACTTCTGGACGAACGCTCGCAAAACAAGGTGACGAACGGCCGGTGGGCCGGGGAACATGGGTGCCATGTCCGGGCCCTATGTCATCCGCGGTTCGGTCTCCCTGCCGGAGGCCGAACTCATGTGGCGTTTCTCGCGGTCCTCCGGACCCGGTGGGCAGCACGTCAACACGAGCGACTCCCAGGTGGAGCTCCGCTTCGACCTCGCGGCGACCGAATCCCTGCCCGAGGTGTGGAAGACCCGGGCCCTGGAGCGGCTGGCAGGCCGGCTCGTCGGCGGTGTCGTGTCCGTGCGCGCCTCGGAGCACCGCTCCCAGTGGCGCAACCGCGAGACGGCCGCCGTGCGGCTCGCCGCGCTCCTGGCGGAGGCCACGGCGCCGCCGCCCAAGCCGCGCCTCAAGAAGAAGATCCCGCGCGGTATCAACGAGCGCCGACTGCGGGAGAAGAAGCAGCGGGGCGACACGAAGCGCGGGCGCTCCGGCCGCGACTGGTAGGAGCCCGCCGGGCCACGGCGGGGGCGCGGTCAGCCCAGCTGCCGGTAGCGGCCCTTGAAGTACGTCAGGGGCTCGCCGTCCGCGCTCGGCAGCGACGCCGTCAGCACCCGGCCGATGACCAGGGTGTGGTCGCCGGCCAGGACGCGCTGTTCCGTGCGGCACTCCAGGGTGGCCAGCGCACCGCCGATCAGCTGTGCACCCGTGACCTCGCCCCGTGTGCAGGGGATGTCCGCGAACAGCAGCCGGTCACTGATCCGGCCCTTCATGGCGAACCGCCCGGCGATCTGCCGCTGGCCCTCCGTCAGTACCGACACGGCCCACAGGGGCTGCTCGGCGAGCAGGTCGTCCATCCGTGAGTCGTTGCGCAGGCTCACCATGACCAGCGGCGGATCGAGCGAGACCGACATGAAGGCGGTCGCCGTCATCCCGACGTCCTCGCCCCGGCCGTGCGCGTCGAGCGGCGGTTCCTGGGCGGTGATCAGCACCACGCCCGCGGCCAGGCGGGACAGGGCGGCACGGAACTCGTCGTTGCTCACCCCTTCAGCATGCGGGACGGAGTGGGGAACGGTTTCCCCCGGGCGCGGGGTGCGGGAAGTCTTCTGCAACACACCGGGCACGCTAGCGCCGCGTGGTGCGGGGCCGCATCGGGCCGGAGGACCAGTCAGGTCCTAGGACTCCGGAACCCATGTGCACCGCTTTGCTTTCCGGAAACAACAGCGGCCTCAGGAGGGGTCGTGAGCACCCCTCACCTTCTGTTGTGACTTGAGTCACAGAGAGCAATATTTGTTGACCCTGTGTACCGGGTGCACAGCTCACTGTGATTCAGTGGCCGTGACAGTGCAACAAGTACGTCGATATGAAACCTGGAGTTGCTGTCGAGGTCTCAGGGAGTGCGAGCAATGGAGGCCGAGTCGGAGCCGTACGTCCGCCTTGCGACCATGCGGCAGTTGCACCAGGCCGTCGCTGATCTCAACACGGCGCGGAGCCTGGCGGACACGCTGCAGTCCGTGGCCGACGGCATCGTCAGCGGGCTCGGTTACGAACTGGGCTGCGTCAACCTCGTACGGCCCGACGGCGATCTCGTGGTCGCCGCGTTCGCCGGCAACAGCGCCGCGGAAGCCCTGATCACCGGCCGTGTCGGCTCCCGGGAGGCATGGGAGCGCAGGCTGTCCATGGGTGAGGCCTGGGACGGGCTCCGGTTCATACCGCACACCGAGGGCTGGGTGCTCCTCGACGACGACGTACCGCAGTGGCACACCGAGGGGCCGGAGCCCCGCTTCGAGGACGAGTGGCACCCCTTGGACCGCCTCTACGCCCCCATGTACGCCTCCGGCGGAGGTCTGGACCTCCTGGGGGTCCTCTCGGTCGACGGGCCGCGCAACGGCCGCCGCCCCGGCGCCTGGGGCCGTGAGGCCCTCCAGATGTACGCCTCCCAGGCCGCGATTGCGATCAGTAACGCCCGGCTCCGAGCAAACATGCAGCGCGCCCTGGTCAGGCTCGAGCGCGAACAGCAGGCGCTGCGGGCCAGTGAGGAATCCTTCCGCCAGGCCTTCGAGTACGCCCCCAGCGGCATGGCCATCGCCGAAATGGGCGGTGACCAGCACGGCAGGCTGCTGCGCACCAACGACGCCCTCTGCCGGCTCCTGGGGCGCCCCGCGTCCGTGCTGCGCCGCTACTCCTTCGCCGACCTCGTCCACCCCGAGGACATCGGCACCCTGCTCCGCACGTCCGCCGAGGGCGGGCGGGCGGAACTGCGGCTCGGGCGCAGGGACGGCACGTACCTCTGGGTGTCGCTGCGTAACTCCGTCGTCGCCGACACCACCGACGGCCCGCGTTTCCTGCTCACCCACGTCGAGGACATCGAGGAGCGCAAGCGCAACGAGCTGCACCTCGCGCACCGCGCCTCGCACGACGCGCTCACCGGTCTGCCCAACAGTGCCGAACTGCGCTCCCGGCTCGGCGCGCGGCTGTGCGAGCGGCCCCACGCGGTCACCTCCACCGCCATAGAGGCGCTGGACGCGGCGTACGGCGACCTCGAGAGCTCGGCACACGGCTACCGCGCGGACGGCTACGAGGGGGAGGCGGTGCCGGGCGGCGGCCCCTACGACCACCATGTGCACATCGTGGCGCCCGACGCGGAGCGCGACGACGGGACCAAGGGGCTGGCGGTGCTCTTCTGCGACCTGGACGGCTTCAAGTCCATCAACGACCGCTTCGGGCACCACGCGGGTGACGCGGTTCTCATCGAGGTCGCCCGACGGCTCACGACCTGCGTACGGGACGGTGACACCGTCGCGCGGCTCGGGGGTGACGAATTCGTCGTC
This sequence comes from Streptomyces sp. NPDC005791, assembly GCF_042871485.1. NCBI lineage: Bacteria > Bacillati > Actinomycetota > Actinomycetes > Kitasatosporales > Streptomycetaceae > Streptomyces > Streptomyces sp. NPDC005791. The sequence goes on from NZ_JBIAIP010000001.1 coordinate 126,566, forward strand.
CTCGCGGACGGTCTCGGGGAGGCAGATGCCGCGGATCTGGCCGTACGCTTGCGTAACGCCATCATTCCGCCCATCCGGGTGGACGGCCGGGCAGTCAGGGTCGGGGCGAGTTTCGGTATCGGCTGGGCCGAGTGCGGCATGACCGAGGAAGAGGTCCTGCACTCCGCCGACCAGCGGATGTACGTGGAGAAGCGGTCCCGGTCGAAGGTTCACCGCAGAGCCGGATGACGTTCACGCCCCGGCTCTTCCCGTACACCGCCCGGTTTTCCGGGGACCGAGGGCAATTCGACGCGTGCTCCGTTCGGGGTAGGCTCGGCCGGTCGGCGACGGCTGGCGACATGGTGAGGAGTGACCCAGGGATGACGGCCGGAAACAACGGCGCGAGCAAGCCCGAGGACGACGATCCGTTCGGCTATCTGTACGAAGACGGGCGGGCGGCAGGCGCACAGCCGCCCGGGCAGAGTGGTTACGGCTACCCCGGCCCGGCCGCGCAGCCCGGCGTGCCCAGAACGTCGTACAACCAGGTGCGGACGGTCGGCGAGCGCCAGTACGGGCAGGTCCCGCCGCAGCAGGCCTACGGCCAGCAGCCCCCGCCGCAGTACGGCCAGCCGAACCCGCAGTACGCGGCGCCGGAGACCTACCCGGGCGGCGCGCCCACCGCACAGAGCCAGTCCGCCGGGTACGGCGGAGGCGGCAGGAACGGCGGCTCCGGCCGTGGCGGACCCAACACCAAGGCGCTGCTGATCGCGGCCGTCGCCGTGGTCGCCGTGGTGCTCATCGGCATCGGTGCCGCGCTGATGACAGGTGACGACGGCGAGGGCAAGAAGGCCGAGGCCGGTTCGTCGGCGGGCCCGGCCGACGGGGTCGAGGAGTCCCCGGAGCCGACGAAATCCGCCGAGGAGTCCCAGGAGCCCGTGGATCTGCCCAAGCAGGACGCGGCGACGCTCACGCTCGGCGGTACGGCCTCCCTGGACAACACCGTCAAGGGCGCCAAGAGCGCCAACGGGCAATACATCAGCCTCAACGAGGTCGGCCGGTCGGCGACCTGGACGGTCGAGGTCCCGGAGAGCGGCGCGTACACGCTGTACGTGACCTACGGCGTGCCGGGCAGGGACGCCAAGACGTCCCTCACGGTCAACGACGGGGACCCCCGCTCCATCAACATGAAGAACTTCGCGCACGCTGCGGAGGGTGACCTGGAGAAGGGCTGGACGACGACGTACGCGTACGTCCAGCTCGAGAAGGGTTCGAACAAGCTCATGCTGTCGTGCAACGAGGGCGACTCCTGTGACGCCAACCTCGACCAGCTGTCGCTGAAGTCGGGTCAGGTCCAGGGCTGATACGCCTCGGTCCAGCACCACCGTCGTCCCGGTCATCGCCCAGCGAGCCGGGACGCGGTGTTCTCCGGGCGCCCCCGGACGGTCGGTTCAGGCCGCCGGTGCCTGCTGGGCGACGGTGACGCGGGCCAGCAGGTCCTCGTAGGCCGTGCGGTCGAACTCGCCGGCCGTCGGGGCCAGCACGGTCGCCGTCGACAGGGCCACCGCGCGGACCAGCCGGTCCCGCCAGCCCAGCCCCTCGGCGAGGGCGGACAGCAGCCCGGCCACGGCGGAGTCGCCCGCCCCCGTCGGGTTGCCCCGTACGGGGTCCGGGGGTGCGGCGCGCCAGATGCCGTCGGGGGTGACGGCGAGGAGCCCGTCCGCGCCGAGCGACGCGACGACGCTGTGCGCGCCCCGGCGGCGGGCGTCACGGGTGGCCCGCAGGGGTTCACGGGCGCCGGTGAGCTGGGCGAGTTCGTCGGCGTTCGGCTTGACGAGGTCGGGGCGGGCGGCGATGCCGCGGCGCAGGGGTTCGCCCGCGGTGTCCAGGAGGACGGGTACGCCGGCGGAGCGCGCGAGCCGGACCAGTACCGCGTACGCGCCGACGTGGATGCCGGGCGGCAGGCTGCCGCACAGGGCGACGGCCTCTGCCTCCGGGAGCAGTTCCCCGTACGTCCGCAGGAAGGCCGTCCATTCGCCGGCGCCTATGTGCGGGCCGGGTTCGTTGAGCTGGGTGGTGTCGCCGGTGGCGCGGTCGACGACGGCGACGGTGCGGCGGGTGTTTCCCGCGACCGTGACCAGCGCGTCGGCGGGGCCGTGGGGGAGTGCGCCGAGCAGGTCGCGCAGGACGGCACCGGTGGCGCCGCCGGCGAAGCCGGTGACCACCGTGCCGTGGCCGAGCGCGGCCAGCACCCGGGCCACGTTGATGCCCTTGCCGCCGGGGCGTTCGGTCACTTCGCCGACGCGGTGGCTGGTGTGCGGGACGAGGGCGGGGACGGCGTACGTCAGATCGAGCGCGGTGTTCAGCGTGACGGTCAGTATCACCCGCACCGGCCCCCGGTTCCCTGGTAGTCCACTCCCGTGCGCCGTCTCCCCGCGGCGCCGTCCTGGGGATCATGCCAAAGCGGCGGCGGTCGTCCCAGGTCTCCGGGACAACCGCCGTCTCTTCGTTACGTGTTCAACGGGCCGTCGGCCGGGCGCGGCCCGTCAGTCGAGGTGAGGACCTACGATCCACGCGCCGCGGCGCATGACGCCCTTGAGCGCGAAGTCCGCGTCCAGGACCACCAGATCGGCGTCCTTGCCCGGTTCCAGCGAGCCGACCCTGTCGTACAGGCCCAGGAGGCGGGCCGGGTTGGCGGAGATGGACCGGACGACGTCCTCGACGGGGATCCGGTCGACCGTCACGGCCCGGCGGAACGCGGTGTCCAGGGTGAGGGTGGAGCCGGCGATCGAGCCGCCCTCCACCAGGCGTGCGACACCGTCCTTGACCTCGACGGCGAGCGGGCCGAGCTCGTAGAAGCCGTCGTCCGCACCGGCCGCGTCCATCGCGTCGGTGATCAGCGCGACCCGGTCGGCGCCCGCGTGGTGGTAGGCGAGCTCCAGGGCGGCCGGGTGCAGATGCGTACCGTCGTTGATCAGCTCGACGGTGACCCGCTCGTCCTCCAGGAGGGCCGCGATCGGTCCGGGGGCGCGGTGACCGAGGGGAGGCATCGCGTTGAAGAGGTGCGTGGCGACGGTGGCGCCCGCCTCGATCGCCTCGACGGTCTGCTCGTACGTCGCGTCCGTGTGCCCGACGGCGGCGATGACCCCGTGTTCGGCGAGCAGCCGTACCGACTCGATGCCGCCCGGGAGCTCGGTCGCGAGGGTGACCATCTTCGCGGTGCCGCGGGCCGCGTCGAGCAGCTTGCGCACCTCGGCGGGGTCGGGGTCGCGGAGCAGTCCTTCGCTGTGGGCGCCCTTGCGGCACGGGGAGATGAAGGGGCCCTCGAAGTGGATCCCGGCGAGCTCGCCCTGCTCGACCAGCTCGGAGAGCAGACCGGCCTGGCGGGCCAGGAAGTCCATCTCACCGGTGACGGTGGAGGCGACGACGGTCGTCGTGCCGTGCCGGCGGTGTGTCCGTACGCCGGTCAGCACGTCCTCGGCGGTGCCGGTGGCGAAGGACGCGCCACCGCCGCCGTGGTTGTGCACGTCCACGAATCCGGGGACCAGCCAGTGGCCCGAGAGGTCGACGGTCCGGGCGCCCTCCGGCGTGCTGCCGGCGATCCGGGTGCCCTCGACGATCACCCGGCCGTCCTCGACGGTCCCCGTGGGGAGCACCACCCGGGCACCTGCGAGAACTGTGCTGTCTGCGCGTCCGGCCATCAGGCGGATACCTCCGTGAAGAGTAGATCCCAGGCGAGCAGCCCTGCGCCCAGGCATCCGGCGGTGTCCCCGAGGGCCGCCGGGACGATAAGAGGCAGCTTCTGGAACGTGACCCGTTCCTCGACAGCCGCACGCAGTGGTGTGAACAAGGTTTCCCCCGCCTCGGCGAGACCGCCACCGATGATGAGCGTGCGGGGGTCCAGCAGAGTGAGCGCGGTGACCAGTCCGGCGGCCAGCGCGTCGACGGCGTCCTGCCAGACGCGCAGGGCGGCCGGGTCGCCCGCGGCCACCGCCTCGGCACAGTCGGCGGCGTCCGCGTCGGGGTCACCGGACGCGGCGGCCCAGGCCCTGGAGACCGCGGCGGCCGAGGCGAGGGTCTCCAGACAGCCGCGCTGCCCGCAGCCGCAGTCCGGGCCGTCCGGCCGGACCACGATGTGACCGATCTCGCCCGCGTACCCGTGGGCACCCGCCTCGATGGTGCCCGCGATGCCGATGGCGCCGGCGATGCCGGTGCCCAGCGGCACGAACAGGAACCGGTCCGCGCCCTTGCCCGCGCCGATCCGGCCTTCGGCGAGGCCACCGGTGCGGACGTCGTGGCCGAGCGCGACCGGTATGCCGCCGAGTCGTTCACCGATCAGCTTCCGCAGCGGTACGTCACGCCAGCCCAGGTTGGCGGCGTAGACGGCGATCCCGTGCTCCGCGTCGACGATGCCGGGCACGGCGACCCCCGCGGCGACGGCCCCTGCGCCCAGGTGCTCCCCGCCGTACGCGTACAGATCGGCGGTGAAGCCCAGGATCGTCTCCACGACGGCCTCGGCGCCGCGGTCCCTGCCGGTGGCCCGGCGCGCCTCGTGGAGCAGGGTGCCGTCGGCCCCGACCAGAGCGGCCTTCATTCCTGTGCCGCCCACATCGAGGGCGATGACGTGTCTCACGGGAGACAGTTTCGCCCGACGACCCCTAAAAGGTCTAGTCCACTATCGTGGAGTGTTGGCACCCATACAAAACGGTCCTGCTAGATTGCCGAGTCGATGCACCGGTGGTGTAGACCTCCTCGGAGGGGAAGCAGGATCGCGGACCCGTCGCCGGACCGGTGGCGCCCGCGTCGAACGAGCTAGGGATGGACAGGGCTGTGCAGCGGCGCTTTGTGGGTCTGACCGCGGTAGTGGCGGCACTCGGTATGACGGCAACGTTGTCGGGGTGCGGATCGGACACCGGAGGCGACGACGTCACGCTCCGGCTGGTCGCGGCCGAATACGGCACCGGTGCGGAGAACAGCTCCGCGAAGTACTGGGACGACGTCGCGGAGAAGTTCGAGAAGCAGAACCCCGGCATCGACGTCGAGGTCAGCGTCTACTCCTGGAAGGACGTCGACCGCGAGGTCGCCGAGATGGTGAAGGCCGGCAAGGCCCCCGACATCGCGCAGATCGGGGCGTACGCCGACTACGCCAAGGCGGACAAGCTCTACACCGCCCACGAGATGATCTCCATCCGCACCGAGTCCAACTTCATGCCCTCGCTCACCGACGCGGGGGAGCTCGACGGCAATCTGTACGGCCTCCCCTTCGTGGCCAGCACCCGGCTCCTCTTCTACAACAAGGGGCTGTTCGCCAAGGCCGACCTCGGGGCCCCGCAGACCCGGGACGACATCCGGAGCGCCGCCGCCGCGCTCGAGCAGGACGGCGTGACCTACCCCTTCGCCCTGCCGCTCGGCCAGGAGGAGTCCCAGGCCGAGACCCTGATGTGGATGCTCAGCGGCGGAGGCGGCTACACGGACGAGGTCGGGAACTACGACATCGACTCCCAGGCCAACATAGAGACCTTCCAGTGGCTGAAGAACGACCTCGTCGGCAAGGGACTCACAGGCCCCGTCGCACCCAAGGAGCTCGACCGGGCGAAGGCCTTCGAGGCGTTCACCAAGGGTGAGGTGGGCATGCTCAACGGTCACCCGACGCTGATGCAGGAGGCCGAGAAGAAGGGCGTCGAGGTCGGCATGGTCCCGCTGCCCGGTGTCGACGGACCGACCGAGGGCTCCATGGGCGTGGCCGACTGGATGATGGGCTTCAAGCAGAACGGCCACGGGGTGGAGATCGGCAAGTTCCTCGACTTCGCCTATCAGGACGCCAATGTGCTGGCCTTCGCCGACCAGTACGACCTGCTGCCGGTGACCATGAGCGCGTCCGCCGCCATGGAGACCGATGACAAGCACAAGTCGCTGCGCCCGTTCCTGACGGCACTGCCGAACTCGCAGCTGTACCCGTTCGGCAAGACCTCATGGGCGCAGGCCAGCGAGATGATCAAGGAGAAGATCGGCTCCGCGGTCGAGCCCGGCGGCAGCCCGGAGAACGTGCTCGTGGGCATCGCGGCCGAGGCCCGCCAGGCGGAGAGCGCGGAGTAGGTAGGTTGGTCGACATGACCGCCGGCCCCCCTGACCCCGCCGACTCCCCCGGCTCCGCCGCCCCCTCCGGCTCCGGCTCCGCCGTCCCGCTCTCCGACCGGGAACGCGCGGTGCTGGCCCTGGAGCGGCGGTCCTGGCCGGGGCCCGGAGCGAAGGAGCGGGCGATCCGTGAGGAGCTGGGCATCGCGCCGGTCCGCTACTACCAGCTGCTCAACGCCCTTCTGGACGACCGCCGCGCCCTGGAGGCGGACCCGGTCACGGTGAACCGCCTGCGCCGGGTCCGCGAGGCGAGGCGCGGGCGCCGCTGAGGAACGGGGCCGAAAAACACGGCCTCGTCCGCGCCTCGCAGCCGATCCGCGGATTTTCCCCGCCACACCCCTCCTGTTCGTCATGCCTGGCTACTCTCCCGTCGCCCGGTCCGTCACAGGAGAGGTACGTCCATGAGCACCTCGGTCCACCGCCCCCCGACAGAGCAGTCCGCAGCCGTCCTGGCGTCGGTCCGGCAGCGTCGGGAAGGGAGCCGGGCCGGGGGTACGTCCGCACGCTCGACGGAGCACGCCCTCCTCGCGATGCAGTCCCGCGCCGGCAACCGGGCCGCGACCGCGGCGGTACAGCGCGCCCGGGACCCCGCGAGAGGGGGAACGGCGGAGAACGGCGGCGCGTCCGCCGGAGCGAGGAAGAACTATCGCGACCGGATCGCCGGGCTCCTCGACAGGTTCAAGAAGAATCTCGAGCCCATCGACACGTTCATCAAGGGTGTCCAGACCCCCACCAACGCGGCCTTCACCCAGCAGGCCACCGTCGCGGCCAACGAGGGCCTCAAGCACTCCGCCGCCGCCTCGGGGACCTCCGCGGCGTCGGGGAACCTCCTCACGGAGACCGCCGGCGCGGTGGTCAGCGGCATGGACGCGTACAAGAACATGAAGGACGCCAAGAAGCACGAGACCGGGGCCGGCCACCACACGGCGAAGAAGAAGGCCAAGACCAAGGGGACCGACGCGGTCATCGGGGCCGCCGGTTCGGGAAGCTACAGCGCCGCCATCGCCAAGGAGGTGACCAAGATCCAGAAGGCGGCGGACGCCGCGGTGGCGTCCGAGGCGAGCGGTATCGCCAGCGCTTCCATCGGCGCGATCAAGGGCATGCGGTCCGCCTTCCGCGTCGGGGGGGCGGCCCGCAAGTACAAGCAGGTCAAGGGGCTGGGAGATCCCCACCTCGTCCACGCGGGGTCACTGGCCCGGCTGAACGAGGCGCGGGAGCAGGCCAACTGGGCCGCGGCCGAGGCGTACGTCGCGCTGGACGGCTACTGGAAGCACGAGGGCGAGGGACGGCTGGAGTGCGTGTCCGAGGCCGTCGACGCCGCCTGGGAGGCGATGGGGGAGGCCCGTGACGCCGCCGAGAGCCTCCAGCGCGCCGAGCAGGACGTGGAGAAGCTGAGCACGGTGCAGGGGTACGCGAAGAAGAAGCAACTCACCAAGATGGGCAAGGAGACATTCAGCGGCGGGGGCGAGTCCACCAAGGCCGCGGCCGGCATCGTGACGGCGGTCGCGGCGGGAACGGCCGGGCTGGCGAGCAACCCGGTCGGATGGGGCCTGGCCGGGGCCGGGGCGGGCCTCGTCCTCGGCGTCACCATGTACAAGGCACTGCGCGCCGCCACGAAGCGCTACGAGGAGGTCCGCCACCCCGAGCGCTGGGCGCCGGAGGGCGAGACCCCGGCGGAGGCCTCCCGCAAGGAGTCGTTGCAGCATGCCCTGAAGTTCTGGAAGAAGGTGTCGAAGGGCGAACGCCAGGCCATGGCACGCGAGATCTACGCCCTGGCCGCGGGCCCCGACATCTCCGGGAGCGGCGCCACCACGGCCGAGATGCGGGAGTCCGCCAGGGCCCTGCTCATCGCTCTCAAATCCGGCCCCGCCCAGCACCAACTGGATCCGGAAGCATGGGCTGAGACCCTCGACGACCCGGCGAAGACCTCCGGTTGGATCCAGGAGATAGCGGAGCAGCTGGCCTCGGGGTGACCGTCGCGGAACAGGTCCGTCGCGTGCGCGGCGCGGATCCCACCGTCCGCCCGGTCACCGATACGCTCGGACCATGGGTAACCCGGCACATCCCCTCCCGACCCCGTCCACCCAGGCCGGCCGCGAAGGCCTCGCCGCACTCCTGGCCCGTCCGGCCCGTACGGTCGTCGCGCTGGACTTCGACGGCACGCTCGCCGACATCGTCCCGGACCCGGAACGGTCCCGCGCCCACCCCGCCGTCCTCCCGGCCCTCTCCGCGCTCGCGCCCCAGGTCGCCGCCGTCGCCGTGATCACCGGCCGCCCGGCCGGCACCGCCGTGCGGTACGGCGGTTTCGCCGGGGCGCCGGGCCTGGACCACCTCGTCGTCCTCGGGCACTACGGCGCCGAACGCTGGGACGCCGTCACCGCCACCGTGCACGCCCCCGCTCCCGACCCCGGCGTGGAGGCCGTCCGGGCGGAGCTCCCCGCAGTGCTGGAGGAGGCGGGCACCGGCACGGACAGCGGCATCTGGGTCGAGGAGAAGGGCGGCCGCGCGGTCGCCGTGCACACCCGCCGTGCGGCCGACCCGCAGGCCGCCTTCGAGGTCCTGCGCGCCCCGCTCGCCGCCCTCGCCGTCCGCCACGGCCTGATCGTCGAACCGGGCCGCCTGGTCCTGGAGCTGCGCCCGCCGGGCATGGACAAGGGCGTGGCGCTGGAGGAGTACGTGCAGGAGGCCGGCGCCGAGGTGGTGCTGTACGCCGGTGACGACCTCGGCGACCTCGCCGCGTACGCCGCGGTGGAGAAGCTCCGCACCCAGGGCGTCGCGGGCCTGCTGGTGTGCAGCGGCACCGAGGTCCCCGAACTCGCCGATCGCGCCGACCTGTTGCTGCCGGGCCCCTCGGCGGTGGCGGAGCTGCTGGGGGACCTGGCCCGGCGGCTCACCCAGCCCTAGGGCGTGTTTCGAAAGTCCCGCCTGCCTGTCGGGCGGACGGCGCTACTTTCGAAACACGCCCTAACCCCGCAGCGCGTCCAGCTGGTCCAGGAACCACTGCTGCGGGGGCAGCGCCGTCGCGGCGGTGGCCAGGCGCTTCGAGCGGGCGCCCCGCTCGTCGCGGTCCATCGTGAGCGCCTCGTGCAGCGCCGTCGCCGTGGCCGACACGTCGTACGGGTTGACCACGATCGCGTCCTCGCCCAGCTCCTCGTACGCCCCGGCCTCCCGGGACAGCACGAGCGCGCAGCCGTGGTCCGAGACGACGGGGACCTCCTTGGCGACGAGGTTCATGCCGTCGCGGATCGGGTTGACCAGGGCCACGTCGGCCAGCCGGTACGCCGCCAGGGAGCGGGCGAAGTCGTCGTCGACCTGGAGTAGGACAGGGGTCCAGCCCTCCGTGCCGAAGTCCGCGTTGATCGTGTCGGCGACCCGCTGGACCTCCGCCGTGTAGTCGCGGTAGACCGCGAGGTCCTGCCGCGAGGGGTAGGCGAAGGCGATGTGCACCACGCGTTCCCGCCACTCGGGGCGCTCTTCCAGCAGCGCCCGGTAGGCGTGCAGCCCGCGGACGATGTTCTTGGAGAGCTCCGTGCGGTCCACCCGTACGATCGTGCGCCGGTCCGCGCCCACCTGCTCCCGCAGGACCTCCATGCGCTCGTCCACGTCCGTCTCGCGGGAGCGGCGGCGCAGGAAGTCCGCGTCGGCGCCCAGTCCGTGCACCCCGATGCGGGTGTGGCCGGTGCCGCCGAGGATCTCCGTGCAGCAGCCGATGAAGGCGTCCGCCCAGCGGCGGGTCAGGAAGGCGGCGCGGTCGGCACCCAGGATGCCCTTGAGCAGCTGCTCGCCGATGTCGTCGGGCAGCAGCCGGAAGTAGTCGACGGGCGCCCAGGGGGTGTGCGAGAAGTGCCCGATCCGCAGGTCGGGGCGCAGCTCGCGCAGTATGCCGGGGACCAGTGAGAGGTGGTAGTCCTGCACCAGGACGGCGGCGCCCTCGCCCGCCTCCTCGGCCAGCGCCTGGGCGAAGGCCCGGTTGTACGCCTCGTAGGACGCCCACTGCCGGCGGAACTCCGCGTCGAAGACGGGCTCCAGCGGCGTCTGGTAGATCATGTGGTGGACGAACCAGAGCACCGAGTTGGCGATGCCGTTGTACGCGTCGGCGTGGACCCCGGCGTCGATGTCGAGCATCCGGACGCCGGGCTCGGACACCCCGCGCCGGACCGCCTCGCGGTCACCGTCGCTCAGGGCGGCGCACACCCACAGCTTGTCGTCGACGGCGCTGAGGCCGGAGACGAGTCCGCCCCCGCCCCGCTTCGAGTCGAGCGTGCCGTCCTCCCGCAGCGCGTACGACACGGGGCCGCGGTTGGACGCGACGAGGACCTGGGCGGAGTGCTCGGAGACCATGTACCCGAACCTAGCCCGTAACGGAAGCCTCCAAACGTGAGGTGACCGTGGAGGCGGCCCGAAGAACCGTTACGCCGCACTCCGCGACGCGTACTCGGGTATGTCCCCCATGGGCGGCCTTTCCTCCGTGTCCACCGCATGGGTGTGCGGGAGGAAACCGTCGGGGCCCCGCTCGAACTGGATGATCTCGGGCCGTACGAGCGGTCCCCGGGACAGCCTCAGCTGCGCCGTGCGGTAGATCGCGGCGGCCATCCGGCCGAGGGCCTGACCGTCCTGGTGGCGGTGTTTGCGTACCCCGACGTCGACCTGCGCCAGCGCGTCCAGGCCGACCGTGTGCAGCGCGTCGACGAGGAGTCCCAGCTCCACTCCGTAACCGACCGGGAAGGGGAGCCGCTCCAGCAGGGAGCGCCGCACCGCGTATTCGCCGCCCAGCGGCTGGACGAAACCTGCCAGGCGGGGCCAGTGCAGATTCAGCAGGGGGCGCGCCACCAGCTCGGTCACCCGGCCGCCCTGGCCTGCGACTTCGCCCAGCGGGCGGTCGTACATGGCCTTGACGAGGTGCACCGAGGGGTCGGTCAGCAACGGGCCGACGATCCCGGAGACGACCTCTGCGGAGAAGTCCCTGAGGTCCGCGTCGACGAAGCAGACGATCTCCCCGCTGGTCACCAGGAGTGATCGCCACAGGACCTCGCCCTTGCCGGGCAGGGCGGGTATCCGCGGCAGGATCGCGTCCCGGTGCACGACCCGGGCGCCGGCCCGCCGCGCCTCCTCGGCGGTGGCGTCGGTGGATCCGGAATCGATCACCACCAGCTCGTCGACGAGCTGGACCTTCTCCATCAGCTCGCGCCGGATCTCCGCGACGATCGTGCCGACCGTCGCCTCCTCGTTCAGAGCGGGCAGCACGACGCTCACGCGCGAGCGGTGCGGATCCTTCGCCCGCGCGGCCGTGAGCCGGTCGAGCGGGCGGTCGGCGGCGGACCAGGAACGCCTGGTCAGCCAGCATTCCACCTCTTCCAGCACGGTCGATACTCCCTGTATGTGATCCATCTCGCGGTTCGGACGACTATCTCAACCGTCCAGTGCTTCGGTTACAGTCTTGAACAACGCGGACGACCCTCGCATCTCGGGGTCGGTCCGCGAAAAAACGCCCGGACCCATGGTCCGGTGCCATAGCGCTCATCCAGAGGGACTGAGGGAACGGCCCGTTGAAGTCCCGGCAACCCTCCTGCCGACCGCGAGGTCACGGTGGGGAAGGTGCCAATTCCGTCTTGCGGCGAAATACGTCGCAAGGAAGATGAGGAGAAAGGGCCTCCGCCATCATGGCCGTGCAGACAGTTGCAGCGAACACCAATTCTTCCGCCGTGGACCTCGGTCCCGCCGCAGCACTTTCCTGCCGCGAATGCGGCGAGCGTTTCGACCTCGGCCCCATTTTCGCCTGCGCGTCCTGTTTCGGGCCGCTCGAAGTGGCGTACGACCTGCCGAGCGGCTCCCCCGAAGAGCTGAAGAAGCGCATCGCCGAGGGTCCGAACAACATCTGGCGCTATGCGCCGCTGCTGCCCGTCCCCTCCGATGTCGCGGACAAGCCCAACATCAACCCCGGCTTCACGAAGCTGGTCAAGGCCGACAACCTCGCCCGCGAGCTGGGCGTGACCGGCGGTCTGTACGTCAAGGACGACTCCGGCAACCCGACGCACTCCTTCAAGGACCGTGTCGTCGCCATCGCCGTCGAGGCCGCACGCGCCTTCGGATTCACCACCCTCTCCTGCTCCTCCACCGGCAACCTCGCCGGCGCGGTGGGCGCCGCCGCGGCCCGCGCCGGCTTCCGCTCCTGTGTGTTCATCCCGCACGACCTGGAGCAGGGCAAGGTCGTCATGGCCGCGGTGTACGGCGGCGAACTGGTCGGCATCGAGGGCAATTACGACGACGTCAACCGCTTCTGCTCGGAGCTCATCGGCGACCCGCTCGGCGAGGGCTGGGGCTTCGTCAACGTCAACCTGCGGCCGTACTACGGCGAGGGCTCCAAGACCCTGGCCTACGAGATCTGCGAGCAGCTCGGCTGGCAGCTGCCCGACCAGCTCGTGATCCCGATCGCGTCCGGCTCACAGCTCACGAAGATCGACAAGGGTCTGCAGGAGCTGATCAAGCTCGGCCTCGTCGAGGACAAGCCGTACAAGATCTTCGGCGCACAGGCCGAGGGCTGCTCCCCGGTCTCCACCGCCTTCAAGGCCGGCCACGACGTCGTGCGCCCGCAGAAGCCGAACACCATCGCCAAGTCCCTGGCGATCGGCAACCCGGCCGACGGCCCCTACGTCCTGGACATCGCCCGGCGCACCGGCGGAGCCGTCGAGGACGTCGACGACGAGCAGGTCGTCGATGCGATCAAGCTGCTGGCCCGCACCGAGGGCATCTTCGCCGAGACGGCGGGCGGGGTGACGGTCGGTGTGACGAAGAAGCTGATCGACGCGGGACTGCTCGACCCGACACTGACCACCGTCGTCCTGAACACCGGCGACGGGCTGAAGACGCTCGACGCGGTGGCCCCGACGACCGGTCTGTCCGCGACGATCCGGCCGAGCCTGGACGCGTTCCGCGACGCGGGCCTCGCAGCCGCCAACTGACCACCCGAGAGACCGAGGAAGGCACCCACATGAGCGTCAAGGTCCGTATCCCCACCATCCTCCGCACCTACACGGGCGGTCAGGCCGAGGTCCCGGCCGAGGGTGCGACCCTCTCCGAGGTCCTCGCGTCCCTGGAGCAGAACCACCCGGGCATCGGCGCCCGCGTCCTGGACGACCAGGGCAAGCTGCGCCGTTTCGTCAACGTGTACGTCAACGACGACGACGTGCGCTTCGAGGGCGGCCTGGACGCGGCGACCCCGGACGGCGCGGGCGTCTCGATCATCCCGGCCGTCGCCGGAGGCTGAGGAGCGGCCGGGCCGCCGGCCGCTCAGAGTGAACAGAACGGCCCCCTCCGCGAGAGAAGCGGAGGGGGCCATTCTGTATGGTTGAGCGGGGTACAGTTGGGGAAGTCCCCGCCGCTGCCCGCGCCGCCCGCGTATGAGAACGCGCCCGGCCGCGACAAGAAGTAGCCAAAGTGAGTGCACTCCTTGTGGCGTAAGTGGCCTTTGTCCGGCCCGACTTGCCCCGGAATCCTATGACTTGCCCTCATGCGTGCGCTCGCGCGTGCCCGGATTTCTCGTCCGATTGACCTGTTGCAGAGGGCAGTTGGGCAGATACATTCGGCCGCGGTCGACGCGTTCCGGCGTACGCCACCCTCTCCTGTCGGAGGGTGAGTTCTGACCCGGGCCCGCGAAGTGCGGGCTCGTGCAAGGGCCAGTAATAGGGGAGTTAGGCATGGCTCAGGGCACCGTCAAGTGGTTCAACGCGGAGAAGGGGTACGGCTTCATCGCGGTCGACGGTGGTGCGGATGTTTTCGTCCACTACAGCGCGATCCAGATGGACGGGTACCGCACCCTCGAAGAGGGTCAGCGAGTTGAATTCGAGATCTCGCAGGGCCAGAAGGGGCCGCAGGCGGACATGGTCAAGCTCGCCGTCGGCTGAGCTCGGCGCGGTCGGCCAACGACACTACTCACGCACGTGAGGCCCGTACCACCCATCAGGGGTACGGGCCTCACGTGCGTCCGTGCGCCCCTCCGGGGCGTCCACATCGCACGAGAACGCCTGCGCCCGCCCGTCCCCCGACCGCCGCTCCCACAGCGAGCCTCGCCGAAGGCGCTTGCACTCCAAGGGGTCGAGTGCTAATCATTGGCGTTAGCACTCTCCAGGTGAGAGTGACAGAAACTTGGACCGGGCCGGTGAGGCCCGCAGGCCCAGTGGGGCAAGGAACCACTGAGCACGTTGGCCGTCCGTCGCGGGCGCCTCCCGGTCCGGAGAAATCCACCCCTGTCCGGGAGGACCACTTCACATGGCCAAGATCATCGCGTTCGACGAGGAGGCACGGCGCGGTCTCGAGCGCGGGATGAACCAGCTCGCCGACGCCGTCAAGGTCACCCTCGGCCCCAAGGGCCGTAACGTCGTCCTCGAGAAGAAGTGGGGCGCGCCCACGATCACCAACGATGGTGTTTCCATCGCCAAGGAGATCGAGCTCGAGGACCCGTACGAGAAGATCGGTGCGGAGCTGGTCAAGGAGGTCGCCAAGAAGACGGACGACGTCGCCGGCGACGGCACGACCACCGCCACCGTTCTCGCTCAGGCTCTCGTCCGCGAGGGTCTGCGCAACGTCGCCGCGGGTGCCAACCCGATGGCTCTGAAGCGTGGCATCGAGAAGGCCGTCGAGGCCGTCTCCGCCGCTCTGCTGGAGCAGGCGAAGGACGTGGAGACCAAGGAGCAGATCGCTTCGACCGCCTCCATCTCCGCTGCTGACACCGAGATCGGCGCCAAGATCGCCGAGGCTATGGACAAGGTCGGCAAGGAAGGCGTCATCACCGTCGAGGAGTCCCAGACCTTCGGTCTGGAGCTCGAGCTCACCGAGGGTATGCGCTTCGACAAGGGCTACATCTCGGCGTACTTCGCCACCGACATGGAGCGCATGGAGTCGTCGTTCGACGACCCGTACATCCTGATCGTCAACTCCAAGATCAGCAACGTGAAGGACCTCCTTCCGCTGCTCGAGAAGGTCATGCAGTCGGGCAAGCCGCTGCTGATCATCGCGGAGGACGTCGAGGGCGAGGCCCTGTCGACGCTGGTCGTCAACAAGATCCGTGGCACCTTCAAGTCCGTCGCCGTCAAGGCTCCGGGCTTCGGTGACCGCCGCAAGGCCATGCTCGGCGACATCGCCATCCTCACCGGTGGCACCGTCATCTCCGAGGAGGTCGGTCTCAAGCTCGAGAACGCCGGCCTCGACCTGCTCGGCACCGCCCGCAAGGTCGTCATCACCAAGGACGAGACGACCATCGTCGACGGTGGCGGCGACAGCGACCAGGTGCAGGGTCGCGTCAAGCAGATCCGTGCCGAGATCGAGAACTCCGACTCGGACTACGACCGCGAGAAGCTCCAGGAGCGCCTCGCGAAGCTGGCCGGCGGCGTGGCCGTCATCAAGGCCGGCGCCGCCACCGAGGTGGAGCTCAAGGAGCGCAAGCACCGCATCGAGGACGCGGTGCGCAACGCCAAGGCCGCCGTCGAGGAGGGCATCGTCGCCGGTGGTGGCGTGGCTCTGCTCCAGGCCTCGGCCGTCTTCGAGAAGCTCGACCTGACCGGTGACGAGGCCACGGGCGCCAACGCCGTGAAGCTCGCGCTGGAGGCCCCGCTCAAGCAGATCGCCGTCAACGGTGGTCTCGAGGGTGGCGTCATCGTCGAGAAGGTGCGCAACCTGCCGATCGGTCACGGCCTCAACGCCGCGACCGGCGAGTACGTCGACATGATCGCCGAGGGCATCATCGACCCGGCGAAGGTCACGCGCTCCGCCCTGCAGAACGCCGCGTCCATCGCCGCGCTCTTCCTCACCACCGAGGCCGTCATCGCCGACAAGCCGGAGAAGGCCTCCGCGGCCGCTCCGGGCGGCATGCCGGGCGGTGACATGGACTTCTGATCCTCGGATCAGCAGCTCCACGCAGCACCCGCTGCACCCGTAGTACCAGTACGACGCCGGCCCCCGGGATTCGTCCCGGGGGCCGGCGTCGTACGCGTCTGTGCTACCGGTTGCCGTGCGGCCGGTTCAGGTGCGGTCCCCGCTCGACGGGCCGAAGAACTCGATCTCGGCGATGGCCACCTGCTTGTCCAAGGACGCGCCGTGGGCCGACTCGACGGTGAAGCGCACCTTGACGGCGTCGCCGACGCGGAAGGAGCGCCGCTGGCCGCCCGTGCCCTGATCCAGGGTGAGCCGGCGGGTCGTGATCTTGCTGTCCTTCGTCGTGATCGTCGCCACGAGGTGGTGCGGAAGGGCCGACGTCCCGAGCTGGTCCGGGCGGGTGGACACGCCGGGAGTGATGATCACGTCCAGCAGGCGGGTGGGCTGGTTGAAGTCGACCTCGATCCACTCCCCCGCGCCGGACTGCACCACCCCGGGGCCCCACCAGGTGTTGTTCAGCTTGTCGAAGGCGAGCTCCGGCTTGTGGCCGGTCCAGGAGCGGGACGCCTTGTACGCGGTGGGGGAGACCATGGCGCGCTTGGCGAAGTGGTCCCGGGCGGCCTGGATGCCGTCGGGGAGATACGTCACGCCGAGGACGGCCAGGGTGACGACGACGGCGACGGTGATCCAGGTGCCGATGCGGTCGAAGGCACGGCGGAGGCGGGGCCGGTCGCCGGCCCACGGGTTCTCGTTCCGGCGGGAGCCTGTGAGGCGGCGCCACCAGGGGAGGGGAGCGGGTGCGCGTTCGCCGGTGTCGGCCAGCGGCATGGCGCAGCGGACACAGAAGTGGCGGTCGGGGCGGTTGGGCGTGGTGCACCAGGAGCAGGGCGGGCCGTTGCCGGTGTCCTGCTGGGGGCCGGGGACGCGTACCTGCGGCCGGTCGGTGTCGGGGCGGCCGGGCAGGACCGGAGCGACGGCCGGAGCCGGCGTGGTGTACGCGGCGTCGGGCTCGTCGACCGGGACGAGGAGGGACCGTGCGCGGTCGGCCGCGCTGCCCCCGTCGGGGGTGGGCAGCGGGACGGTGGGGTCCGACTCGCCCGGGCGCGGGGCGTCGGAGGCGGAGGCCGCACCAGCCCCTCCCGCGGCGTACGCCGGTCCGGGGTTCCAGGTGTCGCGCTGGTGGTGGGGCAGGCGTGAGGCGTCGGGTGTCGCGGCCGAAGGACCGGCGTCGCCGGGCGTCGTCGCCGCGCCGGTGGGGCCGGTGTGGTGGGTCGCGGCGCCGGCCGGGGGCGTCGGGTCCGGGTCGCTGTCCCGCGGCGGGCGTGAGGGGCCGGCGCCGCCGGTCGCGCCTCGGCGTGCGAAGCCGTCCCAGCCGCCTCCGGCGGAGTCGGCGGAGGCGGGCCCTGCGGAGGCGGAGCCGGCTGACGGGCCGGCAGCCGCGGATGAGGAGGCGCCGGCGGCCTGGGCCTGCCCGGAGCGGGAGCGGGCCGAATCCCAGCTGAGCACGGCGCCGCAGGCGTCGCAGAACGACTGACCCGGTTCCGCGCGGGTGCCGCACTCGGCGCAGTTCTGCGTGGTCATCTCTCCGGAGTCCTTTCGGTGGCCGTCACGGTGACGGTGTAGGGCATGTGCGCGGGGCGGGCGGCGGCCACGAGGCTGTCCAGGCGGTGCGTGTCCGCCGGGGTGGGGTCGGGGAGGCGAAGCGTGACGTGGAGATGGGGGCGGGGTGTGCCCGGGACGGGGCCGAGAGGGCGGGCGTTCCATGAGGCACCGCCGCTCTCGGAGATCTCCGGTTCGGTGCCGAAGGCGAGCCGCACCGCCTCGGAGAGGCCGCGCCGGGTGCCCCGTACGCGGTGCAGACGTGCGGCGGCGGCCACGGCGGCGCGCAGCCGGGCCTCCGGTTCGGTGCCGTCGGTCTCGGCGCCGACCCAGGTGCTGAGCCACTGGGCGAAGTCGATCGGTGTGAGGGCGGGGTCGAAGTAGGCGTCCAGGCAGTCGAGTACGTTCAGGACGGGTGCCAGGACGTCGTCGAGTCCGGCGACGAAGCGCTGGGCGAGATCGTCGTCGGCGAAGACGGCGGGGAGCATCGTCGCGATGGGCGTGGACGAGCCGAGGCCGTCGACGGAACCTCTCATCGGTGGCCTCCCGTGCGGGTCGTGGTCGTCATGTCGTCACGCCCCGTCACCGATCACCCGTACGCGGTGGTCGAAGGAGAAGACCAGGGACGGGGCTTCGAGGTCGATACGGTCGGTCGGGTCGCCGCGCTTGCCGGTCAGCGGGTCGGCGGGGTGCAGGATGACCTCGTCGACCAGCTCCACGCCGGGGACCCGTTGCAGGACGGCGAAGATCTCGCCCGACTGGACCGGGCGGCCGAAGGGCCAGCCGCGGCCGTCGGCGCCCCCGGTGAGCGGGTCGAGGTGCCGGTAGAGGGCGTCGTGGGTCTGGCGGCGTACGCGGTCGGTGTCCACGCCGCGGAAGGCGTGGACCGTCGCCACCACGGTGATGCCCTGGTAGTAGGGCGGGCCCACGGCGACCCTGGTGCCGATGAGGCGGCGTTCGTCGAGGTGACGGGTGATGCGGTCGAGCAGCGCGTCACCCGGTACGAGTTGTTCGAAGCGGAGCCGGCCGCCGGGGTCGGGGACGGCCTGCGGCACGACGAGGACCCGTATTGCGTAGGCCCCGTACTCGTTCTCCTCGCCCTCCAGGCAGGTGATGCGGGCGGTCTCGGGGGCGGCCCGGCGGGCGAGTTCCTCGTAGTCGCGCAGGGTGACGGCGCGTTCCTGTGCCCGGAGGGTGATGGGTGCCCGGAGCTTGGCCTCCTCGACCGTCTCCCCGTCGACGCCGCCGCGGGCGGCTTCCCGGTTGACGACCTCGGAGACGTACGGGATGGAGGTGCGCAGGACCTGGATGGTGCCGCGGGCCACGTTGCCGGCCCGGCCGCCGCCGGTGCGGTAGCGGCGGGCGCGGATGACGGAGCCCTTGGGCGCGACGGTGCCGTACTGGCGGAGGGTGCCGTCGGGTTCGCGGACGGCGGGGCCGAAGGCGATCTCGCCGGTCGCGGCGTCGAGGGTGATGTGACGGTCGTCCGGCCGTGAGGCGGCGAAGTGCGGGACCACCTGCCAGTCCTCCCAGCCGTCGTGCCCGGCGGTCTGGAGCAGCAGCGGCTGGTCGTCGCCGACCACGGGGGTGTGGGCGAGCCTCAGCCGCTGGCCGGGCAGCCCGATGGACTCGCCGAGCGCCTCGTCGTACACGGTCTCGGCGTGCACGACGCGGGTGGTGCCGCCGATGGTGTAGGCCTCGGCGGACCTGATGGTCGGTGAGGTGGCGTAGAAGGGCTGGCCCGAATGGGGTTCGGTGACCCGGCAGCGCACCCAGCCGGCCTCGTGGCCGCCGTTGCGGGAGAGGACGTGACCGCCGGGGACGTGCAGGACGATGTCGCCGGGCCGGTTGAGTCCGCCGGTGCCGTCGCGGTCGACCTCGCAGGGCCGCCAGCCGTCCTCGGTCCACGCCTCCCACACGAGCGGGGGCTGCCGGGGGTCGACACCGACACCGTCGACGCGACTGTCGAGTTCGAGGGCGAGGGCGCAGTGCGGGACGGCGGCGGTGAGGCCGAACAGCATGCAGTCGCCGGGGGCGGGTGCCTCGGCGAAGCAGAGCAGGTCCTTGCCTTCGGCGAGGTCGGGGGTCCGGTCGGTGACGGGCTCGCCCCGGTGCTGCACCACGAGGTGCCGGAGCGTGCAGGGCACGACGCTCAGTGTGCGCTCGGTGGCGAAGACGATCGCGCTCTCACGTTCCGTGCGTACGGTCGCCACCTCGGTGCCGACCGGCACCGGTATCGCTTCCTCCTGCGGGGCGGACAGCCAGAACGTCACGTCGGTGCGGGCCGCGGCCGGGGGGAAGAGGGTGATGCCGACGAGGTCGAGGAAGGCCAGGTGGTTCTTCTCCGGCACCCGGTTGAGGCGGTAGACGATCTGGTCGGCCATGTGGGCGACCGTCTCGACGAGGGTGACACCGGGGTCGGAGACGTTGTGGTCGGTCCACTCCGGGGCGCGCTGCTGGATGTAGCGCTTGGCGTCGTCGACGAACTGCTGGAAGCGGCGGTCGTCGAGGTTGGGGGAGGGCAGGGACATCAGCCGTCGCTTTCGGAGGGGACACCGGGGCCACCGGAGGGGCCCGGCGCCCCCGGTTCCTCGTGGGAAGGGATGACGTAGAAGGGGAAGACGAGGCTGCGCGGGTTGTTGGTGCCGCGGATCGAGTAGCGCACGTCGATGAACAGGACGTTCTGTTCGGCTCCGGTGGTGACCTCGACCTCGTGGACCTCGATGCGGGGTTCCCAGCGGTCCAGGCTGATGTGGACCTCGTGCTGGATGCGACCGGCGGTCTGTTCGTTGACCGGTGCGAAGACGAGGTCGTGGATCGCGCAGCCGAAGTCGGGGCGCATCGGCCGCTCGCCCGGGGCGGTGGCCAGGACGAGCCTGATGGCCTCCTCGACCTCCCGCTCCCCACTGACGAGGGCGATGCCTCCGGTGGGTCCGATGCGCAGCGGAAACGCCCAGCCGGAGCCGACGAACTGTTCGGCCATCAGGGGGCCACCTGCCTTCTTCTTCCGATGAACCCGGAGCGCCGGTACGGCCGTTCGCTCATCCGAACGGGTACTTGATGGTGTTGACGAAGAAGCCACCGAGGAGGTCGAGCTTGATCGCCTTGATGTTCACGTTGGCCACGGAGTTGACCGCGACCATTCCCACGGCGGAGAGCGACGCGGCGCCGGTCGCCGACAGGTTGAGGGCGCCCATCGCGTTCACGCTGACCGCGCCGCCCAGCGACCTGAGGTTGACCATGCCCTGCCCCTGGAGGCTGAGCGGTCCGCCGCTCTTGATCGTCACCGACCGGCGTGCGCTCAACGAGAGGTCGGTGCCCGCCTCCACCGACACGGAGCGGCTGCCCGTGATGCTGACCGAGCCCTTGCTGTCGATGGTGATCTCGGTCTTGGTGCGGTCGAGGTTGATGGTCAGTCTGTCGTCACCGTCGGCGATCCGGACGCCCTGCTTCCGCCCGCCGGTCCGCTGGCTGAGCAGGTCGACGCGGTTGCCCTGGCGGTCGGACAGGGTGTGCCGGGTGGCCTTCTTCTTCAGCCCGTCGTGCAGCGGCACGTCGTTGACCTTCGTGGGCAGGTCCCGGCCGTTGTAGAGCCCGCCGATCACGAACGGGTGGTCCAGCGCCCCCCGGTCGAAGGCGACCAGCACCTCGTCGCCGACGTCCATGGGGAAGACGCCACCGCCCCCCACGCCGCCGAGCTGCACGCTGCGCGCCCAGTCGCTGACGTAGGTGTCGTCCAGCCACGGGAACTGGAGCTTGACCCTGCCCTGCTTGAGCGGGTCCTGCACGTCGGTGACGATGGCGTTGGCGACGCTGGGCAGCCGGACGCTCCCGCTGTCCGCGTTTCCGCCGCCGGATGCCAGCCCGTACAGCGAACGCCACTGGCGTCCGCTGACGGTGACCCAGGACTCGTAGTGCTTGCCGTCACCGAAGACGTGGCGCACGGAGGTGACGGTGTACTTCCCCTCGAAGGGCTTGCCGACGTCGGCGAGCGCCACGGGCACACCGGGCCGCAGGTCCGGGTTGCCGCGCACCACGACCTCCAGCTCCGCGAAGGAGGAGGTGACGTCGGCGGCGAGGGCCTTCGAGGCGTGCCTGACCTCGTCCTGCTTGTCGTAGGGGTTGCTGGTCTCGACGAGCTTGGCGGCCTTGAACTTGCCGGCCGCCTCACCGGGGGTGAGACCGATGCTGATGCCCGGGTCGGTTGTCGCCGGCGAGACCTCGGTGATCTTCTTCTTGGTGGTGACGTTCCAGCCGCGCGACTCCACCTGGCCGAATTGGTCGGCCGCGGTGACGGCGGCCCGCAGCCGCAGGATGTCGTGGCCGGCCTGGAGGACGAAGGCGCTCGTCTCCCCGTCGGTGGCGGGTGAGGGCGCGCCGGACGACGGTGTCGGCTGGACGAACCGGAACTTCCCCTTGGCGTCCAGGGACATCACCATGTTGTTCTCGTCGGCGAGGCGGGACAGGAAGTCCCAGTCGGTGACGTTGGACTGGCTGATGAAGCCGTACGCGCCCTTCGTCGGCTGGATCCGGCCGACGGGCACCCCGTCCATGCGGGCCAGCTTGCGGGCGATGTCGGAGGCGGACTGGTTGCGGTACGCCGCCACCCGCCGCTGGCGCATCAGGCGGTGCCCGAAGTCGTATCCGCGGATCACGGTGAAGCTGCCGGTGCCGTCGTAGTCGGCCTCCATACCCGTGACCTCGCCGGTCATCAGCGGCTTGCCGATGCCCTGGCCGTCCGCGATCGGGGTGAGGACAACCCGGGTGCCGAACTTCACCTTCAGCTCGCCCAGGACCAGGTGGTACGGGTCGCGGAAGGTGAGCCGGAACGCCGCGGGAACACCGGCACCCTGGTCGACCCAGCCCTCGACGAGCATCGGGGCGATGACGGGGGGCAGTTTCGCCCCGTCGAGGGTGACCTGCATGATGCTGGAGAAAGCGGTCTGCACCATCAGTGACCCACCTCCTCCGCGGCGGGCAGCACGAGTTCGGTGCCGGAGGGAAGGCGTGACGGGTCGTCGATGCCGTTGGCCTCGGCGATCGCGCGCCACGCGGTGGCGTTGCCGTACTCGCGCCACGCCAGCGACTGGAGCGAGTCGCCCGCGACGACCCGGTGCACACGCTGGGCGGTGAGCGCGCCTGACGTCGGGTTCTGGCCCTTGGTCTTGCCGGGGATCTCGTGCAGCTGCACCTGGCAGGTGGCCCGGATGGGGACGCCGGTGGTACCGAAGAGGCTGTACGACGCCTCGATGGAGCTCACGTACGCGGTGAAGCGGGCCGTGGAGAACGAGCCCCACTGGAAGACCACCCAGGGCGGCGAGGGCTGGTTGGCGGCGATGCTGTTGGCGGTCACCTCGCAGCAGGCCAGCAGCGACTCCACCTTCTTCAGCACCGAGTTGCCGGTCGGCTTGGTGGAGGAGTCCAGGAAGATCTCCAGGGTCATCTCCCGGGGCTCGGCGCCCATGAACTCCGGCTTGGAGCCGTCGCGTACGGCCGCGGTCGGCGTCGCCTTCCACTGGGCGCGCTGGCTGAGCGACAGCTGCGCCGGGTTGAACTCGAAGCTGAACGTCCGCATGAGCGCGCCGGGTGTGGTGCTCGTGCCCACCGGGGGCTCGTGGATGGCGAGCCCGGCGCGCACGAGGCTCTTGCCGGCGCCTTTGCTGCTCTGTGCCATGGGTTTTCCTCTCTGCTCCGCGCCGTCAGTCCGTGAAACCGTGGTGGGCGATCTCCAGGACCTCGTTCGCCACGGCCGGATTGGCGGGGTCGAGGCTGGGCCCCTGCCAGCTGACGGGCAGTACGTCGATCAGTCCCCAGCGGGCGACCAGGGACCCGTCCGCGCGGAGGGCGGAGATCTGTGCGGTCGGTCGCTTGATCCCCGTCTGGACGGAGGAGATCCACTTGGCGACCTTGGCCGTGTCCGGCGTGAGCGGACGGGTCAGCCGGATGTTGGAGAAGGACACGCGGGTGGGCAGCTGCCACACGAACCCGTTGTTGCCGCCCTCCTGGCGCTGCTCGATCTCCACCTGGGACGACAGTCCTTCACACCCGTTCCAGTACCCGAGGCTCTCGCCGTCGATGGTGAGGGTGAACCAGATGGTGGAGCCCGGGTCCTGGCGGGGCATCGCGGGTGGGCCTTTCGTCGGATACGTCGGAGAGGGGAGGTCGGTGGTGGTCGTCGTCCGGTGGACGGCGCCGGTCAGTGCCGGGGGTCGCGGAGTCTGCCGATCCGTTCACGGTCCATCCGCAACTCGGTGCGTACGAGGCGGGTGACGCGGCCGATGATCCGGTGCACGAGCTCGTCGAGCTGGAAGTCGGTGAGTTCGCGGGGGTCGAAGCCGCCGGCCGGCACAGCCGTGTACCCGGGCGGTGAATCGTCCGTCGGCAGCTGGGAGTTCGCGGGCGGGACGCCGCTGCCACCGGCGGGCGGGGAGTACGGGGGAGGCGAGCCCGGGGGCGGGCCGCCGGACGGCGGTTCGTAGGGCGGCGGGGTGGTGTGCTCGCTCCGGTGGGACCGCATACGGCCCAGGGCGGAGGTCACCGTGCCGGCGGCTGCCGAGGCGAGCGCGCCGAGGGACGAACCGTTGCCGAAGCGCTGGACGGCGGGCGCCGACGCGCTGCCGGACTGGACCGGACGGGACGGCTCCGGCGCTGACACCGGGGGCGGGGTGAGGGACGCCACGGGGAGAGGGGACGAGGCGGTGGCCGCCCCGGGAGGCGTGAGGGCGCGCAGCGGTACGGCCCCGGGGGCGGCGCTGCGCTGGACGCGCGTGGGAGCGGGGGCGGGAGTGGGAGCGGAGGGCGGAACGGCGGCCGTGGGCAGGGGTAGCTGCGGAGGTACGGGGACAGGGGGCAGTGGGGCAGGAGGCAGCGGGGCCTGGCCGCTCGGCGCGGGGGCGCCGGGGGCCGCGGTGGCGGCCCGCTGGACGGCGGGCGCCGTCCGCGCCGCGGCGGCGCGGGAGCCGCTGGTCCCTGGCGCGGGAGGGGCGACGAGCGGGACCGCGTCCATGGGCGTGGAGCTGACCGGAGCACCCAGCGGGCTGCGGCGCCGGGCGGGAGCGGCGGGTGACGCGGAGGTGGGTGACAGGGCGGCGGGTGACGGGGCCGCGGCTGCGGCGCGCTGGACCTGCGGCCTGGCGGCTGCGGGAGCCACCGCACGTCGGGCCTGCGGTTCACGGGGCGTTGCGGCAGGGAACCCGGCGGCAGTCGGGGCCGGGGAGGGGGCGGCGGCCTGTGCGGGCGGCGGCGTGCGAGGAGCCCTCTGTACGTGCGCCGGTGCGGAAGGCGCGGAGGCCGCCGAGGAGGACACCGGGGCGCCGAGACCCGGGCGGGAGCCCGGCACCTTCCGCGCCGCCTGCGCACCCGGCGGCGTGACGCCGGGGAAGGTCTTCACCGGGCGGGCAGCGGCGGACGGGGGAGCAGTGGCCGCTGCCGGGCTGTGGGCGTCCCGCACCGCACGCTGGACCGGGGCGGACGTGCCCGAAGGAGCGGCGGGGGCGGCAGCGGGGGCCGGGCGCGGAGCGGGGGCGGCCGGGCCACGGGTGGACGGTACGGCGCCCCGGACCGGGGCCTGCGCGTCCGAGGAGCCGGCGGGGGCCGAGGCCGGCGACGTGGTGCGCCCGGCACCGGTGTCGTCCGGGCCGGCTGGTGCGGCGGGCCGCGCCTCGGAGCGCTGCACCGGGGGCTGACCCCCAGCGCGCACGGCAGTGGTGCCGTCACCGCGGCGGGCCGGGGCAGCCGTGCGCGCCGGCCCGGCCGGTGCGGGACCGGGGTCCGGCGACGCCGGGGGAGCCGACGGGCGAGGGCGGTCGCCGGCAGGCGCCGACGGTGCGCCGGGGCCACCGGTACCGGTGCCACGTCGCTGGACCGCGGCCTTCGCGTCGTGCGGACCTCGGGCGGCGACGGGGGCGCTCGGCGTGCCCGGAGCGCGGGGCGCGCTCAAGGGTGTCTCCGCGCGCGCGGGCGCAGCCCGGGGCGTGTCCACGGGGCGTGCGGGGCCGCGTGGGGCAGCCGGCTCCACCGGCGGGGTGCCGCCGGGGCCGGCCGGCTGTACGGGAGGGGAAGCCGCCGCGGCGCGGGGGACGCGGGAGGAGGGCGCCGAGCCGTCGGCCACGGCCCGCTGGACCGGGGCCGGGGCCGGAGAGGCCGAGGCCGTGCCTGGACGGCCGGGTGCCGCTTCCGGTCCAGGCGTGGAGCGGCCCGGCCGGATGCCCGGACCCGCGGCGGCACGGGGCGACCTGGCAACGGGCGATCCGGCAACGGGCGATCCGGCGGCGTGCGACCCCGCGCCAGGCGTCTCGCCCCCGGGCGTACCGGTCCCGGGCGACCCGGTGCTCGCGCCCTCGCCGGGGCGGCCCGGCGCGGTGTCACGCGGTGCTGTCGCGCGCTGTACGGCGCCGCCGGCCGGTGTACGGCTCGCGGGGCTCCGGGGCGGGAGCGCGGAGCGGGGGGAGCCGGACGCGCCGGCTCCCCCTCGGTCGGTTCCGGGTGCCGCCGCTGCTCCGGACCCGTTGCGCGGACTGCCGGACGCGCCCGGCGCCGTGGGCTGTCGCCGTGCCGCCGGAAGCGCCCGCCGCTGCACGGCCGGTGCCGTGGTCAGACGCTGGGCCCGGGACGAGGCGGGCGGTACGGGCGCCACGCGGACCCCGCGGGCCGGGGCCGGGGCGCTCCTGGGCACGGGGCCCGGGTCCCGCACCGCCCGTACGGGCGCGGGTGAGGATGACGTCCAGGCCGGTGCCGACGCCTCGGCGGTGGCGGGCCGAGGGCCGGGCGCAGGAGGCATGCCGCCACGGGCCGTGCTCCCCGTGGCGGACGGCGGCGCCGTGACCCCCGAGGACACGGACCAGGAGGCGGTGGCCGGTTCGGACGGACTGCCCGAGGACCGGGTCTGCACGGTCCGTACGGCAGACGACGTGGGAGCAGACGCGGTGGGCGCCGGCGGAGCAGCCGGTTGCGTGGCCGCGGTACGCCCGGCCGCACGTGAGGCGGCGCCCTGCGGCGCCGGGGCCGGCCGTGCCGCGGGCAGCGCCCGCAGCGGGACCGCAGGGGCCCGCTGCACCACGGTCTCTCCCGTGCCCGTCGCCAACGGGAGGGCTCCTGAGGGTCCTTCGAGCCCGGTGGCCGGGCGGCCCGAGCCGGTCAGCGCCCCCGAGAGGAGGCTGTCCGGCACGGTGTTCATGACGCCGATGGACGGCGTCCCGGTGAAGGACGGGTTCTGCCAGGTCGGCAGCCGTCCGCCGAACCCGGCGTCCGCGACCGCCGGCCGCCCGGAGTCCATGGCCCGCTGGATCGGCGGCAGGCCCGTCCAGGCGGCGACCGCCGTGGGCATCGCGCCGGAAGTCGCGCCGGAGTCCGGCCCGGGCCCGTCGCCGGCCGGAGCGGGCGGAACGGCCGGGCCGGCGTGCTGTGCGGGTGCGTGCTCCGCACGGCCGCGCAGCCGGTCCATGAAGCCCACGGCTCAGCCCTCCGCGCCGGCGCGCGTCACGAAGGACGCGATCCGGTCCGCGTAGAGGCGGCGGTCGTGGTGTTCGAGGTCCAGGATGGAGTCCAGATCCCAGTGGAAGTGATAGGCGACGTACGCGATCTCCTCGTGCAGCCGGTCGGTCGCGTACGTCACGATTCCCCCAGGCGGCTCCCGCCGAGTTCCACCTCGAAGGGCTCGGAACAGTGCGGGCACTCCACCGCCGCCCGGGTGTGGCCCTCGGCGTTGATCTGCCGGTAGAAGTCCTGAAGGAACGCGAGGTCGGAGGCGAACATGTTCTCCACCGTCCCGTCGTGCACCATCGACAGCGTGCCGAGCCGGGTGATGACCCGGCCGAGCAGCACCACCGACAGATACGCGGGGTTCTCCTGCACGCGGACGTCCCGGAGCGGGATCAGTTCGTCCCGGGCCGTGGACAGCCGCATCACGCCGTCCCGGTGCACGGTCCCCGCCTCGTCGACGTAGCCACGCGGCAGCTCGAAGGGGAACTCCGTCTGCAGCCGTTGCGGCGTCGGAGCGGGCGCGGCGGCCGGGGCCGGAGCAGGTGTCTGCTCCGGCCCCGCCACGGCCACGGGCGCCGGTACGTCCGGGAGCGGGTTCGCGGCGGCCCTGGCCGAGGTGCGCCGCATTACTCGATGACCAGTTCTTCGAAGACGATGGTCACGGTCTCCATCAGCGCCGAGGCCTCACCGGCCTTCAGGGCACTGGCGTCGATCTTGCTGCACCAGGCGTTGCGCATGTTGTACCGCTTCACCGGGTTGTTCTCGTAGTCCATCACGATGATGGACGCGTTCTTGCGGGCCGTGGACATCTGACCGGCGATCGAGTCGTTGATCCACGTCGTGAACGACGGCGACGGCGTCATGCCGCGCACCACCGTGCACTGCCCGTCCTTCTGCGTGCCCGGCATGAGGCTCACCTCGGGCTTGCCCTGTGCGGAGTTCTGCAGGTGCTTGATGACGTCCTGCTCGATGCTGAGGCCGTTGACCTCCGCGAGGTACTCGACCATCACGCCGTCGATCTGCAGGCCGAAATTGTGCGAAGTGAACGAGTCACCCTGGCCGATACTCATCTTGTGTCCGTCCTACCGAGAAGTGGCTGTCGATCGCGGTGCTCGCCGATCGCGTACGAGGGCTGGGGGTGTGGGCCGGTGACCTACTCCTCCAGCTCCCCGCTGCCGCCGGAGAACTGGGCGAGCCGGAAGATCACGAATTCGGCGGGCTTGACCGGGGAGATGCCGATCTCGCAGATCACGCGGCCGACGTCGACGGACTCCGGGGGGTTGGTCTCCTCGTCGCACTTGACGTAGAAGGCTTCCTCGGGCCGGGCGCCGAACAGGGCGCCGCTGCGCCACTCGTTGACCAGGAACGCGGAGACGTTGCGCCGGATGCGGGCCCACAGGTTCGTGTCGTTCGGCTCGAACACCACCCACTGGGTGCCGATCAGGATCGACTCCTCCAGGTAGTTGAAGTACCGGCGCACGTTCAGGTAGCGCCAGGCCGGGTCGGAGGACATGGTGCGGGCGCCCCAGACGCGGACCCCGCGGCCGGGGAAGGCGCGGATGCAGTTGACGCCGATGGGGTTGAGCAGGTCCTGCTCGCCGCGGGTGATCTGGATCTCCAGGTCCACCGCGCCCCGTACGACCTCGTTGGCCGGCGCCTTGTGCACGCCGCGCTCGAAGTCGTTGCGGGCCCAGATGCCGGAGACGTGACCGCTCGGCGGGACCAGGCGTGACTGGCCGGACGACGGGTCGAAGACCTTGATCCAGGGGTAGTACAGGGCGGCGAACTTGGAGTCGTACCCGGCGGTCTCCTGACGCCAGACCCTGATCTCGCGGGCGTTCAGGCCGGGCGGCGGGTCGATGACCGCGACGCGGTCGCCCATCAGCTCGCAGTGCGCGATCAGGCCGAGCTGGACCGCCTTGACGGCCTCCAGGTCGATCGCGCCACGCTGGTAGGCGGCCATGAGGTCGGGAACGGCGACCATCGAGACCTCGTCGACGGCTTCCAGGCCGCCGAAGCCGGTACGGTCGGCGGAGTCGCCGAGGTACTGGGCGGGCCCCGGGTGGGAGACGTTCTCCGTCGCCGGGACAGCCGGGGCCGCAGGGGCCGGGGCGGCGAGCGCCACGGTCTGGTTGTCGGGCCGGGCGAGCTGCGCGGCGGGAACCGACTCCTGTACGGCGATGAGCTTGGAGCGCTCCTTGACCTGGGTGACGACGTAGTTCCGGCCGCTCTTCTTGGCGGTCACGTCGAAGGTCTCGGCGGTCTTCTCGCCGTCCTTGACGACCAGCTTGAAGCGCTCGGCCGGGCCCTCGCCCTCGGGGTCGGCGACCTCGACGGTCAGCGGGCCGTTCTGCCCGGGCGCGAGTGCCGTCACCGTGAAGGTGCCCAGCTGCTGCGGTTCACCGGTCGGCAGCGCGGCCGGGGACCGGGAACCGGCCACCGCGGCGGGCGTGTCGCCGGACGCGCCGTCGGACGAGCCGCCGACCCGTACGACGTAGGCGGCGCTGCCGCCGTTGTTGAAGAAGCCGTAGACGGAGTGCGCCAGGTAGTACCCGTCGGTGAAGTCACCGAACGCGGCCACGTACTGCGTCCAGTTGGTCACCAGGGTGGGCTCGTTCAGGGGGCCGGTCGACGCGAGTCCGACGAAGGCCGCCACCGAAGTGCCCACGCCCTCGATCGGACGCGAGCCGCTGGCCACCTCCTCGACGTATACGCCGGGCGACAGGTAGGACGGCATGCTCTGCTCTCCTCGGGGTACGAGACAGGTCTTGTCTCACCATCACGCGCGAAGCGCGTTTCTCGAAACGTCCTTCGGGGCCCGATCGAGGGCACCGCTGTTGCCCCGAGGGGCAAGAGGGCGTGGGTACGGCGCTTCCGTTGCCCTCCTGACTGCCCCGGAGTACCTTCCGCCGCCGCACCGGTGTCCAGTAGGCCTGGGAGGACTCGTGTACCCGTCTTCGAGGGAGCCCCCGTGCGCGCGCAGGAAAACGAGACCGGCCAGGCCCGTGGCCAGGCCGGTGCGGGCCGCCCGGCCGGACGCGCCCCCGTGCCCGGTCCCGCCACCACGCTGCTGGCACTGCAGCGTGCCGCGGGCAACGCGGCGGTGGCCCGTGCCGTCGAGGGGCAGCGGCACGAGCACGACGCGAACTGTGGGCACGGCCCGTCGGTCCAGCGTTCCGCGGTGCACGAGGTGCTGCGTTCGCCGGGTCGCGCGCTGGACGCACCACTCCAGCAGGAGATGGAGGGCCGGTTCGGCGGCGAGGACTTCAGCGGCGTACGCCTCCACACGGACGCCGCCGCCCTCGACTCCGCGGCGGAGATCGGGGCACTGGCGTACACCTCCTTCCCGCACGTGGTGTGGGACGGCCGCGACAAGCAGGTCCTCGCCGAGGAGCTGCACCACATCGGCCAGCAGAGCCGGGGGCCGGTGCCCGGCACCGACAACGGCGACGGCCTGATGATCTCCGACCCCAGCGACTGGGCGGAGGTCGAGGCCAAGGAGAGCGCGCGCCGGGTGATGAGCGGGCCGGCGCCGGTGCAGCGTGCCGAGGAGCCCGCACATGACCCCGCGCACGCTGGACCGGATGTCCCGTATCGCTCTGAGGACATCGAGGAGACGAACGCGGACTGAAGGACCAAGGAGGGGGCCGTCGGCCCGAATGGGCCTCGGACGACGGCAGTCGAGGTCGCACGTCCCGGATCGGACCGTGGACCGTGGGGGTGCCGGGGTGGCAGGGGCGGACCCACCGGAGGGCCGCGAGGACATCCGGTGTGCCCCTGCGGCTCCTGCTCCCCACCAGCTCGTTGCCTGACGTGGGCGTGTGAGCCTCTGGAACTCGGGCTGGAAGCGGTCAGGTCGACCGTGTGAGGCGTACGGCCCGCCCCGGCCGGGTCACGGGCCGGCCGTCACCAGGTCGCCTCGCCCGGCACCAGGCGGCCCGCCTTGCGGTACTCGCGGCGGGCGCCCTCCAGCAGGTCGCCCGCGCCGACCGGTTCGTCCCGGCCCGCGGCGAGGTAGGCGGCGGTGACCACCGCGCTGCGGATCGACCCGCCGGCCAGTTCGAAGTCACGGGCCAGGGGGGTGGCGTCGATGTCCTCGGCGGAGGGGACGTGCGACAGGCCGTGCTGCCAGAGGGCGAGCCGTTGTCCGGCGTCCGGGAACGGGAAGTCGACCACCAGGTCGAGGCGTCGGGTGAACGCCTCGTCGATGTTGGCGCGCAGGTTGGTGGTGAGCAGCGCGATGCCGTCGAAGGACTCCAGCCGCTGCAGGAGGTAGGAGCTCTCCATGTTGGCGTACCGGTCGTGGGAGTCCTTGACCTCGGAGCGCTTCCCGAAGACGGCGTCGGCCTCGTCGAAGAGGAGTACGGCGTCGGTGCTGTCGGCCTCGGTGAAGATCCGTTCGAGGTTCTTCTCGGTCTCGCCGATGTACTTGTCCACGATCGAGGACAGCTGGACCACGTAGAGGTCGAGTCCCAGATCGGCGGCGACCACCTCCGCCGCCAGCGTCTTCCCGGTGCCGGACTCGCCCGCGAACAGGCCGACGACTCCCCGGCCGCGGCCACCGCCCGCGCTGAGCCGCCAGTCGCCGAGGACCCGGTCGCGGTGGCGGGCGCGCAGGGCGAGTTCGCGTAGCTGGGTGAGGGGTCCGTCGGGGAGGACCAGGTCCTGCCAGCCCACGGCGGGGTGGATCCTGCGGGCGTGCTGTTCGAGCCCCGATGCCGACTGCTGGCGGGCGCCGAGCCGGATGTGGGCTGCGGTGAGCGGTGTGCCGTCGAAGGCGGCCAGGGCCAGGGCGGCCCGGGCTGCGCGGTCGATGCGCTCGCCACCGAGGTGGTACGGCGCCACGGTGGCGGTCAGGTCGAGATGGCCGGCGTCGGGCCCCAGGGCGGCCTGCCAGACGGCGGTGCCGCCGGCCGGACGCCGGGGCGCCTGGACCACGAGCGGGTCGTGCGGGGACCAGAGCGGGTCGTACGGGCGGGGGTCCGCCAGCAGCACGGTCACGTCCGTCGCCCGGGTCAGCGCTTCGACCAACGGGCCCGGTCGGTCGGGCAGGCCGGACACCACGATCGCCCGGCCTCCGAGCCGTGCTTCACGCAGCAGCGCGCGCACCGTGTCCTCGACGGCCTCGGACGTTCCGGGCGGGACGGAGACGGCGGAGTGGTCGGAGTGGTCGGAGTGATCGGCGGGCCTCGCCGGGTTCGAGGGGCCTGAGAAGCGCAGCGCGTTGGTGCCCGCCGTGTGCAGGGCGGACGCGAGGGCGGCCAGACCGTCACCCGCGC
Organism: Streptomyces sp. NPDC005791; assembly: GCF_042871485.1. Taxonomy (NCBI): domain Bacteria; kingdom Bacillati; phylum Actinomycetota; class Actinomycetes; order Kitasatosporales; family Streptomycetaceae; genus Streptomyces; species Streptomyces sp. NPDC005791. The sequence goes on from NZ_JBIAIP010000001.1 coordinate 158,902, forward strand.
GGTGTTCGCGCAGGTAGACGGTGAGCGGACCGTCGTGCAGCCGGGCGGCCAGCTGCCGGGCGAAGGCCTCGTCGGGCTCGGAGCCGGGCAGCGGGTCCGGCATCGGGTGCAGCCGGCCCAGCAGTGCGGCGTCCGGGGTGTCGTCGCCGAGCAGGTGTGCGGCCACCCGGTCCGGCACGCGCAACGACCGTGTGAGGAAGGGGCGTTCGGGCTCCTCGACCTCCAGCAGCCCGAGGGCGCGCAGCGGTGACGCCGGGTGGAAGAGCGCACGGGCCTCCGGCAGGTGCCCGGGCAGCCCGCACAGCTCCAGGGCGAGGCCCGTGGTGGCCCGGCGGCGGCTCACGTCGTCGTTGAGGTAGCCGTAGAGCGGTTCGAAGGTGCGGTCGAGGTCGGGCGCGAGCGCGATGAGCAGGACGGCCGCGTCCGTCTCGGTGAGCCGCAGCCGGGCGGCCGTCCGGACCAGCCGGTCGTCGCCGCCGTCCTGCCACCCGGTCGGCGCCCCCGGCCGTACGCCGCCGTCCGGGACCGGCCAGGTGTCCAGCAGATGGCGCACGGCCTCGTCGGACAGGTACAGGCCGCGCAGCGGGTCGCCTGCCGTCGGGTCGGTTGCGGAGCGTTGCTCGACCAGCGCGGCCACCGTTCGCCGCAGCCCGTCCAACCGGGCGAGCAGCGGGCCGGAAGGGCCGGACAGGGTCTCCGGGGCCGGGTGCGGGGCTTCAGCGGCCGGGTGCGGTGCTTCGGTGGCCGCGTGGGGGGCGCTCATCGCTTCTCCGGACGGCGGGTCGCCGCCGCCTCCTCGTGGGCGGCGCGGGCCGCCGCCACCTGGTGGGGCCGGTGGGAACGCCCTGCGGACTCCGGGCCGTCGCCGTCCAGGTCGCGTACGCGGATCGTCGCGCCCTCGGTGACCGGGGGCCCGGCGTCGTACTCGGGGAACGCGGGGAAGGGCGCGGTCACCACCACGTCCAGGGAGGGCTTGAGTTCACCGCCCAGCGCGGACCAGATGTCGGCGAAGGACCGCGACTCCGTCTGGATGCCGGCCACCGTCAGCGGCACCGTCAGCCCCAGCCGCCCGAGCGAGCCCGGGAGTTCGTCGGCGGACAGCAGCTCACGGGGCAGCAGCGTCGCCAGCACGGCCGACAGCAGCCGGTGTTCGTCCTGCGGGGTCTTCGTCCACGCCGTCACCAGGTACGACAGCCGGAACCAGCGCGGCGGCTGGCTGCGCCGCACCACGATGTTCCGTTCGTCGCGCACGGAGGTGTGACCGCGCTGCCGCCGGGAGACGTCCTCCCGGATGTCGTACAAGTAGGCGTTGATGACAGGGGCATTGCGCCGGGACGCCCAGTCACGGGTGGGTGCCTCGAAGGACACGTCGATGCCGGCTCCTGCCAGCGCCCCGCTGCCCAGGAGGCCCTTGATGACCTCGTCCACCTCGTGGATCACGCTCGTGCTCCCGCCCTGCCGTGGTGCTGTCGTCCGTCCGGCCCCGCCCGGAGCCTTACCCGGACGATCGTGCCCGGTCCGGCGCCCCTGCCCCAGGCACGCCGGGGACGGCTGCCGGACAGCGGTTCTGCCCGGGCGGCACGCCTTCGGTTGCCCCAACGGTCAGATGTAGCCCTCCCGGAGGGCGTAGGCCACGGCGTGGGCCCGGTTGCGCAGGTGCAGGCGGGTCGTGAGCCCGTGCATGACGTTCTTGACGGTGCGTTCGGAATAGGACAACTTCCCGGCGATCTCACCGGTGTCGAAGCCCTCGGCGACCAGCCGCAACACGTCCACCTCGCGGGACGTCAGTCCCAGGGAGGGGCCTCCCTGCCGGCCGGCGCCGCCCCGGTGCAGGGTGCCCACCTGGTTGATGAGCCTGCCGAGCAGGTCCGCGGGCAGGTCGCCCTCGCCGCGGGCGGCGGCCAGCACCGCCTGCACCAGCCGGTGGGCGGTGGCCTCGCGCCGCCACACGATGGCGCCGACGCCGCACTCGATGACGTCCAGCAACTCGTTCTCGCGGATCGAGTCGACGACGAGCACGGCGCGTGCTCCCTCGCTGCGCACGACCCGCCGCAGCCGGGTCAGTGCCGCCTCGTCGAGGCTGTCCTCGATCAGCAGGGCCACCGTGCCGGGGCGGGACTCCTCGCGCAGCTCGACCTCCGGGTGCCGGCGTAGCTGGCTGGCGGCACCTTCACGGCTGATCGGGTCGGAAGCGGTGACGGACACGGGCACCCGGGCCCCCATGGCGGAGGTGTCCGTGGTGGTCCGGGGTGAGCTGAGCAAGCGGAATCCTCTGTTCACGGATCCGCGACCGACAGCGGATGGAGGTGATCCACCTTTCTGCGGCCACCGCGGCCCGCGCAATCGTGGACGACCACGAGGCACACCACGAGACAAGGGCACAATCCTCTGCGGGCGTCATGCCGAGAAGGTGGATAATCGCAGGTCAAGAAGGCAACCGCAGAAGAGAACGGCCCTCTGGGGCGGTGTGCGTGAGCCTCGACACACCGACGCCGGTTCACCGGTTTCCTCGTCGGTGTGTGTGGGTCTTATCACGCCACCTGGGCTCGCGCCGCCTCCTCTCACAGGGGGACGGCGCGCACCATCATCTTCAGAGGAGGCCCGATGACCCGAGCGCTGCGCGAACGGTACGACGCACAGGCGCTGTTGGCGGCGGAGACCGAGCGCGCCCTCGGCGGCGCGGGTGGCCTCGTCCTGCTGCGTGGCGCCACCGGCACGGGCCGTACCGCCGTGCTGGAGGCCGCCGCCGCACACGCCGAGCGCCGCGGCCTGCGGGTGCTGCGCACGCGCTGCTCCCCGGAGGACGCCGGTGTGCCCCTCTCCACGGCCGGCCGACTCCTCGGCCACGTACCGGAGTACGCGGGCATGCCGTCCGCCGACTACCACCGCAGAGCCGAACGCCTGTGGGAGCTGCTGCGCTCGCTCGCGGCGAACTCCCCGCTGCTGCTGGCCGTCGACGACGTCCATCTGGCCGACCCCTCCTCCCGCCGCTGGATCGCGGAGGCAGCCGGCCGGATCGAAGGGCTGCCGGTGCTCCTGGTGGCCACCGAGCGCCGTCAGTACGACATCGACCCGCAGCCCGCAGGACTCACCCACGCGCTCCCCGCGTCCCTCGTCCGCACGCACACCCTCGCCCCGCTCACCGATGCGGCGTCGACGGAGCTGCTCGCCACTCTCCTGCCCGCCGCCGACCCCGCCTGGGCGGCGGACTGCGTGCGGGCCGGAGCGGGTCATCCGCTGTTGCTGCACGCCCTGTCGGAGGATCTGCGCGGCACTCCACCGCACCCGCTCCCGGACACCTGTGCCGCCCTGTACCCGGGGGCGTACCCGGCGGCCGTCTCCTGGTGGCTGGACAGCGCGGGCCCGGCGACGGCCGAGGTGGCCCGCACCCTCGCCGCGCTGGAAGAGGTCGGGACACCGGACGCGACGGACCAGGCCGTCGATCCGCCGGCCCTCCTCGCCGAGGCGTCCGGGGCCGACCCGGCCCGGGTCGCGGGCTGGCTCACCGCGATGACCCGGCTCGGACTGCTGCGCCTCGACGCGGCCGGGAGACGCCGCTACGCCCACCCGCTGTTGCGGGACGCGGTGCTCACCGACTGGCCGACCGCGCGGCGGCAGGCCGTGCACCTGGCGGCCGCCGAAGCGCTGCTGTACCGGGGCGTGCGGGTCGAGGCGATCGCCCGGCATCTGTTGCGCGCCCCTGTCGTCGGCAAGCCGTGGGCGCTGCGCGTCCTGCGGGACGCGACGACGGTCGCCGTCGACGCCTCGCGGCCAGGCGACGCCGTCGGCTATCTGCGCCGGGCGCTCGACGAGCCGCTGCCCGACGCGCTCAGACAGCGGCTGCTGACCGAGCTGGGCTCCTTGGAATACCTCTGCGCCGACGCCGGTGCGGCGATCTCGCGACTGGGCGAGGCCCTGCACCTGGGGGGCGAGCCCCGCGACCGGGTGCACACCGCCATCGCCCTCGGCACCGCCCTCGCCGGTCAGGGCGAGGTCCGTACGGCCATGGAGGTGCTGCGCCGCACCGAGGCCGGACTGTCGGGACACCCGGGGCCGGCCCGCAGCGTGCGGATCGCCTCGGTGATGCTCTCCGACTACGAACAGGCCCAGCGACGGGAGGCGTACCGGTGGCTGGGTGAGGCTGCCGGGCGGTCCCCGGACCTGGTCGGCACCGCCGGACAGGCCCTGCTCGTGCGGCATGCGGCGACAGCCGGGCTGCTCTCGGCCCAGGACGCGATGAAGCGGCTGCACGCCCTGCTGGCCGAGCCGGCCGACCCGTTCGGCGAGCCCTTCCTGGTGTGCACGGCCGCCACCGTCGCCCAGTGGGCCGACGAACTCGACGAGGCGGAACAGCTGGTGGAACGCGGCCTTGCCCTGCAGCGCTCCTCCTTGCTGCACCCGATGCACCAGGCGCTGGTCGACATCCGCGCCGACATCGCCGCGGCCCGGGGCGACCACGCCCGGCTGCTCACCGACGGCGCGGGCGGCACGGGCCCGGGTGGCACGGGCCCGGGCGGCGCGGACCCGGGTGGCGTGCGGGCCGGAGCGGGCCCCACCAACACCGACGCGCACGTGCTGATGGCGCTCGTGCACGCCGACCGCACCGATGAGGCACAGCGGTTCGCGGCGGCGTTCGATCTGCGCCGGGCGCCGGACTCCTGGGAACTGAATCGTTTCCTCTACGCCCGGGGTGTGCTGCGGGCCGCCGTCGGCGACGAGGCGGGAGCGCTCCACGACCTGCTCGAGTGCGGGCGCGGCCAGTTGGCGCGCGAAGTGATCAGCCCCGTCGTCACCCCGTGGCGGACCGCCGTCGCCGAGCGCCGTACCGGGCCGGGCAGGGCGCGGGAGGCCGTGGCCCTGGCGGAGGAGGAACTGCGGCTGGCCCAGGTGTGGAACACCCCGCGCACGGTGGGCCGCGCCCTGCGCGTGCTGGGCGCCGTGACCGGGGGGCGGCGCGGCCTGGAACTGGCGGGGGAGGCGGTACGTGTCTTACGGGACGCCCCGTCCGACCTCGACATGGAACTGATCCCGGCGCTGCTCGCACAGGGCCGCCAGCTCATCGCCGCCGGAGAGCGGGCCCGCGCCCGCGACTCCCTGCGCGAGGCGGCGGAACGGGCGGAACGCAAGGGTGCCGTACGGCTGCACGCCCTGGCCGGTGAGGCCCTGCGCGAGGGAGGGGCGCGCCACCGCACCCCCGCCCGCACCGGCTCCGCCGCCCTGACGGGAAGTGAACGCCGCATCGCCGAACTCGCGGCCGAGGGACGCACGAACACGGAGATCGCCGAGCTGCTACACCTGGCCCTGCGCACGGTGGAGACCCACCTCACGCACGCGTACCGCAAGCTGGGGATACGGCGGCGGGGCGAGCTCATGGACGCGCTGGGGCGGCACGACGGGAGCTGAGCGACGGGCGGCGCTCTCACGACCTGCGCCCGGAGCGCCTCCCCCGGACTCTTTCCTCGCCAAGACTCGAACGCATGACGACCCTGCGTTACGCCCAACTGCCGCCTGTGTCAGCTCTATTGACACTTATGTTTCAAAGGTTTTACGTTCCTTGGCACCTGAGAGCGCTCTCAAGAGCTCTCCGCCCCCCATGACGAGGTGCTGCCCATGCAAGCCTCCCTCTCCAGACCAGCAGCGGCGACGGTCCTGGCCATCGCCCTGGCCGCCGTGGGTCTGGGCCCTGCCGCGTCCCCGGCGGCAGCCGCCACCATCCCCGCGGGTTCCGGCAGTTACACCGACAGCCGCCCCGCCGGTACGTCCGGTCCCACCACCAACACCGGTGCTCCCGTCACGCCCAAGCTCACGGCGGCGGCCAGGGACAAGCCGGTCCCGACCAACGACTGGTGGTCCTCGCTCGCCTACCAGCGTTACGGCGACAACCCGTACTCCACCCCGATGTACGGGCACCCGCTGACCTACCAGGCGACCTCCGGCGGACTGGAGGTCGGCTACCCGACCACGCCCGCGGTCGTCGGGGAGGGCCGCCAGTACGAGTACGCGCACAAGGCCGACCTCACCGTCGGCCTGAGCGGTCTGAACTCCCCGGACACCAAGGCCGACGCCTGGTCCGACTGGACGGTCACCCCCTACTGGTCGGACGGCGCCCGCACCCTGCGCACGACCATCGGGCACGGCATGCCCTTCGTGTACGCCAAGGGCTCCGGCGGCGACGCCCGCATCAGCACGGCGGGCACCCCCACCGTCTTCGCGGACAACGGCAACGTCCTCGGCATCACGGTCGCCGGCCACCACTACGCCCTCTTCGCACCGACCGGCAGCGACTGGGCCGTCTCCGGTTCCACGATCACCGCGGGCCTCGGCGGCAAGGACTACTTCTCGCTCGCCGTGCTGCCGTCCACGGACGCGCTGGCGACGTACCGGAAGTACGCCTTCAGCTTCGTCACCGGCTCCCAGGTGGCCTGGGAGTCCACCGGCGGCACGGTCAAGGCGACGTACAGCCTGACCACGGAGGCCAAGGAGGGCACCGAACGCGGCACGCTGCAGGCGCTGTACCGCCACCAGTGGCTGCACACCACCGACGCGCTCACGCCGTACACCTACGTCTCCCCGCGCGGCACCATGAAGGTGCGGGAGTCGGCCTCCTTCACCACGAGCCAGAAGAACCAGGGCGTGCTCCCCGCCCTCCCCGCGTCCACCGGGGTCGACAAGGCCCGGCTGACCGGATACCTCAACGAGGTGGCGAACGCCTCCGACCCGTTCTCCGGGGCGAGTGACACGTACTGGACCGGCAAGGCGCTCGGCCGCCTCGCCCAACTGGTGCCCGTCGCCGACCAGATCGGCCAGACAGGTGTCCGGGACAAGCTGCTCGGCCTGATGAAGGGCCGCCTTCAGGAGTGGTTCACGGCGGGCGGCGCATCCGAGTTCAGCTACGACAAGAACTGGAAGACGCTCACCGGCTATCCGGCCTCGTACGGCAGTGACACCGAGCTCAACGACCACCACTTCCACTACAGCTACTACGTCTACGCGGCGGCGATCGTCGCCCAGTACGACCAGGCGTGGGCCGCGGACTCCGCGTGGGGGACCATGGTCAAGACCCTGGTGCGGGACGCCGCCAACCCCAGTCGCACGGACACCGCGTTCCCGTTCCTGCGCGGCTTCGACGTGTACGCCGGCCACAGCTGGGCCTCCGGCCACCAGGGCTTCGCGGCGGGCAACAACCAGGAGTCCTCGTCGGAGTCCGTCAACCTCAGCGCGGGCCTCGTCCTGTGGGGCGCGGCGACGGGTGACACCGGGCTGCGGGACCTCGGCAGCTTCCTGCTGACCACCGAGTCCGAGGCGATCACGCAGTACTGGTTCGACGCCGACCAGCAGGTCTTCCCGGCCTCCTTCGGCCACGACACGGTCGGCATGGTCTGGGGCAGCGGCGGCGCCTACTCCACCTGGTGGACCGCGAACCCGGAGGAGATCCACGGCATCAACGTCCTCCCCGTCACCGGTGGTTCCCTGCACCTGGCCCGCGAGAAGGACGCCATCAAGCGGAACATCGCGGAGATGCAGCGGGAGAACGGCGGACCGGCCGTCGAGTGGCGCGACCTCCTGTGGGAGTTCGAGTCACTGGCCGATCCGGCGGCGGCCAAGGCCAAGTGGGACGCGGGCAACGGTGGTTACACCCCGGAGCAGGGTGAGTCCAAGGCGCACACGTACCACTGGATCACCACGCTCGACAGCCTGGGCGCCCCCGACATGACCGTCAGCGGGAACATCCCGACCTCCGCCGTCTTCACCAGGAACGGCGTGCGGACCTACAGCGCACACAACCACGGCTCCACCGCGCGCACCGTCACCTTCTCCGACGGTGCGACCCTCTCCGTACCGGCCCGTTCCACGGCCACCGGCACGGGTACCGGCGGCGGCGACCCGGACCCCGAGGAGCCGGGCCCGTCCACGGGCAACACCTTCCGGCTGAAGTCGGGCGGCTCCCTCACCACCGCCACGGACGGCGCGGCGGGAGCCGACACGCTGGCCTCGGCCGACGGCGTCAACCGGGACGGTACGCCGTACAGGCCGACGGTCTACGAGATCAAGAAGGTCGACGGGACGCTCGCGGCGGGCGCGTCCACCGCCTTCCGCCTGCGGGTGGACGCGGGCACGAAGGTGGGTCTCGCCCCGCAGGTCAGGGTCAGTTACGACCTCACCGGCGACGGCACCTTCGACCGGACCGAGACCTTCCGTTACTTCGCGACCGACCCGGTCACGGGGTGGGAGGAGTACACCCAGGCCGCGGGCACCAGGTCGGTGACCGGAAGCCTGGGCGACCTCAAGGGCGGAACGGTCCGCCTGGAGATCTGGAACGCGCTGGGCAACGGCACCTCCCAGGTGCAGACCGGCACGGACGCGGCGGTCCTGAAGATCCCGTTCGTCTAGCTCGATCTTTGATCTCGGGGTCTCCGAACGAGTCCTCGTACACGGCGGGTCCCGGAGCTTCAAGCCGGGGCCCGCCGTGTCCGTCCCGGACCCCTGGGCGAACCGGCCGTTCTGTCATGACCCTGGCGGAACGCGCGGCGGACCTCCACAATGCGAGTGGGAGCGCTCCCATTTATGGTCGCGCCGCTCCCGTACCCACCGCATCTGTCGACGAAAGGCCTCACCGGTGAACGCCTCACCACTCTCCGCACGGCTCGTGCGCGCCCGATCCCGGCACGGGAGACGCGTGTTCGGGACATCGGCCGCCGCCTTACTGTTCGCGGCGGCCCTGGCGGTGCCCGGCACGGCCGGTGCCCAGGAAGCCGCACCCGGCCCCGAACAGATCACCAACGGCGACTTCGCCGCCGGTACCGCCCCCTGGTGGTGGACGGCGAACGCGCCGACGGCCGTGTCGGACGGCCGGCTGTGCACCGAGGTGCCCGCCGGTACGGCCAACGCCTGGGACGTCATCGTCGGCCAGAACGACGTCCCGATCGTCGCGGGCGAGAGCTACGAGCTGTCCTACACGGCCAGTTCGACCGTGCCCCTGGCGGCCCAGACCAGGGTCCAGGAGGCGGTCGACCCGTACACGACGGTGCTCGCCACCGCCGATCCGGTGGGCACCGACGCCACACGGGTGACCCGTACGTTCACGGCCTCGGTGGACCTTCCGGCCGCGTCGGTGCAGTTGCAGATCGGCGGCGGTGAGCGGGCGACGACCTTCTGTCTGGACGACGTGTCGCTGCGGGGCGGGGCCGAACCGCCCGTGTACGTACCGGACACCGGGTCGCCCGTCCGCGTCAACCAGGTCGGGTACCTGCCCCACGGACCCAAGAGCGGCACCCTGGTCACCGACGCCGACGCGCCGCTGACGTGGACGGTGAAGGACGGGGACGGCTCGACGGCCGCCACCGGGACGACCGTTGTGCAGGGCGAGGACCCCAGCTCGCATCAGCGGGTCCACACCTTCGACTTCGGCGGTCTCACCACGGCGGGCGACGGCTACACCGTGGAGGTCGACGGCGAGGTCAGCGAGCCGTTCTCGATCCGTGGCGACCTGTACGACGGGTTGCGCTCCGACGCGCTGGCGTACTTCTACCACAACCGCAGCGGCACCCCGATCGAGGCGGAGCTCGTCGGCGAGGCGTACGCGCGCCCGGCCGGCCACATCGGTGTCGCGCCCAACAAGGGCGACACGGACGTCCCCTGCCAGGCCGGCGTCTGTGACTACCGGCTGGACGTGTCGGGCGGCTGGTACGACGCGGGCGACCACGGCAAGTACGTGGTCAACGGTGGTATCTCGGTGGCCCAGCTGATGTCCACGTACGAGCGCACCCTCACCGCCCCGAACGCCGAGTCGGCCGAGCTCGCCGACGGTGAGCTGCGGGTGCCCGAGCGCGACAACGGGGTGCCGGACATCCTGGACGAGGCGCGCTGGGAGATGGACTTCCTGATCAGGATGCAGGTCCCGGCCGGCGAGGAACTGGCGGGAATGGCGCACCACAAGATGCATGACGCCGAGTGGACCGGGCTGCCGATGAAGCCCCATCTCGACCCCCAGCAGCGCGAACTGCATCCCCCGTCGACGGCCGCCACGCTGAACCTCGCCGCCTCGGCCGCCCAGTGCGCCCGGCTCTACGCCCCCTTCGACGCGGACTTCTCGGACCGCTGCCTGCGGGCCGCCGAGACCGCGTGGACGGCAGCGAAGCAGCACCCGGACGTGCTCGCCGACCCGAACGACGGCACCGGCGGCGGCGCGTACAGCGACAACGACGTCTCGGACGAGTTCTACTGGGCGGCCGCCGAGCTGTTCACCACGACGGGCAAGGACACCTACCGCCAGGCGGTCCTCTCCTCCGACCTGCACGGTGACACGGACAAGGTCTTCCCGGCGGGCGGCGGCATCTCCTGGGGCTCCACCGGCGGACTGGGTGTGCTCACGCTGGCCACCGTGCCGAACGGCCTCACCTCGGCGCAGCTCGGTGACGTCCGCTCCGTCGTCACCACGGCCGCCGACCGCTACGCCGCACAGTCCCGTGCGCAGGTGTACGGGCTCCCCTACGCACCCAACGGCGAGGACTACGTCTGGGGGTCCAACAGCCAGGTGCTGAACAACATGATCGTGCTGGCCACGGCCCACGACCTGACCGGCGGTGCCGCCTACCAGGACGCCGTGCTGCGAGGCGCCGACTACCTGCTCGGCCGCAACCCCCTCAACCAGTCGTACGTCACCGGCTACGGCGAGCGGGACTCCCACAACCAGCACCACCGCTTCTGGGCGCACCAGAACGATCCCGCCCTGCCCAACCCGGCGCCCGGTTCGGTCGCGGGCGGGCCCAACCTCACCGCGATCGCCTCCGGCGACCCGGTGGCCGCGGAGAAGCTGACCGGCTGCGCCCCGGCCATGTGCTACATCGACGACATCGGTTCCTGGGCGACCAACGAGATCACCATCAACTGGAACGCGCCGCTGGCCTTCATCGCCTCCTACCTGGACGACGCGGGCGACGGCGGACGGACCGGTCCGGCCCGCGCGTGCGAGGTCACGTACTCCTCGCACCCGTGGAACAGCGGTTCGACCGTGACGGTCCGCGTCGAGAACACCGGCTCGGAACCGGTCTCGCCGTGGTCACTGACCTGGCTGCTCCCCGGCGAGCAGCGGCTGAGCCACACCTGGAGCGCGGAGTTCGACCAGTCCGGCCGTACGGTCAGTGCCACACCGCTGGCGTGGAACCGGACCCTGGCGCCGGGTGCGGCGGTCGACTTCGGCTTCAACACCTCGGCCTCGGGACCGGCACCGGACCCGGGGGCGTTCAAGCTGAACGGCCGGGCCTGCACCTCGGGCTGATCCCGGCGTAGAAGCCGTACGGGCCCGGCGCGGTCACGGGATGTGTCTCAGCGCCGGGTCCACACGCCCCGGGCGTGGCCGGTCCGCTCCGGCCGGCCGCTGCGCCGTACCCACCGATGACGTACGGCGCCGGGTGGAAGTCCCGTTCGCCGCGCGGCCGCAGCTCGGAGTCCAGGGCTTGAGCCCCGGGCGCTGCCCGGCGACCTCATCCTGTGGCGCCGCCGATCTGCCGGAGGTCCAGCCGTGCGGGCGGCGGCAGGGGGGCCGCCGTCTCGGCGCGGAAGGACTGCAGGAGATAGCCGGCCAGCCGCCGGGACGCCCTGGCCGCCTCCTCGCCGGAGCCGACCGTGACCCCGCAGTTGGCGAGCAGCAGCAGGGTGACGTCGCTCGGTGCGAAGTCCTGGCGCAAGCCGCCCGCGTCCTTGGCCCGTTGCACCAGCAGGGCCAGATTCTCCTCGGCGCGGGAGCGTTCGAGCGCGAAGTCCGCCTGGCCGGGGAACTCCGTGAGGAAGGCCTGCGTGAACCCCCGGTCCGCCGCCTGCATCAGGCAGACCTTCTCGATCACCGTGCAGAAACCGCGCCAGGGGTCCGGATCCGCCAGCCCGTCGTCGAGCACGGACACGCAGTGGGTGAGCTCATCCGCGAACGCCTCCGTCACGAGCGAGTCGCGGGTCGGGAACCGCCGGTAGAGCGTGGCGACGCCGACCCCGGCCCGCCGGGCGATCGCCGCGACGGGGACGTCGATGCCCTGCACGGCGAACGCCTCACGCGCGGCCTTGAGGATGCGGTCGCGGTTCTCCCTGGCATCGGCGCGCAGAGCGCCGTCACCGGGCCGCTTCTGAGAGGTCTGATCAGGCATGTTTCTCACTTCCAGCCAAATGGAGGGGGGCGTCCGGTTACGTGCGTAGCCTGACGGACATGAACGACATGCGCGCGGCGCTCTACGACAGCTACGGCCCTCCCGACGTGCTCTACGTCGGCAGGGTCCCGGTACCGGAACTCCGGCGGGGCCAGGTGCTGGTCCGCGTCCACGCGGTGAGCGTCAACGGTGGTGAGCTGCACGGCCGCGCGGGACGCGTCCGCCTCGTGACCGGCCGCTCCTTCCCGCAGCGTACGGGGCTCGACTTCGCCGGAGAGGTCGCCGAGGTGGACCCCGCGATCACCGGACTGCGGCCAGGCGACCGGGTCTGGGGCGTCCTGCCCCGCACGTTCGGCAGCGCGGCCGAATACGTGGCGGTACGCCCCCGGAACCTCGCGTACGCCCCCGAGAACATCGGCCTCGTCGAAGCCGCTTCCCTCCCTGCGGGCACGACCGCCATCACGGCCCTGCGGAGCAAGGCGCGGCTCAAGGCGGGTGAACGCCTGCTCGTGCGCGGTGGCAGCGGAGGGATCGGCAGCATCGCCGTCCAGCTCGGCAAGGCCCTCGGCGCCCATGTCACCGCCCTCGCGGGCGCGAAGAACCTCGACCTCGTCAGGGAGCTGGGCGCCGACGAGGTCCACAGCTATGCGACGACCGGACCGTCCGACCTGGGCCGGTTCGACGTCATCATGGACACGGTGGGCACCGGACTCCGCGCCTTCCGGCGGCTGCTGGCACCGGGTGGCCGCATGGTCTCCATCGCCTTCGACGTCGACCGCGTCGCCGCGAGCCTCGGCTATGTGCTCGCCTCCACGGCCCACGGCCGGGGACGCGTCCGCTTCTTCAGCGGCAACCCGAAGCACGATCTGCTCGCCGAACTGACCCGTCTCGTGGAGAGCGGAGCCGTCCGCCCGGTCGTGGACACCGTCCACCCGCTCGCCGGCATCGCCGACGCCCACCGGGCGCTGGAAGCGGGCGGCGTACGCGGCAAGCACGTGATCCAGGTGGTCTGATCGGCCCTCGGGGCCCACTCACACACCGAGGCCGGCGTCCCGCGCCAGCAGCGCGGCCTGCACCCTGTTCTCGCACTCCAGCTTGGCGAGGATGCGGCTCACATACGCCTTCACCGTCGCCTCGCTCATATGGATGCGCTGACCCGCGTCCGCGTTGGACAGCCCCTCGCCCAGGAGGGCCAGGACTTCGCGTTCGCGGCCCGTCAGTTTCTCTAGCCGGCGGCGGGCGTCCTCCGCGCGCGGGGTGGCCCCGCCGGAGGCCAGCGAGTCCACGACGTGCCGGGTAGCGCCCGGCGACAGATACGCCTCCCCGCCCGCCGCCGCCCGCACCGCCCGTATGAGCTCCGCCGGCGCCGAGTCCTTCAGGAGGAAGCCCGCGCCTCCTCCGGTCAGGGCCCGCAGCACGTTGTGCCGTTCCCCGAACGTCGTCAGGATCAGAACCCGCACCTGAGGGGCCGTCCGGCGCAGCTCGGCCAGGGCCGTCAGTCCGTCCATGACCGGCATCTGGATGTCCAGCAGCGCGACGTCGACCCGCTGGGACCGGGCGAGTTCGACCGCCTCACGGCCGTCGGCCGCCTCCGCGACGACGTCGATGTCGTCGGCCGAGGAGAGGATCATCCGGATGCCCGCACGGATCAGCGGCTCGTCATCCGTCACAAGAACCCTGATCACGACTCTCCTGAGCGGTCCTGAGCGGTCATCTCTGCGGGCATCCGGCCATCATCCCCGATCGCCCTGCCTGCCGGGCCGGATTCCTGCTCCCTCAAGCCGTCTCGAAGGACTTCTTCTCGATCAGCTTGCCGTCCTTGAAGCAGAACCGGAAGACCGGCTCCGCGTCCCAGCCGCTCCCGAAGTCCGTGGAGAGGAGGGTGAGACACTCCGCACCGTCGGGCACCGGCGGTGCGTTGTCGCCCGGCCCGGTGTTCATGAACGAGTCGCCCTGCGGCAGCTTCTCGCGGACCGATTCCTCGGACTGACCGATCTTCACGGCGTCGTACTGCGCGGGCTCGATCATCGCCTTGTCCGCCTCACGTACGAGGAAGATCCCCGCGACGACCACCGTGATCACGAGTACGACGGCGACGAGAGCCACCACTCCGCACCCGATGGCTATGCCGTTGCCCCTCTTGGTCCTGTTCACTGCCTTGGCCAACTCCTTCGGGAGACCGTTCCAGTCGATGACCGGATCACTCTCACCCGTGGAGCCGGCCGAACTCTGCTCCCGAAAGTCGTCCGGCGGTGCGACGAACGTCGTCCTCGCGTCACCGGGCGACGCGTACGGCAGGACGGCGGCCAGTCTGAAGCCACCGTCGGCCGTCGGGCCCGCGTGCACCATGCCGCCGACGAGCCGTGCCCGCTCCTCGAGACCGGTCAGCCCCTGGCCCCCGCTCGCCACACCGTCGCGCACCGGCTCCGCCACCGGTCCGTTGGCGACCTCCACGACCAGCGAGTCGGGCTCGTACCGCAGACCGATGGTGATCCCGGCCCCCGGCGCGTGCTTGTGGGCATTGGTCAGGCCCTCCTGGACCACGCGGTACGCCGCGTGGTCGGCGGTCGGAGCCAGGGGACGTACTTCGCCCGAGCGCCGGATCTCCACGGCCGTGCCCGCGCTCCGGGACGTATCGGCCAGGCTGTCGATGCCCGCCACGCCGCGTGACGGCGGCCCGGGGTCCTCGGCTCGCGGGCTCCCGCCGGCCCTCGGCGCGTCGGCGCCGTCCCGCAGCACGCCCACCACGTCGCGCAGCTCGTGCATCGCGGCCACCGACGCCTCCCGCAGCACACCGACGGCCTCCCGCTGCTGCCCCGTCAGGCCGCGGTCCACCTCCAGCGCACCGGTGTGAACGGCGATCAGCGCGAGTTGGTGGCCGAGGCTGTCGTGCATGTCCTGCGCGATGCGCTGACGCTCCATCATCC
Organism: Streptomyces sp. NPDC005791; assembly: GCF_042871485.1. Taxonomy (NCBI): domain Bacteria; kingdom Bacillati; phylum Actinomycetota; class Actinomycetes; order Kitasatosporales; family Streptomycetaceae; genus Streptomyces; species Streptomyces sp. NPDC005791. The sequence goes on from NZ_JBIAIP010000001.1 coordinate 173,966, forward strand.
TGGCCTGCCCGGCGATCATCGCCCGCTCGCGCAGGAGCTGGGCGTTGTACTCCTGGAGGGTGTCGGTCAGTGTCCGGCGCTGCGACCAGTAGCGTCCCGCGAGCCCCGGAACGACGAGCGCGAGCAGTATGAACGTCCCGGCGATGCCCAGGATCGGCAACGTCACGTGCGTCTGCTCCCACACGGCGGTCAGGCCGAGGCAGAGGGCATAGGCCAGGCCGAAGACGCCGCACGCCCTGCCGAGCCCGTCGATCCGCCGCCCGGCCGACCAGGCGACGACGAGGAGGAGGGGCGCGAAGCCGGAGAGCGGCGCCGAGCCGACCGCGGCCGCCAGCAGCACGGACGCGGGCAGCCCCCGGCGCAGGAGCGACAACAGTCCGGCCACCAGCGCGATACCGACGGCCTGCACCGTGCTCATGTCGTCCGCGAGCCCCGCGCCCACCGCCAGCAGCGCGAGCGCCAGGCTCAGGAGCGATTCGCCGACGATGCGCCGCGCCGGCCACATTTCTGGGGCGAGAAGGGCTCGCCCCGGCACGGCGGACCAGGACACCAGCCGCGTCCTCACCGCCGATGCCGGGGATGCGGGATGTACGGGGGCCATGGAATCCAGACGAGTCACGCGCCCACCGTAGAGACACCCGGCAGGGCACCGCTGTAGCCGTTGGTAGCGACGCCGGCCGACGAAAGTCGTTGCCCCCGCGGTCGTCACGGGTGCTCGAGGCGGTGACGTCGATGCGCGTGCGGGGCGCGAGAACCCGCGCATCCGCCCCCGTGACGAGGAATTGGCCACGCTGAGTATGCATAGCCACTACGCAGCGTGGAAATGGGGGAGATCATGATGACGGCTACGGAACGGCGCAAAGAGGCAGCGGGCAGAGTGCGGGCTGCGGAGGACGCGGTGGCGCGGCTGCGGGCGGGACTCGCGGGGATCGGCGTGAAACTGCCGTCGCTGCGGATCGACCCGGTGTCGTGCGCGGGGGACGAGCCGGTGCCGCTCGTCGACCTCGGCCGGTGCTCGATCGAGACGGCGCTGCGGCTGGCCACTGAACTCGAGGCGAAGGCCGCACATGACGGTTGAAGGGCTGGAGCCGTGCACACCCGCGCCCGGAACGTTCGCGATGGACGGACGGGACGGCAGGGTGGGCCGGGTGATGGGCCGTGTCGGGCCCAACGTACAGCTGCGCCCGCCGGGCGGCGGAGCGGAGTGGGACTGCCCGCCGGAGGCCGTCCGGCCGGCCCCGCCGGGGCTCGTCCTGCGGGCCCGGGTGCGGGAGATCAACTGGGAGGGGCGGCTGCCGTGACACGGTCGCGGGGGGTCGGCCGCAGGTGGAGCACCGTGAGGACGGCGTACGCCGGCGGGAGGGCCAGGGCGCCGGTCAGCAGCAGGGCGGCGGCGATCGGGGCGAGGAGCCCGGCGACGTACGCGGCGTAGGTGTTGTCCGGGCCCCACTCCAGGAAGGCGGCGACCGTGCCGGAGCGCAGGGGTCGGGTGGCTGTCGGCTCTCCCGCCGGGCCCGTGGCCGGAGCACCGACGACGGCGGGGCCGGCTCCGTGGAAGGAGCCGACCCGGCCTCTGAGCGATGGTGCGTCAGGATCACATGATGCGGTAGCGGTCGTAGTAGCTGCCGACCTGGGCGTGATAGCCGGGGTCACCCGCGTGCTTGTGCCTGTCGAACTCCGGGGAGTCCTTGATCTGGTCCTTGGTCAGGTCGACGAACACCGTCTTGTGCTCCAGGTCGATGCCCTTGACCGTGCCTGCCGGAAGCAGGACCTCCTTGCCGAAGATCCAGACCCCGGTGTCGACGACCAGGTAGGCGGAGCCCACCTCGTCGGAGTGCTTGTCGACCTTGCCGATGCTTCCGTCCGTCGCCTCGACCGAGAATCCGGTCAGATCGGCGCCCGCGGTGTGACCGCTCGTAGGCTGGTAGCCCCACAGGTTGTCGCTCATGAAATGGCTCCTTCCTCGTCGGTTCATCCGGCACGGCGAACTCATCGCGATGAGGATGAATGCCGCTCAGTACTTCGGCTGCCCTCGCTTTTCCGTTCCATACCCGCGCCTTGGATCGGTGCGTGCTCCACACGATCGTGGGAGGCTGAGGGAAACGGCGGATGCCGTACGAACGTCGATCTATGCTCCCGGGCGTGGCCACAGGAGGAGGGGCCTGCGATGACCGCCGCGATGGTCGAGAACGATCAGGACTCTGAAGGCCGCCCGTGGGACTACCTGCTGCGGACCTGGCAGGAATTGGACGTGCCCGAGGGGTGGCGCGCCGAGATCGACGAAGGCCAGATCGTCTTGGTACCGCCGCCTCATGCGCACCACAACGGCATCGCCGAAAGGGTGCAGCGTCTTCTCTACAGGGGCCTCACCGGTGAACTGGGGATCTACCAGACCCTCGGTGTGCATGTCGCGCCGCTCGACAAGCTCTACGTGCCCGACCTCGTCGTGATGCCGACGGAGCTGATCGCAGCCGCCGACCCGGAGACCAGCGACCCGCTGGACGCGTCGGAGGCCCTGCTGATCGTCGAGATCACCTCCAAGGGGAACGCTCGGGAGGACAGGACGAAGAAGTACCGCGCCTATGCGCGGGCAGGGGTCCCGATGTACCTGCTCATCGACCGGTTCGACATGCGAGGGGCGATGGCAACGCTCTTCACGGAGCCGAACGAGGACGGAACGTACAAGCACTCCGACGCCGTGCCCTTCGGGAAGCCGCTCACGCTGCCCGATCCCTTCGACGTCACCCTGCTCACCGCCGACTTCCCGGCCCCGCGCCTGTCCTGAGGGCGAGGCCCGGCGCCGCGCGCGTGACTCGTCCCGACGCATCGGTCTGTCGCCTCGTAGGAAACGTGTTCTGCGTCCCCATGCGACGCCCGCACCTTTTCCGTCCGCATCGAGGTGAATTCGGCGCACGTAGAAAGAAAGGCGGGTGGCTCAGGAACCGAAAGGTCCTGAGCCACCCGCGTCAGTGTTGGTCGAGGCCGTTTACCAGCGGTACCACCGGCCGCGCTTGCCGCCGCCGGCTGCCGGACGGACGAAGAATCCGATAAGCCACACCACGAGCACGATCACCGCGATCCACCACAGTGCCTTGAGTGCGAAACCGGCACCGAAAAGGATCAGAGCGAGCAGAAGAACGAGAAGCAGGGGAACCATTGTTATCAACCTCCGAGACATCTGGTGCCCGGCAATCCATTTCCTACACACAGGTGTTCGTGCGAAGAATCCTGCGTGCTTCTCGTGACCGCCCGGGAGCCGGCCGGCGGCCGGTCAGACGCCCGCCGGCTCCTTCGCCGAGGTGTCTCCGGAGGCTGCGGCGGCCGGGCCGGTGGACGGGCCCGCCGGAGCCGGTGACGGGGCCGGTTCCGGCGAGACGTCGAACTCCGTCAGCAGCGCCTTGCTGAAGCCGAAGAAGTACGTGGCGGCGAAGCCCGCGACGTAACCGACGAGCAGGCCGCCCGCGTAGATCGCGATCGTCGACCCGAGGCCGTGGTTTCCGTCCAGCAGCGGGAACAGGGCCCAGCCCGACGGGCCGATGGCTGTCGAGCCCACCGAGTCGCCGAGCTGGTTGAACAGCCCCACGAAGCCACCGCCGAACGCGCCGCCCACACAGGCCGTGACGAACGGGCGGCCCAGCGGGAGCGAGACGCCGTAGATCAGGGGTTCGCCCACGCCCAGCAGGCCCGCGGGCATGGCGGACCTGATGGTCCTGCGGATCGACTCGTTGCGGGGAAGGCGGAGGTAGACCGCGGCCGCCGCGCCGACCTGGCCGGCCCCGGCCATCGCGAGGATCGGGAGCAGGACCGTGAAGCCCTGCTGCTCGATCAGCGTCGTGTGGATCGGGATCAGGGCCTGGTGCAGGCCCAGCATCACCAGGGGCAGGAAGAAGCCGCCGAGCAGGAAGCCCGCGCCCGCGCCGCCCGTGGAGAGCAGCCAGTCGGCGAACGTACCGATGGCGGAGGAGACCTCACCGGCCACGTACATCAGGCCGAAGATCGTGACGAGGCCGGAGATCAGCACCGTGAGCGTCGGGGTGACCAGGACGTCCAGCGCCTCCGGCACCCAACGGCGGCACCACTTCTCGACGTACACCGCGAGGACCGCCGCACCGAGGGCGCCGAGGACGCCGCCCTGGCCCGGGGAGAGCGTCTGGCCGAAGGCGTCGATGTTCGCGACGCCAGGGAAGACGATGATCGCCGCGACCGCTCCGCCGAGGATCGGCGTCCCGCCGAACTCCTTCGCCGTGTTGTGACCCACGAAGACCGCGATCAGGGCCATGAACCCGGAGGCCATCGCCGCGAGGGCGGGGGTCACCGAAGTCAGCCGGCCGAGGTTCACCAGCAGGCCGTTGAGGCCGGCGATGATGCCGCAGCCGATCAGGGCGGGGATCAGCGGGACGAAGATGTTCGCGATCCTGCGCAGGAACAGCTTGAACGGGGTGGAGTTCTTCGCCTTCCGCTGCGCCTTGATGGCCGCACCCTTGTCGGCCAGCTCCTCGGCCGTGTGGACGGGCGCGGGCTCGGCCGCCCGGCCCTCCTCGACCAGCTGCTCGAACTCGGGGGTGACCCGGGCGACGGTGCCCGGGCCGAGGACGATCTGGTAGGTGTCGTCCTCGACCACGCCCATCACGGCGGGGACCGCCTTGAGGGCCTCGTCGTCGACGAGGGAACGGTCGTGCAGGCCCAGCCGGAGCCGGGTCATGCAATGGGCGATCGAGTCGACGTTCGCAGCGCCACCGACGAGCGGCAGGATCGCGGCGGCAGTGGCGCGGTTCTTGTCTTCAGTAGCCATGGTGCGTGGTGCCTTGCTGTGCGGGGAGTGGAGCGTCAGGTGGTGCGGACGGCCGCGAGTGCCGCGCGGAGGTGGCCGTGGGACTCGGCGAGGAGCGTGGCGGCCGTGGGGCCGTCGACTCCGCCGAGGATCGTGAGGATGGCGTCCTTCACCTCGCCGTCCGTGGCGGCGAGCGCCGCCTCGATCTCCTGGTCGCAGGCCCCGGTGGCGAGGGAGACGATCCGGCGGGAGCGGGCGCGCAGCTTCTCGTTGGAAGCGCGTACGTCGACCATGAGGTTCCCGTACGTCTTGCCGAGCCGGATCATCGTGATCGTCGACAGCATGTTCAGGACGAGCTTCTGCGCCGTGCCCGCCTTGAGACGGGTGGAGCCGGTGAGCAGCTCGGGGCCGACGACGATCTCCAGCCCGTGCTCGGCCGCTTCGGCGAGCGCGGAGTCCGCGTTGCAGCTGAGACCGATGGTGAGGGCGCCCTTCGTACGGGCGTGCTCGACGGCCCCGACGGCGTACGGCGTGCGGCCGGAGGCGGAGATCCCGACCACTGTGTCGTCGGCGGTCAGGTCCAGCCCGTCCAGGTCGGCGGCGGCCAGTTCCGTGCTGTCCTCGGCGCCCTCCACGGCCTTCACCATGGCGGACGGGCCACCCGCGATCAGGCCGACGACCTCGGACGGGTCGGTGTTGAAGGTGGGCGGGCACTCGCTGGCGTCGAGCACACCGAGCCGGCCGGCGGTGCCGGCGCCCGCGTAGATCAGCCGGCCGCCCCGCGCCATGCGCTCGGCGGTGGCGTCGATCGCGGCGGCGATCTGCGGCAGCTTCTCGGCGACGGCGGCGGGGACGGTCGTGTCCTCGCCGTTCATGATGCGGGCTATCTCCCGTGTCGGCAGCTGGTCGATCTCGGCGAACTCCGGTCGGAACGCCTCGGTGGTGAGGGTGGCGAGCTGGGCGCGCAGTTCGCCGTAGCCGTCGGGGGTGGAGGCGCCGGCGTCGGCGTTCGCGTCGGTGGTGGAGGTCATGGACAGCGCTCTGCTTTCTCGTGCTCGTTCTCGTACGGTTCCGGGTGCTGCCGTGGTCAGCGGCTGCGGGGGGTGTGGCGGTGGGCGAGCGCCTCGTACGAGGCGGACAGTGCGGGGGCGGCCGTCTCGTACGTCCGCTGGGCGACTCCTATGAACAGACAGTCGACGACGAGGAGTTGGCTCGTGCGGCTCGACATGGCGGCGGGCCGCAGCTCGCTCTCCCGGGCGGTGGACGTGGTCAGCACGTGGTCGGCGTACTGCGAGACCGGTCCGTCCGGCCGGCCGGTGATCGCGACCGTCGTCGCGCCACGGTCGAAGGCGACCCGGAGCGGCTCTATGACGTCACCGGTGGACCCGGAGTGCGTGATCGCGATGGCCACGTCCCCGGAGCGGAGCTGCACCGCGTTGGTCACCGCGAGGTGCGGGTCCATGTGCGCGTGGGCTATGAGGCCGATCCGGAGCAGCTTCTGCGCCAGGTCCTGGCCGACGAGGGAGGACGCGCCGACGCCGTAGATGTCGATGCGGCGCGCGGTCGCGGCGGCGGCCACGGCCGCCCCGAGCTGCACCGTGTCCAGGCCGGCGGCCGTGTCGGCGAGGGTCTGCTGCTCGTCGTGCGCGAGCTTGGTGACCACGTCCGCGATGGGGTCGTCGACCGCGATGTCGGCCGTGACGGCGGGCGCCCGGCCCGACTGCTGGTGGGCGGCGAGCCCCGCGAGCGCGAGCCGCAGGTCCCGGTAGCCCGGGTAACCGAGGAGGCGGGCCGTGCGGACGACGGTCGCCTCGCTGGTGCCGGTGAGCTCGGCGAGACCGGTGACGGTGAGGGCGGCGCACCCGGCGGGGTCACCCGCGACCGCTTCGGCGACCCGCTGCATGGAACGGGTCATGGACGGAGCGAGGGTCCGCACCTTCGCGGCGAGGGCGGCAGGGGCGGGCGGCGAGTCGGCCTTGAAACTTTCCTTCACGTCATTGGTCACCCTTGAAAGTTATTTCCAACCTTGCGCCCCGTCAATCCCTCATCGGTCGTTGGGGGATCGGGGGCAGGGAAGTGGGTGATATGCCCGTTCCTGGTGTCCGTGGCTCCCCGGCGACCCGGCTCGGGGTCACCCGGGCGGGGGACAATGGGGGCATGGAGTTGAACAGCCTTGAGCAGGAGCTGCACACCGCGCGTGCGCTGGTGATGGCCGATCTCGTCGCGGGTGATGTGGCCGAGGCCGGGATCGTCTCGATGGTCGAGGACGCGGTCGCCCACCGGCGGTGGTGGGTCGAGCAGTGGCCCGAAGGTGTGTCCTTCGTCACGGGGCTCGTGGCGCAGGACGTCCAGGACGCGCTCCTGGAGCAGCACGGGCGTTGGCCGTTGTGCCCGGTGTGCACGGACGACGGGCCGCACGCCCTGGACGTCGAGCCGGAGCTCGGCCCCGATCCCCACTGGGTCTGCACGAAGGCGACGGTGTCCGTCGCCCCGGTCGGGTCGCTCGCCGAGGTGTTCGGCCGGTGACCGTCTACATCGACCCGCCGACCTGGCCCGGGCACGGCCGGATGTGGTCGCACCTGGTCAGCGATGTGTCGTTCGAGGAACTCCACACCTTCGCCGCCACGATCGGCTGCCCGCCCCGCGCCTTCGAGCGCGACCACTACGACGTGCCCGAGGCGCGTTACGCGGACGCGGTGCGCGCCGGGGCGCGGGAGGTCGGGTCGAAGGAGATCGTGCGCCGGCTCACCGACGCGGGGCTGCGGCGGCCGAAGGGACGGCCCGCCCCGGGGTGACCTGCCCCTCGCCGAGGGGCGCCGGTGTGCTCGTCGCGATGCGGCGCGACGGCTTGCCGTCGCCGCCCAGCCGCAGGGACACCGTCACGGCCACCAGGCCCAGCACCAGCATCGCGGCGCCCGCCCAGGCCGTTGCCCGGAAGCCGAAGTCCGCGTCGATCACCGCACCGCCCAGCCACGGGCCGCTCGTGTTGCCCAGGTTGAACGCGGCCGTCGTCGTCGCACCGGCCAGCGTCGGCGCGACGCCCGCGACGTTGAACATGCGGGCGTTCAGCGCCGGGGCGGTGTAGAACGCGGACAGCCCGAGCAGGAACGCCAGGATGATCACCGCGACCTGGTTCGACGCGAACTGGGCGAGTGCCACCAGGAAGACCGTCGAGGCGCTGATGCCGCTCAGCAGCACACCGAAGAGGTGCGCGTCCGCGACCCGGCCGCCGATCGTCGTACCGATCACCGCGCCGACGCCGAACAGCGCGAGCACCCAGGGCACCCAGCCCGAGCTCAGCCCCGCCACATCGGTCAGCAGCGGCGCGAGATAGCTGAAGGCGCAGAACACACCGCCGGCCGCGAGAGCCGTGATCACGATGGACAGCCACACCTGCCGGTCCCGGTAGATCGCCACTTCCCGCTTGAGCTGCGGCTTCTCGTCCGGCAGCGGAATGCGGGGGATACGGGTGACGACGCCGACCAGTGCCACGGCCGAGGCCGCGCCGACCGCCCAGAACGCCGAACGCCAGCCGAAGCTCTCCCCCAGGAACGCGCCCAGCGGTACACCCAGCACATTGGCGATCGACAGCCCGCCGATCATCACGGCCATCGCCTTGGCCCGCGCGTTCACCGGCACCATCGCGATGGCCACCGCCGCGCCCACCGCCCAGAAACCGGCGCACGCCAGCGCACTCACCACCCGCGAGACGAACAGCACCTCGTACGTCGGAGCCAGCGCGCCCGCGACCTGGCCGAGACCGAAGACCGAGATCAGCGCGATGAGCGTCGTACGGCGTGGCAGCCGCAGTGTGGCGACGGCCAGCAGCGGCGCGCCGACCACCATGCCGATCGCGAAGGCCGATATGAGGAGCCCGGCCTGCGGGATCGACACGTCCATGTCGTCGGCGATGGGCGGCAGCAGCCCGGACAGCATGAATTCACTGGTGCCGAGGGCGAAGACCGAGAGGCCGAGGATGTAGACGGCCATCGGCATACGGGGTCGGCCGGAGGCGGTGGGGGCGGAGGGGACAGGGGGGACGGAATCAGGCATGACAATGGGTAACAGTGGTTACCGCCCTGCCATTCCCTTGTCTCAGTGGGTGAGCAGGTCCAGTTCGGTGGTGAGGTTCTGCCGGGCCCTTGGTTCCCACTCCGCCGAACCGTGGGGTGTACGGAACAGCCGGGGCAGCTCCAGCAGCTGCCGCAGGACGGCCGACCGGCCCGCGCGGAACGCGTCGTCCGGGACGAAGCCGTACTCGTCCCGAACCTGCGCCGCGTACGCCGCGTACTCCTTGGGGGCCGCCGCCAGGATCGCGAGGTCCGCGTCGCACAGCACCGCGCCGTTGGTGTCGCCGGCCGCGGGGTCGTGGGTGACGGTGAGCCGGACCAGTCGGGCGACCTCGGCCGTCGCCGAGGCCGGGACACCCGCCTCGGGCAGGGCCCGCTCGGCGAGGGCGGCGCTGCGCTCCTCGTTCTCGGAGCGGTCGGGTCGGTAGACCGCGTCGTGGAACCAGACGGCGAGGCGCACCAGGTCCGGGTCGGCGGCGTGACCGGCCAGGCTGTCGACGCGGTCGAGGACCTGCGTCAGATGAGCGGTGGTGTGGTAGCGCCGCTGGGGCTCGGCCCAGCGCGCGAGGAGGGCGTCGGCGTACGGGTCGGGGTCGGGCCCGCGGTCCGTACCGCCGCGCGCGGCGAGCAGGGCCTCGCGCCAGCGGCCACGGAGTGCGCCGGCGGTGTGCGGGCCTACGGAGGTGCCGCTCGCGGATGTGTCGGGGGCGCTGTCGCTCATACGCCGAGGGTAGGGCGTACGCCCCGCGTGCACGGCCCTCCGACCCGGCCATGCCGGTCGGTTCCGAAGGGTGGAGTGATGGGCGCGTTGTCTGCGTATGCGCAGGTGTGAGTGACGTGCGGGCCCTTCGGGAGTGGGGGGACGGGGCAGGGAGCATGGAACGATCCGGGGCTACCGCTCGGTGAGACGCTGCGCGTATGCCTCCGCCAGCTGGCGGAGGGAATCCTCCAGGTAGAAGGCGAGCATCCGCTCGGCTCCGACCGCGTCCCCCTTGGCGAGCCTGTCCGTGATCTCGCGGTTGCGGGTGAGATAGGGCTCGTGGAAGCGGCGGGGGTCGTCCATCACGTGGAAGGCGAGCCGCAGTTCGGCCAGGACGTTGCGCATCAGTTCGTCGGTGCGGGGGCTGTCCGCCAGGCCGGCCAGCGCCTGGTGGAAGCGGATGTTGGCGGTGGAGCAGGCGGGCCAGTCGTCCTGGAGCGCGGCCTGCTCGCCCGTCGACACCGCCGCCTCGACCGCCGTCACGCCGAACGGAGGCTCGCCCAGGGTGCGCAGGGCCGCGCACTCGACGAGGAGCCGCACCCGGTAGATGTCGACCAGGTCGTCCACCGCCAGGATGCGGACGAAGACGCCCCGGTTGAGCCGGTGCTCCAGGAGGCGTTCGTGCGACAGCAGGCGGAATGCCTCGCGCAGCGTGTTGCGGGACACGGCCAGGGCGCCGCTGATGCTCTCCTCGGACAGCCGGCTGCCCGGCGGGAAGTACCCCTCGGTGATCCGGTCCCGCAGCACGGCGGCGACCCGCTCGGCCGTGCCGGACCGTTCCAGGGAGGCGCTGTGCGCCGCCAGTTCCGAGAGATCCGGTGTGCCGCCGGTCCGCCCGCCGTTCGTCGTCCCCGCCATGCCCCGTCCCCTGCCTGTCGCGCCCGGCCGTGCCCGGTGTCCAGTGAAACCGTACGAGTGTCTCAGGCGACGGCCGGACCCTTGTCGGATTGTTGAACAATCGCTAACGTGCGCCCGTGACGGATCTGACGAGTGTGACGCGCCCGGCGCGGCCGATGGACCTCAACGCGGACCTGGGGGAGGGGTTCGGACGCTGGACCCTCACCGAGGACGAGGCGCTGCTGACCTGTGTCACCAGCGCCAACGTGGCCTGCGGCTTCCATGCGGGAGACGCCTCCGTGATGCGGCGGGTCTGCGACACGGCGGCGGAGCGGGGCGTACGTATCGGGGCGCAGGTCTCCTACCGCGACCTGGCCGGATTCGGGCGGCGCGCCATGGACGTACCGGCGGCCGAGCTCACCGCCGAGATCGCCTACCAGATCGGCGCACTGCGGGTCTTCGCGGAGGCGGCGGGCTCCACCGTCTCCTACGTGAAACCGCACGGCGCCCTCTACAACCGTGTCGTCCGTGACGAGGAGCAGGCCGCCGCCGTGGTGGCGGGTGTGCTGCTGGCGGGCGGCCGTCCGGCGGTGCTCGGTCTGCCCGGTTCGCGGCTGCTCGCCCATGCGCAGGCAGCGGGGCTGACCGCCGTCGAGGAGGCCTTCGCGGACCGGGCGTACACCCCGCAGGGCACGCTCGTGCCACGGGGCGAGGCGGGCGCGGTGGTGCACGATGCCGACGAGGTCGTACGCCGCAGTGTCGGCATGGCCGTCGACGGGGCCGTGACCGGGGTGGACGGCAGCCGGATAGCGGTCGCCGCGCGGTCGTTGTGCGTCCACGGGGACACCCCGGGGGCCGCGGTACTCGCCCTCCGGGTCCGGACGGCCCTGGAGGAAGCCGGCGTGTGCGTACGGGCGTTCGCGTGAGCGGCCTCCGGGTGCTGACGGCCGGGCCACGCGCCCTGCTGGTGGAGTTCGGCTCCGGCGAGGACACCGAGGCCTTCCACGCGGAACTGCTCCGTCGCCGGACGTCCGGGGAGCTGCCCGGCGTACGCGAGATCGTCCCCGGTGCCCGGACGGTGCTGCTGGACGGGGTGGAGGACCCCACGCTCGCGGGCCGGCTGAGGTCGTGGACCGTACCTCCGCCGAGCCGGGGGGCGGGGGGGACCGTCGAGATACGCGTCGTCTACGACGGTCCGGACCTCGCCGAGGTGGCCGAGGCCTGGGGTGTGGCCGTGGAGGAGGTGCCGCGCATCCACGCGCGTACGCAATTCCGGGTGGCCTTCTGCGGGTTCGCGCCGGGCTTCGGCTATCTGACGGGCCTGCCCGCGCACTTGAGCGTGGAGCGCCGGGCCACGCCACGGACCCGCGTGCCTGCCGGTTCGCTGGCCCTCGCCGGGCCGTACACCGGGGTCTATCCGCGTCCGTCGCCCGGCGGCTGGCAGCTCATCGGCCGGATGCCCGAGCCGGAGGCCCTCTGGGACCCGGGGCGCCAACCGGCGGCACTGCTCGGCCCCGGGGCGCGCGTGCGCTTCGTACCGGTGGGGGTGCGCGGATGAGCCCGGGGCTCGAAGTGGTCCGGGCGGGCGCCCTGACCACGGTGCAGGACGAGGGCCGTACCGGCTGGGCGCACCTGGGTGTGCCCCGGGCGGGGGCGCTGGACGGGCCGGCGCGGCGGCTGGCCAACCGGCTCGTCGGCAACACGCCGGACGCGGCGGTGCTGGAGACCACGCTCACGGGGTGCGCGGTCCGGGTGACCGGCGCCCGGCCGGTGGTCGCCGTCGTCGGCGGGGCGGGGTGCCGGGTCACGGTGGACGGCCGTCCGGCCGCGTGGGGAGCTCCCGTCCGGGTTCCCGCGGGCGCGGTGCTGGAGGCCGGGCCCGCGGTGCACGGGCTGCGCGGTTACCTGGCGTTCGCGGGTGGGCTGGTGCCCGAGCCCGTGCTCGGCAGCCGGTCCGCCGACCTGCTCTCGGGGCTCGGCCCGCCGGTCCTGCGTGAGGGCGACCTGCTGCCGCTGGGCCCTGCGGGTGCCGCGCCGGTCGTCGAGCCCGTGCCCTGGCCCGGCGCACCCGCCGGGCTGGTGCTGCCGCTGCATCCGGGCCCGCGCGACGACTGGTTCACGGACGGGGCCCTGCGCACGCTCACCACCGCCGCGTACCGGGTCTCGGAGCGGAGCAATCGCATCGGGCTGCGCACGGAGGGCCCTGCGCTACGACGCTCCCGGGACGGCGAACTGCCCAGCGAGGGCATGGTGCTGGGGGCCGTCCAGGTGCCGCCGGACGGGCTCCCCCTGGTGTTCCTCAACGACCATCCGACGACGGGGGGTTACCCGGTCGTGGGCGTGGTCGCCGAAGCCGCGCTGGCGGATGCGGCGCAGGCGGTCCCCGGGACGCCGGTGCGGTTCGTACGGGCGTGACGGCGCGGCGCCGGGCCGGCCGCACACGGGACCTTACGTTACCGAAGCGTAACTTACCGATGCGTTACCTCTAGTAACGCCTCGGTGTTAGCTTGCTGACCTCATCGGAGCAGAGCGAGGAGTGAGCCGTGATCCTGCGCAGGACCACCCGTTCGAGCTCGACCGCGAACACCCCCCACCTCCTGGAACCCCGTCGGCGGGGACGCCGTACGGGGCGCCTGCTGGCCGCGTCCGTGGTCGTCGTCACCTGCCTGGGCGCTGCGGCCCTGCCGGCCTCGGCCACCGGATCCGCCGGGGCGGAGCCGGTGGTCTCCCGGGGTGTGACCATCCCCGCCTTCTACGACCCGCCGGCGCGGCTGCCCGCCGCCGACGGATCCCTCGTACGCACGGAGCCGCTGCCCCTCGGGCTGAGCCTCCCCGGCCTCGACGGCCGCCGGCTGCCCGGCACCGCGACGCGGCTGATGTACAAGTCCACCGACGCGGCCGGCGGACCCGTCGCCGTCACCGGCGCGTACATCGAACCCGCCGCCGCGTGGAAGGGCAGAGGTCCCCGGCCGCTGGTGGCGCTCGCCTCGGGGACCATGGGCCAGGGCGACCAGTGCGCCCCCTCGCTGTCGCTCCAGCACCCGCTGACCATCGGCGAGGGCACGGTGTCCATCGGCTACGACAACCTCGCGGTCTACCGGTTCCTCGCCGCCGGTGCCGCCGTCGTCGTCACCGACTACGTGGGCCTCGGCACGACCGACCGGCTCCACACCTACGTCAATCGAGTCGACGAGGGCCACGCCCTGCTGGACGCGGCCCGCGCGGCGCGCTCCGTCACCGGCACCTCGCTCACCCCCGAATCGCGCGTCGGCCTCTACGGCTACAGCCAGGGCGGCGGCGCCAGCGCGGCGGCGGCCGAGCTGCAGCCGTCGTACGCCCCCGACGTCAATCTGGCCGGCGCCTATGCCGGGGCGCCGCCCGCCGACCTCACCGAGGTCATGAAGGGCATCGACGGCAGCGCCCTGGCCGGTGCGCTGGGCTGGTCGATCAACGGCTTCGCCCAGACCGACCCGTCCCTGAAGGCGGTGATCGACGCGCGCACGAACGACGTCGGCAAGGCCGCGTTGAAGGACACCTCGACGATGTGCGTGGGCGACGCGATCCTCGGTCACGCCTTCACCAGCAGCACGAAGTGGACCGCCGACGGCACCTCGCTCGCCGACGTCATCGCCGCCGAACCGAAGCTGCGGAAGGTCCTCGCCCAGCAGCGCATCGGCAACCTGAAGCCGGCCGCCCCGGTGCGGCTGGCGACCGGGGTGCACGACGACATCGTGGGGCACGCGCAGGCCAGGCAGCTCGCGGTGGACTGGTGCCGCAAGGGCGCCGACGTGACGTACGAGGCCGTCCTGCTGCCCAACCTCGGCGACAAGATCCTCACCAACCACCTCGCCCCCTACCTCACCGACCAGGGCAGTGCCATCTCCTGGATGACCGATCGCCTCTCCGGCGAGAAGGCCGCGTCCAACTGCTGGTCGATGCCGCTCCAGCCCTGACGTCCCCGTACCCCGTGACCCTCGAGGCCGCGGCGCGCGTCCCTCCCGCGGACGCCGCCGCGGCCTCGCGCGTCTCACGCGCGCGTCTCCACGGAGGAGGAGCCGGGGAGGAGCTGCGCCGCGGGTGCGGGGCCCGTAGTCTGGTTATTGGACTAGACCTGTAGTCCGTAGCCGCTCCGAAGGATGGGAACACCATGAGCAACCGTGCAGTCCTGGAGGTGATCGCTCTCGACGCGGAGGACGCGGTCGCGGCGCAGGCGGGTGGTGCGGACCGCCTCGAACTGGTCACCGACATGGCGGCCGACGGCCTGACCCCGCCGGTGGCGGTCTTCGCGGAGATCAAGGCCGCCGTGGACATCCCGCTGCGGGTCATGCTCAGGGTCGCGGACGGGTTCGCGGCCGGTGACATCGCCGTCCTCGTGGAGAAGGCCCGGGCGATGCGCGCCGCCGGTGCGGAGGAGTTCGTCCTCGGCTTCCTCGACCAGAACGGTCACGCCGACCTGGTGGCCGTCGAGCGGCTCGTCGCCGAACTGAACGGCTGCCGGTGGACCTTCCACCGCGCCATCGACCGCGCGGCCGACCGCGACGTCCTGCGCAAGCACCTCGCCGATCTTCCGGGGCTGGACACCTACCTCACGGCGGGCTCGGAGAAGGGCGTCGACGCGGGCATGGAGACCCTGCTCGCCGAAGCGTCGCGCTCCGACCTGCCGGGTTACGAACCGCAGATCATGGTGGGCGGTGGCCTGCGTCTGGACCATCTGCCGCCCCTGCGTGCGGCGGGCATCGAGGCCTTCCACATCGGAGGGGCGGCACGGCCGGGCGGCTGGAGCGGCCCGGTCGACGCCGCGGCGGTACGGGCGTGGCGCGAAGCCCTGGACGGGTGAGGCGGATCCACCGTGCACGCGGGTCGTGACCCCGGGCCGGTGGGTGCCGCCCCGGGGTCGACGTTGCGCCCTCAGTGGTTTTGTTCGGCCTGCCGGCGGCGGCGTCGGGTCTGGGCCACCGCCCCCGCGGCGAACATCAGGGCGGCACCGGTCAGGGAGAGGGCCGTCGCCGCGGGCAGGTAACCGGCCGAGGAGTCCTGGGCGGAGGCCACCAGGTCGGCCTCACCGACCTCGGCGGCGTGCCCGGCGTGCTCCGCGTGGACCGGTGCGGCCCGGCCGCCGGACTTCTCCGCCGCTGCCGCCAGCTCGTCCGCCGACATCCGACTGCCGTTCATGCCGGTGACCTCGCCGTCGCCGCCGTCGAAGACGACGTCGGAACAGGAGTAGAAGTTCTCCTGGCTGTCCGAGCGGATCCAGTGGATGAAGATCATGTGCTTGCCGGTCTTGCCCTGCGGCAGCTGGAGGTTCCAGTAGTAGTTGCCGCCGTCCGAGCCCGCGCCACCCGCCTGCGGCGGGTTGTTCACGGTCTGCGTGAGCGTCAGGTCGCTCCAGGCCAGGCGCTTGCCGGGGGACCAGCCGTCCTTGGTGACGTAGACGTCGAACCTGCCCGGGTGGGCGGCCCAGTTGCTGTACTTCACCTGGGTGGTGGACCCCGCGGTGAGGTGCGTCGTCGGCCAGTCGCTGCGGGCCGCGTTGTACGAGGAGAAGTTGTACGGGCCGTTGTGGCCGCCGCTGCAGAGCTCGCCGTCGGGGATGTAACCCGTGGTCCGCCCGCCGCCGTTGGAGTCCAGGACGCCGAACCAGTTGTACAGCGGTGTGGTGCCGGTCTGTGCGACCGCTGCGGCACAGGCCGGGTTGGACGGGGTCTGGTTCCCGCTCGCGATCATGTCCTTGTAGCACAGGTAGCTGCGCGAGCCCGGCTCCATGGCGACGCCGTGGGCGGACGCGGGGGTGGGCAGACCGGCCAGGGTGAGGGCCAGGAGGCCGGCTCCCAGGAGGCCCAGCGCGCGAGGCGCGGGCGGCTTGGCCGTTCTCCGGATGGTGTTTCGCAGGGGCATGAGGTTGATCTCCTTCGGGATTCTCCGGTGGGGCAGATGATCCGTGCGGCCCGCCCGCGCGCTTGGAACGCCGAGCACCTGACAGGGGAGTGCCGGGCCGTTCCCGGCCCGGTCGGGGACGTGGCGTCATGGCGTGCGGGTGGGGGAGAAGAGCTCATGGGAGCGCTCCCAAAAACGTAGCGCGCACCGGGTGGTCTGTAAACGCCCCGCGCGGCGACTGCCGCAACTCGCGGCGAAGCTTCAGGGGATGACGGGAACTGATCGCCATCCCCGGTCGTCACTAGGAGTAAGCAAACGAACGGGGAGTGGATTCATGCCGGTCACGCTGGGCGAAGAGATCATGCTGCTTTCTCTCGACGACGAGACCGGAGCGGCCAAAAGCCGGGAGGCCGCCGGATGGGCGGTCGCGGGCGGCACCCTGCTCGAGCTGGTCCTGGCGCGGCGGTTGTCGGTGGACGACGGCCGGCTTTCGGTGACCGACCGCACGCCCACCGGTGTACCCCTGCTCGACGAGCGGCTCGGTCTGATCGACGCCTGGACGGCGAAGAAGAGCAAACCGCCCAGAGCCACGGAGTGGCTGACGCGGGAGCGTGGCAAGGCGGTCGGCGCCACGATCGACAGCCTGCGGGTACGTGGCCTGGTGACCGAGGAGCAGCGCAAGGTGCTGGGCCTCTTCCCGGTGCGCCGCTATCCCGAGGCCGACGGGACGACCGAGGCGGAGTTGCGTGAACGCCTGGCCTCGGTGGTGCTGCGTGGCGCGGATCCGGACGACCGGTCGGCCGGCCTCATCGCCCTGATACACGCCGCGAAGCTCCACCATCTCGCGTTCCCCGAGGTGCCGGCGCGGGAGGTGCGGCCGCGCATGGAAGAGATCGCGGAGGGCCATGGGGTGGGCGACGACGTCCGTGCGGCGATACGCACCATGCAGGCGGCGCTGGTGGCGGTCACCGCCGCCGTCGTGGTCACGGCGGTCACGTGATCGCCTGACCTGCCCGCCTGCCCGCCTGCCCGCCTGACCTCGGGCGTACCGGACCCGCTAGCCGAGTCGCTCCGGCAGCGGCGCCGCGTGGAGGACCACGAGGCCGGAGACCGCGCGGGTCAGGGCCACGTACAGGCGGCGCAGGCCCGTGCGTTCGTCGGGTTCGCCGTCGACCACGGCCGCCGGTTCGTCCAGGACGACGTAGTCGTACTCCAGGCCCTTGGCCAGCGAGGCCGGGACCAGGGTCAGCCGGGATTGCGCCGTGGTCTCCTCGCCGGGGGAGAGACAGCTGTGGCCGGCCGCCGCGAGGGCCGCCGACAGGGAGGGGACGCGGGCGTCGGCGGCGATCAGGCCGATCGAGCCCTCGTGGCGCAGCGACTCCTCGCACGCCGCGACCACCGCGGCGTCCAGCTCCTCCGGCGCCGCCACCGCACGTACGGCGAGGGAGCCGGGCGTCTCACGCACCGATTCCACCGGGGCGAGGCCCGGCGAGATCGCGGGGAGCAGACGGGAGGCGTATGCGATCACCTCGCGCGGCACACGGAAACCGGCCGTCAGCTCCTCGACCAGGGCGTCCGGCTTGCCCAGGTGGAACAGCGCCTGCTCCCAGCTCCGCGTCGACCACGGCGTCGTACCCTGCGCCAGGTCGCCGAGCACCGTCGCCGAGCCGGTCGAACAGCGGCGGCCGACCGCGCGGTACTGCATCGGGGACAGGTCCTGGGCCTCGTCGATGACGACATGGCCCAGCGAATGCGTCCGGGCGACCAGATCGGCGGCCTCGTCGATCAGGACCGCGTCCGCCGCCGTCCACTTCGCCGACTTCACGCTGCGGGCGGGCCTGGTCATGACGATCTGCTTCTGCTCGTCCTCGGTGAGGAGCCCCTCCGCGTGCGCGGCCAGGAACTCCGTGTCCGTGAGGAGCCGCAGCACCAGCTTCGCCGGGTCCACCGCCGGCCAGACCGCCTTCACGGCCGCCTTCACCGCCGGGTTGCGCGCCACCGCGTTCTGCACCCGGTCGTCCGGGGCTTCGCCTGCCTCCTCCATCCGTACGAGGACGGCGTGCGCGATGCGCTGCGGAAGTGCCTCGTGGGCGGCTCCGTACCGCATGTCCCGGGCCAGCAACTCGCCCACCATCTGCTCGACTTCGTAGGCCGGGACCCGCCAGCGGCGGGAGCCTCGCACCACCACGACCGGTTCCGTCGGCAGCGTCACGTGCGAGCGGATCGCCCGCCGCAGGACCTCCGCCATCCGCGCGTCGCCCTTGACCACCGCGGCGGCGGACTCGTCCGTGCCCCGCACCTCGACGCGCGCCGCCACCAGGTCCTCGACGGTGGCCTGCTGCACCTCCAGCTCGCCCAGCGCGGGCAGCACCTGCTCGATGTAGTGCAGGAACGACCGGTTCGGGCCGACGACGAGCGTGCCGGTGCGGGCGAGGCGCTCGCGGTGCGCGTACAGGAGGTAGGCGACACGGTGCAGACCGACGGCCGTCTTCCCGGTACCGGGCCCTCCCTGGACGCAGACCGTACCGCCGAGGCCGCTCCGGACGATCTCGTCCTGCTCCGGCTGGATCGTCGCCACGATGTCGCGCATCGGCCCCACACGGGGCCGCTCGATCTCCGCCTGGAGGAGCTTGCTGGTCTGCTCGGCCTCCGTCGGGTCGGTGAGGCGCTCGTCCTCGTACGCGGTCAGCTCGCCCCCGGTGTAGCCGAAGCGGCGGCGGCGGTCGACGTCCAGCGGATTTCTTTTGGAGGCCTGGTAGAACGGCTGCGAGACCGGCGCGCGCCAGTCGATGACCATGGGGTCGCCCTGGGCGTCGTGGACATGGCGGCGCCCGATGTAGAACTGCTCGCCCTCCCGTCGCCCGCCACCGCCCTCGGCCGGGGCGCTACGCGCCACCCCTCCTGATCCGCCCTCCGTCTGCTCGGCGCCGACCTCGTGCAGATAGTCGAGTCGGCCGAAGAACAGCGGGGTGTGGGAGAGGTCCGCGAGTGCTTTGACGCGGTCGTCGATCTGCGCCTGCAAGACCTCGGCGTTGACCCAGTTCGCGGTGACATCACGGATGTCGAGTGCCTGCACGTCCTCGCGCATGGCGCGCAGCGCGGCACGGGACGCGGCCAGATGCGCGCGCTCCCTGACCAGTGGATTGCTTGACTCTTCGTGCGCGGGCACGGTGTTGCCTCCGGCTTTCGACGCAGGACGGCGGACCGGGCTCACCGCCCGGCCCGCTCGGGGACGTTCACACACGGATGCGCACGCGGGGAGCGCGTACGGCTGTTGTCGGCCGGTTTCCGTCCGGTCGGCGGCGCTCCCCCGGCTGCCGGTCGCTCGCCCCGCGAAGGGCCGGCCGGTACCACGTGCGGGAGGCGGGCAGACCGGCGATTGTATCGACCGCCGCCCCCAGGGGCGAACGGATAACGGCGTCGCCCCGCTTCCGACCCGTAGGGGACGGGATCAGCCTTTCGGCCGACCTGACCCGGCCCGCACCTCGGCCGGTCGGCCGATGCAGGGCCGCGGGCCGCCGGAGCACCATGGAGTACATGAGCACCGTCCACCTGAACCCACGCAGGACCGGCCCCGCGCACGGCGCCACCGCGGCCACCGGTCACCCACGCGGCCACCGCATAGGAGACGCGGTGCGCGCCGTCTCTGTCTTCACACGCACCGCGTTCGGTGTGGCCGTACTCGGCGAGTACGCGGAGGAGGCGGGCGTCGTCCGCCGCCACCGCTGAGCCCGCCGGGCCCGTCCCTGTCAGCTCTCCGTCAGCAGCTCGTCCGCGTCGACGATCCGGTAGGCGTACCCCTGCTCGGCCAGGAACCGCTGGCGGTGCGCCGCGAAATCCTGGTCGATCGTGTCGCGGGCGACCACCGAGTAGAACCGGGCCTCGTGCCCGTCCGCCTTCGGCCGCAGCACCCGGCCGAGCCGCTGTGCCTCCTCCTGGCGCGAACCGAACGTCCCGGACACCTGGATGGCGACCGTCGCCTCCGGCAGGTCGATCGAGAAGTTCGCGACCTTCGACACGACCAGCACGTTGATCTCGCCCTGGCGGAACGCCTCGAACAGCTTCTCGCGCTGCGCGTTACTCGTCTCGCCCTTGATCACCGGGGCGTCCAGGTGCTCACCGAGCTCGTCGAGCTGGTCGATGTATTGCCCGATGACGAGGGTCTGCTCGCCCCTGTGCTTGCGCACGAGCGCCTCGGTGACCTTCCGTTTCGTCGCGGTCGTCGCGCAGAACCGGTACTTCTCCTCGGCCTCGGCCGTCGCGTAGGCGAGGCGCTCGGAGTCGGTGAGGTTCACACGGACCTCGACGCAGTCGGCGGGCGCGATGTAGCCCTGCGCCTCGATCTCCTTCCACGGCGCGTCGAACCTCTTGGGCCCGATGAGCGAGAAGACGTCCGACTCGCGGCCGTCCTCGCGCACCAGCGTCGCGGTGAGCCCCAGGCGCCGGCGGGCCTGGAGGTCGGCGGTGAACTTGAAGACGGGCGCGGGCAGCAGGTGCACCTCGTCGTAGATCACGAGCCCCCAGTCGCGGGAGTCGAACAGCTCCAGGTGCGGGTAGATCCCCTTACGGCGGGTGGTCAGCACCTGGTACGTGGCGATGGTGACCGGCCGGATCTCCTTGCGCGTACCGCTGTACTCGCCGATCTCGTCCTCGGTCAGCGAGGTCCGCTTCACCAGCTCGTGCTTCCACTGCCGGGCGGAGACGGTGTTGGTGACCAGGATCAGCGTGGTCGCCTTTGCCTCGGCCATGGCACCGGCGCCGACCAGCGTCTTGCCCGCGCCGCAGGGAAGGACGACGACGCCCGAGCCGCCGTGCCAGAAGCCCTCGACGGCCTGCTTCTGGTAGGGGCGCAGCGCCCAGCCGTCCTGGTCCAGCTCGATCGGGTGCGCCTCGCCGTCGACGTATCCGGCGAGGTCCTCGGCCGGCCAGCCCAGCTTCAGCAGCGTCTGCTTGATCTGCCCGCGCTCGGAGGGGTGCACGGCCACGGTGTCCGGGTCGAGGCGCGCGCCGACCAGCGGCTGGACCTTCTTCGAGCGGAGGATCTCCTCCAGCACCGGCCGGTCGTTGGACGTCAGCACCAGCCCGTGGACGGGGTGCTTGGACAGGGTGAGGCGGCCGTACCGCGCCATCGTCTCGGCGATGTCGACGAGGAGCGCGTGCGGCACGGGGTAGCGCGAGTACTCCACGAGCGCGTCGACGACCTGCTCGGCGTCGTGGCCCGCGGCGCGGGCGTTCCACAGGCCGAGCGGGGTCACGCGGTAGGTGTGGATGTGCTCGGGGGCACGCTCCAGCTCGGCGAAGGGCGCGATGACACGCCGGCAGGCCTCGGCCTGGTCGTGGTCGACCTCGAGGAGCAGCGTCTTGTCGCTCTGGACGATGAGGGGTCCGGTCACGCGCGGCGGCCCTTTCCTGCGGGGGGTGGCCGCCCGGGTGCGAACGGCCAAACGTCCAGTGTGCCGCATCGGGGCGGTGACCGGGCGGCTACGTTGGGGGCATGAGCCAGAAGCGCGGGCGGGAGCCCACATGAAGGTTTCTTCATCTCGGCTTCATCCCGGCCCGCGCGTACGGGGGGCAGGCTCTGCGCATGGCCTTCTCGCACCGTATCGCCACCCTGGCAGCCGTCGTCGCGATCCCGCTGGGCATAGCCGCGACGAGCTATGCACTGGCCGACAGTCCCGCCCGGCCGGAAGTGCCCGCCCGGGTCGAGCTGGACCGCGGCTCACCCTCGGGCAGCCCCGACCCGGGCACCACCGCCGGCCCCGGGCCGGACAGCAGCGCCGACCCCGGCCCTGGCAGCGCGTCCCCGTCGGCGCCGCCGGGCGACGTCGTCGTCCCGCAGCCACCCGCCACCGACACGGACGACGATGACGCCGACGACACCGATGACGACACCGCCTCCGGCGCCCCCGACGGCAACGACGACGGCAACGACGACAGGTGAGCCGCTGCCGGCCCGGCACCGGATATCGGCCCGGGTCCGCATCCTGCTCTGGCTGCTGGTGGTGATGACCGTGGCGCTCGCCGCGGTCGCCACCACCGCGCGGTCCATCCTGCTGGGCGACCTGGACCACCGGATCAGCACGCTGCTCGCCCAGGAGACCCAGGAGTTCGCGAACTTCGTCGAGCACGGCAAGGACCCCGACACCGGGGCCCCCTTCGCAGGGCCACGCCGGCTGCTGGAGGTCCACCTCCAGCGGCAGTACGCGGACACCGGTGAGGAGCTGCTCGCCGTCGTCACCGAGGGAGCCGGTCCCTCGACGCTCCGGCAGAGCCGTGAGATAGCCACCCGGCTGCCCCTCCACAAGGACCGCGGGTCGCTGAAGACGATCACCGGCTCGACGGAGAGCACCGGGGCCCTGCAACGGCCCGAGGGCGAGATCCGCTGGGCGAAGGTCGACGTCGGCACCGGCGACCGCTCTCCGCAGGGGACCTTCGTGGTCGCCTTCCACGCGGACGGCGAACGGGCCGTGGTGAACGGCGTCTTCCGTGTCCTGCTCGCCATCTCGGGCGTCGCCCTGCTGATGACCACCGGCATCGCCTGGGCCGTCGCGGGGCGGATACTCGCGCCGGTCCGGCTCGTACGCACCACCGCCGCGCAGCTCACCGAGCAGGACCTCACCCGCCGTATACCCGTTCACGGGCGGGACGACATCTCGGCTCTCGCCGAGACCTTCAACGCGATGCTGGACCGGCTGGAACGCGCCTTCGGGACCCAGCGGCAGTTCATCGACGACGCCGGGCACGAGCTGCGCACCCCGATCACCATCGTGCGCGGCCATCTGGAACTGATGGGCGACGACCCGGCCGAGCGCGAGGAGACCGTGCGGCTGGTCACCGACGAGCTCGACCGGATGAGCCGGATCGTCGAGGACCTGCTGCTGCTCGCCAAGGCCGAACGCTCCGACTTCACCCACCCCGAACCGGTCCAGCTCGCAGAGCTGACCGCGGACGTCTACGTGAAGGTACGGGCGCTGGGGCGCCGCGACTGGAAGCTGGACGGCGGCGCCGAGGGCTGGGCGATGCTCGACCCGCAGCGCATCACCCAGGCGATGGTGCAGCTCGCGCAGAACGCGGTCCAGCACACGGCTCCCGGTGCGGTCGTCCGCATCGGTTCACGGCTGACGGACACCGGTGAGGTGGAGCTGTACGTCGCGGACAGCGGTTCCGGCGTACAGCCGCAGGACGCCGAGGTGATCTTCCAGCGGTTCCGCCGCGGGGCCGCCCGGCGCGGTTCGCGCGGCAGCGGCGCGGGGCTGGGACTGTCGATCGTCAAGGCCATCGCGGAAGGTCACCGGGGGCGCGTCGAGCTGCGCGCCACCCCCGGCGGCGGGGCGACCTTCGTCCTGCTGCTGCCCTGCTCGCCCGTAGCGGAACCTGATGTGGAGGCTGTCGGACTGTGAGCAGGATTCTCATCGTCGAGGACGAGGAGCGGATCGCCGCCTTCGTGGAGAAGGGTCTGCGGGCCAACGGCTTCACCACGACGGTCGCCGGTGACGGGCGTACGGCCGTCGACTACGCGTGCACGGGCGGCTTCGACCTGATCGTCCTGGACATCGGCCTGCCGGACCGTGACGGTTTCTCGGTGCTGCGGGAGGTGCGGGAGGCCCAGGTGACGTCCCCGGTGATCGTGCTGACCGCGCGGGACTCGGTGCGGGACACGGTGGCCGGCCTCGAGGGCGGCGCGGACGACTGGATGACCAAGCCGTTCCGCTTCGAGGAACTGCTGGCACGCGTACGGCTCCGGCTGCGCACCGCGGCCCGGGTGCCGGAGGTGACCGTGCTGCGCAGCGGCGACCTCACGCTCGACCTGCGCACCCGGCGCGCCCGGGCCGCCGAACGCACCGTGGACCTGACGGCGCGGGAGTTCGTCCTGCTCGAACTCTTCCTGCGCCACCCCGACCAGGTGCTGTCGCGTGAGCAGATCCTGTCGCACGTGTGGGGTTACGACTTCGACCCCGGCTCCAACATCGTGGACGTCTATGTGCGGGCGCTGCGCAAGAAGCTCGGCGCCGAACGGCTGGAGACCGTACGGGGCATGGGCTACCGGATGCGGTGAACGGGGCCCGCGCGTTCATGAACTTTCCTTCACGGACGGCTCATGAGGGGCTCACCACGGCTTCGCAGACTGGGTGACACGGGCCGGGACCGGCCCGGACCCACCCCGTTGAGGAGCCCCAGGTGAAGCTGACCGCCCGACAGGCAGTGACGGCGTGCGTCGCGCTGAGCGTGTGTGCGGTGCTGCTCGTGCCGGGGGTCGTCGAGGGTCTCGATGTGGACGGCCGGATCACGCTGCTCGTGTTCGCCGTCGCCACCTGCGCGTGGATCGGGACCGCGGTCGACGACACGTACATCGCGCTCGGTGCCGGTCTCGTGCTCGCCGCGGCGGGAGTGATCAGCAGCGACACCCTTTTCGCGACCCTCGGCGACTCCACCGTCTGGCTGCTGATCTGCGCCTTCGTGATCGCCGCCGCGGTGTCGCGCAGCGGACTCGCGGGCCGGGCGGCGGCCTTCCTCGTCGGCGGGGCCCGTACGGTGCGCCAGCTGGTCCATCTGACGACGGCGGCCCTGGTGCTGACCGCGTTCGCGGTCCCGGCGACCTCGGGCCGGGCGGCGCTCGCACTGCCCGTCTTCCTGGCCCTGGCCAGGGCGCTGGCCGACCGCAAGCGGCTGGTGGTCATGCTGGCGCTGCTCTTTCCCACGGTGATCCTCCTGTCGGCGGTGGCCACGCTCATCGGAGCGGGGGCGCACCTGATCACGGTCTCCGTGCTGTGGGAGGTCACCGGACAGCGCGTCGGCTTCACCCAGTGGCTGCTGCTGGGGCTGCCGCTGGCCGTGGTCTCCTCGCATCTCGCGGCGGAGCTGGTGCTGCTCACCACGACGGGGCGGGCGGACCGGCGCGGGCCCGTCCGCATCGGCGTGGAGGAGATCCAGCGGCACAGCGACAAGCCGGTGACCGGTCCGCTGGAGCCGGGTGAGGCCCGGTGCGCGATGCTCCTGGGCACGGTGGTGGTGCTGTGGTGCAGCGAGCCGCTGCACGGCGTGTCGCCCGCCCTGGTCGCGCTGATCGGCGCGGTGGTCGCCGCGTCACCGGCGCTGGGCACGGTCCGGCTGAAGGACGCCCTGTCGACGGTGCCGTGGTCGCTGCTGCTGTTCATGGCGGCGACGATGGCGATGGGCGCCGCGCTCTCGCAGTCGGGGGCCGCGGAGTGGCTCGTGTCGGGGCTGCCCACCGGGACCGGCGTGCCCACCTGGGCCTTCCTGGGGGTGGTCGTCGTCCTCAGCACCGCGGCGCACCTCGTGCTGCAGTCGCGTTCCGCCCGATCCAGCGTGCTCGTACCGCTGGTCGTGGCGGCCGCGGCGGGGCTCGGGATCAACCCGGTGGCCGCCGCGCTGGCATCCACCGCCGCCGCCGGGTTCTGTCACACCCTGCCCGCCTCGGCGAAGCCGGTGGCCCTCTTCGCGGACGTCCCGGGCGTCCCGACGTACACCCCGCGCGATCTGCTGCGCCTGTCGGCCGTACTGGCGCCGCTGAGCGCGGCGGTCGTCCTGCTCTTCGCGCTCGGCGTCTGGCCGCTGCTCGGCGTCGCGCCCTGACCGTCGACCTTCCCACCGCACCTCCACCTGCCATCTCAGGAGCAGTCATGTCCGCTACATACCGGTTCGCCGTCGCCCCCAGCGGTTTCAAGGAGTCCCTGTCCGCGCAGGACGCCGCGCAGGCCATCGCGGAAGGGCTGCTGCGTGTGGTCCCCGACGCCGAGATCGACCTCATCCCGCTCGTCGACGGGGGCGAGGGCACCGCACAGGCGCTGGCCACCGCCACGGGCGGCCGGCTGGTGCGCCGTACGGCGACGGGGCCGGTCGGTGAGCCGGTCGCCACGCACTTCGCCCTGCTCGGCGGTCCCGCCCGCGGGCCGCGCACCGCGGTGGTGGAGATGGCCGCGGTGGCAGGTCTCGGCCTGGTGCCCCCGGACCGCCGTGACCCGGCCTCCACGACGACGTACGGGGTCGGCGAGCTCGTCCGCGCCGCGTTGGACGCCGGGGCGCACCGGATCCTCGTGGGCTGCGGGGACTCGGGGACGTCCGACGGCGGCGCGGGAGCGCTCCAGGCGCTGGGTGCGCGGCTGCTCGACGCCGACGGATGTGAGATCCCGCCGGGCGGAGGGGCGCTGCGTCGCCTCGCGCGCATCGACGCCTCGGGTCTGGACCCCCGGCTGTCCGAGGCGGAGATGCTCGTCGCCTGCAATCCGTACAACGTCCTGTGCGGGCCGCAGGGAGTGGCCCGGGTCTTCGGCCCGCAGAAGGGGGCGACCGCGCTCCAGGTCGAGGAGCTGTCCGCGGCTCTCGACCACTGGGCGGGCGTGCTCGCCCGCGACGTACGCCCCCGCCTGTGCGGCGCGCCGGACGCGGCCGCGCCCGACGCCCTGCGCCATGGGCCCGGCACCGGTGCGTCGGGCGGGCTCGGCGCGGGTCTCGCCGCGCTCGGCGCGCGGCTGCTCCCGCGCTTCGAGGTGCTGCTCGACCACCTCGACCTCGACGCGAGGCTCGCCCGCGCCGACCTCGTGATCACCGCCGAGGGCGCCCTGGACCGGCAGACCCCGCGCGGCAAGGTGCCCGCCGAGGTGGCGCGCCGGGCCAAGCTGTTCGGCCGTCCGGTGCTCGCCCTGGCCGGGACGATCGGTGAAGGCGCCCAGCAGGTACGGCAGTCGGGCGTCGACGCGTACAGCGGCATCCTGCCCGCACCGGTGGGGCTGGCCGAGGCGCTCGACCGCGGCGGGGAGTTCCTCGCCGACGCTTCGGAGCGTGCGCTGCGCATGGTGCTGATCGGTATCGGCCTGACGTCCACCGGCACCCCGGGCCACCGCGCGCAGGCTCCCGGTGGGGCGCTGGCCCAGGCCGGGTGAGGCTGGGGGTCTAGCGTGGGGGGATGGATGCGACCGAGGCGGCCGGCCCGGCGCCGGGAGCCGATGACCCGGGCTTCCCGGCCCACCACGCGCCGCGGTGTGCCGGGCTCGGCGAACTGGACGCGCTCGTCACGGGGTGCCGGGCCTGCCCGCGGCTGGTGGCCTGGCGGGAGGAGGTCGCCGAGGTCAAGCGGGCGGCCTTCCGGGACTGGGAGTACTGGGGGCGGCCCGTACCCGGCTTCGGTCCGGCGGACGCGACGGTGGCGGTGGTCGGGCTCGCTCCGGCCGCGCACGGCGGGAACAGGACCGGCCGGATGTTCACGGGCGACGCGGCGGGCGACTTCCTCTTCGCCGCCCTGCACACGGTGGGTCTGGCTTCGCAGCCCACCTCGGCACACGCCGGTGACGGGCTCACCCTGCGCGGCGTACGGCTCACCTCGCCCGTGCACTGCGCGCCCCCGGACAACAAGCCCACCCCGGCGGAACGGGACGCCTGCCGCCCCTGGCTGGCCGCCGAACTCGACCGGTTGAGCCCCGGTCTGCGCGCGGTGGTGGTCCTCGGCGGTTTCGGCTGGCAGGCGCTGCTGCCGGTGCTGGCCGAGGCGGGCTGGCGACTTCCCCGCCCGCGCCCCGCCTTCGGACACGGCGCGCAGGTCGTGCTGCCCGCCACGGAGGACCGGCAGGAACTGCGCCTGCTGGGCAGTTACCACCCCAGCCAACGCAACACGTTCACCGGGAAACTCACCATGCCCATGCTCGTGGACGTACTCCGCGAGGCCGCGGACGTCGGCGGGCTCCCGCTCCCCTGAGTGCCCGCCGGATCAGGTCGGCTGCTCGTCGGCGAGCTCGGCGACGCCCGTGATCCGGTGCAGCGGATACGTCCGGACCTCGTCGGCGGTGTGGTCGTACGCCGTCACGAAGCCGCCCTCGACCGTGACCGGGGCGATCACCCGCTGGCTGGCCGCGCCGTCCGCGTTGACGTAGCCGATCCAGACCGCCGAGCCGGTCATCGCGGCGGCCTGCACCGTGGCCAGGGTGTCGGCGGGGGCCGTGCGGGGGAGAGAGCCCGCGGCGGACGTGTCCGGAGCGTCCTTGTGGACGGCGCGGGCGGCCGCGTCACCAGCCCGGACGGCCCGGACCGCCGCGGTCAGCAGCGTGGCGTCCGGGACCGGCGGCCCTTCGGGGACGGGCACGGGCGGTGTACGGGGCGGAGTGCGGCGGGCGCCGGCGCGGGTGATCAGGACGTCACCCTCAGCGGATTCGGCGGCCGGGGCGTACCCCATCTCGCGCAGCCCCTCGAGGAGCGACCCGGGGTCGGCCTGCGCGGCCAGGACGGTCGGCGCGAGCCGGCGCAGCCGCAGGGTGGCGGAGCGCTTGTCGGCCAGGATCTCGTTGAGCACGGCCTCGTCGTCGCAGCGTACGTACGCCGATGCCGCGCCGATCCGCAGATGGCCGTGGCGGCGCGCCACGTCGTCGATGAGGTAGCTGAGCGGCTGCGGCACCGGCGTACGGCTGTGGGTGGCCAGGAAGGCGTGCAGGTCGGCCGCCGCCTGCCCGGCGTCGAGCGCGCGGCGTACGGAGCCGGGGGTGAAGCGGTAGACCGTCGCGCCGCCCTTGGACTCGACGTCGGCGAGCACCGACAGCATCTCGGCGAGCGGGCGTTCGAGCGGGCCGGGGGCGACCGCCGTGAGGTCGGCCTGGAGCAGCACGTGGTCCAGGGGCTCGGGGATCAGCGGGGCGAGGCGGGCGGCGGCCTCGTCGGGCCCCTCGTCGAGCAGGGCGCGGCCCTGCGAGGAGAGGGCGCCGCGTCCGGTGACCCCGAGCAGCTCCGCCTCGTCGACCGTCCACAGGGCGATCCGGGAGCGGAGGTCGGAGGCGTCACCCGGGGCCGCCGGCCCGCCCTGTCCGGCCGTGCGCAGCGGCCGTTCCCAGCGGAGCCGGGCGAGCAGGGACCGCGGGTCGGGTGCGGTGCCCGGCGGGAGCGACGCGGACAGGGTGAGGACCCGGTGGCGTACCTCGGGTGCGGCCGAGCGGTCCAGGTCGGGGCCGAGCGCGGACAGGGCGCGGCCCTTGGAGTCCTGGCCGCCGATCAGGCCCGCGGTGCGGGTGGCGGCGAGCCAGGCCGTGGCGAGGTGCGCCCAGCGGTCCTGGGCGGGGAGGTCGAGCCACTCGTCGGAGGCCGGCGTCGGCGCGTACCGCTCGTCGGTCTCGCCGTCGGAGGCCAGCAGGCCGGCGGCGTAGGCGAGTTCGATCCAGAAGGCGGCGACGGACTCCGTGACGTCCAGCGCGGTGGCGGCGCGCTTCAGTTCGCGAACGCTCAGGCCTCCCGCGCGGAGGATGGCCGGGCCGCCGTTGTTCCAGAGTTTCACCAGCTCCTCGACGGTGGACACCGCCATGAAGCCCTGCCCCGCCGCCGCTCTGTCCACAGCCTGGGGATCCCGCTCGGCCGCCGCGACGAGCGCCGGCGGCACGGGCTCGGGCACGCGGTGGGCGCGGCCGGCCCGCAGATGCAGGGCCGCCTCGCGCGGCAGGACCACGGTGCGTGTCGACACGGGCAGCAACAGCCCACGGTCGCGCAGCCATTGCACGGGCGGGGCCGGATTCGGGGTGACCTCCCCGTACGGCGGTCCCCAGACCAGCCGGTCGAGCACGGACAGGGCCTCGGCCGGGGCGGTGTCCAGCAGCTCCGCCATCCGGGTCCGGTCCGTGAAGAGTCCGGCCAGCGCGGCGACGGCGGACACCGGGTCATGGGTGGTCGGCAGGCCGGAGGCGGCCAGGATCTCCTGCAGCCGGCCGGGCGACATCCCGGCGGTGGCCTCGGCGACGGTCGGGCCGAGGCCCGTCGGGGAGGGGTGCTGGGGGGACGGGGCGAGCAGTTCCCGTGCGGTGCGCACGAGGTGCAGCCCGGTGTCCTCGCCCCAGACCAGGGCCTGTTCACGCAGGGTCGTGAGGGCGGCGGGCAGCGCGGCGGTGATCGCCGCGCCCGCCTCGTCCCGTCCGTCGCCGTCGTCCTGGCCGTCACCGGTGAGCAGGGCGAGCAGCGTGTCGTACGGAGCCGGGTCAGGCGCCACGGCCAGGGCCTCGGCGGTCTGCAGGGCGAAGCGGTCGAGGTGCTCCAGCGCACGGACGACGGAGGCCCGGGTGCCGGCCCGTGTCGCCAGCTGGGTGATGTCGTTCGGCACGGGGCTGAGCAGGTCGGGGCGGGCGCGCAACAGCCCTGCCAGCGATTCGTCGCCCCGGGCGCGCAGGGCTTCGGCGAGCGTGCGCGGTGGTGTGGTCGTCCCCATCCGTCCCACGGTAGCCCCTGGAACGCTACCGTCGAGGCAGGGCGGGTGGAGGGAGAACCATCGCGTGGGCATCGAGAGCGACCAGCTGGTCTACGACTACCTCAGCCGGGTCGGTGACCTGGCGCAGCAGCAACAGCTGTCCTCGGGCGCCCGGATGAGACTCGTCGCGACGCTGCGGGGCGAGATCGACCGGCAGCGCGGCACGGACGGATCGGACTCTCCGGTGGTGGTCCGGCGCATCCTCGGCAGACTCGGCGCACCGGGCGAACTCGTGGCAGCGGCGGCCGAGTCGGGTGACGGCGCGGTGCCGCTGCCGCAGCCCCGGACGGGTGCGGCCACGGGCGACGCGGGCTCTCGCGGGGTGCCCGGGGCCCGGCGGGGAACGCTCAGGAAAAACGTGTCGCGTAAGGGCGCGTCGCCGGGGGCCGAGGCGCTCGAGAGGGCCGAGGAGCCGAAGAAGGCCGAGAAGCCGAAGGCGGCCGGGAAGCCGAGAGGACTCAGGAAGGCCGGAAAGGCCGAGGTACGGGAGTCCCGGAGTGCGGAGCCCCGGAGCGCGGAGTCCGGGAGCGGGCCCGCCGCCGGAGGACGGGCGTCCCAGTTCGCCGTCCCTGGAGCCGAGCCGGCCCCGGACTGGCCGGCGGCGTCCGCGCCGCACATGGCGGGACTGGGTCAGGCTCCGTCCGCGGACGAGCCCGAGTGGTGGCGGATCGAGCCGGGGCCCTTCGGTGAAGGCGGGCAGGGCGAACCGGGCGGGCCGGGAGCCATGGGCGTCGGCACGTCCGTGCCGGGGTTCACGGGCGGGCTCCTGAGCCCGGAGCTGTTCGGGATGCCGAGCGCAGCGAAGGCCCCGGCGCCGCGTCCCACGGGGGAGGCGGAGGAGCCCGGGCCGGCGGCGGACGAGAGGGACGCCGTCCCTCCGCCCCGCCCCCGGTGGAAGCTGCGGCTGCCCCGCCGCCCCGGGCGGGCCGCCGGGGGCACCGAGGCGCCCACGCGGCCCCGGCTCTCGAACCCGCTGCTGCTGGTGGCTGCCGCGCTGCTGGTGGCCGGCGCCGTGCTCGGGTCGTGGCTGGCGCTGGCGGGTGGCTGGCTGCTGGCGTACAGCTCGCGCAGGTTCTCCCGCGCGGAGGCGAAATGGGTCGCGCTGGGCCTGCCGGGTGTGGTCGTGGCCGGCGCTTTCGTCTGGCTGTGGGGGCGTATGGAGGGCCGCTGGGGCGCGCCCCTCGCCGCGGACGCGATGGGTGACGCGATGACGGAGGTCTGGCCCGTGGTGGTGCGGGTGGCGGCGGTGGCGTCGGCGCTGTACCTGGTGTGGCGGGCCCGCAGGCTGACGGGGTGAGAGACGGCGTCACGGGCTGAGAGACGGTGGGCCGCCGGGCCCAGAGTGTACGTTCGTACATCCCGAGGGGGTACGATCGCCCGCATGCCGATGGACTACTTCGCCAACGATCCGCGCAGCAACGTCGAGCGCATGCTCGCGGGTGACCTCTACATCGCCGACGATCCGGAGATCGCGGGCATGCAGCAGCGGGCGGTGCGCCTCGCGGCCCGCTTCCAGGACGCCTGCGTCGAGGACGCCGACGCGGCCCGGGCCCTCCTGGCCGAACTGCTGGGTTCCGTGGGCGAAGGCGTCGAACTGCGGCCGCCGCTGTTCGTCGACTACGGCAGCAACATCACCATCGGTGCCCGCACCTTCGTGAACTACCACCTCACCGCGCTGGACGTCGCGCGCATCACCATCGGTGAGGACTGTCAGATCGGCCCCAACGTCCAGCTCCTCACCCCGACCCACCCCGTGGAGCCGGGCCCCCGCCGGGACAAGCTGGAAGCCGCGCTGCCCATCACCATCGGTGACAACGTCTGGCTCGGCGGCGGAGTCATCGTGTGCCCGGGGGTGACCATCGGCGACAACTCCGTGATCGGGGCGGGCGCCGTGGTCACCAAGGACGTCCCCGCCGACGTCGTCGCCGTGGGCAACCCCGCCCGCGTCATCCGCAGCGTCTGACCGGGCCCGTCCCCATGGCCACCGGACACACGGATCCCCAGCGGCGCGAGCGCATCCTCGCCGCCACGCTCGACCACATCGCGGAGGAGGGTGTCGCCGGCGTCTCCCACCGCAAGATCGCCGGACGCGCCGACGTCCCGCTGGGCTCGATGACGTATCACTTCGGTGGCATCGACGACCTGTTGCGCGAGGCCTTCACCCGCTTCGCCGACCACATCGTGACCGTCTTCGAGCTGTACCTGGGCCGGGCCGAGACCCCCGAGCAGGCCCGTGAGGCCGTCATCGACCTCATCCATCTGCTCTCCGAGGGGCCCCGCAGGGATCTCGTCCTCACCCAGGAGCTCTACACGCTGGCCGCCCGACGCGACGAGTACCGCGAGCTCACGCACGCGTGGATGAACCGCAGCCGCCGCCTGCTGGAGCAGCACTTCGACCCGGACACCGCCCGCCAGCTGGACGCGCTGATCGAGGGGCTGGCCCTGCACCGGTCCCTCGACACCGAGCCGCAGGGCCGCGAGCTGACGCGACTCGCGGTGCTGCGGATGACCTCCTGAACGGGAGCGCCCCCGAACCGCCTGTGGGGTGCGGACCTGACACCGCACCCCACAGGCCTCAGCTTCCGGAGCGGCTACTTCGTCAGGTCCGCCTGGAGCTCGTCCAGGATCTTGTCGGCCGCCGTGTAGCCGATGCCCTGGATCCACAGCTCGTCCTCGACCGGGAACACCTTGCCGTTCTTCACCGCGGCCATGTTCTTCCACAGGCCGCTGCCCACGGTCTGCGTCTCCTTGGACTTCTTCGCGTCCCCGTACGTCGAGTGGAAGACGACGTCCGCGTCGGCCTGGTCGATCTTCTCCGGGCTGACGTCGTACGAGAAACCGTCCTTGGCCTTGTCCACGATCGCGGGCCGGCCGAGGCCGACGTCGGCGAGGATCGTCGCGATGTAGTTCTGGCGGCCGTAGACGCGGATGTCCGCGCCCTCGACGAACCGCACCATGTTGACCTCGGTGGCCGCCGCCTTCTCCTTGCCACCGAGCGCCTCGGTGACCTCACCGACGTGCGCGGTGTACGCGGCGATGACCTTCTCGGCCGCCGGGACCTTGCCGAGCGCGTTGGCGTGGACCTGGAAGTTCTCCTTCCAGGGGTAGCCCGTGTTCTCCGTCATGACGGTCGGCGCGATCTTCGTGAGCTCGTCGTACTTGTCGCCGTGGCGGATCTTGCTGGTGAGGATCAGGTCCGGCTTCAGGCCCGCGATGGCCTCCAGGTTCGGCGTCATCATCTCGCCGACGTCCTCGATGCCCGCGACCTCGTCCTTCGGCAGGTAGCTCAGGTAACCCGACTCCGTGCCGGTGTGCGTGGCACCGACCGGCTTCACGCCGAGGGTGAGCGCGGAATCCAGCTCGGCGGTGTCCAGGACGACGACGCGCTTCGGAGCCACCGGGACCTTGATGTTGCCCATGGCCGTGGCGACCGTGTGGGTCCTGTCGCCGCCGGACGAGGAGGCCGAGCCGTCGGAACCGGACGCGGAGTCCGAGGAACCGCAGGAGGTGAGGGTCAGTGCGGCGGTGACGGCCAGCGAACCGGCGAGGAGCGGACGGGACGAGGTGGGCATGTCAGAGAGCCTTTCCTGCAGATGCTGAGGGGGACGGGGAGGGTGTCCAGGGCGCGCCGGGTACGACGAGTGGCGACCCCGTGACCGGGTCCGGGACGACGACGGCTTCCAGGCCGAAGACCTCACGGACGAGTCCGGCGGTGACGACGTCCCCGGGCCGCCCCTCGGCGACGATCCGGCCCGCCTTCATGGCGACGAGGTGGTCGGCGTACCGGGCGGCCTGGTTGAGGTCGTGCAGGACGGTGACCACCGTCCGCCCCCGGGTGCCGTCCGCCGCGGGAGCGGCGAGCCGGCGCACCAGGTCCAGGACCTCGACCTGGTGCGCGATGTCGAGATACGTCGTCGGCTCGTCGAGCAGCAGCAGATCCGTGTCCTGCGCGAGCGCCATCGCGATCCACACCCGCTGGCGCTGGCCGCCCGACAGTTCGTCCACCGGCCGGTCGCCGAGCGCGGTGATGTCCGTGCGCGCCATGGCGTCCGTCACGGCGCGCTCGTCCGCCTCCGACCACTGCTGCCACCAGCGCTGGTGCGGCTGGCGGCCCCGGGCGACCAGGTCGGACACGGTGATCGCCTCGGGCGCCACGGGTGTCTGCGGCAGCAGTCCGACGGACCGGGCGATCGTGCGGGTGGGTATGCGGGACAGCTCCGTACCGTCCAGGAGCACCGCGCCGCCGGCCGGCTTCAGCAGTCGGCCGAGCGCCCGCAGGGTCGTCGACTTGCCGCAGGCGTTGGGGCCGACGATGACCGTCACGCACCCGTCGGGAACGGCCAGGTCCAGCTC
The DNA here is from genome assembly GCF_042871485.1 of Streptomyces sp. NPDC005791. NCBI lineage: Bacteria > Bacillati > Actinomycetota > Actinomycetes > Kitasatosporales > Streptomycetaceae > Streptomyces > Streptomyces sp. NPDC005791. Next base: position 208,858 of record NZ_JBIAIP010000001.1, read on the forward strand.
GTGCACGACGGTGCGGTCGTCGTAGGCGAGGGTCAGGGCGCGCGCCGCGAGCCTCGCATCCCCCGGGGTGGTCGCGCTGTCCGTGGAACGGGTCGTCGTCATGCGGTGCCTCCAGTGCGGCCACCGTGGCCACGGATGATCAGCCAGATCAGGTACGGGGCGCCGACCGCCGCCGTGAGCACACCCACCGGAAGCTCGGTGGGGGAGAAGAGCCTGCGGGCCAGCAGGTCCGCGAAGACGACGATCACCGCGCCGAGCAGTGCGGAACAGAGCAGCGGGATCTGCGCCGTGCGCGTCATCCGGCGGGCGATCTGCGGGGCGAGCAGCGCCACGAAGTCGACCGGCCCCGCCGTGCCCGTCGCCACCGACGCCAGGATCACGCCGAGGGCGACGAGCCCCAGCCGTACGCGTCCGAGGCGTACGCCCAGGGCCGTCGCGGTGTCGTCGTCCATCGAGACGGTGCGCTGCGCCCGCGCCGCCCACAGCACGGCGGGCAGCAGGGCCAGGAGGGCCCAGCCGATCGGGGCGGCCTCGTCCCAGCCGCGGCCGTTGAGCGAACCCGTCATCCAGATCTGCGCCTGCTGGGCGACCAGGTAGTCGCCCTTCGTCAGGAACAGGGTCGTCACCGACCGCAGGGCGATCGCGAAGCCGATCCCGATGAGGACGAACCGGGTCGCGTGGAGCCCGCCGCGCCAGGCGAAGACGTACACGAGCGCCGCCGCGGCGATGCCGCCGACGACGGAGAGGTAGGGCAGGACGGTGTACGAGGTGAGGCCGAAGGTCATCGCGCCGACCGTGAGCGCGCTCGCGCCCTGGCTGATGCCGATGATGTCGGGGCTGGCGAGCGGGTTGCGGGCGACGGTCTGGATCAGCGCCCCCGCGATCCCGAACGCGGCGCCGACGAGCAGCCCCACGACCATGCGGGGCAGCCGCAGCGTGCCCACGACGAGTTCGTCGGGAGACGGCTGTCCGAGGACGACCTTCACGACCTCGGCGGGTGCCACGAAGCTCTCGCCGACGCAGAGGTACGCGACACAGACCGCTGCCAGCAGGACGGCGAGGGCGACCGCGACGAGCCCGGCCCGCCGGTGGAGCAGGAAGCGGCCCCGCTTCCCGACCCGTACGACGCGGTAGCCGGCGGGCCGGACCGGGGTCCGTACGGGCACTGCCGTGTCCGCGCTCATGCGGGCACCGCCTTCCGGCGTACGAGGGTGACCAGGAACGGGACGCCGATCAGCGCCGTCATCACGCCCGCCGGGACCTCGCCCGGCGGGAACAGGACCCGGCCGACGACATCGGAGACGAGGAGCATCACGGGACCGACGAGGGCCGCCATCGGCAGTACCCAGCGGTGGTCGCTCCCCACGATCGCGCGGGCGATGTGCGGCACCGCGAGGCCGACGAAGGCGATCGGTCCGGCCGCCGCGACGCCCGCGCCGGTGAGCACGGTGGCCCCGATGCCACCGACGACGCGGACGGCCGCGACGTTCTGTCCAAGGCCCTTGGCGACGTCCTCGCCGAGCGCCAGCGCGTCGAGCCCGCGTGCCACGGACAGCACGAGGACGGTGCCGATCAGCAGGAACGGCCAGATCTGCTGGACGACCTCGGCCTCGCGGCCGGCGACGGAACCCACCTGCCAGAAGCGGAACTCGTCGAGCGCCGAGGCCTTGGTGGTGAGCACCGCCATGGTCACCGACACCAGCAGGGCGTTGATCGCGGCCCCGCCCAGCGCGAGCTTCACCGGTGTCGCACCGCCGCGGCCCCGGGAGGCGACGGCGTACACCGCGACGGAGGCGACGGCGGCCCCGGCGAAGGCGAACCACACATAGCCGGTGAGGGTGTGGATCCCGGCGTACGCGATGGCCAGGACGACGGCGACCGAGGCGCCCTGGCTGATCCCGAGGATCCCCGGGTCGGCGATGGGGTTGCGCGTGATGCCCTGGAGCACCGTGCCCGCGAGGGCGAGCGCGGCGCCGACCATCAGCCCGATCAGGGTGCGCGGCACCCGCATCTGCCGGATGACCTCGGCGGCGTCGGAGTGCCCGCCGTGCAGCAGGGCGTCCAGCACAGCCGACGGCGCGATGGTGCGCGCCCCCACGGCGAGGCTGAGCAGGACGGCGAGCAGCAGCGCGACGAGGGCGGCGGCGGTCGCGAGCGCGCGTCTGGACAGGCGTGGAGCGGCGGCTGCCATCGGTACCAATCGGGGTGGGCGCGGGCCAATGAGCGCAGGGTGCGGGACAATACGAGGTAAGGCTTGGCTAAGTCTATGTGCGGCCTCCGTGCCGGGGGAGGCGGCCCGCCCCTTCCGGCACCGGGCCGCCGCCCGGCACCGGGGCCCGCACCTTCTGGGCGGCCCGGCACCCGGGCCGGCGCGGTCGGCACAATGGCAGCATGCCTTCACACACTCCGACGGTCGGATTCGACCTCGACATGACGCTCATCGACTCCCGGCCCGGCATCAAGGCCGCCTACGAGACACTGGCCGCCGAGACGGGTGTGTACATCGACACCGACCTCGTCGTCAGCCGGCTCGGCCCACCGCTCGAGGACGAGATGCGCAACTGGTTCCCGGCCGACGCGGTCGACGAGGCGTGCGACCGGTACCGCGCGCTCTACCCGGACACGGCGATCACGCCGACGACCGCGCTCCCCGGCGCCAGGGAAGCCGTCGAGGCCGTCCAGGCGCTGGGCGGGCGGGCGATGGTCGTCACCGCGAAGTACGAGCCGAACGCCAAGCTGCACCTCGCGCACCTCGGCATCGCCGCGGACGTGCTGATCGGCGGGCTGTGGGCCGAGGGCAAGGCGGAGGCGCTCCTCGAGCACGGCGCGCAGGTCTACGTCGGCGACCACACCGGGGACGTCCGGGGGGCGCGAGCGGCGGACGCGCTGTCGGTCGGCGTCACCACCGGCCCGTGCGACGAGGACGAGCTGCGCGCCGCCGGAGCCGATGTGATCCTGCCGGACCTCACGGCGTTCCCCGCCTGGCTGCGGACCTTCGCGGCGGGGTGAGCGCTGCTGCCGCTACCGTGCGGCGGCGCGCTCCGGGGAGTTCTTCCACACCGACCGCACCACCCCGGCGGCCGCGATGAGGAAGCCCAGGCCCATCAGCATGCACACCGCGTAGGCGATGGGCGGGAACGCCTCGGTGCCCAGGAACAGTGGGGCCACGGTGACCAGAGTGGCCAGTGCGCCGATGAAGAAGACGATTGCGCCGACCTGTACGAGCCGGTCGCCTGCGCCGGAAGGAGTAGTAGTCACCCGGTCAGGGTAGTTCCCCGCTCGGCGGAACCGTCCGGCGACGTCTTGTGTCCGGCCCCTGGGCCATTAGCCTGGGGCATGGCGGGTCGGGAGACCCGCTGTACTGCTATCAGGAGCCGTCTCGCGGCTCTCCCGCATCACCGACGAGTACGAGGACGAGGACAGACGTGCCCACGGGTAAGGTCAAATGGTTCAATTCGGAAAAGGGCTTCGGCTTTCTTTCGCGCGACGACGGCGCAGACGTCTTCGTCCATTCCTCCGTACTCCCAGCAGGCGTCGACGCGCTCAAGCCCGGCCAGCGCGTCGAATTCGGTGTGGTCGCGGGTCAGCGCGGTGACCAGGCCCTTTCCGTGGTGGTCCTCGACCCCACGCCGTCCGTCGCCGCCGCACAGCGGCGCAAGCCGGACGAGCTGGCCTCGATCGTGCAGGACCTGACGACGGTGCTGGAGAACATCACGCCACAGCTGGAGCGGGGCCGCTACCCCGACAAGGCGGCGGGCGCGAAGATCGCCGGCCTGCTGAGGGCGGTCGCCGACCAGCTCGACGTCTGACGGGAGGCCGGGCCCGTGCGGCCCGGCCCTCGCACGTCAGCGCGCGGTGACGGAGAACGCGTCCGGGGCCAGCGCCGGTACGAGGCCCTCGGCCGCCGCCCGGGTCAGCAGGCCGCGGATCGCCGCGTAGCCGTTCTCGCCGAGGTCGGCGGTGAACTCGTTCACGTAGAGCCCGATGTGCTGGTCGGCCACGGCCGGGTCCATCTCCTGGGCGTGCTCCAGGACGTACGGACGCGAGCGCTCCGGGTCGTCCCAGGCCATCCGCACCGACGTACGGATGGCGTCCGACAGCCGGTTCAGCGTCTCCTCGCCCAGCGAACGCCTGGCGATGATCGCGCCGAGCGGGATCGGCAGGCCGGTGGTCCTCTCCCAGTGCTCGCCCATGTCGGCGAGGCTGTGCAGGCCGTAGTTCCGGTAGGTGAAGCGGGCCTCGTGGATGACGAGCCCGGCGTCCACGCGGCCGTCGCGCACCGCGGGCATGATCTCGTCGAACGGCATGACGACGATCTCGCCCACGCCGTCCGGGACGGCCTCGGCCGCCCACAGCCGGAACAGCAGATAGGCGGTGGAGCGCTCGCTCGGCACGGCGACGGTCCTGCCCGTCAGGTCCGTGCCCGGCTCCCGGGTGAGGACGAGCGGCCCGCAGCCGCGCCCCAGGGCGCCGCCGCACGGCAGCAGCGCGTACTCGTCGAGCACCCACGGCAGGACGGCGTACGACACCTTCAGCACGTCGAACTCGCCGCGCTCGGCCATGCCGTTGGTGAGGTCGATGTCGGCGAAGGTGACGTCGAGGGCGGGCGCGCCGGGGACCCTTCCGTGTGCCCAGGCGTCGAAGACGAAGGTGTCGTTCGGACACGGCGAGAAGGCGATCCGCAGTGCGGGCAGCGGTGCGCCGGCGGAGCCGGTCGCGGGGTCAGTCACGGTGTCGGTCGAGTCGGTCATGCCGGGTCCAACTTTCCACTACGGGTGCGGTCTTCCCGAACGCCTCGGTGAGCGCCGCCAGGGCGTCGCCGATGCGCCAGGCCTCGCGGTCGCGCGGCCCCACGGTGTTCGAGACGGCCCGGAGCTCCAGCGCCGGTACGCCCGACCGGTCGGCGGCCTCCGCGACGCCGAAGCCCTCCATGGCCTCGGCGACGGCTCCGGGATGCGCGGCCAGCAGAGCGGCGGTCCGGGCCGCGCTGCCGGTCACGGTGGAGACGGTGAGGACGGGGCCCGGCACGGCGCCGGTCGCCCGGGCCACGTCCCGTACGAGCGCGACGGGCGGCAGGAAGGTGTCCCTGCCGAAACCGAGGCCGGTGACGGGCACGAAGCCGTCCGGGGTCTCGGCGCCCAGGTCCGCGGCGACGATGCGGGTCGCCACGACGAGGGAGCCGACGGGCGCGGCGGGTGCGAAGCCGCCGCCGATGCCGGCCGACACGACCGCCGCGTACGGCTGCGAGGCGGGCGCCGCGGCGAGGGCGAAGGCCGTGGCGGCCGCCGCGGCGGCCGGGCCCGCGCCGCCCGCGAGGACGTCGAACGGGCCCGCCCGGTGCAGTTCGGCGCCCGGCACCTCACGGACCTCCGGGGCACCCCCGCACGCACGCGTGACCGCGTCCCTCTCGACGGGGACAGCGGTCACGACAAGCACCCGCACAGCGGTGGTCCTCGAGGTCGGAGGGTCGGTCAGGGGTGAAAAGGGGTCAGGACGTCTTCGTGAGCTGGAAGTGCCAGATGCCCGTGAGCTTCTGACCCTGGGTCTCGACGATGCTGACCTGCGTCTTGTCCGCCGTGGTCTCGCCGGTCTGGCTGGCGAAGAAGGCGCTGCCGGGGATCGACCGGTAGGTCCGCTTGTACGGCTCCTGCTCGGCCTGCTGGCCGTTGATGAAGAGGGTCCAGCCCTTCTCGGCGACCTCGGGGTCGACGCCGAAGCGGACCTTGTCGTCCATGGCGACCTCGACGGACTTCTCCGCCTTCTTGTTCAGGCAGCCCTGGATCTCGGACTCCTTGAGGGCCTTGCCGTCGTTGTAGCAGGACGCCTCGGTGCTCACCGAGGTGTCGCCGACCGTCACGGTGGCGAGCGGCGTCGGCTTGTCGCAGGCGGACAGGACAAGGAGTCCCGCGGACACGGCACCAAGAGCGACGCCGATTCGACGGCCCTTACCGGAGAAGAACGCAACGGTCATGCGCCGAAGGTTATCGGTCGGTGCCGCTCACGCCACGCGGGGGTGCGGCGAGCCGCGTCGCGCGGCTCCCAGGAGGCCCCGTACGGAGGCAGTGGCACCCAGGGCGAGGAGCCCGGCGGCGACGGACATGCCGAGTACTCCGCTCAGGGGCAGTGCGATGCCGATCGCGCCGCCGACGACCCAGGCCATCTGGAGCAGCGTCTCCGACCGGGCGAACGCCGACGTACGCACCTCCTCCGGCACGTCGCGCTGGATCATCGCGTCCAGCGACAACTTCGACAGGGCCTGTGTGAAACCGGCGACCGCGGCGAGAGCGGCGACCATGACGGTGCTGAAGAACACCGCCGCCAGCACGGCGGCCCCCAGGGCGAGCCCCAGCACCGTCGCGACGATCACCTCAGGACCGCGGGCTCTGAGCCAGGAGCCGACCGCCGTGCCGCAGGCGTTGCCGGTACCGGCCGCCACGCCGACGATGCCGAGGGAGACGGCGGCGCTCTGTCCGGCCAGCGGGTGCTCGCGCAGCAGGAACGCCAGGAAGAAGATGAGGAAGCCGGAGAGCGCGCGGTGCGAGGCGTTCGCCTGCAGGCCGTGCAGGACGGACGGCCCCACGGACCGCAGTCCCGGCGGTCTCTCCCGCCCCTTCCGCCGCCCGATTCTGGTGCTGCCGCTCCTGCCGTCCTCGGACGTGCCGCGTGGGACGACCGGGCGGGCCGCCTCCCCGTGCGGGACGGCGAGGCGGGCTTTGCGCTCGCCCTTCGCGGAGTCGACCTTGTGGGGCAGTGTGAAGGCGAGGACCGTCCCGCCGAGGAAGATCGCGCAGGCCCCGTAGAGCGGCCAGGGGGACCCGACGCTCTGCAGCCCCGCCCCGATCGGCGCCGCGACACCGGTGGCCAGCAGCCCGGCCAGGGTCACCCGCGCATTCGCCTTCACCAGCGGGAAGCGGGGTGGCAGGAGACGGGGCACGACGGCGCTGCGCACGACCCCGTACGCCTTCGAGCTGACCAGGACGCCCAGAGCCGCCGGATAGAGCTCCAGACCACCCGTGGCCACCGCGCCCGACATCGTGATCGCGAGTACGGCCCGGGCGAACATCGCACCGGCCATCGCGGCGCGGCGGCCGTGCGGCAGACGGTCCAGGAGGGGGCCGATCACCGGCGCGAGCAGCGTGAAGGGGGCCATCGTGACGGCGAGGTAGAGAGCGACGCGCCCGCGCGCCTCGTCCGTCGGTACGGAGAAGAACACCGTGGAGGCGAGCGCCACGGTGATCATGACGTCACCGGCGCCGTTGACCGCGTGCAGCTCGATCAGCTTGCCGAGTCCGGACTCGCCCGCCCCGTGGGCGTGGGTCGCCTTCCGGATCCCCCGCGCGGTGCCCGTGAACGGGGCGCGCAGGGCACGGCCCATCGCCCGGGCCGCCCTGCGGAGCGGACCGGACCCGTCGGACGACCTGGCGGCAGCCACGTGGTCATAGTGCCCCACCCCCTGCCGGGACGAACCCATGGTCCGGCCGCAGCGCGGCGGCTGCCGCTCCGTCGGGTGAGCCGGCCCGGCCGCGAGACGGCTGGACGCACCACCGGCTCCGGCCGGATCGGCCCCTGCCCCGAGGGGTTCCCGTCCAGGATGCGGTCCGGTTCGGGACGGGCAGGTGGGCGTGGGGCGGCGGAGAGGGTAGCGTGCACTCACGCGCCACCGGCGGTTGTACTTGGCCGCGCGCCTCTCCGCGATCCCGCAGAATGGGTGGCAGAAGGCGCGCCCGAGGCAGGCACAACGGGTGTGGACGTCGACGCGGCCCCCAGGTCCGCTCCGCCCACAACTGTCATGGCCGAAATCGGACATCGATGGAGCTGCTGGCGCGCTCGTGAGACGGCGTATGGAGAGAAGCGAGACCTGTGAGTGCTGCGACGACGCGAAGCCGTACGGCCCGTACCCCCGCCCCTGACCGTCTGTGCGCCGAGGCGGTAGACCTCGCACGCGCGGCGGCGGAGGAGGCTGCCGCACCCGGAGTGGTGGGTGAGCACGTGGCCCTGGTCTCCGAGGGTGACCGGGTGGTCACGCACTACTTCGAGTCGAAGGAGCCCGGCTACCGGGGCTGGCGCTGGGCGGTGACGGTCGCCAGGGCCTCCCGCGCCAAGAACGTCACCCTTGACGAAACGGTGCTGCTGCCCGGGTCCGACGCGCTCCTCGCCCCCGAGTGGGTGCCCTGGAGCGAGCGGCTGCGGCCCGGTGACATGGGCCCCGGTGACCTCCTGCCCACCGAGGCGGAGGACCCACGCCTGGAGCCCGGCTGGACGGGCGAGGACGAGCCCCTGCCGAACAGCGCCGTCTCCGAGGTGTCGCAGGAGCTGGCCGCCCTCGCCGACGTGGAGGACGCGGAGCTGACGACGCTGCCCGCGACGAGCCGCGGCTCGATCGCCGCGGTCGCCGACGAGCTCGGCACCCGGCGTGCGCGGGTGCTGTCCCGGTACGGGCTGCGGGTGGCCGCGGACCGGTGGGACGAGGAGTTCGGCGCGAGGACGCCCATGGCGCAGGCGGCTCCGGCTTCCTGCGTCACCTGCGCCTTCCTGGTCCCGATGGCGGGCTCGCTGAAGCAGGCCTTCGGGGTCTGCGCGAACGAGTTCGCCCCGGCGGACGGCCGGGTGGTCTCCCTGTCGTACGGCTGCGGGGGGCACTCCGAGGCGGCGGTCATGCCGAAGCCGCCGAAGCCGGTGCCGCACGCGCTGGACACGATGCGGGTGGACGACTACTCGCTGCGCCCGGCGGACGACTCCGGCTCGGTCCCGGACCGGCCGGACGGCTCGACGGAGGACCTCGGCCACTCCTGACTCCGCAGGCCGGGGAAGCCGGCGATCACCGGCTTCCCGGTCGCGGTACCTTCGGGCGCACACCGGGGTCTTTCGTTCGGATCAGGCCGGACCAGGGAGCGGGGTCTGGCGCCGTGCGTCGCAAGGCGGAGGATTGAGGCAACGCGGAGCGTTCGGGGTCTCCCCTGCTCGAACGAAGTTGAGAGCTTGGGGAAGACTGACGACAGCGCCGCGAGGTGCGGCACCAGGGCACGCGAGCCCGGCATGATCCAAACGAGAGGCCCCGGCGTCACGGGTCACCGGAAGAGCGGAGTACGAGCGTGGGCATGAATGCGACCGAGGGGGCCGATCCGTTCGGGACGGCGCGACTACGGCGCGGCGTGCTCGACGCCTGGGGCGCCGGCCCCGCCCGCTTCCGGGAGGACGCGAACGCCGAGGAGGACCTCGCCCTGGGCGGCTACCGCGACCGCCTGGTCGTCGAGCTGGCCCAGAACGCCGCCGACGCCGCCGCCCGCGCCGGTGTCCCCGGCCGGCTGCGCCTCACCCTCCACGAGGCGGGCGCGGACGGCCCCGCGGTCCTCGCCGCCGCCAACACCGGCGCGCACCTCGACGCGACCGGCGTCGAGTCGCTGAGCACCCTGCGGGCCTCCGCCAAGCGTGAGGACCACGAGTCGGCCGTCGGCCGCTTCGGCGTCGGCTTCGCCGCCGTACTGGCCGTCAGTGACGAGCCCGCCGTCATCGGGCGTCACGGCGGCGTCCGCTGGTCCCTCGCCGAGGCGCGCGACCTCGCGCGGCAGGCGGCCGTCGGCAGCCCCGGCCTCGGTGACGAACTGCGCCGCCGCGACGGACACGTACCGCTGCTCCGGCTCCCGCTGCCCGCCGAGGGCACCGCTCCAGACGGTTACGACACCGTGGTCGTCCTGCCGCTCCGCGACGGCGTCGCCGAGGACCTCGTGGGCAGGCTGCTCGACGGCGTGGACGACGCGCTGCTCCTGACGCTCTCGGGTCTCGACGAGGTCGTGATCGAGACCTCCGGCGGCGTACGGACACTGCGCCGCTCGCAGCACGGCCCGTACACGCACGTCGACGACTCCGCGCACGGCCTCCACCGCTGGCGCACCGTCGCGGCCCACGGCGCCCTGGAGGCCGCGCTGCTGGCCGACAGGCCCGTCGAGGAACGGCTGCGTCCGTACTGGTCGGTGACGTGGGCCGTGCCCGTCGACGAGGACGGGGCGCCCCAGCACCCCCGTACGGCGCCCGTCGTGCACGCGCCGACCCCCACCGACGAGCCCCTCGGAGTCCCCGCGCTGCTCATCGCCTCCCTCCCGCTCGACACCACCCGCCGGCACCCCGCGCCGGGCCCGCTGACCGACTTCCTGGTGGAGCGCGCGGCCGACGCCTACGCCGACCTGCTGGCGGGCTGGGAGCCCGTGTCCGTCGCCACGATCGCGCTGGTGCCGGGCGTTCTCGGCACGGGGCAGCTCGACGGTGCGCTGCGGGCCGCGATCCTGGAACGGCTGCCCCGGGTGGCCTTCCTGGAGCCCGCCGCGCCCTGGGACCCGGCCGAGGCGGCCGGCCAGTGGGACGACTGGGACGGCACCGGAGCCCCGCGCCCGGGGACGACCGCGCTGCGGCCGGTCGAGGCCGAGGTGGTCGAGGGCGTGGGCGACGCCACCGTACGGGTCCTCGCCGAGGTCCTGCCCTGTCTGCTGCCCGCCGGTCTGGAGCGCCGCACCGAGCTGCGCGCGCTGGGCGTCGCCCGGGTTCCGCTGACCGAGGCCGTCGACCGGCTGGCCGGTCTTGAGCGCGGCCCGGACTGGTGGCGGCGGCTGTACGACAGCCTGGCCGGCGTCGACCCCGACCGGCTCTCCGGACTGCCCGTGCCCCTCGCGGGCTCGGGGGACACGCCCCGCACCACCATCGGCCCCCGCCAGGTCCTCCTGCCCCTGCCGGACGCGTCGGCCTCGCCCGTCCTCGGCCGGCTGGCCCGGCTCGGGCTGAAGGTGGCCCACCCGGATGCCGCGCACCCCCTGCTGGAGAAGCTGGGCGCCCTGCCCGCCACGCCCCGCGCCGTCCTGACGACCCCGCAGGTCCGGGCCGCCGTCGCCGGTTCGCTGGAGGCGGGCGAGGTGTGGGACGAGGACGCCCTGGACGGTGACGAGCTCGCCGAGACCGTCCTCGCACTCGTACGCGACGCGGATCTCATGCCCGGCGACGAGCCCTGGCTGGGCGCGCTCGCCCTGCCCGACGAGGACGGCGAACCCGCTCCCGCCGGTGAACTCGTCCTGCCGGGCAGCCCGTTCGCCGAGGTGATGCGCGAGGGCGAACTCGCGCTGTGCGATGCGGAACTGGCCGAGCGCTGGGGCGAACAGCCCCTGACCGCCTGCGGGGTGCTGGCCACCTTCGCTCTCGTGCGGGCCACCGACGTGGTCCTGGATCCGGACGAACTGGAGCCGCGTGACAGCGACTTCGCCGAGCCGGACGACGCCGGACTGCTCGACGCCGTCGACGTGTGGTGCGAGGACGTCCTGGACCAGCTGCCGGACACCCCGGTGCCGCCGGTCGCCACCGAGATCGTCGCCGTACGCGACCTGGACCTCGTGGACGACGACGCCTGGCCGCAGGCCCTGGCGATGCTCGCCCGCCCGCCGCTGCGCGACGCGCTGACCCAGCCGGTACGGGTGCTGCTCCCGGACGGCACCACGCAGTCCGTACGGCCCTACACCGCATGGTGGCTGCGCGATCACCCCGTGCTCGACGGCCGCCGTCCGGCCGGGCTGCGCGCGGCAGGTGGCGACCCGCGCCTGGCCGGTCTGTACGACTCCGCCGACGCGACGGGCTTCGACGACGCGCAGGTGCTGCGCGCCCTCGGCGTACGGACGTCGGTGGCCGCGCTCCTGGACGAGCCGGGCGGGGCGGCGGAGCTGCTGGGCCGGCTCGCCGACGAGGAGCGTCCCGTGGGCCCCGTGCAGCTGCATTCGCTGTACACGGCGCTCGCCGAGCTGGATCCCGAACAGGTCACGCTGCCCGATGAGTTGCGGGCAGTCGTGGACGACGAGGTGCGGGTCGCCGACGCGGCCGACGTCGTGATCGCCGACGCCCCCGACCTGCTGCCGCTGACCGGCGGCCTTCCGCTGCTGCCGGTGGCCCCCGCACGGGCGGCCGAGCTGGCCGACCTGCTCCAGGTTCGGCGGCTCGGCGAGAGCGTCGAGGCCGTGGTGACGTCCGAGGGCGAGGAGCACCAGGTGCCGGAGTCCGTACGCATCCTGCTCGGCGCCGGGACCCCCGACACCTACGTCGAGCACGGTGAACTGCGCGCCGGGGGCGTTGAGTTGGACTGGCGCCGCACGCCGGACGGTGTGGTCCACGCGTCCACGGTGGAGGGTGTGGCCGCGGGTCTCGCGTGGGCGGCCGGCCAGTGGCCCCGCCGCTTCGAGGTGGCGGCCCTGCTGGAGGACCCGTCCCGGACGGAGGAGCTGGCCCGGGACCGCTGGTTCGACTGAGCGGCCCGTCAGGGCCGTCCGGGGCTCAGCCCTCCTGGACGGCCCTGACCGCCGGGCCACCGGCGAACCGGGCTGGCTGAAAGAGGAGTTGTCGCCGGAGGAGCCCTACCCAGATCCGGTCGACGCATGCGATCTTCACGAGAAATACACACAGGGTGCACAACCATCCACACCTGTGCGCTGTCTGTTCGTGCGAGTCACCGGACTCATCGACCAGATGGGGACCACCGGCAGCACCTCCCGGTGGTCCCCCTGCTCCACAGGGGAACACATGCGTATTCGCGCCACCGTCGCCGCAGTTTCCGGCGCCCTGGCCCTGTCCGCTCTCGCCGTTCCGACGGCGCAGGCCGACGACGGCCGCACCTGGACGCCCGACTTCGGATTCTCCGCACCGGAGCGGTCCAACGGGCGGATGGCCGCCCGCGCGGTCACCGCCACCGACGACCTCGTGATCAACAAGGCCGTCGTGAACGGCGGCAAGCCCATCGTGGTGGGCACCACCACACCGAAGAAGGTCACCGTCGCCATCACGGCCACGGACGACTCTGGCATCGCCGACGCCGGCACGATCCTGTGGACCGGCAGCACCATGGAGTCCGAGGACAGCTTCGGCTTCACACAGAACGAGGACGCCGCCACGTGCAAGGCGGTCAACGCGAAGACCTCCACCTGCACGCTCACGGTCACCGTCGACCCGGCATGGCTGATCAACTCCGACGCGACCAGCTGGAAGGTCGGCGCCGCGGTGCTCAGCAAGGACGGCCAGGTCGTCCAGAAGGACGCCTTCGCCAGGGCGAAGGTCCAGCGCCTCTCCAAGCTGACCGTCAACGCCGCGCCGGAGCCCGTCAAGAAGGGCAGGACCATCACGGTCACCGGCAAGCTCTCCCGCGCGAACTGGGAGACCGGCACCTACAAGGGCTACACCGGGCAGCCCGTCAAGCTGCAGTTCCGCAAGAAGACCAGCAGCACCTACACCACCGTCAGGACCATCAAGACGAACAGCACCGGCGTGCTGAAGACCACGGCCAAGGCCTCGGTGGACGGCTACTGGCGCTACAGCTTCGCCGGCACGTCGACCACCCCGGCGGTCACGACCGCGGGTGACTTCGTCGACGTGAAGTAGACAAGCTCCCGCACTACGGGCGGAAGCGGCGGCCGACCATACGCCAGGCCAGTTCCAGGACGGCCGCCGCTGCCGCAGCGATCCCCACCGCGGCCCACGGCATCGTCGTGCCCACCAGCTTCAGCGCGAAGAAGTCCTGGAGCCACGGCACCGCGAGCACGACGAGGAAGCCCAGGCCCATCGTCGCCACCAGGGCGACCCGCCACCAGGTGTACGGGCGCGCGATGATCGCCAGGACCCACATGGAGACCAGGAACAGCGTGAGGGTCGCCGCGCTCGTCTCCGCGTCGAGGGCGCCCGTACCGGCGTAGTGGTGGCGGGCGATCAGATACGTGGTGAAGGTGGCCGCCGCCGCGATGACCCCGGAGGGGATCGCGTAGCGCATGACACGGCGTACGAAGTGCGGCTGGGCCCGCTCCTTGTTGGGGGCGAGCGCCAGGAAGAACGCCGGGACGCCGATCGTCAGTGTGGACAGCAGCGTGAGGTGGCGCGGCAGGAACGGGTACTCCACCTGGAAGCAGACCACCAGGATCGCCAGCAGCACCGAGTAGACCGTCTTCGTCAGGAAGAGGGTGGCGACCCGGGTGATGTTGCCGATGACGCGGCGGCCCTCCGCCACGACCGACGGCAGCGTCGCGAAGCTGTTGTCCAGCAGCACGATCTGGGCCACCGCGCGGGTCGCCTCCGAGCCGGAGCCCATCGAGACCCCGATGTCGGCGTCCTTCAGCGCGAGCACGTCGTTGACCCCGTCGCCGGTCATCGCGACCGTGTGCCCGCGTGACTGGAGGGCTCCGACCATGTCCCGTTTCTGCTGGGGTGTGACCCGCCCGAAGACGGCGTTCCGTTCGATCTCCGTCGCCATGTCGTCACGCCCCTCCGGAAGCCGGCGGGCGTCCACGGGGTGCTCGGCGCCCGGCATCCCCAGCTTCTGGGCGACCGCGCCGACCGAGACGGCGTTGTCACCGGAGATGACCTTCGCGGCGACGTTCTGGTCGTCGAAGTAGGCCAGGGTCTGCCCGGCGTCGGGCCGCAGCCGCTGTTCCAGGACGACGAGCGCGGTGGGTACGGCGCCGGAGGCGGCGTCCGGGGCGTCCAGTTCGCCCGGCACCCGGGCGAGCAGCAGGACCCGCAGCCCCTGTTCGTTCAGGTGACCGGTGTCGGCGAGGGCCGGGTCGTCGGCACCCAGCAGCACGTCGGGGGCGCCGAGCAGCCAGGCGGACGCCGCTCCGTCGCCCTCGGTGAAGGCGGCGCCGCTGTACTTGCGGGCCGAGGAGAAGGGCATGGCCTGGGTGACGCCCCAGCCCTCGCCGTCCGGGTAGGCGTCGACGATGGCCTGGAGGCTGGCGTTGGGCCGGGGGTCGGAGGCGCCCAGGGCGCCCAGGACGCGGCGGACGTAGTCCTCGTCGGTGCCGTTCAGCGGACGGACCTCGGTGACGTCCATGCCGCCCTCGGTGAGGGTGCCGGTCTTGTCCAGGCAGACGATGTCGACCCGGGCCAGGCCTTCGATGGCGGGCAGCTCCTGCACGAGACACTGCTTGCGGCCGAGCCGGATGACCCCGATCGCGAAGGCGACCGAGGTGAGCAGGACCAGGCCCTCGGGGATCATCGGGACGATGCCGCCGACCGTGCGGGCGATCGAGTCCTTGAGGTCGGTGTCCTTGACGACCAGCTGGCTGATGATGAGCCCGATCGCCGTCGGCACCATCATCCACGTCACGTACTTGAGGATCGTGCTGATGCCGCTGCGGAGTTCGGACTGGACGAGGGTGAAGCGGGACGCCTCCTCGGCGAGCTGCGCGGCGTACGCCTCGCGGCCGACCTTGGTGGCGGTGAACGCCCCGCCGCCCGCGACGACGAAGCTGCCGGACATCACCGGGTCGCCGGGCCGCTTGAGCACGGGGTCGGCCTCGCCGGTCAGGAGCGACTCGTCGATCTCCAGGCTGTCCGCCTCGACGACCGTGCCGTCGACGACGGCCTTGTCCCCGGGGCCCAGTTCGACCAGGTCACCGAGGACGATCTCGGAGACGGAGACCTCGGCGGCGCTTCCGTCGCGCCGCACCGTCGGTTTCGCCTCGCCGATCACCGCGAGGCTGTCCAGGGTCTTCTTCGCGCGCCACTCCTGCACGATGCCGATCCCGGTGTTCGCGACGATCACGAAGCCGAAGAGGCTGTCCTGGATCGGCGCGACGGCCAGCATGATCACCCAGAGCACGCCGATGAGCAGGTTGAACCGGGTGAGGACGTTCGCGCGGACGATCTCGGTGACCGAACGGGAGGAGCGGACCGGTACGTCGTTGACCTCCCCCCGGGCGACCCGCTCGGCGACCTCGGCGGTGGTCAGCCCGCCGGGCGCCGCGATCGCGGGAGAGGTCCGTACGGATTCCGGCTGTTCACCGGAGGAGTCGAGTGCCCGCTGCGTCATGAGTCCGACCGTACGGGCGGAAGCCGTGCTTCACCCTCCGGGCGGCCGAGGATCCGACCGTGGGGGGACCGCAACGGTACCGGGGTCGTACGTCAGGAACGCGCGGTGCCGGACGGCGCCGGCCCGGCGGCGGCCGCATCGGCCTGCGCCGCGGCCCGCTCGATCGCCGCGGCACGTCCCCGGACGTACCAGATTCCGATCAGGCCCAGTCCCGCTCCGGCCAGGCAGACCCAGATCCACCATGCGTGCCCGCGGTCGTCGAACCAGCCGTAGAAGGGAACCTGCACGAGGAAGAGGACGAACCAGAGGATCGTGCCGCCGGTGATGGTGGCGACGACGGGACCCTCCAGGGGCTCGGGTGCCTCGTGCTTCGGTGTCCACTTCTCCATGGGGCAAGTCTATGGGCTGTGGCGGGCGGGGGCCGCAGGCCAGTCGGCCCAAGGATCTACGCGCGGAGATAGCGATCTTCGACTTATGTATTCATACTGAATCTGCTCATGGGTGACTCGATTTATTCGTGTGAACATCCAAAAATGACCACTTTCATCCTCTCGCACGACTGAAGGTCACACATGTCCTCCTCGGCCACCGCTCCGGTCGAACAGCCGCCGACGCCGCAGCAGCAGCCTCATGGCGTACTCGACCGTTACTTCAAGATCTCCGAGCGGGGGTCGACGGTCGCCCGCGAGGTCCGTGGCGGTTTCGCCACCTTCTTCGCGATGGCGTACATCATCGTGCTCAACCCGATCATCCTCGGCAGCGCGAAGGACATGTACGGGAACCAGCTGGACGGGGGCCAGCTCGTCACGGCCACCGTGCTGGCGGCCGCGTTCTCCACGCTCCTGATGGGTGTCATCGGCAACGTGCCGATCGCGCTCGCCGCCGGTCTCGGCGTCAACACCGTCGTCGCCCTCCAGCTCGCCCCCCGGATGAGCTGGCCCGACGCGATGGGCATGGTCGTCCTCGCGGGCATCGTCGTGATGCTGCTGGTCGCCACCGGACTGCGTGAGCGCGTGATGAACGCCGTGCCGCGCTCGCTCCGCAAGGGCATCGCGATGGGCATCGGCCTCTTCGTGCTGCTGGTCGGCCTGGTCGACTCGGGCTTCGTCTCCCGCATCCCGGACGCCGCGCACACCACGGTGCCGCTGCAGCTGGGCAACGACGGTCACCTCAACGGATGGCCGGTCCTGGTCTTCGTCCTCGGCGTGCTGCTGACCCTGGCACTGATCGTCCGCAAGGTGCCGGGCGCGATCCTGCTCTCCATCGTCGTCATGACGGTCGTCGCGCTGGTCATCGAGGCGGTCGCGGATCTGCCCGCCGGTGCCTGGGGGCTGACGGTCCCGGAGTGGCCGGGCAACCCCGTCTCCTCCCCGGACTTCGGTCTCATCGGTGAGGTCAGCCTGTTCGGCGGGTTCGGGAAGGTCGGCCTGCTGACCGGCATCCTCTTCGTCTTCACGGTGCTGCTGTCCTGCTTCTTCGACGCGATGGGCACCATCCTCGGCGTCGGGGACGAGGCGAAGCTGATGGACAAGGACGGTCACTTCCCGGGGATCAACAAGGTCCTGCTGGTCGACGGTGTCGCCGTCGCCGCGGGTGGTGTGAGCTCCTCCTCCGCGTCGACCTGCTTCGTGGAGTCCACGGCGGGCGTCGGCGAGGGCGCCCGTACCGGGCTCGCCAGCGTGGTGAGCGGTCTGCTGTTCTCGGTGGCGCTGCTCCTGACCCCCCTGGCGACGATGGTCCCCTCGCAGGCGGCCACTCCGGCGCTGGTGGCGGTCGGGTTCCTGATCCTCGCGGGCAATGTGCGCGATGTGGACTGGAGCGACTTCACGCTCGCCATCCCGGCCTTCCTGGCCATGCTGATGATGCCGCTCACCTACTCGATCACCAACGGCATCGGGATCGGCTGCATCGCCTTCAGTGCGATGCGGCTGGCGGCGGGCCGCGGCCGGGAGGTCCCGGCGGCCATGTACGTGGTGTCCGCGGTCTTCGTCTTCTACTACGCGATGCCGGCGCTCGGCCTCACGTAGGCGCGGACGTCCCCACTCCTACGGGGCGGATCTCCGTCACGTGACCCGGTCGGCCGGGTCGGCGTGGCGGAGATCCGCCCCGTAGAACTTCTCCGTCTCGTCGACGGACGCGTGGAAGCGCTCGTCGAAATCGTCGCGGACGAGCGTCCGGACCACGTAGTCCTGGACGCTCATGCCGCGTCTGGCGGCGTGCCGGCGGAGCCGGTCGAGCAGCTCACCGTCTATACGCAGGCTGAGCACTGTCGATCCCATGCCAAGCAGGTTCGCGGCACTCATGGTCTTTTCGCGGCTATTTCCGCCCCACACTCACTCGTTCGGGTGATCAGTTACCCGCGCGTGTACCACCCGCTGGTATTTAGCGCAGCTAATGAGTTACGCTAATGAACATGCCTGACCTGATCCACGACGGTGACAGTGCCGCCGCCGTGAGCTCCCTTCGCTCCGCCGTGATGCTGCTGGGCCGGCGCCTGAAGCACCAGCGCGTCGACGAGTCGCTGAGCCCCACCGAGATGTCGGTGCTCGGCACACTCGCCCGCTGCGGGTCCGCCACCCCCGGTGAGCTGGCCCGCAAGGAGCACGTGCAGCCGCCGTCGATGACCCGCATCGTCGCGCTGCTGGAAGCCAAGGGCCTGGTCAGACTGGAACCGCACCCCGAAGACCGTCGGCAGAAGATGGTCAGCCGGACCGAGCAGGCGGAAGCCATGCTCGCCGAGAGCCGCGACAAGCGGAACGCCTGGCTGGCCGACCTCGCCGAGGGCCTGGACGAGGACGAGTGGGAGAAGCTGCGGGCCGCCGCGCCCGTGCTGGAGAAGCTCGCCCACCTGTGACTCCGGCGGGGCGCGCGGGCTCCTCGCCCGTCGCGCCCCGCCGTCACGTCCTCGTCAGCCAGAACGCCGTACACGTCCGAGGAGGCGAACTCTTTTGAGTACGGGATCCGGAGCAGACTCCGCCCCCGCACCGACTTCCACCCACGAGAGCAAGACCGGCGGGACCTTCTCGTCGCTGAAGATCCGCAACTACCGCCTGTTCGCCACGGGCGCCGTGATCTCCAACACCGGTACCTGGATGTCCCGCATCACGCAGGACTGGCTCGTCCTGAGCCTCACCGGGTCCGCCGCCGCCGTCGGCATCACCACGGCCCTCCAGTTCCTCCCGATGCTGCTCTTCGGCCTGTACGGCGGCGTGATCGCCGACCGGCTCCCGAAGCGGCGTCTGCTCATCATCAGCCAGGCGGCACTCGGCCTGTGCGGCATCGCGCTCGCCGTCCTGACCCTCTCCGGCGTCGTGGAGGTCTGGCACGTCTATCTGATCGCCTTCCTCCTCGGCATGGTGACCGTCGTGGACAACCCGGCGCGCCAGTCGTTCGTCTCCGAGATGGTGGGCCCCGCGCAGCTGCGCAACGCGGTCAGCCTGAACTCGGCGAACTTCCAGTCCGCCCGGCTCATCGGCCCCGCCGTCGCGGGCGTCCTGATCACGACGGTCGGCAGCGGCTGGGCGTTCATGCTCAACGGGCTGTCCTTCATCGCCCCGCTCGTCGGCCTGTCGATGATGCGGACAAGCGAGCTCCACGCCTCCGTGACCGTCAAGCGCGCCAAGGGTCAGCTGCGTGAGGGCCTGCGCTACGTGTCCGGCAGACCGGACCTGATCTGGCCGATCGTCCTGGTCGGTTTCGTCGGCACCTTCGGGTTCAACTTCCCGATCTTCCTGACGGCCTTCGCGGACGACGTCTTCCACGGCGACGCCGGGATGTACTCGTTCTTCAACATCCTGATGGCGGCCGGCTCCCTGGCGGGTGCCCTGCTCGCCGCCCGCCGCCGCTCCTCGCGACTGCGGATGCTGGTGGCCGCGGGCACGCTGTTCGGACTGCTGGAGATCGCCGCCTCCCTGTCCCCGACCGTCTGGCTGTTCTCGCTGCTGCTGGTCCCGATCGGCATGATCGGACTGACGACCAACATCAGCGCCAACACGAGCGTCCAGATGGCCTCGGACCCGGAGATGCGGGGCCGCGTGATGAGCCTCTACATGATGGTCTTCGCCGGGGGCACGCCGGTGGGGGCCCCGATCGTCGGCTGGATCAGTGACGCCTACGGTGCGCGCGTCGCAATGGCGTTCGGCGGCGCGGTCTCGATGGTCGCGGCGCTCGGCGTCGGCTTCATGCTGACGCGTGTCGGCGGCCTGCGCGTGAAGGTCGACCTGCGCCCAGGTCGCCCGCACGTGCGAATAGTTCCGCGCGAGCAGCTGGCCACGGCTGCCTGAGCGCCGCCCGCGTACGCCGCCCCCTCCACGCCGGAGGGGGCGGCATTCCCGTTCTCAGTCGCGGGGGAACCTGTCCGTCCGGAGAGCGAGGCCGACGGGGGTGTCGGTCAGGTCGACCGCGGTGCCGAAGTCGAGGCTCAGCACACTGCGGTACTCGGCGTCCTTGGGAATGGTGTGGAGATGCCAGGTCCCCTTATAAGGGTCGATGATCAGATACACGGGTACGCCTGCGGTGGCGTACGTGGCCTTTTTCGGGCCGTAGTCGTTCGCGGCGGTGTCTTTGGAGATCACCTCGGCGACGAATTCGATGTCCTGGTAGCGCCAGTGGCCCTTGGCATCTGCCGAGGCGCCCTCGCACAGAGCCACGACGTCGGACGCGAAGCCGTTGAGGCGGCCGGGAAAGTCGATACGCACGTCGGACAGCAGCTGCTCCTCCTGGTACGTGGCGAACAGCTGCCTGACAATCGAGAGAATGATCTGCCAGTGAGTGCCCCTCTGCGGCGACATGTAGACGTTCCCCTCGACGATCTCGACCTTGAATCCCTCGGGGGTGGGCTCAAGCCACTCGAACATCATGTCCAGGGTGCGCGCGTCGCTGGTGTCGGCCATCTCGATCCTGTCGTCGACGACGGTCATCGTGGCGCTCCTCCCCGCTGCCGCACGGCGCGGGCAGCCACGTAGTACAACGATAGGCCCGGACCCCCGGACACGCGGGGACGCTGGGACACTCGCCGCATGAGCAGCCAGAGACTCTTCGCCGCCGTCCTGCCGCCGGAGCCCGCCGCCGACGAGCTGGCGGGGGCCGTCGCCCCCCTGCACGGGCTGCCCGGAGCCGTGAACCTCCGCTGGACCGCCCGGGCGGGCTGGCACTACACGCTGGCCTTCCTGGGGAACGTCGACGACGATCTGCTGCCCGAGCTGTACACCCGGCTGGAGCGTGCGGCGCACCGGACCGAGCCCTTCGCGCTGCGGATCCAGGGCGGCGGCAGGTTCGACGGGCGGACGTTCTGGGCGGGGGCCGAGGGCGGCACCGACACGCTGCGGCTGCTGGCGCAGCGGGCGCACGCCGCCGCGCGCAAGGCCGGGATCCCGATGGAGGAGCACCGCCACCACACCCCGCACCTCACCCTGGCCCGCAGCCGGGTCCCGGCGGACCTGACCCCGTACACGGCGGTACTGGAAGGCTTCGAGGGCATGCGCTGGCAGGCCGCCGAGCTCACTCT
Source organism: Streptomyces sp. NPDC005791 (assembly GCF_042871485.1). Classification (NCBI taxonomy): domain Bacteria; kingdom Bacillati; phylum Actinomycetota; class Actinomycetes; order Kitasatosporales; family Streptomycetaceae; genus Streptomyces; species Streptomyces sp. NPDC005791. The sequence goes on from NZ_JBIAIP010000001.1 coordinate 230,184, forward strand.
CGTACGCAGCGACCTTCCGGTCGACGGGGTGCCGGGGGAGCAGCCGAGGTACGAGGTGGTGCGGGCCTGGCCGCTGGGCCGGTGAGCGGGGCGGTTACGCTCGTCGGGTGGACCCGAAGACCAGAAACCGCATCATGGCCGCCGTGCTCGTGCTGATGTTCATCGTCGTGGCGGCGGCCTCCGCCCTCGGAGGCTGAACCCGGGGGCGAAGGCCGCACGCGCGCCGCGTACCTACCAGGCGAAGTTCTCCGGCGACGGGCCCGGGCCCGGGAAGATCTCGTCCAGCGCCGACAGCACCTCGTCCGACAGCTCCAGCTCCACCGCGCGCAGCGCCGAGTCGAGCTGCTCCCGCGTGCGCGGGCCGGAGATCGGGCCGGTCACGCCGGGCCGGGTCAGCAGCCAGGCCAGGCCGGCCTCGCCCGGCTCCAGGCCGTGCTTCTCCAGCAGGTCCTCGTACGCCTGGATCTGCGCCCGCACCTTCGGGTCGGCCAGCGCGTCGCCGGACCGGCCGGAGGTGGAGCGGGCGCCGCCGCCGTCGCGCTCCTTGCGGATCGCGCCGCCGAGCAGCCCGCCGTGCAGCGGCGACCACGGGATGACCCCGAGGCCGTACTCCTGGGCGGCCGGGATGACCTCCATCTCGGCGCCGCGTTCCATCAGGTTGTAGATGCACTGCTCGCTGACCAGGCCGTAGCTGCCCCGCTGACGGGCCCGCTCGTTCGCCTGGGCGATCTTGTAGCCCGAGAAGTTGGACGAGCCCGCGTACAGGATCTTGCCCTGCTGGATCAGTACGTCGATGGCCTGCCAGATCTCGTCGATCGGGGTGTCCCGGTCGACGTGGTGGAACTGGTACAGGTCGATGTGGTCCGTCTGCAGCCGCTTGAGGCTGGCGTCGACGGCACGGCGGATGTTCAGGGCGGACAGCTTGTCGTGGTTGGGCCACGCCTCGCCGTCCGCGCCCATGTTGCCGTAGACCTTGGTGGCGAGGACGACCTTGTCACGGCGGTCGCCGCCCTGCGCGAACCAGGTACCGAGGATCTCCTCGGTGCGGCCCTTGTTCTCGCCCCAGCCGTAGACGTTCGCGGTGTCGAAGAAGTTGACGCCCGCCTCCAGGGCGGCGTCCATGAGTGCGTGGCTGTCGCTCTCGTTGGTCTGGGGGCCGAAGTTCATCGTCCCCAGCACGAGGCGGCTGACCTTGAGTCCGGTGCGTCCGAGCTGCGTGTACTTCATGGTCCCCAACCCAACTCCTTCGAGCGCGCTCGAAGCAAGAGCGACGTGCTCAGCCGCGCCGCCCGAACCGGTCCAGGGCAGCCCGCACCGCCCGGGAGGTCGCCGCGCCGCCCAGGTGGCCCGCATCGTCGATCACCGTCAGCACGGCGTCCGGCCAGGCCTTGGCCAGCTCCCAGGCGGTGCCTAGCGGACCGCCCAGGTCGAAGCGGCCGTGCACCAGGACGCCGGGGATGCCCGCGAGGCGTCCCGCGTCGCGGATCAGCCGGCCCTCCTCCAGCCAGGCGGCGTGCGAGAAGTAGTGCGCGCAGATCCGTACGAACGCCAGCTGGTCCCGGCCGGGCCGGCCGCTGTAGGGGGCCGGGCCGGTGTGCGCCTCCATGGACAGCACCGCGTCCTCCCAGGCGCACCAGTCGGCCGTGGCCTTCGCCCGCACCTCCGGGTCGGGGCTCTCCGTCCGCCGGGCGTACGCGGTGACGAGGTCCGCCGGGTCCTCGGCCTCCGGGGCGCCCGCCCGGAAGAGGTCCCAGGCCTCGGGGAAGATCTGCCCGGCCCCCCGGTACAGCCAGTCGATCTCGCTGCGCCGGGTCGTCGTCACCGCCGGGATCACGATCTCCGAGACCCGCTCCGGGTGCTGTTCGGCGTACGCGAGGATCAGCGTGGAGCCCCAGGACCACCCGTACAGGAGCCACTTCTCGATGCCGAGGTGCTCGCGCAGGCGCTCCATGTCGGCGATCAGGTGGGCCGTCGTGTTGTGCCGCATGTCGGCGCCGGGGTCGCTCGCGTGCGGGGTCGACCGGCCGCAGTTGCGCTGGTCGAAGAGCACGACGCGGTAGAGGTCCGGGTCGAAGTCCTGCCGGGGCCCGGTGCCGCACCCCGAGCCGGGGCCGCCGTGGACGACGAGGGCGGGCTTGCCCGCCGGGCTGCCGCAGACCTCCCAGAACACGAGGTTGCCGTCGCCGACGTCCAGCATCCCCTGGTCGTGCGGCTCGATCGGTGGGTACTTCTCGTCGGGCTCCCGGTTCACCGCTGCTGCGGAGGGCCGATGGGCAGCCGGCGCTTGTGGTCCGTGAGGCGGTAGCGGCCGACGATCGTGTCGAAGGCCTGCTCGTCCACCGGCTTGCCCTCCAGGAAGTCGTCGATGGTGTCATAGGTGACCCCGAGGGCCTGCTCGTCCGCCTTGCCCGGGTCGAGCGTCTCCAGGTCGGCCGTCGGTACCTTCCCGACCAGCTCCGCGGGGGCGCCCAGCGCCTCCGCGACGGCGCGCACCCGGCGCTTGGTCAGGCCGGTCAGCGGGACCAGGTCGGCGGCGCCGTCCCCGAACTTGGTGAAGAAGCCGGAGACCGCCTCGGCCGCGTGGTCCGTGCCGACGACGAGGCCGTTGTGCGCGCCCGCCACCGCGTACTGGGCGATCATGCGCTGCCGGGCCTTGACGTTGCCCAGCACGAAGTCCTGGTGGTGCGGGTCGCGGAAGGCCACGTCGCCGTCGAGCAGGGACTCCTGCGTGGCGTCGGTCGCGGGCTTGATGTCCACGGTCAGGACCTGGTCGGCCTGGATGAAGGACAGCGCGAGCTGGGCGTCGTGTTCGTCGGCCTGGACCCCGTAGGGGAGCCGCATGGCGTGGAACCGGGCCTCGTGGCCCGCGGCCCGGGCACGCTCGACGGCGAGCTGGCACAGCCGGCCGGCGGTGGTGGAGTCGACGCCTCCGCTGATGCCGAGCACCAGGGAGCGCAGTCCTGTCGAGGTCAGCCGCTCGGCGAGGAAGGCCACCCGGCGCTCGATCTCCTGGTGGGCGTCGAAGACCTCCGCGACCTCCAGCTCTCGGGCGATCTCCTGCTGCAGGGCGATGTTCGCCGGCTCGCTCACGTCTGCTCCTCGGTCCGGTTCGCGGTGCGCTGTCGCGCTCAGCCTACCCAGCACCGGTGTGTGCACCGCCGGGGCAGGTCAGCCCCTCACGGCCACGTGGTACGCGGAGACCCACAGCGTCACCGCCGACGCCAGGCCCACCACGGCGCGCACGCTCCCCTCGGACAGGCCGGCCGCGGAGCCCGGCCCCGAGAGCCACGGCCTCCTGGCGGCCGTGGAAAACTGGTGGGGACCCACTCCGGGCAGGTCCGCGAGCGGAACGACAAGGAGGCCGCGGCATGGACGCCACCCCGCAGGTGCTGACGGTGCTGGACGGGCTCCTCGCCTCCGCCGCTCCCGACGAGCGCGGCGCGCTGTGGCATCTCGCGGAGCAGGGGCGGGAGTTGGACGCCAATGTCGTCCGTCTGCCGTCGGGTGCAGGAGTGGGCGAGCACCAGGAGGACGTCCTCGACGTGCTCCTCGTCGTCCTCGCGGGCGCGGGCAGCCTGCGTACGGGCGCCGGAGAAACGCTGGAGCTCGCCCCGACGACCGTCATCTGGCTGCCCCGTACCTCGCGCCGCGCCCTGGAGGCGGGACCGGAGGGGCTGACGTACCTCACGGTGCACCGCCGCCGCCCCGGGCTGACGATCAAGCCGGCCGTACGCACGCCCGCGTACGAGGGTGGCGAGGCCCCCTGCATGCTGGATCTGGTCTGCCCGGAGTGCGGACGGCTCTCGGCGGACCGGGCGCCGAAGTTCTGCAGCGCGTGCGGTGAGCCGTTCCCGGAGCGCTGACGGGGCGGGGTCCGCTCGGGCCCGGCCGTCTCAGGCCAAGGAGAGGAACAGCTTCTCCAGGCGGGCGCGCATCCGGTCCTTGTCGGCGGGCGTCTGCCCCTCGTCGGCCAGGCACTGCTCGAGCCCGGTGGCGATGATGGAGAAACCCGCCCGGTCCAAGGCCCGGGAGGCGGCGGCCAGCTGTGTCACCACGTCCTCGCAGTCCCTGCCTTCCTCGATCATCCTGATGACCCCGGCGATCTGCCCCTGAGCCCGGCGCAGCCGGTTGAGGACGGACTTCAACTCCTCCGCAGCCATGTCGAGTCGCATGCTTCCTCCCGGGTCCGACGTACCACTCGCGGATGCTCGCTCGCCCGTGAGTCTATACCCCCGGGGGTATAGAGCCTGTTGCCTTCCCCCGCGTCAGGTGTACCCAACGCCACCCCGCACTCGGGGCCCTGCGCCCCATGTGCTCGCCCGCTCCCGTCCGTAGCGTCGTCGACGTGGCGCAGAGCGCGCCCGATGAGCAAGGGGGACGACGATGTTCGATCGCGAACGGCAGCCCGCGAGCCGGGCCGCCGAGGCCCTGCGGCTGGTCTCGGTGAGCAAGGTGTACGGAACAGGGGACAGTGCGGTGACCGCCCTCGACGGGGTGACCCTCAGCCTGCCGACAGGAAGCTTCACCGCGGTCATGGGCCCCTCCGGCTCGGGGAAGTCCACGCTGCTCCAGTGCGCGGCGGGCCTGGACCGCCCCGACCGGGGACAGATCCTCGTGGCAGGCGAGGAGATGCACGGCGGCAGCGAGGCGGCGCGCACGAAGTTCCGGCGGGACCGGATCGGCTTCATCTTCCAGCAGTACAACCTGCTGCCCACCCTGACCGTGGAGGAGAACACCTCGCTGCCGCTCAGGCTGGCCGGCCGGAAGGCCGACCGGAAGAGCGTCCGCGCGATCCTCACGCAGGTGGGGCTCGGTGAGCGCCTCGGCCACCTCCCCGACGAACTCTCCGGCGGCCAGCGCCAGCGCGTCGCGATCGCACGCGCCCTGGTCACCCGGCCGGGCGTGATCTTCGCCGACGAACCGACCGGCGCCCTGGACACGCGCAGCGCACGCGATGTGCTGACCCTGCTGAAGGAGACCGTCCGCCTGCACGGCGGCACCGTCGTGCTCGTCACCCACGACCCGGTCGCCGCCTCCTACGCCGACTCGGTGGTCTTCCTCGCGGACGGACGGCTGGCAGGACACCTCTCCGCCCCCACCGCTGAGGCGGTCGCCGAGCGCATCACGCACCTCGGGGACCGGACAGCCGGACGGCGCGCGGACCACGGCCCCCTGATGGAGGTGTGAGCGATGCTGTTCCTGGCCATGCGCTCGGTCCGCAAGCGCCCCGGGCGCTTCCTCGCCACCCTGCTCTCGGCGTTCCTCGGCGCCGTGATCGTCATGACGTTCAGCTCTCTGCACGACACCGCCGCGGCACCCGGCGTCGACGAGGTGAGCTCGCAGTCCATGACGACCTCCGCGAGCGTCGTCGGCGGTTACGGGTCCCTCCTCGTCTTCTTCGCCATCGCCTCCACCCTCACCGTCAACGTCCGCCGGCGTGCCGAGGAGATCCACCTGCTGCGCTGCACCGGGGCCACACCCGCCCAGATCACGCGCATGGTCGTCGGGGAGTCCGCCGTGGTGGCCCTCGCCGGAGCGGTGCTCGCCATCGGCCCCGCGATGCTCGGCGGACGGCTCCTGCTCGACCTGTTCCAGGACAGCGGCCAGGTCGCCGCGCACGTCGATCCGGCCTTCGGCGCGATGGCCGTCGGCTCGGGATTCGGCATCGCGGTCCTCGCCTCCGTAGGCGCCGCGTTCCTCGCCGTACGCCGCGCCACCAGGGCCGCCACCGACACCCGGGGCCCGTCCGGCGGCCGGCTCCGCACCCTGGCGGGCTGCGCCGCGCTGGTGGCCGGGACCGGGGCGGTCCTGACCACGTACGCCGTCGACAGCACGGAGGAGATGCTGATGGCGTTCCCCGCCTACGGGGCCATCCTGCTCTCCGTCGGCTTCGCGGTCCTCGCCCCGTCCCTGCTGGGCCGGATCCTGGACCTGCTGCGGGGCCCGCTCGCCGCGGTGGGCGGCGCGGGCGCCTACCTGAGCACCCGCAACCTACGGCGACGCGGTGCGGAGTCGGCCGGCGTGCTGATGCCGATGATCACCTTCACCGGCATGGCCACCGCCACCCTCTACATCCAGGCGGTGGAGACCGACCGGGTCGCGGCCTCCGGACTCGCGAAGACCGTCCAGGACAAGAACGTGGAGACCCTCAACCTGGTGGTCGTCGGCATCATCGTCGTCTTCTCCTGCATCATGCTCGCCAACAGCCTGTACGCCTCCACCTCCTACCGCAGCCGGGAGTTCGGCCGGCAGCGCCTGGCCGGGGCGACCCCCGGCCAGGTCCTGGGCGTGGTCGGCCGGGAGGCGGCGATCCTCACGCTGACCGGTCTGGTCCTGGGCACCGTCGCGGCGATCGCGGGGATCATCCCCTTCACGATGGCCCGCACCGACCAGGTCGTACCCGACGAGGGGCCCGCGACGTGGCTGGCCGTCATCGCCGTCGCCACCGTGGTCACCCTCGGTACGAGCCTCGGAACGGCGCGCATGACCCTGCGCACGCCGGCCGTCGACGCCGTCACCGTGGCCGCGTGACCCGTGGCCCGTACCGGACTTCAGGGGGCCGCGCCAACGCCGGCAGGATCAGCCCGGACATCAGGACGCCCAGGGGGAGATGGACCGACGGTAGGTGTGCGATGCCGACCCCGCCGCCGTGCTGACCGCCGACGGCGGCGGCATGGTCGGTGCCGCACTGCGCCCGATCGAAGGCGGCGCGCGCATCGCCGGTCTTCCTGGCATCCCTGGCACGGGGCCGAGGCCGGTGAAGCCCGGCGACCATGGGCAAAAGCTGTCCAACGAACGCTGGGCTGCCTATCCTTGTGGTCATGACCGCCCAGCCTCCGGAGCCCTCCGTGCGCCCTGTTCCTTCACCCGGGCTCCGCGCCTCGCACGACGACCGGGACGCTGTGGTGGAGCAGTTGCGCGACGCCGCAGCCGAGGGGCGGATCGACTTCGAGGAGTTGGACGCGCGCCTGGAGCAGGCGTTGACGGCGAAGACCCACGCCGAGCTGGCGGTCCTGACCGAGGACCTGCCGAGGCCGGTTCTCCCCGAGAGCCGGCCGCCCCTGGTCCTCAAGGGCGGTATGCACGGCGCGTCCCGGGGCCCCGGCCTCTGGGAGGTCCCCGGCCGCGTCGTCGCTCACGGAGGCATGGGCGGTGTGAAGCTCGACTTCACCCGGGCCCGGTGCAGCCTCACCGAGATCGCGGTCGAGGCGTACGGGGAGATGGCCGGTGTCACGATCGTCGTCCCTGACGCCTGGGCCGTGGACACGGGTGGCATGGACCCCGGTATCGGCGGACTGAAGGACAGGACCACTCCCGACCGGCTCCCGGGGACCCCGCTGATCCGGCTCACCGGGACCGGCGGCATGGCGGGCGTGACCATCCGCCATCCCAGCCGCTGGGAGCGGCGCAAGCTGCGCGGCAACCCGACGGAGCACTAGGGCGTGTTTCGAAAGTCCCGCCTGCCTGGCGGCGTCTGGCACGCACGCTCGCCGCGTTGTCGGGATCACCCCGATAGATCCAGTATCGGGGCGACCCTCCGCCTTGCGATCGCACGCACCAGACGCCGCCAGGCCCGCCCTTCGGGCGGACGGCGCTACTTTCGAAACACGCCCTAGGTGTTCTGTCCACGGAGGTTGGGTGCGGTGACAGTGATCACCGTCTTGGGATCTTGAACGAGTGAGGGCCTTCCGGGTTCGGTGTGGATTACGACGTCTACACCAGCCCGAAAGGCCCTCATGCCCCACCTTGATGCACCCCTGACCGAGACGAGGGTGACGTGGTGGGCGGCCGGCAGCCAGCGTGTCGGAGGCCCGGGGGCGGCCGTGGCCGTGCGGATCTCACGCCCGGCGGGCCGGACCCGCAGAGCCACGAAGCGGGAGTACATGCGTTTCACTCCGCTGCGGCCACTGCCCGGCCGTGATCCCTCCCTCCACTGCACCGGCTGTGCGGAGGATGTACGGCCGCGATGACCAGGCTCTTCACCCTCTGTGCCGACTCGGGGTAGGCAGGAACCGGCTGTCGCCCCCGGCCTGTGTAAGCCGGGGTGCATGGCTGTGTGTCCTCGGGTTGCGCGGTGGTCGAGGTCGAGACGGCCGGATCGGCCTTCGGCGAGGCGGGATCCCAGCTCCCGGGCAGGAACAGACGCCAGTTCACCGCCGCCGAGGCGCCGTTGGAAGCCAGGTGCAGCGAAACTCCGGCCTGGCAGTTGGTGACCTTGCCCGCGGTTCCGGTGTACTGCCGGGTCACGCACGCCGACGCGTCCCCGTCCTTGAGGAACCCGGTGTCATCGATGACCAGCGCGGTGGGCTTGACGACCGGCTGCATACGCCAGGCCAGCCGGGCCCGCACATGCGCCGCATCCCACGGACTGGACGTGACGAAGTGGGCCAGAGCCTGCCGGTTCCCGTCCTCGCCCAGGCGGGCGGCCATCGGCTCCACCGACTTGCGCCCGCCGTCCAGCAGCAGGCCCCCCAGTCACCCGCGTCAACAACCCTGCGGGTCAATACACCTAGTGGCTGGTCGTCACCGCGCCGCAGCATTCATGATGCGGGGGTCGGGACCGTACTGCCTGGGCACGCCGAGATTTTCACGCAGCGTTGCGCCGACGTAGTGCTCAGGGTAGATACCGCGTGCGCGCAGAATGGGGACGACCTCGTCGACGAATGCGTCGACGCCGTCCTCGTAGATGTCGGGAGAGAGCCAGAACCCGTCGGCGGCGCCCGCCTCGAACCACTCCTGCAGGTGATCGGCGTGTACCTCTGCGGGGCCGACCGTCGTCGGGTGGTAGTCGATCACCCCGTGGGCGAGGATGTCGCGGGGTGACCAGCCCCCGCGCGCGACTTCCAAGGCGATTCCTGAGCGCGGATCCATGGGGGACGCGTGAGCGGAGGCCAGCTGATCGGATGTGAGGGGCTTGTCATAGTGGCTCGGCTCGATGTGCAGTCCCAGCAGCGCGCCGAGGTGCGGCAGGCGCGCCTCGATGACGTCACCGGCCAGGGCGAGGCGGCGGTCGAGGCCCTCGCGCACTGTCGGGGCGACTGTCGTCATCAGCCCCGCGAAGTACTTGATGTCGTCGGGGTCGCGTCCGGCCTCCCGTGCGGCGTTGCGCACCATCTCCCGCTGTGCGCGGGCCTCCTCGATCGTCCACACCTCGGCGATGAAGCCGCTCGCGTAGCGGCCGGCGAGCTGGAGCAGGTGGGGGCTGGGCCCCCCGGAGGTGAAGATCACCGGCTGGCCCTGCTCCGACGGCGGGATCGCGAGAGGCCCGCGCGAGGCGACATGCTCGCCCTCCAGGTTGACAGGCCGAAGCTTCGACGCGTCGATGAAGCGTCCGGAGGCCTGATCCTTGATCCAGGCGTCCTCCTGCCAGCTGCCCCAGAGCGCCTCGACGACCTGGATCGACTCATGTGCGCGCTGGTAGCGCACGGCGCGCTCAACGACGGGTTTGCCGTAGTTCGCCGCCACGGCCGGATCGCTCGTGGTGACGGCGTTCCATCCGGCGCGACCGTGACTCATCACGTCGAGTGCCTTGAACTGGCGTGCGGTGTTGAACGGCTCCTGGAATGTGGTGGAACCTGTCGCGACGAAGCCGATCCGGGAGGTGGCCTGCGAGATGGCGGCCAGCTGCATCATCGGATCCATGACGTTGCTGAGCGGCGAGTGCTCTACATCCCCGCGCACGGCGGGGAAGTCCGGGGTGAAGAGGAACGTGAATCCTCCTCGCTCGGCGGCCTGCGCGTAGCGGATGTTCGCCTCGATCCTGGCGTAGTTGTCGGCGTCGACACGGGGTGCGCGCCAGGCTCCGGCCAGGGCGCCGTAGCCGTCGGTCAATGCGAGGCCGAGGACGGCCTTCCTGTCGGTCATCGATGAGCCCTTCCGGGAGTGATGGCGTGCTGAGCGGTGGGGTGGTGCGGCGAGGCGTCGTCCACGCAGGGGTGCGAGTCAGTCACGGGCGGCGACTCCTACCCTTCGTCCGAAGTAGGTGAGCGGGGAGACGACCTCGTCCCGGTGATGGCCGACGACCTCGAAGAGCACGAGCTCGTGGTCTCCGGCAGGAATGAAGTGGTGGGGTCTGACGACCAGCACGGCCGCGGCGCCGGTCAGCGTCCGGGCCTGGTCCGACGCGCGCTCCAGATCGATGCCCGCCAGGCGGGCCGGACCCGAGCGGCGCAGCTGGGGCACGAGATCCCGCTGCGGTTCGCCGAGCACCGTAATTCCGAGCTCCGCGGCCCTGCGAAGGCGCGGCCAGGTCGTGGAGACGTGAGTGAAGGCCATGGAGACGAGCGGCGGGTCCAGGCTCACGGTGGCGAACGAGTTGGCCAGCATCGCCTCGTCGCGTCCATCCACCTCGGCCGCGATCATGACCATGCCGGTGGGGTAGGCGGCGAAGGTGTGCCGGAGATCCGTGCCCAGTAGTGACGGCATGAGGGCTCCTCGGGATGTACGATCCTAGCTAATGGAGACTGTCTCCGCTTGTGACGATATGGAGGCGCTCTCCGTTTTGTCAACGTCGAGCTTCGGTACCCGGGGAAGGTGGGCCATGGCAAAGGCTCCGGTGCGCGCGGACGCCGCGCGAAACAAGGAGAAGATCGCGAGCATCGCTCGGGAGTGCTTCGTCGAGCAGGGCCTCGAGGTGTCGCTGGATGCGGTCGCCAAGCGCGCCGGCGTAGGGCCCGGCACCCTCTACCGGCACTTCCCCTCGCGCGAGGATCTGATCGCTGAAGTTCTCACTGCCGAGCTGGGAGACCTTGAGCAGGTTTATGCATCCCTGAGGAGCGCAGACCTGGGGGGCGAGGAGCGGCTGGAGCGGTGGTCCGTCGCGCTGCGGCTGTGGATGACCAGCTATGCCGGTCTTCCGGACCCTCTGAGGGCGTCCCTTGACGCCAAGGCCGGACCTCTGGGGGTGAAGTGCTCGACCGTCATCGCATGGACGGACGCACTGGTCGATCAGGCCCGGCGGGACGGCGCGGTGCAGGACTTCGTCACCGGCCGGGGGTTCTACCGGGCCGTCCTCGGTGCGGCATGGGCGGCGTCGGCGTCGGACGACCCTCGCGAGGCGGACGCGGATGCCCTGGAGCGCTTCGTCCGTGACGGATGGCGTGCCGCACCCGGAGTCTGAGGTCATGGGCGGCGGTCCCGCGCGCACCGGGATGACGCTTTTGCGAAACGGAGATGCCCTCCGTATGGTGTGAAGCGGACGGATCCTCCGTTTCCGTCCCCTCATCCATCGGCCGCGGAGGGACCGCCCATGACAAGGACCATCTCGCTCGGCGTGGCGCTCGGGGGCAGCTTCGGCGTCCATCCCGGAGCCTGGCGAATGCCGCATGCCGACCCCGGGGCCTACACCGACGTGGGAGTGCAGGTCCGCGCCGCACAGGCGGCCGAACGAGGGGGCGTCGACTTCGCCTTCCTGCCCGACCGCGCCTTCCTCCGCGACGACCTGGATGCCGGCCCGCCGACCTTCTCCATGGAGCCACTGATGGTCCTGACGGCCGTGGCCCGGGAGACCGAACGCATCGGACTGGTGCCCTCCGCATCCACGTCCTTCAGTGAGCCGTACGCCCTCGCGCGGCAGTTGCGAGCCCTCGACGTCATCAGCCACGGACGCGCCGGATGGAATGCCATACCCAGCTACGAGCCCGAGGCGTTCGCGAACCACGGCCGCCCCATGCCCCCGAGGGAGGGCAAGTACGAACGGCTCCACGAGGCCGTCCAGATCGTCCAGGCCCTCTGGGGGAGCTGGGAGCGGGAGGCCGGCGACCCCGATCCCGTCTCCGGGACCTTCGCGGACATGTCCCGCATCCGACCGATCGATCTCCACGGTCGCCATGTGGGCTCTCGCGGACCGCTCCAGATCCCGCCCTCCCCGCAGGGCCAGCCGGTGGTCTTCATGCCCGCCGCCGGCGGGCCCTCGATCCAGGCGGCAGGAATGTATGCCGGCGCCGTGATCGGCATGCCGAACACCATCGAGGACGGGCGCGCGCAGCGCGACATGGTCCGCAGGTCCGCGATCGCGGCCGGACGGGCCCCCGAGGAGATCCTGTTCTTCGCATTCATCGGATTCGGGCTCGGGGTGACGCACGAGAGCGCGCTCGAGCGCCGCCGAACTCTCGAGGACCGGACGGATCCGAGGCCCCGCCTGGCGCAGCTGTCCGTGATGCTGGGCGTGCACATCGACCCAGCCGCAGCGGATCGGCCGCTCCCCGCTGAGCAGCTGGAACAGGCCGCCGCGCATCCCCGCGCGGCTCGCGCACAGCAGGCCCTCGCACTGGCCCACGAGGGCTTCTCCCCGAAGGACATCCTCGCGCACGGCGTCCTGGATCCGCACCCCGGGCTCGTCGGGACTCCCGAAGCTGCCGCGCACATGATGCAGGAGTGGTTCGAGGCCGAGGCCGTGGATGGTTTCGTCCTCATCATCGATGACCTCCACGACGGCGTCGATGCCTTCGCGGACCAGGTGAGCCCGATCCTGCGCGAACGCGGTCTCCTGCGCGCCGACGACGGACCCACCACCCTGAGGGGCCGGCTCGGGCTGCCCGAGCAGCTCGGACTGGACCCGCGCATCCGCGGTGCCGAGAGCTGAAGCCGCTCATCGACCGAGCCCGTTCCGTTCCGTTCCCGCTGAACTCTGTCCGAAAGGTCGTCCCCGTGTCATCCGTCGTGCCCCTCTCCGTTCTCGATCTCGTCCGTGTGGAGCGGACCGACCCGGACGCATCCGCCACCATCCGGCGCAGCGAGAGACTGGCCCAGGATGCGGATCGGCTCGGATATCACCGGGTCTGGTTCTCCGAGCACCACAACATGCGGACCATCGCCTCCTCCGCCACCGCGCTCCTGATCCAGCACGTGGCCTCCCGCACCGAGCGCATCCGCGTCGGCGCCGGCGGGATCATGCTTCCCAATCACTCGCCGCTCATGGTGGCCGAGCAGTTCGGCACTCTCGAGGCGCTCTACCCGGGACGCATCGATCTGGGGCTGGGCAGGGCCCCCGGCACGGACGGTGCCACCGTGCGTGCCCTGCGACGCACCGGCGATGAAGCCGAACGGTTCCCCTCCGACGTGCTCGAGCTCCACGGATTCCTCGGCGACCAATCGCCGGTTCCCGGCGTCCGGGCTTACCCCGGCACCGGCAGTCGCGTGCCCCTGTACATGCTCGGATCCTCGATATTCGGGGCGCAGCTGGCTGCGCAGCTCGGCATTCCGTACGCCTTCGCGTCCCACTTCGCCCCCGGGTTGCTGGACCATGCCGCACAGGCGTACCGCAGCGGATTCGCTCCTGACGGGCCACTGGCCGGGCCGGACGCGAAGCCCCATTTGATGGTGGCGCTCAACGTCATCGCCACAGACGACGCCGAGACGGCGGCGCGGCTGCGCCGCGAAGCCGAGGACGCCTCCCTCGATGCGTTCTTCGGCAGAAAGCGGCCGCTCTCCGACGAGGAGATCGCCGCGGTGCGCGAAACACCGCAGGCACGGCAGATGCTACGGATGCTCGACGCCACGCTCGCCGGAACGGGGGAGCAGGTCCGCACCAGGCTGGCAGACATCGCAGCGCGGGTGCACGCTGACGAGCTGATCCTCGTCAACCACGCCCCCGGCGAGGACCACATGCGCCGCACATTGGAGCTGCTCGCCCCGGACCACAAGGCCTGGATCTGAGGGCCACGTCGGCGCGCCAGCGTCTCGACGTGCTGGCCGGGAGGGAGCTCCTGGCACGGTGGCCACGGATCGTGGTCGGGGGGCCGGCGTCGCGGGACGGCGTTCGGTTCGGCCGGAGGGGTATCGGCTCCTGGGCGGCGTACAACTTCCGGTTCGCGTGAGCCGGGCACTGACAACCACTGCCACCACCCGGTTGCTCTTCGACCTGACTCTTCTGGGGCCGACGCGTCCGTCCGTGCGGAGCGCGAACGGACGCGGCATTCGCCGGCGCATGCCGTCAGCCAGCAGGTGCCGCAGCGGGATCCCGCTCTTCCGGGAGGCCGAGGGCCGAGTCCGCACGGCGCCCACGGCGGTGCACGGCCTTCGGGCCGACGGCGGGTTCAGCCGGTCACGTACGCGGGTGTGCCTGGCAGAATCCGTCGTATGGCGGACATCATCTCGCGCGACGGAACGTGGAGCTTCGACGGGGACGCGGTGCGCATCGTCCCCGGCGGCAAGGCGCATCCGGTGCGGCAGGGCCTCGGCGGGTTCGCCGTCCCGCTGCACGCGGTGGCGGGCGTCTCGTACGAGCCGGACCGCAGGGGCGGCCGGCTCCGGCTGCGGCTGCGCACCGGCGCCTGCCCCGTCCTGCGGGCCGCGGACGGGCGGCTGAAGGACGCCGCCGACCCGTACCAGTTGGTGGTGGAGAAGGACCGCACCGGCGTCGCGGAGTATCTCGTCGACGAGATACGCAACGCGCTGCTGATCGAGCAGGTCCCCGACGGCCCGGTGGACCGGTTCCTGCTGCCCGGGCCGTCCGTGCCGGTGTCCGGCGGCGGTGGGGACGGTACGGCGTCCTTCGACGGGGAGGCGGTCCGGCTGACCTGGAACTGGAAGGCCGCGGAGTCGAAGACCGCGGGCGGCGCGGTCACCCTCCCGCTGTCGGACGTCACCGGGGTGCGCTGGGTGCCCGCCATCGGACTGGAGAACGGCTCCCTGCGCTTCGACCGGGGAGGCGCCGTCTCGCCCGCACCTGCCAAGTTCGACCCGTACTCCCTGGAGTTGTGGGGGCTGTCGAAGCGGGAGTACACCGCGGTCCTGGTCGCCGCCGCCGTTCTCGTACGGTTGCCGGTACCGTCCGACCCTGCCGGACCGGGCGCCGCGCCGGAAGCCGCCACCACGGCCCCCCCGGCGCTCGGGTCTGCCCCCGCCCCGCCCGCCGACGACCACGACGTGCTGCTGCGGCGGCTCCGTGAACTCGGGGAGCTGCACGAGGCCGGCATCCTCACCGACGAGGAGTTCGCCACGGCCAAGCGAGCCGTCCTGAAGCGCCTCTGACGGCCCGTCACCGGCTCAGGCGACACCTCATCGGCCGAAGGGCTCGGGCGGCCCGCGTCGCGGGGACGCCTCCGCTGATCAGGTCGATCGTGTACAGCTGTGCGAGCGCTCACCGGTACCGGGGGACTTGTGCGCAACGGCGCGGCGTGGGGTGCGCGCGGCGGCCCATACTCGGACAATGGCGCACGCGCTGTCCAGGGGCGCCCGAGCCCTCTCGGGCTCTCGCGACCCGCTCGACCGCGGGCGTGCGTACCGGACGGGGGCAGACCAAGGAGGACCCGTGGTGGATGTCCCGGTGGACCAAGTGACCGGAGCTGTCGACGGCATGCGTACGCGGGCCCGTGAACGGCTCCTCGAAGCGGGCCTGGAGCTCTTCGGGGTGTACGGCTACGCGAAGACCTCGGAGCAGGCCCTGTGCGACACGGCCGGGGTGCCGGAGGAGGTGCTCTGGGAGGAGTTCGGCTCCCGCGAGGGCTTGTTGACGGCCCTGCACAACCAGATCACGACCAGCGGACTGCGGGCGTCCGAAGCGGCTCTGCTCTCCGAGGGGATGGACGACTGTCCGATCGGGCAGCGCTTCCGGCGGCTCTTCGACGCGTACGTGTCGGCGGTGACCAGGGACCTGCGTGAGGCGCGGGTGACGTTCGTCGAGGTGCTGGGCGTGAGTCCGGCGGTGGACGCGCACTGCAAGCGGTGGCGTGATCTGTGGACCGACTTCCTGACCGGTGAGGCCGAGCGTGCGGCGGTGCGCGGGGAGGTGGAGGAACGGGATCACCGGGTCGTGGTGATGGTGATGGTCGGTACGGTCCACGAGCTCATGGCCCATCACGCCCGCCGCCCGCGCAGGGCCCGGCCGGACGAGGTGTCGGAGGAGCTGACGCAACTGGGGCTGGCCATGCTCGGGGTCGAGCCGACGGACTGAGCGGCAACGGACTCCCGGCCGTTCAGAGTCTGATGTCCGCCGCCACGGGCAGGTGGTCGCTTCCGGTGGCGGGCAGCGGGCGGAGGCGGGTGACCGTCGCCGACCGGGTGAGGATCTGGTCGATCCTGGCCACCGGGAACGTCGCCGGCCAGCTGAACGCGAAGCCGGGCCCCGGCGGGGTCATCAGCGAACTGACCGGTTCCAGACCGCGGTCGTCCAGCGT
The DNA here is from genome assembly GCF_042871485.1 of Streptomyces sp. NPDC005791. Classification (NCBI taxonomy): domain Bacteria; kingdom Bacillati; phylum Actinomycetota; class Actinomycetes; order Kitasatosporales; family Streptomycetaceae; genus Streptomyces; species Streptomyces sp. NPDC005791. Next base: position 246,302 of record NZ_JBIAIP010000001.1, read on the forward strand.
GCTGTTGAGGTCCCCGAGGAGGATGACCCGGTCCAGTGGCTCGGCGGCGATCACCTCGCCCAGGAGAGCGGCGCTCTCGTCCCGCCGCCCGGACGTGAGTCCGGTCCCGCCGATCCGTACCGAGGGCAGGTGCGCGACGTACACGGCGACCTCGCCCCGCGGTGTACGGACCGCCGCCCGCAGGCCCCGGTTCCAGCCCTCCCCGACGCCCTTCGGCCTGATGTCCACCAGCCGTGCGCCGGTGAGGGGGTGTTTCGACCAGAGGCCGACCGTGCCCCTCGTCGCGTGGTGGGGGTAGTCGGCGGCCAGCGCCGCCCCGACAGCGGGCAGGGCCGGGGCCGTCAGCTCCTCCAGGGCGATGAGGTCGGCATCCGTCCCGGCCAACGCCCGTGCCGTGGCGCCGGGGTCGGGGTTCACGTCGCTGACGTTGTGCTGGACCACGGTGAACGCGCCGGCCGGGGCCCGGCCTCCGGAGAGCAGCAGGCCCCCGAACAGGGAGCACCAGGCGACCACGGGCACCAGGAGCACGGCCGAAGCCAGCAACGAGCGGCGCAGGAGCGCGAGGACCAGCAGGAGGGGGACGGCCAGGCCCAGCCAGGGGAGGAAGGTCTCCAGCAGACTGCCCAGGTGGCCGGGGGTGTTGGGGACCAGGCGGGGGAAGACGAGCAGGACCGCCGACAGGAGGCAGAGCAGGGCGACCAGACGGCCCCGCCGCCAGCTCCAGGCCGGTGCCCGGCCTGCCCGCCTCTTCGTCACGCGCCCATGCTCCCGTCCGGACGTCTCCTCGCCGCGCCCCGCACATGACGACGACGCGAGGGCCCCTGCTCCGGTTCCGGTCCGGAACGCCGGTGCGCGCGGGGGAGGGTCAGGCCGCCGCCAGTGCTCCCGCGTACGGGCCGCCCACGCCCCAGGCCTGGTGCATCGCGTCGGCGAAGGCTCCGGCCAGTTTGTGTTCGCCGGTGGGGCCGGGGTGGGTGCCGTCGTAGGTGTCCGTGCGGATGTCGTAGCCCGTGGGGTGCGAGGCCAGCAGGACCGGGGACGAGGGGAGGTCCAGGTCGGCGACCGCCCGCGCGAGGAGCGTGTTGAAGCGGTCGCACTCGGCGGCGAAGGGGGCGTCGGACTCCGCCCGGACGTTCGGTATGACGGGGAGCAGCACCAGCCTGATCCGGGGGTTCGCGGTGCGGGCCGCGGTGATGAACGCCCGTACGTTCGCGGCTGTCTGCGTGCTGTCCGTGTAGAAGCCGAGGTCTATCAGGCCGAGCGAGACCAGCAGGACGTCGGCGCGGGCCGCCGTGACCGTGTCCGCGATGACGGGGGCCATGTGGAGCCAGCCCTCGCCCCAGCCGGCCAGGTGCCGGCGCGCGGGTGCGGGGAAGGTGGCATCGCCGTAGGCGTGGGAGCACGGGGCGTTCGCCTCGGTGTCGTACAGCGCGGTGCGCGGGCCCGTGATCGTGTACCCGTCGTCGCCGAGGGTTGCTTCGAGGTGCTGCCACATGCGGTAACGCCAGGTGAAGTCGCCGGCCTTGCCCACGGTCATGCTGTCGCCGACGAAGAGAAAACGCATGGCGCCATCATGGCCGATCACCGCTCCGCCCTGCGACGTGACAGTGGACACTTGAGCCATGAGATCGCTGCTGACCGTCTCCGCCGCTGCCGCCGCCCTCCTGTTCCTGCCGGGGGCGCTGCCCGCCGTCGCGGACGACGGGGACGGGGCGGACCGGACCTTCACGATCGAGGACTCCCGGATCACCGAGTCCAGCGGGCTCGCCGCCAGCCGACTCCACCCGGGGGTCTACTGGACGCACAACGACAGCGAGGACGGGCCGTACGTCTACGCGATCGACTCCCGGACCGGGAAGACCGTCGCGACGATCACCATGAAGGGCGTGGGGGAGCCCCGCGACGTGGAGGCGATATCGATCGGACCCGACGGGAACGTGTACGTCGGCGACATCGGCGACAACCTCGGCGGCTCCTGGGACCACGTCTGGATCTACCGCTTCCCCGAGCCGAAGCGGCTCGCGGACGCCACGGTGCGGGCGACGCAGTTCGACGTGACGTACGCCGACGGGGCGCGCGACGCCGAGGCGATGATGGTCCACCCGAAGACCGGGCGGGTGTACATCGCCTCGAAGAACGAGGACGGCGGTGGCCTCTACGAGGGCCCTGAGAAGCTGACGGCCGGCGGGGCCAACGTCTTCCGGCGCGTGGGCGAGGTGCCGTGGGTGACGGACGGGGCGTTCTCGCCGGACGGCGAGGACCTGGTGCTGCGCTCCTACTTCAGCGCCCGGGGGTACGCGTTCGAGAACGGCCGCCTCGGTGACGACCGGGCGGTGAGCGTGCCGCTCCAGGGGCAGTCCGAGTCGGTGACGTACACGGCGGACGGCTCGGCGATGATGGTCGGCTCCGAGGGGGAGCACAGCGAAGTGGTGCGCGTGGAGGTGGAGGGCGGGGGCGGCGGCAAGGCGTCCCCGAACGGCGATGGCGGCGGGCCGTCCTCCTCGTCGTCCGGGGACGGCGAGGAGGACGGCGTGTCGAAGCACGGCACCGCGACGGGCGGCGCCGTGGCCGTCGTCGTCATCGTGCTGGCCCTGCTCGCGGTGAAGCGCCGCCGGGGGTAGGGCGCGCGTCGTCCGGGCCACCCGGCCCGCCGCCCCGGCGTCCGGGCCACCCGCCCGCTCCGCTCAGAAGTCCTCGGTGACCGGCCGCAGCTCGTAGTGGAGCGTGCGGTCACGCTTCAGCCGGTGGGTGAGCGGGACCGCCACGCCTTGGAGTGCGGGGTACTTCCGGGAGAGCGTCCGGGAGGCGTGGGTGTTCTCCTTGGAGTCCTGCTGCAGGAGCCGCGCCCAGGCCTTCACGGGCGGCCCGGTCGGTGCGCCCCGCACGGTGCACGGGGCGATCTCCACCACCGGGTGGTTGCGCATCCGGTCGACCTTCCAGGCCGAGGAGAAGGTACGGATGTAGGCGTGGTCACCCTCGACGGCGATGCTGACGGGGGTACGGGCAGCTGATCCGTCCGGCCTGCGGCTGCTGAGCAGGACGGTGTACTGCTTCACGAAAGGCTCTAGCTCACGGATCGTCTCCATGAGTCCATGGTGCATGAAAACGGGGCGATCCGGGCTTTTCTCTTCACTGCCCCGAGCGCCGGCGGACCAGGGTCTCGACGCCGTCGACGATGCGGCCGAGGCCGAACGCGAAATGGTCGAAGTCGTAGGCGAACGCGTCCTCCGACAGGGCGGCCATGCGTGGATAGTCGCCGCTCAGCATGGCTCGCTCCAAGTAGGGCTGCTGTCCCTGCCAGAAGGCGGCATCGCTCAGGCCCGTCTCCCGGGCGGCTTCCGCGGCGTGGTTCTCGGTGCGGGCCAGGCCCTCGACGAAGCTGTTCACCGTGATGATCACGCTGATCAGCTCGGGGTCGGTGAGCCCCGTCCCCCGGAGTCCGGTGAGCGCCAGTTCGAGGCCGCGCAGGGCGCTCGGACCGAGGACCGTGCGCGCCTGGTTGATCTTGAGGAGCCAGGGGTGGGCGTGGAGGGTGGCCCGGTAGGTGTGGGCCATGACGTCGAGGGCCGTCCGCCAGTCCTCCGGCACCTGTGAGGCGTCCGTGGCGAGGGGTTCGCCCTGGACGCGGTCGAGCATCAGGTCGAGCAGTTCGGCCTTGCCGGGTACGTAGCGGTAGAGCGTCATCGTGCCGGTCCCCAGCTCCGTGGAGAGCCGGCGCATCGAGAGGGCGTCGAGACCTTCGGCGTCGGCGACCTCCACGGCCGTCGTGACGATCCGGTCGAGCGTGAGGCCTGGCTTGGGGCCGCGGCTGGGGCGCTCGCCGGTGCCCCAGAGGAGTTCCAGGCTACGGGCGAGGTCGCCGCTCCCTGTGGTGCTGCCGCCTGCTGGTTCGCTCTTCGTCATGGCCTCAGGGTAAGCCGCCGACGCGAAACTGGGTACGGTGTACCCGTAATCGGGTACGGTGTACTCGGTTTCATCGGTGAGTCGGAGAGGGGAGTGAGCCATGTCCGATTCCGGACATGCCGTGCTGGCCGAGAGGGTCGTGAAGCGGTACGGGGCGAAGAGGGGGGCCACGGAGAAACGCGCGCTCGACGGGTTCGACCTGGCCGTCCGTCCCGGGACCGTGCACGGGCTGCTCGGGCCGAACGGCGCCGGGAAGACCACCGCCGTGCGGGTCCTCGCGACCCTGCTGCGGTTCGACGCGGGCCGGGCCGAGGTCGCCGGCCTGGACGTGGCGCGCGAGCCGCAGCGGGTCCGGAGCCGGATCGGGCTCGCCGGGCAGTACGCCGCCGTGGACGAGGTCCTCACGGGCCGGCAGAACCTGGAGATGTTCGGCCGCCTCTTCCACCTGGGCGGCGCGGCGCGGCGGCGGGCCGGCGAACTGCTGGAGCAGTTCGACCTGGTGGACGCCGCGGCCAAGGGCGTCAAGGAGTACAGCGGAGGGATGCGGCGCAGGCTCGACCTGGCCGCCTCGATGATCCTCGCGCCCACCGTGCTGTTCCTGGACGAGCCGACGACCGGGCTCGACCCCCGCGGCCGTGGCGAGGTCTGGGACGCCGTCCGGGCACTGGTGTCCGGCGGCACGACGGTGCTGCTGACCACGCAGTACCTCGACGAGGCGGACAAGCTCGCCTCGCACATCACCGTCATCGACCGGGGACGCGCCATCGCGGACGACACTCCGGACGGGCTCAAGGACCGGATCGGCGGTGACCGGATCGAGGTCGTCGCCGCCGACCCGGCCGACCTCCCGGTGGTGGCGAAGGCCGTGGACCGGGTGGCGGGCGGCGGAACGGTGGTGACGGACGCGCCGGACCGTCGTGTGCACGCCCAGGTCGCCGACCGGGTGGCGGCGCTGACCGAGGTGGCGCGGTCCCTCCAGGACGAAGGGATCGCGGTGGAGGACATCGGACTGCGCAGGCCGAGCCTGGACGACGTGTTCCTGCGCCTGACGGGACACGGTGCGCAGGCCCCCACCGGAACGGAGGTCGCGGCATGACCGCGCTCGAACTGCCCGCCACCACCGGCCGCGAGCGGAGCCGGGCGTACTGGGCGCTCGCCGACTGCTGGAACGTCACCCGCCGCAGCCTCACCCACTACCAGCGGCAGCCTCTCGCGATCCTCTGGCAGCTCGGCTTCCCGATCATCTCCGTGCTCCTGTACGGCTACGTCTTCGGCAGCGCGATGAAGGTGCCCGGGGGCGGCGACTACCGGGAGTTCCTGATGCCCGGCATGTTCGCCACGACCATGACGATGGGCTTCATGAACACCGCCATGGCCGTGGTCACCGACGCGGGCAAGGGCGTCGTCGACCGCTTCCGGTCCATGCCGATGGCCCCGTCCGCCGTCGCGACCGGACGCGGCGTGGCGGACCTCGTGGTGGCCTGCGCCGAACTGGTGATCCTGGCGGCCACGGCGCTCGCGATCGGCTGGCGGGCGGACGGCGGCCCGCCGGCAGCTGTGGCGGCGTTCGGTCTGCTTCTGCTGCTGCGGTTCAGCCTGATCTGGGTAGGGGTCTGGATCGGCCTGCTCGTCCCGAACGCGGAATCGGCGGGCGGGCTGTACGCGATCGCCTTCCCTGTCACGATGATCTCCAGCGCGATGGTGGCCCCCTCGCTGATGCCCGGCTGGCTGGGCACGCTCGCCGCCTGGAACCCGGTGTCCTCCACGGTCACCGCGGCCCGGCAGCTGTTCGGCAACCCGGTGGCGAGCGGGGGCACCTGGGTCGAGGAGCACGCCCTGCTGATGGCGCTGGTGTGGCCCCTGGCGATCACGATGGTGTTCCTGCCGCTCGCGGTGCGCAGATTCCAGCGGCTCAGCCGCTGAGCCCCGCGTAGGCTCCCACCCATGCAGGTCATCGGGGCCCCCGAGCCCTTCTCCACCTCCCGTCTCGACGCGCTCCCGCTCGACGTCGCCTACGCGGAGGAAATGGCTCTGGTCCTCTTCGACCCCGCCCTGCACACCTACATCGGAGGCACTCCGGAGGACGCCGGCACCCTGCGCGCCCGCTACGAGCGGCAGGGCGCCGGCTCGCCCGACCCCGCCGAGCGCTGGTGGAACTGGGTGCTGCGGGTGCGTGCCGAAGGATGCCTGGCCGGTTACGTCCAGGCCACCGTGCGCGGGGCCCGGGCGGAGGTCGCCTGGGTGGTCGGGACCCGGTGGCAGGGCAGGGGGTACGCCAAGGAGGCGGCGGCCGGCCTGGTCCGGCATCTGCTGGACCAGGGTTCCGTCCGTACCGTCGTCGCCCATGTCCACCCGGACCACGCGGCCTCCGCCGCCGTGGCCGCAGCCGCCGGGCTCCGGCCGACGGGCGAGCGGGAGGACGGCGAGGTGCGATGGCGGCGGGACCTGGTCGCCGTCCGCCGTACGGAGGCCGGGAGGTGACGGGGAGGCCGTGCGCCGGGAGGCGGCGGAAGCTCAGCGAGCTGGCTGAGCGCCTGTAGAGCCGTCGATGAGCTCGCGGCCGATGTCCATGCGACACAGCCTCAGGAGCGGGGGCGGCCCGCCTTGACCAGCTCGGCGACGTCGAGGGTCATGTCGGCACCGATCGACGCGGGAAGCACGGCCGACTGGCCGGGGGCGTAGACCTCGTGGCTGTCGTAGGTGCAGCCGGTGGGCTCCGTCAGGACGTGGAGGCGGCCGTGGCGGCGGTCCAGAATCACGTACACCGGGATCTTGGCCTCGGCGTACGCGGAGACCTTGTTGCGCAGGTCGCTCTTGTAGTTGCCGGAGGTCACTTCCAGGACGAGGCGGAAGACGGCCGGGTCGTAGCAGTTGTTCTCGATCAGATGCCCGTCGAAGTCCGCGTCCACGACGGCGAGGTCCGGGATGGCGTAGTCCTCCGGCCCGCCGGGCAGCCACAGGCCGATGGCCTGGAGGACCCTGGACTCGTCGCTGTGGAGCCCCGCGGCAAGGAACGGGATCATGAGCGTGGTCAGTGCATTGGCGTGCGGGCCGTCCGGGGGTGGGGCCACGGTGATGACGCCTCCGATGATCTCGACGCGATAACCCGGAAGCTGCTCCATGAGACGGTTCGCCGTCACGAGCATCGGTTCCGGCTCATCGTCACAGGGGTGCTCGACTGCGGCAGCAGACATGGCGGGCCCTCCTGGAATGGCTGGTGTCGAGGACATCATCGTAGGGCGGGGTGCCCGGATTCGTCCGGTAGGCGGTTCGTCACCCGGCCGAGTGAAGCAGAAACGGCTCCGCACACCGAGGTGTGCGGAGCCGTCCGGACGGATGACCGTCAGAGCTTGTCGATCACGTAGTCGATGCAGGCCGTGAGCGCCTGGACGTCCGCCGGGTCGATCGCCGGGAACATCGCGACGCGCAGCTGGTTGCGGCCCAGCTTGCGGTACGGCTCGGTGTCGACGATGCCGTTGGCGCGGAGCACCTTGGCGACGGCCGCCGCGTCGATGCCGTCCTCGAAGTCGATCGTGCCGATGACCTGCGAGCGCTTCGCCGGGTCGGTGACGAACGGGGTGGCGTACTTGGACTCCTCGGCCCAGCCGTACAGGGCCTGCGAGGACGCGGCGGTGCGGCCGGTCGTGAAGTCCAGGCCGCCCTGGGTGTTCATCCACTTCAGCTGCTCGTTCAGCAGGAAGAGGGTGGCCAGTGCCGGGGTGTTGTACGTCTGGTTCTTCAGGGAGTTGTCGATCGCCGTGGGCAGCGAGAAGAACTCCGGGATGTGCCGGCCCGAGGCGTGGACGCGCGCGGCGCGGTCCAGGGCGGCCGGGGAGAACACACCGATCCACAGGCCGCCGTCGGAGGCGAAGGACTTCTGCGGGGCGAAGTAGTAGACGTCCGTCTCGGTGATGTCGACCGGCAGGCCGCCCGCGCCGGAAGTGGCGTCCACCAGGACGAGGGAGCCCTCGTCGGCGCCTGCGACCCGCTCGACCGGGGCGGCGACACCGGTGGAGGTCTCGTTGTGGGTGAAGGCGTAGACGTCGACGCCCGCCTCGGCCTTCGGGTCCGGGTGGGTGCCCGGGTCCGAGGCGATGACGGTCGGGTCGGCCAGCCACGGGGCCAGCTTGGCGGCCTTCGCGAACTTCGACGAGAACTCGCCGAAGTTCAGGTGCTGGGACTTGTTCTCGATCAGGCCGTGCGTCGCGACGTCCCAGAAGGCGGTGGACCCGCCGTTGCCCAGGACGACCTCGTATCCCTCGGGGAGGGAGAAGAGACCGCGTACGCCGTCGCGTACCTCGCCGACCAGGTTCTTGACCGGGGCCTGGCGGTGGGAGGTACCGAGAAGGGAGGTGCCGGTCGCGGCCAGCGCGTCGACCGCCTCCGTCCGCACCTTGGAGGGCCCGGCGCCGAAACGTCCGTCGGCGGGCTTGAGGTCAGCGGGAATCTGGATGTCAGCCACGATCCGGAGCGTAGTCCCTCCCGGACCCGGTGGAGGACCGTGTCCGTCGGATGAGACACGCGCTCCGGACCATGGACGACCCGTGCGGGCCCGGATCAGCCCAGGTCGACCGGCAGCTCGTGCAGGTCGTTCTGGGTCACGATCGGCTTGTTCCGCAGCTCGGAGGCCGGTACCGCGAGGTCGAGGTCGGGGAAGCGCTCGTACAGCGCCGGCAGCGCGACCCCCGCCTCCAGCCGGGACAGCGCGGCACCGGGGCAGACGTGCGGGCCGTGGCCGAAGGCGATGTGGCGGTTGGGGGAGCGGGTGATGTCGAACTCACCGGCGGTGGGCCCGTACTGCGCCTCGTCGCGGCCCAGCGCACCGAAGGAGACGATCAGGGCCTCGCCCTTCGGCAGGACCTTGTCGCCGACCTCGATGTCCTGCGTCGCGAAACGGATCAGGACGTGCGAGGTCGGGGTGTTCCAGCGCAGGGTCTCCTCGATCACGTTCTCCCACGGCACCTCACCGCTCAGCACGCGCTCGCGCTGCTCGGGGTGGGTCTGGAGTGCCTCGACGACATTGACGACCAGGCTGATCGTCGTCTCGTGACCGGCCGCGATGATCAGCTGCAGCGTGTTGACGATCTCCTCGTCGGTGAGGTGGTCACCGTCCTCGGAGGCCGCGATCAGGGCGCTGGTGAGGTCGTCGCCCGGGTTCGCACGCTTGCCGTCGACGATCTTCGTGAAGAGGGCGCCGAGGTCCGCCATCATCTGCGGGACCTCCTGCGGCGGGGTCTGCGTCGAGAAGAACTTCTCGAACAGTTCCTTGAGCCGGGGATGGTCGGACGCGTCCACGCCCATCAGTTCGCTGATGACGTTCATCGGCAGCGGATAGGCGAACTCCGCCTTCAGGTCGACCGTCTCGCCCTTCGGCATGGCTGCCAGCCGGTCCAGGGAGGCGTTCGTCATGGCCTCGATGCCGGTCCGTAACCGCTCCACCCGCTTCACCGTCAGCGCCTGCGCGATCATGCCGCGCAGCCTGCGGTGCTCGGCGCCGTCCACCGTCAGCATGGAGCGGCCCGGGTTGACGAGACCGATCAGCGGCCAGTCCATCGGGATCTCGCCGCGCTGCCAGGCGTTCCAGACGCCGATGTCCTTCACCACGCGGCTGTCGGTGAGCAGTTGGCGCGCCTCGGCGTGATGCGTCACCGCGTAGCAGTGAACCCCGCCGGGGAGCTCCACCTCGGCCAGCGGCCCGGCGGCCCGCAGCGCGGCGCTTTCGCCGTCGAGGTCGGCGACGAGGGGATCGAGGGCGATCCGGGTCATTTCGAGCCTCCAAGTGCGGGGGTGGGCGTGAAGTGCACCGGCAGATCCGTCAGCCCGTGCAGCCACGGGGACGGGCGCCGGGTCAGCTGGTCCGCGGGGACGTCGAGGTCCACGTCCGGGAGCCGGTCCAGGAGCACCTCGATCCCCGTACGGGCGATGACTTCGGCCGTCTCCTGGGCCGGGAACGGGCAGCGGTGCTCGCCGTGGCCGAAGGAGAGGAACGCGCTGTTGCCACCGGTCAGGGTGGAGCCGTCCGTGCGTATCTGGGGGTCGCCGTTCGCGGCGGCGATACCGAGGAGCAGCAGGTCACCGGCGCGGATGTGGCGTCCGCCGAGGTGGGTGTCGCGGGACGCCCAGCGTCCGGCGACGTTCTGGCTGGGGGTCTCCTCCCAGAGCACCTCGTTCATGGCCTCGCCGACGCTGTGCCGGCCGCCCGACAGGGAAGCGGCGAAGCGGTCGTCCGTCAGCATCAGCCGGAGCGAGTTGCCGATCCAGTCGGCGGTCGGCTGATGGCCCGCGGTGATCATCACCATGAGGTCCTGGGCGACCTCCTCGTCGGTGAAGCCGCTCGAGTCCTGGATCATCCGGGTCGCGACGTCGTCGCCGGGTTCGGCGTGCTTGTCCACGAGGAGCTGGTACATGGCCGTGCCGAGGTGCTGCTGTCCGGCCAGGGCCCGTTCGCCCCCGTCGATCATGTCGTTGAGCGCGCCCACGAGTGGTCCGCCGACCTCGTCGCTGAAGCCGAAGAGCTTCGCGAGGACGCGGGCCGGGAGCAGCATCGCGTACGCGGCGATGAGGTCGGTGCGGCCGGTGGAGCAGAAGCGGTCGATGAGGTCGTCGGCGAACTCCTCCGCGTACCGCTTGAGCGCGAACGGGTCGACGGCCTCCAGGGCGTTGCTGATCATCGCCGCACGCACGGTGTGCCGCTCACCGACCGTGTAGAGGATCGACGGCTGCCTGTGGCCGATCATCGGCAGCAGCGGCCAGTCGTCCGGGATGTCGTCCCACTGGTTCCACAGCTCCGAGTCGCGGCTGAAGAGCACCGGGTCGCCGGTGACCTGGTGCAGCTCGCGGTAACCGAGGATCAGCCAGGCGGGTACGTCGCCGGCGAGGACGACGGGGGCCACGGCACCGTGGTCACGACGCATCTCCCGGTACAGCCGTACGGGGTCGGTCTGGAACCGGGGGCCGGACAGGGGCACGGGACCGTGGGACACGGGGCACTGGGTCACGGTGTGGGCTCCGGGGTCTTGGCGGCCGCCGGGGCAGGACTGCCTGCCGGGGCCGCGGTGGCGGCCTTCGCACGGGCGACGGAGAGTGCGTGGAGGTGCTCCACCAGCGTGATCAGGACGTACTTGCTGGAGGACCGGTCCCGGGCGTCGCACTCGACGAGCGGGACGTCGGGGGAGAGGTCGAGGGCCTCGCGGATCTGCTGATCGCTGTGGAGCGGCCCGCCGAAGTCGTTGCACGCGACGATGAACGGCGTGCCGTGCTGCTCCAGCCGGTCGATCGCGTACCAGGAGTCGGCGAGCCGACGGGTGTCGACGAGGACGACGGCGCCCAGGGTGCCGGAGAAGAGGCGGTCCCACAGGAACCAGAAGCGTTCCTGTCCGGGGGCGCCGAAGAGATAGAGGACCGAACGCGCGTCCAGCGTGATCCGGCCGAAGTCGAAGGCGACCGTGGTGGACGACTTGGAGTGCACACCGCCGAGGTCGTCGACGGCCTCGCCCGCGCGGGTCATGGTCTCCTCCGTGTTGAGCGGACGGATCTCGCTCACGGATCGGACCATGGTGGTCTTGCCGACCCCGAAGCCGCCGACGACGACGATCTTCAGTCCGTTGTCGGCCGTCGCCTGCAGGGCGGCACGGTCAGAGCTTGCGGAGTCCAACGAGCACCTGTTCCAGGGTGTCGGTGTCGGGGAGCCGGTCCTCGACACGGGCAGTACGGGGGTGGCGGGCGCTGATCCGGCCGGTGTCGAGCAGGTCGCACAGCATGATGCGGACGATGCTGACGGGCAGACTCAGGGTGGCGGAGATCTCGACGACCGCGGTGGGGCTGTGGCACATCCGCAGGATCGCGACGTGCTCCGACTGCATCCCGGGGCTCGGTTCGCACTCGGTGACGATGAGTGTGACGAGGTCGAACGCGGCCGAGCCGGACCGGCTGCGGCCACCCGTGAGGGTGTACAGCCGGTCCGGGTCGTCGTCGCGTCCTGGGCGGGGGCGCGGGACGGACGTCATACGCCCGTGGTTCCCGCGGCCGGCGCCGCCGTGTCGGGCCCGGCAGGGTCGCGTGGCGGGGCGACGAGGTAGGTGCCGAGCTGCTCGACGAGCTCGCTCATGTTGTGGCCGACGAGGCCGACGTCGGAGTCCTCCGCCGCCACGACCGCCAGGTGGGCGCCCGCGCCCGCCTCGACGATGAACAGCACGCCGCCGTAGAACTCGGTCATCGCGGACCGTACGCCACCGGTGCCGTCACCGAACTCGATGGACGCGCCGTGCGACAGGCTCTGGATACCGGCGGAGATCGCGGCCAGCTGGTCCGCCTGGTCGACGGAGAGTTCGGGGGTCCGGCACAGCTTCAGGCCGTCCCGGGAGAGGACCAGGGCGTGCCGGGCGCCGGGCGTGCGGTCGAGCAGCCCCTCCAGCAGCCAGTTGAGCTTCTCGTCGGTGGTCGCGGTCATCGGGTGTGGCCTTCCGGGTGCGGGGAATTGGCTCGTACCGCCTGGCTGAAGGTGCTGAAGCGGGCAGCCTGCACCTTCGGGTCGGTGGTACGGGGCCGGGGGGACTCGGCTCCGCCGGGGGTGGCATTGCCGGTACGGGCTTCGGCGGCGGCCAGGGTACGGCCACGGCGGCGCTTGGGCAGACCGCTCTCACCGAACTGGGGGACGCCACCGGTCGATTCGGACGCGGACTCCTGGCTCCCGGGCCCGGACTCCTGGTCCCCCGGTGCGGCGTCCGTGCGCGGCACGGGACCGGGGGAGCCCGTCACCGCGGGGGCCGGGGACCGGGCGTCCGTGCCCGGCGTCGAGTGGTCCGGCTCGGGCTCGGGGTGCCGGGCGGACTCGGGGCGGGGAGCGGGCGTGGGCGTACGGGCGATGAGCTCCTGCGGCAGCATCATCAGCGCGCCCGTGCCGCCGCGTGCCGACGGCCGGAAGGAGACGGTGAGGCCGTGCTTCCTGGCCAGCCGGCCGACGACGGCGAGGCCGAGCCGGGTGCCGGAGATCCCGGTGAGGTCCTGGTTGTCGGCGGACACGGCCCGCTCGGCGCGGCGCAGCTGCACATCGCTCATCACCAGGCCGCTGTCCTCGACGGTGAGGACGATGCCTGCCGGGACCTCCTCGACGTACACGTGCACCTCGGCGGTGGGCGGCGAGAAGTTGGCAGCGTTGTCGAGCAGCTCGGCCAGGGCGTGCATGACGCCTTCGGCGGCGTGCCCCGCGATCGCCACCTCACTGGTCGAGTGGAGGCGGATGCGCTGATAGCCGCCGATGCGGCCCATCGCGCCGCGCAGGATCGACTCCATGACGATCGGCTTGGCCCAGCGGCGCCCGGAGCGCGCACCGGTCAGCACGGCGACGGAGTCGGCGAGACGGCCGGCCTGGGCCGTGCGGTGGTCCAGGTGCAGCAGGTCGCCGAGCACGTCCTCGGCGGTGTGCCGGTGCTCCATCTCGCGCAGGTCGGCCAGCATGCTCGTGGCCAGGGCCTGTATGCGGCCCGCGGCGTTGGCGCAGGCGGCGATCGCCGCTGAGCGCTCGTTCTCGGCGCGCCGGGCGCGGGCGGTGAGCCGGGCGGCCTCGGCGGTGAGCCGCTCGTGCTGCTCGGCGGCCTCGACGACGACCCGGGCGACCTGGTCGTCCGCGGCGGCGGTGACCCGGGCCGCCTCGGCGGAGGCGGCCGCTCTGATCCGGGCGGTCTCCGCGGTGAAGCGCTGGGCCTCGGCGGCGGAGGTCGAGACGAGGCGGGAGGTCTCGGCGGTGAAGCGCTCGGAGTCGGCGACCCGCAGGGCGCGCAGATTGCGCGCGGTGGCGAGGGCGTGCACCGTGACGGCCATCGCGGTGCTCAGCAGCACGGCGGCCGCGCCCGCCCCCCAGCCGAGCGGGGTTCTCACCGAGGCGGGAGCGGCGGCGACGGCCCACAGGCACAGTGCACCGGTAACGGCTGCCGATATCAGCAGGGCGAGTGCGGTCGGCCGGAGTGAAGGGCGCAATCGGAGTCCTCGGGGCGGACGGTGCGGAGTGAGGGCGGGTACAGCGGGAGGGACAATCGGCTCATTTCGGTGCGGTGTCGGTGAAAGAACCACAACTGGAGCTGATTGTTCCCGATCAAGTCTCGGCAACTATAGGAGAATTGAGGTCTTGTTTGGGGATTCCCTGTGGCTACTTCTGTGTGGAATCCGGCTTGAACTGATTACCGTCCGGTTTTGCGGCGCATGTTCCCCGGGGCTGGCCGGTCGAGTGGCGGTAAATCCTGCGGTATGTCCGCTGTGTGATGCTTGATTCGTCACGATCGTCGCCCGTGGGCCGGTGGCCAGCTAGTGTGAGCGCTCCGGTGCAGTCGGCCTGCCAGGTCGACACCGCCGTAAGACACACCGCGCGCCTTGAAGGGGGAGGCGCCGCGTGGCCCCGACGGAGGACGCAGGCAACCGTGGACGCGCAAGGCCGTGGGCGGGACGAGGGCATCGACCCCGCAGACCAGTGGGTACTCAACCCTGACACCGGCGATTACGAACTGCGACTGACTGCCTCCTCAGGGCGATCAACCGCACCGGCCGGTACGTCCGATGCCAGAACGCCCGGGCCGCGCCGCAGGTCGAAGCCGAAGGCCGCGCCGCCCGGCGAGCGGGCCTCCGTACCGGCTCAGCGTGGCGGGCGCAGGGGCGCCGGCGGGGGGCGCGGCGACCGTGACGAGACGCGGAAGCAGGGGAGCCGGGCCGCCGCACCGGCGGCCACCGGGCGCCGGAAGGCGAAGCCCAGGAAGTCCGGCAAGAAGAAGGCCCTCGCGTGGACCGGTGGCGTGCTCGCCTTCCTGACGCTGGGCGTCGGCACGGCGGGCTACCTCGTCTACCAGCACTTCAACGGCAACATCACCGCCGTCTCCACCGACGGGGCGGGCACCGGTGGCTTCAGCAAGGACCGGGCGATCAACGTCCTGGTGATCGGGACCGACAAGCGGACCGGCGAGGGCAACGAGGGCTACGGGGACGCGGGGAGCGTCGGCCACGCCGACACCACCATCCTCTTCCACGTCTCCAAGGACCGCACGAACGCGACCGCGCTCAGCATCCCGCGTGACCTGATAACGGACATCCCGAACTGTCCCACGGAGCTGGAGAACGGGGAGAAGAAGGAGATCCCCGGGACGCCCGGCGGGCGCTTCAACACCAGTCTCGGGCAGAACGACCGCATGCCCAGCTGCACCATGCGCACCGTCACCGAGCTCACCGGCATCGAGGTCGACCACTTCATGGTGGCCGACTTCAACGCGGTCAAGTCCCTGACCACCGCCGTCGGCGGCGTGGACGTCTGCCTCGCCAAGGACATCGACGACAAGGACTCCCACCTCAAGCTGTCCCAGGGGGAGCACACCCTCCAGGGCGAGCAGGCACTGGCCTTCCTGCGTACCCGGCACTCCGTGGGATTCGGCAGCGACCTGAGCCGCATCGAGATCCAGCAGCAGTTCCTGGGCTCGCTGATGCGCAAGCTGAAGTCCAACGACACCCTGACGAGCCCCACCAAGATGTGGTCGCTCGCGGAGGCGGCCACCAAGGCGCTCACCGTGGACCAGAAGATCGGCGACATAAACCAGCTGCGCAAGCTGGGTATGGAGCTGGCGTCGGTCGACCCCAAGAACATCACGTTCACCACGGTCCCGGTGCTGGACAACCTCAACGACAAGGCCACCGTCGTCCTCGACGAGTCCAAGGCGCCGCAGGTCTTCTCGATGGTGCGTGAGGACGTCTCCTTCACCGCGGTGGAGAAGCAGGAGAAGGCCGCGGCGAAGGCCAAGGAGCAGGCCAAGCTGAAGGGCGAGATGGCCGAGGCGGCGGATGTGCGGGTCGACGTCTACAACGGCGGCGCCCCTGCCGGCTCCGCGCAGAACGCCCTGGACTGGCTGCAGAACGAACAGGGCGTGCTGAAGTCCACCAACAAGGCGAACGCGCCGGAGGACGTGAAGAAGACCCAGCTCGTCTACGCCCCCAACCAGGCCGACCAGGCCCGCCGGCTGGCCGACATGATGGGCCTGTCGGCCTCGGCGCTCAAGCCGACGACGACGGACGCGGGTGAGATGGACCCGATGACTCTGACACTGGGCCCGGACTTCACGAAGGCGGGCAGCCCGCTCTCGGCCCCGGCGAAGGCACCGGACGACATCCAGCGCGTGGAGGCGGACAAGGCGGTCTGCGCCAAGTAGGCCCGACGGGCCCCGCACCACGTGCGGGGCCCCGGCGACCGGGGCCTCTCGGGCGGCCCAAGGGCCTCGGAGCGTCGCGACGGCCTCGCTCACCGCCGCGGAGAGCCGCCCGTTCTCCGGGGCGGAGCGGTCGCATTCCCGTCGGCGGGGGAATCGCCGGGTGACGTCCGCCGGCCGCGCGCGACGATCTCCCGGGCGAGCGCGGCCAGTCGGGGCAGCGCGGGATGGCCGGGCCCGTCCCGTCGGGCCAGCAGGACGGGCAGCGGCGGGGCGTCGTCGAGCGGTACGTAGGTGACGCCCGCGTGCGGATGCATCTGGGCGGTGGAAGCCCCCGAGACCCCGCTGCCCCGGCCGGCCGCGATGGCGGTGAGCCAGTCGTCGGTGTTGGCGACGGTGAAGGTGGCCGCGGGACGCGCGTGCGGGGGCCACAGGCCGAGCGTGGTGGCGCCCGAGACGGTGTTCAGGACGACCGCGCCGCCGGTCAGATCGGCCAGCCGCAGCGAGGTGCGGGCGGCGAGCGGGCCGTCGGAGGCCACGGCCGCCACCCGGGTCTCGGTGAACAGCACCTCGGTGACCAGCCCCGGGGTGTCCACCGGTCCGCGGAGCAGCGCCGCGTCCACCTCGCCGCGGGTGAGGCCGGCCGTACGGTCGTCGATGCGCAGGAGTTCGAGCGGGGTTCCCGGATCGCGTTGCTGCCAGGTCCGCAGCAGTGGCGTGGTGTACGGGCCGAACGCGGACCAGGCGTGCCCGAGCCGCAGCGGCCAGTGGCGCAGCCGGCCGGGATCGACGGCCTCGGCGAAGGCGCCGACCGCGGCGGCGGCCTTGTCGCGGAAGGCGACGCCTTCGGGGGTGAGGGCGAGGTGATGGGTGGACCGGTCGACCAGCCGGGCGCCCAGGTGCCTCTCGAGGGCGGCGAGCGTACGGGAGACGACGGGCTGGCTGACCCGGAGCCGGGCGGCGGCACGGGTGACGCTGCCCTCGTCGGCGACGGCGAGGAAGGCTCGCAGATGCCGGACCTCGATCCCGCGGCCACCGTTTCCGGCGCCGTGTCCAGTGCTCATGCTTCCGGAGCATAACGGGAGCGCACGGGGCATTTCACGGGAGGCGCGCGGCTCCCTACGGTGAGCGTGCGAGCGCCGCCTTCGCGGTGCCGTAAAGTGAACTCTTCAGTGCACTCCATTGGACTTGAGGGAAGGTCTCCGGTGAACGACCCGCGCGCTGCCGCAGAGCCGGCCGCTGCCGTTGCCGTACCCGAGGCGGTGTCCGCGTTCGACGAGCCCGGCCACGGTCGGCCGGGCCGCCCCGCCGACCGCCGAGCCGCACTCGGGCCGGTCGCTCTGGTGGTGGCGGGCGGGCTCTCCGTCCAGTTCGGCGCGGCGGTCGCCGTCCTGCTGATGCCGAGGGCGGGAGCACTCGGCGTCGTCACCCTGCGTCTCGCCGCGGCCGCGCTGGTCCTGCTGGTGATCTGCCGGCCGAAGCTGCGGGGGCACTCGCGCGCCGACTGGGGCACGGTGGTGGCGTTCGGCGTCGCCATGGGCGGCATGAACACGCTCTTCTACCAGGCCGTCGACCGCATCCCGCTGGGTGCGGCCGTCACCCTGGAGGTGCTGGGTCCGCTGGCCCTGTCCGTGTTCGCCTCCCGCCGCCTGGTCAATCTCGTCTGGGCGGTACTGGCGCTCGGCGGCGTCACCCTGCTCAGCGGGATGGGGTCCCGGGAGGGCTTCGACCGGCTGGACCCGGTCGGGGTGGCGTACGCCCTGGGCGCGGGCGCCATGTGGGCGGCGTACATCATCTTCAGCTCCCGCACCGGCCGCCGCTTCCCGCAGGCGGACGGGCTGGCCCTGGCCATGGTGGTGGCGGCGGTCCTCTCGCTGCCGCTGGGCATCATGGAGGCGGGCTCGAAACTCGTGGTCCCCTCCACGCTGGGCCTGGGCATCGCCGTGGCGCTGCTGAGCTCGGTGCTTCCGTACACCCTGGAACTCATGGCCCTGCGCCGGCTGCCCGCTCCCACGTTCGCGATCCTGATGAGCCTCGAACCGGCCATCGCCGCCACGGCGGGCTTCTTCATCCTCGACCAGGCCCTCTCCTCGACGGACGCCCTGGCCATCGCCCTGGTCATCGGCGCGAGCATGGGCGCGGTGCGCAGCCAGACGGCCCGCACGGCGTCACCGCGCCGGGAGCGGGGGTCGGAGGCACGATGGAAGGGAGCGAAGGAAGGAGGCCCGCGCATGGGAGCCGCAAAAGAAACCGACGAGTACGCCGGGCTGTACTCGCACACCCCCTCGCAGGCCGAGGGCGAACGCGACGAGCCTGCCGTGCGCGGCCGGGCCCCCGAGACCCACCCCGACGTCGCCAGGACCGAGCCGTCACAGGCCGAGGGGGAGCGGACGGAGTAGGGCGGCTCGGCCGGGAGGCTCCGGAACGGGGCCGGGCCGGGCGTCACGGGTCCGGCGGCTGACGTTCCGTCGGACGAGGGGCGGCCCGGACCGGCTGCTAGTTTCCGGACCATGAACGATGGTGTGTACGTGGGCCATGCGGAGCAGGACGCGGCGCTGGACCACGGATGGCTGCTCGGCCACTTCAGGGAGCCCTCCGATCCGCGTCACAGCGAGGCCCTGGAGATCAAGTGGGGCGTCCACCCCCGGGGCGACGAGCGCGCCCGATGGGTGCGGGGCGAGGAACGCACGGCGCTGCTCGTGCTGATCAGCGGCCGCTTCCGGCTGCGGTTCCCCGGGCGCGACGTCCTGCTGGAACGCCAGGGCGACTACGCCGTGTGGGGCCGGGGAGTCGACCACTCCTGGTGCGCGGAGGAGGAGTCCGTGGTGCTGACCGTGCGCTGGCCGTCCGTCCCCGGCTACCGGGCCGACTGATTCCGTTCCGCCGCCGGAGGCGGGGGCGTGGACCGCCGATCAAATCATGCAAGCATGCTTGCTTGTTTTGCGGGGCGCTGGCATGCTCCGGGGCACAACGCCACGCCCCGAGGGGAGCGCACCGTGCCCGACGCATCGGCCGTGACCGCCGCCGTGCTCGACGACATGCGTGAGGAGAGCGACGAACTCGACCTGCTGGTCGCGGGGTTGAGCGCACAGGGCTGGGCCGCGGCGACTCCCGCCGAGGGGTGGACCGTCGCGCATCAGATCGCCCACCTCAACTGGACCGACGAGGTGGCCCTGGTCGCCGCCACCGAGCCCGACGCCTTCGCCGCCGAGGTCGAGAAGGCGCTGGCCGCCCCCGAGACCTTCGTCGGCGACGCGGCCCGGGAAGCCGTCACCGCCCTGACCCCGCAGGCCCTCCTCGTGGAGTGGCGCGAAGGGCGGGCCCGGCTCCAGGAGGCCCTTCGTGCGGCCCCCGCGGGGACGAAGCTGCCCTGGTACGGCCCGCCGATGAGTGTCGCCTCGATGGCGACCGCGCGGCTCATGGAGACCTGGGCGCACGGCCAGGACATCGCCGACGCGCTCGGCGTGACCAGGAAACCGACCGCCCGGCTGCGGCACGTCGCCAGGATCGGGGTGCGGGCCCGGGACTACGCCTACGCCGTGCGCGGCCTGCGCCCGCCCGCCGAGCAGTTCCGGGTGGAACTGCGCGCCGAGGACGGCGGGCTGACCGTGTACGGACCCGAGGACGCCGCCCAGCGGGTCACCGGGCCACTCCTCGACTTCTGCCTGCTCGTCACCCAGCGCGCGCACCGGGACGACCTGGCCGTCGAGGCGGTGGGCGCCGACGCCGGGCAGTGGCTGGACATCGCCCAGGCATTCGCCGGACCCGCCGGGCCAGGGCGCCCCCGGAAGGCGGACCGGTGACCCGGCCGCTGCGCATCGGCAACGCGTCCGGCTTCTA
The DNA here is from genome assembly GCF_042871485.1 of Streptomyces sp. NPDC005791. Taxonomy (NCBI): domain Bacteria; kingdom Bacillati; phylum Actinomycetota; class Actinomycetes; order Kitasatosporales; family Streptomycetaceae; genus Streptomyces; species Streptomyces sp. NPDC005791. The sequence continues at coordinate 266,221 of NZ_JBIAIP010000001.1, forward strand.
CGGCGACCGCTTCGACGCCCTGCGCGAGATGCTCACCGGCGGCCCGCTGGACGTCCTCACCGGCGACTACCTCGCCGAACTCACCATGCTGATCCTGGGCCGGAGCCGGCTCGAGGACCCGGGCCGCGGCTACGCCTCGACCTTCCTGCGGCAGCTGGAGGAGAGCCTCGGGCTCGCCCACGAACGCGGCGTGAAGATCGTCACCAACGCCGGAGGGCTGAACCCGGCCGGACTCGCCGACGCCGTACGCGCACTGGCGGACCGGACCGGCGTACCGGTGCGTGTCGCACACGTCGAGGGCGACAGCCGCCCCGTGCCCGACGGCTGCCTCACCGCCAACGCCTACCTCGGCGGTGGCGGCATCGCCGCCTGTCTGCGTGCCGGGGCCGACATCGTCGTCACCGGCCGCGTCACCGACGCGGCCCTCGTCACCGGGCCGGCCGCCGCCCACTTCGGCTGGGGGCCGGACTCCCACGACGCCCTCGCCGGAGCCGTCGTCGCCGGACACGTCCTGGAATGCGGCACCCAGGCCACCGGCGGCAACTACGCCTTCTTCGGCGACCACGACATCCGGCGCCCCGGCTTCCCGCTCGCCGAGATCCACGAGGACGGCGCCGCCGTCATCACCAAGCACGACGGCACGGGCGGCGTCGTCGACATCGGCACCGTCACCGCCCAGCTGCTGTACGAGACCGGCGGCGCCCGCTACGCCGGACCCGACGTCACCGCCCGGCTCGACACCGTGACGCTGACGCGGGAGGGGCCGGACCGGGTGCGGATCAGCGGTGTACGCGGCGAGGCGCCGCCGCCCACGCTGAAGGTCGGGATCAACCGGCTCGGCGGGTGGCGCAACGAGGTCGTCTTCGTGCTGACGGGACTCGACGTCGAGGCCAAGGCCCGGCTCGTGCGGACCCAGTTCGCCGACGCCCTCGACCGCGCGGGCTCGCGACCCGCCGAGGTGCGGTGGGAGCTCGCCCGCACCGACCGGGCCGACGCCGCCACCGAGGAGACCGCGAGCGCCCTGCTCCGGCTCGTCGTGCGCGACCCGGACGCGGAGGCGGTCGGCCGCGCCGTGTCCGGGGCGGCCGTGGAGCTGGCACTCGGCAGCTACCCGGGCTTCCACGTGACCGCCCCGCCCGGCAAAGGCGCGCCGTACGGGGTGTTCGAGGCCGCGTACGTGGCGGCCGAGGAGGTCACCCACGTCGCCGTACTGCCCGACGGTTCGCGCACGGTGGTGCCGGCGGCCGGCTTGTACAAGGACCTCGAGGACGTGGCGGAACCGGACCTGCCCGCACCACTGCCCCCAGGGCCCACCCGGACCGCCCCTCTCGGACACGTCGCGGGCGCCCGCAGCGGCGACAAGGGCGGGGACGCCAATGTCGGGGTGTGGGTCCGCACGGACGAGGCCTGGCGGTGGCTGGCCCATGAGCTGACCGTCCAGCGGTTCCGGGAACTGCTGCCGGAGACCGCCGGGCTCACCGTCGTACGCCATGTCCTGCCGAATCTGCGGGCGCTCGACTTCGTCGTCCACGGCCTCCTCGGCGAGGGTGTCGCCGCGCAGGCGCGCTTCGACCCGCAGGCCAAGGCGGTGGGGGAGTGGCTGCGGTCCCGGCACGTCACCGTGCCCGTACGGCTGCTGGACCGACCGGAGGTGACCGCATGACCGTCCTGCCCACCGCGCTCGACACCACGGGGCCCGAATACGCCGCCCACCGCGAGGCCATGCTCGCGAGACTCGCCGAGCTGGACACCGAGCACGCCAAGGCCCTGGCGGGCGGCGGCGAGAAGTACGTGACGCGGCACCGGGAACGCGGCAAGCTCCTCGCCCGCGAGCGGATCGAGCTGCTGGTCGACCCGGACACCCCCTTCCTGGAGCTGTCCCCGCTCGCGGCCTGGGGCAGCGACTACGCGGTCGGCGCCTCGCTCGTCACCGGCATCGGGACCGTCGAGGGCGTCGAGTGCCTGATCACCGCCAACGACCCGACCGTACGCGGAGGCGCCTCCAACCCCTGGACGCTGAAGAAGGCCCTGCGCGCCAACGAGATCGCCTTCGCCAACCGACTGCCCTGCGTCTCACTGGTGGAGTCCGGAGGTGCGGACCTGCCCTCGCAGAAGGAGATCTTCATCCCCGGCGGGGCGCTCTTCCGCGACCTCACCCGGCTGTCCGCCGCCGGAATCCCCACCGTGGCCGTGGTGTTCGGCAACTCGACGGCCGGCGGGGCGTACGTCCCCGGGATGTCCGACCACACCGTGATGATCAAAGAGCGGTCCAAGGTCTTCCTCGGCGGCCCGCCGCTGGTGAAGATGGCCACCGGCGAGGAGAGCGACGACGAGTCCCTCGGCGGCGCCGAGATGCACGCCCGCACCTCCGGCCTCGCCGACCACTACGCCCTCGACGAGCACGACGCGCTGCGCCAGGCCCGCCGGATCGTCGCCCGGCTCAACTGGCGGAAGGCACACCCGGACCCGGGCCCCGCCGAGCCACCGAAGTACGACGAGGACGAGCTGGTCGGGATCGTGCCCGGTGACCTCAAGGTCCCCTTCGACCCCCGCGAGGTCATCGCCCGGCTCGTCGACGGCTCGGACTTCGACGCCTTCAAGCCGCTCTACGGGACCAGCCTGGTCACCGGCTGGGCCCGCCTGCACGGCTATCCCGTCGGCATCCTCGCCAACGCGCAGGGTGTGCTGTTCAGCGAGGAGTCGCAGAAGGCCGCCCAGTTCATCCAGCTGGCCGACCAGCGCGACATCCCGCTGCTCTTCCTGCACAACACCACCGGCTACATGGTCGGCAAGGAGTACGAGCAGGGCGGCATCATCAAGCACGGCGCGATGATGATCAACGCGGTGTCGAACTCCCGGGTCCCCCACCTGTCCGTGCTGATGGGTGCCTCCTACGGCGCCGGGCACTACGGCATGTGCGGCCGGGCCTACGACCCCCGCTTCCTCTTCGCCTGGCCCAGCAGCAAGTCCGCCGTCATGGGCCCCCAGCAGCTCGCGGGCGTCCTCTCGATCGTCGCCCGCGCCTCCTCCGCCGCGAAGGGGCTGCCCTACGACGACGAGGCCGACGCCGGTCTGCGGGCCATGGTGGAACAGCAGATCGAGTCCGAGTCGCTGCCGATGTTCCTGTCGGGGCGGCTCTACGACGACGGGGTCATCGACCCGCGCGACACCAGGACCGTCCTCGGGATGTGCCTGTCAGCGATCCATACGGCACCGGTCGAAGGCGCACGCGGCTTCGGCGTCTTCCGGATGTGAGGGTGTGAGGATGTGAGGCAGAGGATGATCACCGCACTGCTGGTCGCCAACCGGGGCGAGATCGCCTGCCGGATCTTCCGTACCTGCCGTGAGCTGGGCATCTCCACCGTGGCCGTGTACTCCGACGCGGACGCCGGCGCTCTGCACGTGCGGGAGGCCGACACCGCCGTACGTCTGCCGGGAGCCGCTGCGTCCGACACGTACCTGCGCGGCGACCTCGTCGTCGCCGCCGCGCTCGCCGCCGGCGCGGACGCCGTGCACCCGGGCTACGGCTTCCTCTCGGAGAACGCGGGCTTCGCCCAGGCCGTGCAGGACGCGGGACTCGTGTGGGTGGGACCCCCGGTCAAGGCCGTCGAGCTGATGGCGTCCAAGACCCGGGCCAAGGAGCTGATGGCCGCCGCCGACGTGCCGATCCTGGCCCCCGTGGACCCCGGGAGCGCCACCGCCGCCGATCTTCCGCTGCTGCTGAAGGCCGCGGCGGGCGGAGGCGGGCGCGGGATGCGGATCGTACGGGAACTGGCCGCACTGCCGGCGGAGCTGGCGGCTGCCACCGCCGAGGCCGCCTCCGCCTTCGGGGACGGCGAGGTCTTCGCCGAGCCGTACGTCGAGCGCGGCCGGCACGTCGAGGTCCAGGTCATGGCGGACACCCAGGGCACGGTGTGGGCGCTCGGCACCCGCGACTGCTCGCTCCAGCGCCGGCACCAGAAGGTCGTCGAGGAGGCCCCGGCCCCGGGCCTCGACGGCGTACTGCGGCAGCGGCTGCACGACGCTGCCGTCGCCGCCGCGCGGGCGGTGGGCTACCAGGGCGCGGGGACCGTCGAGTTCCTCGTATCGGCCGAGGGCCGCCCGTACTTCCTGGAGATGAACACCCGGCTCCAGGTGGAACACCCCGTCACGGAAGCGGTGTTCGGCCTCGACCTCGTCGCCCTGCAACTGCGCGTCGCGGAGGGCGGGCCCCTGCCGGCCGCCGCACCGCCGGAGCCGTCCGGACACGCCGTCGAGGCCCGGCTGTACGCGGAGGACCCGGCCCGGGACTGGCAGCCGCAGACCGGAGCACTGTTCGCGCTCGACGTGCCCGGTGAACTCGGTGTCCGCCTGGACACCGGATACACGGGCGGCGACACCGTGGGGGTGCACTACGACCCGATGCTCGCCAAGGTCATCGCCCACGCCCCCACCCGCACCGAAGCCGTCCGGCTCCTCGCCCGCGCCCTGGAACGCGCCCGTATCCACGGCCCGGTGACCAACCGGGACCTGCTCGTACGCTCCCTGCGCCACCCGGACTTCGTCGCGGGGCTCCTCGACACCGGCTTCTACGACCGGCACCTGCCCGCTCTCACGGCGACCGGCGGCCCCGGCGAGGACTCCGCGCACCGGCTCGCCGCCACCGCCGCCGCGCTCGCCGCGGCCTCGGGCAGCGGTTCGGGCCCCCTCCGCCTCGGCGCCTGGCGCAACCTCGCCTCGCAGCCGCAGACCAGGCGTTACCGGGGTGAGCCCGACGGCACCGAGTACGCGATCGCCTACCGCACCGGCCGGGACGGCGTCCCTGCCCCCGTGACCGGCGAGCGGGTCCTCGCCACCCGCCCCGACGCGGTCACCCTCGAGGCCGGCGGGGTGACCCGGCACTTCACCGTCACCACCCACGGCGACCGGGCCCATGTCGACACGGCCGCCGGCTCGTACACCTTCACCGCCCTGCCCCGCTTCACCGACCCCGCCGAACGCACCGAACCCGGCTCCCTGCTCGCGCCCATGCCCGGCACCGTCGTCCGTCTCGCGGACGGGCTCGCTCCGGGGACGGCCGTCGAGGCCGGGCAACCGCTGGTCTGGCTGGAGGCGATGAAGATGGAGCACCGCATCCTCGCCCCCGCCTCCGGCACCCTCACCGCGCTCCACGCCGCCCCCGGAATCCAGGTCGAGGTCGGCGCTCTGCTCGCCGTCGTAGTCGTACAGGACGCATCCGCGCACCAGGAGGAGACGACCCCATGAGCACCGTCCTCGAGACCCAGGAGCACCAGGCCCTCCGCGCCGCCGTCGCCGCGCTCGGCAAGCGCTTCGGCCGCGACTACAGCACCGGCCTGGCCCGCAGGGGCGAGCACCCCCGCGCACTGTGGGAAGAGGCGGGCAAGCTCGGCTACCTCGGCGTCAACCTCCCCGAGGAGTACGGCGGCGGGGGCGCCGGCATGGCCGAGCTGTCCATCGTCCTGGAGGAGCTGGGGGCCGCCGGAAGCCCGCTCCTCATGCTGGTCGTCTCCCCGGCGATCTGCGGCACCGTCATCGCCCGCTTCGGCACCGGGGAGCAGAAACGGGCCTGGCTCCCCGGGCTCTGCGACGGCTCCCTGACCATGTCGTTCGGCATCACCGAGCCCGACGCCGGATCGAACGCGCACCGCATCACCACCACCGCCCGCCGCGACGGCGGGGACTGGGTCCTCAGCGGTCGCAAGGTCTTCATCTCCGGCGTCGACATCTCCGACGCCACCCTGATCGTCGGCCGCACCGAGGACGCGAGGTCCGGCAGCCTCAAGCCCTGCCTCTTCATCGTCCCCCGTGACGCCCCGGGCTTCTCCCGCACCCGGATCGACATGGAACTCCAGGCGGCCGAGAAACAGTTCGAGCTGGTCCTCGACGACGTACGGCTGCCCGCGGACGCGCTCGTGGGCGACGAGGACGCGGGCCTGCTCCAGCTCTTCGCCGGACTGAACCCGGAACGCATCATGGGCGCCGCCTTCTCCATCGGCATGGGCCGCTACGCCGTCGGACGGGCCGTGGACTACGCGAAGACCCGCACCGTCTGGAAGGGCGCCCCCATCGGCGCGCACCAGGCCATCGCGCATCCGCTCGCCCAGGCGCACATCGAGCTGGAGCTCTCCCGGCTGATGATGCAGAAGGCCGCGAAGCTCTACGACGACGGCGACGACATCGGCGCGGGCGAGGCCGCCAACATGGCGAAGTACGCCGCCGCCGAAGCCTGTGTCAGGGCCGTCGACCAGGCCGTCCACACCCTCGGCGGCAACGGCCTCACCCGCGAGTACGGGCTCGCCTCGCTCATCACGGCCGCGCGTGTCTCCCGTATCGCACCCGTCAGCCGGGAAATGATCCTGAACTACGTCTCCCACCAGACGCTGGGCCTGCCGAAGTCGTACTGACGTCCTCCCGACGAGTCCGGTCAGGTCCCAGGTCTCCCCATCCGCCCCGGCAGGGGCGATTCTGGCTCTCCACCCGCGTCGAAGGGGACCGCAATGGTGTTCCACAGCGAGTACGCAGACGTCCCGCCCCTCGAAACACCCATCCACGAGGCCGTCCTCGGCAACGCCGCGGACTTCGGTGACACCCCCGCCCTGATCGACGGGACCAGCGGGATGACCGTCACGTACGGCCAGCTCGACACCTTCCACCGGCGCATCGCCGCCCACCTCGCCGCGGCGGGCCTGCGCAAGGGTGACGTCCTCGCCGTGCACAGCCCGAACACCATCGCCTACCCGCCCGTCTTCTACGGGGCGACCCGGGCCGGCGCCACCGTCACCACCATCCACCCGCTCGCCACCGCCGAGGAGTTCGCCAAACAGCTCCAGGACTCCGACGCCCGCTGGATCGTCACCGTGTCCCCGCTCCTCGACGTCGCCCGCCGGGCCGCCGAACTCGCGGGCGGCATCGAGGAGATCTACGTCTGCGACCAGGCCGAGGGTCACACCTCCGTACTCGACATGCTGGGCTCCACCGCCCCCGAACCCGGCATCACCTTCGACCCGGCCGAGGACGTCGCCGTACTCCCGTACTCCTCGGGGACCACCGGTACGCCCAAGGGCGTCATGCTCACCCACCGCTCCATCGCCACCAACCTGGAGCAGCTGAGACCCTTCGTCCCCCTCGGCGAGCGCGACCGCATCCTGGCCGTGCTGCCCTTCTTCCACATCTACGGACTGACCGCACTCATGAACGGGCCGCTGCGTTACGGCGCCACGGTCGTCGTCCTGCCCCGCTTCGACCTCGCCCAGTTCCTCGAGACGATCCAGACCCACCGCATCACCGGCCTGTACGTCGCCCCGCCCATCGTGCTGGCCCTCGCGAAGCACCCGCTCGTCGGCGACTACGACCTCTCGTCGCTGGAGTACGTCGTCAGCGCCGCCGCCCCGCTGGACGCCGAGCTCGCCGCCGCCTGCTCCACCAGGCTCGGCGTACCCGCCGTACGCCAGGCGTACGGCATGACGGAGCTCTCGCCCGGGACGCATGTCGTCCCCCTCTCGGCGCAGAACCCGCCGCCCGGCACGGTCGGCAAGCTGCTGCCCGGCACCGAGATGCGGATCGTCTCGCTCACCGACCCCGGCATCGACGTGACCACCGGCACCGCCGGCGAGATCCTCATCCGCGGCCCCCAGGTGATGAAGGGCTACCTCGGCCGCCCCGACGCCACCGCGGCCATGATCGACGAGGACGGCTGGCTGCACACCGGGGACGTCGGCCGGGTCGACGACAACGGCTGGCTGTACGTCGTCGACCGGGTGAAGGAGCTCATCAAGTACAAGGGCTACCAGGTGGCCCCCGCCGACCTGGAGGCCCTCCTCCTCACTCACCCCGAGATCGCCGACGCCGCCGTCATCGGGGTCCAGGACGCCGACGGCAACGAGGTCCCGAAGGCCTACGTGGTGCGTGGCCCCGGCGCCGGGGACCTCACGGAGGAGGACGTCATCACGTACGTCGCCGACCGCGTCTCCCCGTACAAGAAGGTCAGACGGGCGGAGTTCATCGAGGCCGTACCCCGCGCGGTGTCCGGCAAGATCCTGCGGCGCGAACTGCGCGACCGGGAGAAGCGGCCCTGACACGTCGGCGGGCCGCCCCTCGCGCGCCCGCCGCACTCCCGGCCTCATGTCCGAGGCCGGAACGGCGCCGGGCGTCAGGCGGCTGCCCCGGTGCGCAGGCGCCGCACGTCCCGTACGAGCGTGCACGAAGCGCTGAGGACGATCAGAGCTCCAGCCCCGACCCAGAGGGCCGATGCCCCAGAGCGGTACTCACGAACAGCGAGGGCGAGCAACACCGTGCCGGTGAGGACGCCGAAGGCCGAGATCAGAGCGCTGATGCGGTGTGCCATACGGACATCGTCCCCGACGGCCTCGGCCGGCGGAAGCGGTCACGACGAACCGGCCTGGCCGGACCGCCCCTGACGGACGGTCGTCACGGCGAGCACCGGGTCGACGGGCTCGACGAGCGCCTCGACGGCGACAGCCACGAGTCGGGCCGGGGCATCGCCGTGCGTCAGCCCGCCGACGTACGCGAGGGCCTGGGACGGGGACAGCATCGGCAGTCTCCGGCGCAGTTCGCGCGCCGCGCGCATGCGTCCGAGTGCGGCGGTGACCTCGCGTATCCCGTCGTGCAGGTCGTCCACAGGAGTGCGGACGGCCAGCCCACGGATGCGGACACGGTAGTCGGCCTCCCATTCCCCGCCGACTGCTGAGACGGCCCCGATGAGGTGCAACGATCCGTCGACGCGGTCGACCAGATAGGGGCCGTGGCCGATCAGCAGGGCAGCGCGGTCCTGGGTGCGCGCGTACTCCTCGGACTGCCAGTGGACCTTCCACACCAGCTCGTGCGGCGTCACCCCCAGCACTGTCGTGCGCACCGGGTCCACGCCCAGAGCCGCCGACTTCCGGTACACGCGGTCCAGCTCTTCCTCGACGATGCGCACTGCGGTCTCTCGCCCGATCACCCGACCAGCATCCACCACGCGACAGCTGCCGGCCGGCGTGTTTCGGCCCGCGGTCACGGACTCGGCTTGACCCTCACGTCGCGTGAGGCCGGAGGGTGGTGCACATGAGCGACTACTACAACGCGTTCGAGACGAGCCCTGTCCCCGCTCCCGGCCCGGACGCGGTGCCGCCGGAGCTGTTCCGCGGCATCTACGGAATGCCCGCGTTCGCGACGATCCCCACGAGCGACCTGGAGGCGTCGGTGGACTTCTGGGTGCGTGGGCTCGGGTTCTTCGAGCTGTTCGGCATCCCCGGCACGCTGGTGCATCTGCGCCGGTGGGCCTTCCAGGACGTACTTCTCGTCTCGGCGGCGAGCGTTCCGGAGCAGGCACCCGCGATGAGCGTCAGTTTCTCGTGTGTGCTCAGTCAGGTCGACTCCCTCGTCGAGGACTGCCGAGCGCTGCGCCCGGACTCGGTCGACGGTCCACGGGACACCCCCTGGAACACCCGCGACATCACCGTGATCACCCCGGAGAACGCACGGATCGTGCTCACCGCGGCGAAGCCCTTCGATCCGGCAAGTCAGGAGGCGCGGAACCTCGAAGCGATCGGGATCACCCCACCGGACGCCGATCCCGGAGACAATGGGGAGCATGCCTGATGCCACTGCTCCCGACGGCCTGACCGTCGGTCAGGTCTCGGCGCGACTGGGCGTGACCGTCCGCGCGCTGCACCACTGGGACGAGATCGGTCTCGCGCGACCGTCACTGCGCACGGCTGCCGGATACCGGCTCTACACCGCCGATGATCTGGAACGCCTCCACCGCATCGTCGTCTACCGCGAGACCGGTCTCGGCCTGGACAGGATCCGGGCGGTCCTGGACGACTCCGCCGTCGACGTGCCCGGCGCACTGCGCGCGCAGCGCACCCAGGTCGCCGAACGGATCGACCGCCTCCAGCGGCTGAGCACCGGACTGGACCGGATGATCGACGCCCATGAGCGCGGTCTGCTGCTGACCGTCGAGCAGCAGACCGCGATCTTCGGCCCCCGGTGGAACCCGGACTGGGCCGCGGAAGCCCGGCAGCGCTACGGAGCCACGGCGCAGTGGCAGCAGTACGCCGAACGCTCGGCCTCCCGTGGTCCGCAGGAATGGCGGGACGTCGTCGGCACGGTTACCGACCTCGACCGTGCCCTCGCCGACGCGATGGACGCCGGCGTCGCCCCTGGCAGCCCGGAAGCGAACCGACTCGTCGAGCGGCACCGCGAAGTCTTCGCCGCGTACTTCCCCCTCACCCGGCAGATGCAGGTGTGTCTCGGCCGGATGTACGAGGCCGATCCTGCCTTCGCCGCCCACTACGACGGCATCCGCGCCGGTCTCGCCACGTGGTTCCGTCGCATCGTCGACGCCGGTGCGCGCGCCCACGGCATCGACCCCGACACCGCGACCTGGGAGTAGCGGCCGGGGCCGACCCGGAGGTGTCGCGGGGACAGAATCATGCAAGCGTGCTTGCTTGTTCTGTTCACTGCTGCGACGCTCGGTGGGACGGTCCGGCCAGAAGGAGGCGCACCGCATGCCGCTGCTCGCCCCACCCGCCCACGAGCGGGGCGTCACCACCCTCACCCTCGACAACCCGGCCAACCGGAACGCCCTGAGCGCGGGGCTGGTGCGGGAAGTGAGCGAGGCCCTCGACGTCTGCGCGGCCGACGACGCCGTACGGGCCGTCGTCCTCACCCACACCGGCAACACGTTCTGCGCGGGCGCCGACCTCACCGCGCCGCCCGATCCGCACGACCTCGTCGCCCTCATGCGGCGCGTCGTCGCCCTGCCCAAGCCTGTCGTCGCCCGGGTCACCGGACATGTCCGGGCCGGCGGTCTCGGGCTGCTCGGGGCGTGCGACATCTCCGTCGCGGGCCCCGAGTCCTCCTTCGCCCTCACCGAGTCCCGCCTGGGCCTCGCCCCCGCCGTGATCTCCCTGCCGCTGCTGCCGCGCCTCGACCCACGCGCCGCAGGCCGCTACTACCTCACCGGGGAACGCTTCGGCGCTGCGGAAGCGGCCCGCATCGGCCTCGTGAGCGTCGCCGCGGACGAGGTGGACAAGGCGCTCGAACCGGTACTGGACGGACTGCGCAGGGCGTCACCGCAGGGGCTGGCCGCATCGAAGGAGCTGGTCACGGCTACTGTGCTGCGGAGTTTCGACAGTCACGCCGAAGACCTCATCGCCCGCTCCGCAGCGCTCTTCGCCTCCGACGACGCACGGGAGGGGATGACGGCCTTCCTGGAACGACGGGATCCCGCATGGGTGCTGTGACGCCCCCGAAGCAGGACAGGAGCCGCGCCACCCGGCAGCGACTCCTGGCGTCGGCGGTCGCCTGTCTCGCCGAACGCGGCTGGGCGGGCTCCACCGTCTCCGTCGTCGCCGAACACGCCGGGGTCTCGCGGGGCGCCGCCCAGCACCACTTCCCGACCCGGGAGGACCTGTTCACCGGCGCCGTCGAGTACGTCGCCGAGGAACGCTCCGCCGCCCTGCGCGCCCTGCCCGTCCAGGGCCGCGCCGAGGTCGTCGCCGCGCTCGTCGACCTCTACACCGGACCGCTGTTCCGCGCCGCGCTCCAACTCTGGGTCGCCGCCTCCAACGAAGCCCCGCTCCGGCCCCGCGTCACCGAACTCGAAGCGCGCGTGGGCCGCGAGACGCACCACATCGCCGTGGAACTGCTCGGCGCCGACGAGACCCGGCCCGGGGTGCGCGAGACGGTGCAGGGCCTCCTGGACATGGCCCGGGGGCTGGGGCTCGCCAACCTGCTGACCGACGACGCCGCCCGCCGGGGCAGGGTCGTGGCGCAGTGGGCGGCCCTCCTGGACGAGGCGTTGGGCAGTCGTTGAGAAGTCACGGACAGAGAGCGGCCTCTTTTGCCCGATATGGGTGTCCGTAACTCCCCCACGACGAAGCGGATCGTGCGCGGTCGGCAGGCGTTCGCCGCGCACCCGGGCGGCGGGGGCGGCGATGAGGGTGCGTGAGCGGCTGTGTCGTCACCGGCTGGTAGAACAAGGGGAGTTGTAGCCGCCACCGAAGGACGACTGTGATCGATTGTGTGAGGCACTTCCATGGCCTGCCCGCTCTTACCTTCCCGCCGTTCACCCACAGCGGGCCTCTGCCCGCCGCCGACGCCGCGGCCTGGCGTGTCGAGCTCAGCGAAGGGGACGGCGACGAGGCCTCGGACGTCTACTGGGAGCGCTTCCTCACGACCATGCCGGCCGAGGACGTACGCGCGCTGATCATCGGCAACCCGTGGTACACGGAGCACGGCCTGGGCGGCATGACCGAGGGGCTGGTCGAGGCGAGCTCCCGGCTCGTCAATCTGGAGGCACTGTTCCTCGGCGACGTCGTCTCCGAACAGTGCGAGCTCTCCTGGATGGCGCATTCCGACGTCACCCCCGTCCTCGAGGCCTACCCCCGGCTGCGGGAGCTCTCGGTGCGGGGCAGCTCCGGCCTGAAGTTCCCGGCCGTGCGCCACGAGGCCCTGCGCACCCTGCGCTTCGAGTGCGGCGGGCTGCCCGCCGAGGTGGTGCGCGGTGTCCTGGCCTCCGACCTGCCGGCCCTGGAACACCTGGAGCTGTGGCTGGGCGACGAGTACTACGGCTGTGACACGACCCTGGAGGACCTCGCGCCGCTGCTGGAGGGCACGCGCTTCCCCGCGCTGCGGCACCTGGGGATCCAGAACAGCTACTTCCAGGACGAGATAGCCGCCGCCGTGGCACACGCACCGGTCGTGGCCCGCCTCGAATCGCTCAGCCTGTCGTTGGGGACGCTCGGCGACGTCGGGGCACAGGCGCTGCTGAACGGACAGCCGCTCACCCACCTGCGCGCGCTCGACCTGCACCACCACTTCCTGAGCGACGCCATGATGCTGCGGGTCTGGGAGGCGCTCGAGCCCGCCGGCGTACGGGTCGACCTGTCCGGTCGGGAGGACGAGGACGACGACGAGGACGACGAGGACGGCGGGCGTTACGTCGCCGCCTCCGAATGAATCCCCTCCCCGGACACCGCCCCCGCGAAAGGCCTTCCGTGTCGCACACCTCCGACGGCTTCGACCCCGACGCCCAGCTCCTCGCCAGCGCCCACCTGGACCGCCGTGCACCCTGGCTGGACCCCACCGGACCCGTGCCGCCCTACCACCTCCTGCAAGCGGCGTTCACCACCGGCCGCAGCCCCGCCGAGGCCAGGGACCGGTTCGCCGAGCTCGGCTACCAGGTGCCCACGCCCGAGGAACTGGCCGCGCTCCCGGCCGATGCCGAGAAGCTGGTCAGCTTCAACCTCGACGGCGTCTTCCCCTGGGTGCGGCCCTATTTCGCTTCCAGGATGCGCGGCTTCATCCTCTGGGCGGCCGCAGAGCTGAAACGTTCGCCCGCCGAACTCGCCGCCGAGTACGTCGCACTCGGCCTCCCGGTACGGGACCCCGGGCGGTTCCCCGCCTCGGTGTACGAGGACGACCTGATCCTGGTCAGCGAAAGGATGACCGGCGAGTGGCCCTGGTACGAGGAGACCGACCCCGCCACCATGCGGGGCCGCATCCTCCGGGCTGCCGAACGGCTGGAGGCGCCACCCGCCGAGGTCGCCGCCCGGTACGCCCGGCTGGGATACCGGACGCCCGGCCTGGAGAACGCGCCTGAGCGCATCGGCCACCGCGAACTCCGCCTGGCCGCCGACCGCGTGGACGGCAACGCCCCCTGGCTCGCCGACGACGCCCCCGTGCCGCTCAGCCGGATACTCCTGATCGTCGACCGCACCGGGGACAAGGACGACACGAAGGATCCGGAGAGGACGGCGGCCGCCGCCGGCCTGGCGTGCCGGGACCTCGCCGCACTCGGCTACCGGGTCGAGCCCGGCGTCGCGGGGCTCACCACCGACGATCTCCTGCTCGTCAGCCGGGAGATGAACGGCGCACCCCCCTGGCTGGACGAGACCCAGCCCGTGCCGGTCGCCCATGTCCTGCGCCTGGCGGAGAAGCAGGACGGCAACCCCAACGCGCTCGTCATGCGACTCACCGCCCTCGGGTACCGCGAGGTCCCCCAGGGCTCGCTGGCCGACCGGGTGACCGCCGAGGAGCTGGCCCTGGCCGGAGCCAGACGCACGGAACGGGGCAACGACACGACGCAGCGATGGCTCGAACAGGACGACCCCCAGTGGCTGCCCCACGTCCTGAAGGTCTCCGTCCGGACCGGGAAGCCCCCCGCCGAGGTCATGACACGCCTGCGAGCACTCGGCTACCGCATCCCGGAGGTGACACCGCCCTCCACGGTGTCCGACGAGGACGTACGCCTGGTCAGCAGGTCGCTCGACGGTGAGGCGGCATGGCTCGACCCCCTGGCGCCCGTGTCGATCCCCCACGTCCTACGGGCCGCGCACGCCCGGGGCACGTCCCCCCGGGACGTCCTGACCCGGCTGGCGGAGCTGGGACTCACCCGCCTGCCCACCGTCCCGGACCGGACCGTCACGGAGGACGACCTCCGGCTCGTCAGCGTGGACGGACGGGCCTCCGGCAACTGGCTGGGCGACACCGTGCCGTACGGGCGTGTCCTGTTCGAGGCCGCCACCACCGGCCACGGCGTCCAGGAGGCCGTGGACCGGTACCGGGAGCTCGGCTACACCGGTCTCGCCCTTCCGGACACCCCGCTTCCCGATGCGGTGTCCGAGGAGGACCTCCTCCTGTTCCGGCTCGGGAAGCACACCTGGCAACCCGACTGGCCGGGCGTGGACGGGGAGATCCCGCTGCCGCACATCCTCCTGAGGGCGAGCGCCGAGGCCGTCCCGCCCGCCGAGATCGGCCGGCGCCTGCGCAGCCTGGGGTTCCGCGGCCTTCCCGCCGCGCTGCCCGACACCCCGTTCCCCGGCGATCCCGTCGTGGTCAGCGCGGCACGACGCCCCGCGGAGCCCTGGCTCGACCCGCACAGCACCGTGTCGACGGATCACGTGTGGGCGACCGCCCGGACGTTGGACATCAACCCGTACGACGTCGCGAACCGGCTGCTCGCCCTCGGGTACACCCTCCCCTTCGCCCTGCGGCCCGAGGACCGCCTGCTCTTCAGCCTCAACGCCGACGGAGGTGCGCCCTGGTCGTCGTCCGCAGGCATCGGGCACCTCCTGCTCGCCGCGAAGACCCTGGGCCGGACGCCCGCCGAGATCGCCACCCGCAGGGCGGAACTGGGCTGCGCCTGGCATGACCTGCCGGAGACGGCGGGCTTCGACGACGAGGACGTCCTCGTGCTCAGCGAGAACCTCGACTCCCGGGCTCCCTGGTTCGCCTGGGACAGCACCCCGTCGCTGCTCCACGTGCTGCGCGCGGCCCGGGCGACCGGCCGCAGCCCTCAGGAGACCGCCGCGCGACTGGCCCGGCTCGGCCACGGTGTCACCCTGCCCGGACCGGTCGGGTCGGAGGACATCCCCCTGCTGGAGGCCATGGGCCGGGCCAGGCACGCCCCGGGGGTCGAGCACGTCCTGACCATGGCGAGCGGCACCGGCCGGAGCCCCGCCGAGGTGGCCGCGAGCCTGAGGGCGCTGGGCTACGACGTGCCGGACGCCGCCTACCCGACCCGGCGGCCCGCCCCCACCGCGCCGGGCAGGCCCTGACCGTGCCGGGGCCCCGGTAGCGGACCGCCCCCGGGCCCCGGCACCGCGCGTCCTTCCCGGGCGTCCTTCCCGGTGTCGTCAGCCGAACGGCACGATCAGCAGCGGGAGTCGGCGTACGTCGTTCAGGGTGAGCGCGAGGCCCGCCAGTGCGCAGGCGGCACGCATGGTGATCAGCCCATCGGCCTCGCCGGGCTCGAAGTCCTCCATCTCGACGGTGCCGGCGGCCTCGAACGCCGCGCGCAGTCCGGCGGGCATGGCGGGGATGTCCTTCTCCGGATCGAGGCTGTCCACGTCGACCCACTCGATCTGCTCGCCGTCGACGGCATGGATGAGACTGGCGTCCCCGTTGATGGTGTACACGCTCATGGCCGCTGTCCGCCCATCGGCGGACAGCGCCTTCGTCATCTCGTCGTCGTAGGTGAACCCGGAGTCGTCGTAGACGAAGGTCCACTCACCGATGCGTCCCGCCAACAGTGCGGCAGCGGTTCCCGGTTCGATGCCGAGGGCCGCACAGGGCAGTGACGTCCACTCGTCCGGCCTGCTGTCGGGCAGCTCGCAGGACCGGATCAACCCGGGCTTGGCGCCCAGCACCCGCAGCGCTTCCGCCGGCTCGATGCCGCGCACGACGTGCAGGATGTGGTTCGGGTCGCAGTTGGCCAGCTCACTGATCCATATCGGCGTTCCCTCGGAGTCGAGCGTGTGCGGCGGAAAACCAGGGGTGGGCATCATCGGCCTCTCTCGTCATCGGCACGAGCGGCGCCCCGCCCTTCCGTCGCTGCCGCGGTGGACGCGTCCACACCACCACGGTGGCCGGATCGCGCACCGTGGGCCGCGATGATCACGATAAGGGCTCGGGGTCGGTAACTCCTGCACTCATGCCGGTGTTTGAGAGGGCGTCAGGCAGTGCAGGCCGGATCGGCCGGTCATGGAGGGGAACCCACCACCGCTGTCCGCAGTGCCACCGGCCCTCGCGGGTGCTGCGGCCCCGAGTGTGTCGCGGCGCTACGGGCCCGTCCGCCGTGGCCGGTGCGAGCACAGCGCCTTCCGGCTCGGGAGGCGGTGCCGGCTCAGCGCGACCTCAGCAGTTCGCGCACGTGGCCCGCGCGGGCGCGGACGTCGGACTCGGCGAGGCCCCCGGCCGGGAGGGCCATCGGCTCCGGGGGGCCGGGCCGGTGGCAGGGGCGGCACAGCCCGTCGGGCAGTGCCTCCGGGCGCCCGGGCACACCGCACTTGGTGCACTCCAGCATCGTGTGGTGGACGGGCCCGCCGGGTGCGGGCGGTGCGACGGCGGGGGCCACGCGCGGCGGGATCTTGTCGTCGAGGCGCCGCCGGACGAGCCCCACGGGTGAGCCGACCTGCGGGGGGAGCCCGGCGACGAGGGCCCGGGTCAGGTACTCGGTGCTCACGCCCCGGGCCAGCCACTCGGCGGCCCGCGCCTCCAGGACCGCGCAGTCGGCGGCGGAGAGCGCCAGCCGGGGATCGACGCGGCCGAGCTGCGCCAGGGCCAGGTAAGCGGGCGAGGGAGCGCCGGACGGCGGGACGGGCGCGGGCTCCGTGGCCCGCTGCTGCGGTACGGCCGGGGCGGCGGGCGGAGCCGCCACGGGGGCCGGTTCCTCTACGGGGCCCCAGGGAGGCGGCGGGGGCGTGGTGTCGTCCGGCGCCGCTTCGCGGTCCTCGGCGACGAGGTGGGAGGCCCACCACTCGTTGTCGCGGGCGGTACGGGACCAGAACGTCCGGAAGACCCAGCGGACCTGGTCACCCTCGCCGACGAGGCACCGTACGCGCCGCAGGTGCCCGGCGACGGACAGGGCCCGCAGAGCGGAACCGACCGCCTGCTGGCCGTAGAGCGGCAACTGCTTGGCCAGGCTCTTCACGTCCATGGCCGCGCCGTCGGGGAGGTGGTCGACGAACCCGGCGACGTACCGCTCGCGCTCGGGCAGGAGCGCGAAGTCGTGGGCGCTCGGCTCGGGTCGGTCCGGCATGGACCGCTTGCCGTAACCGGGATTGGCCATCGGGTACGGGCGGGAGAGCGCGGGGGCGCAGGGGGCGGGACTAGGCTGCTGGTTAGCCACGGGATCGCTGCTTTCGATCTTGGGGTGAGACCCCGGCCGGTGCGTCCAACACCGCGTCGGGGTCGTTCGTTTGGTCGCACCGTAAGCAGCCGTGACGCTTCGCGGCAAGTCGGTCACGAATAGTCATACTTGCTGGCCGTGACGGGTGGGGGAGGTGGGGGAGGTTTCCCCAAACCCTTCTTTTCCCTACCGGTTGTAAGACGCCGCTCGGATCTCGGCGCTCGCATCCCGACGCCCGGATCCCGAAGCCCGAGCTTCGGGCGAGCCCTTCTCCGCGTACACCCTGAAGAGTGAACCGGGCGTCTCCGGCGCTCGGGTCACGAGATGCGAGATCCGAGCGCCGGACGCATCCCGCACCCGGGACCGGGACAAGGTCAGCCTCGACATCAGGTAGGTGAAGGACTCGGCTCTGGACGATACGGACAGCCGACTGCAGCCCGAGGTCATTGCCCAGGAGATCGTTCAGGACCTCCAAGGGGCGCTCAGCGAGTTCGCGATCACCGCCGAGGCCCTCGGCGGCGAAATCCCGGCCGGCGCCGAGGTGGAGTAGGAGACTCTTCCCAGCACCTCACGCCCCCACCGATCGAACGGACACCGCTCTCATGTACGTCAGCCGGGTTTCCGTCCAGGACATCAAGTCGTTCAACGGTCCGCGCCAGGTCGACCTGCGTCTGACCCGCCCGGACGGCACCCACGCCGGATGGACGGTCCTGGCAGGGCGGAACGGCGCCGGTAAGACCACTCTGCTGCGGGCGATCGCGTTCGCACTCAGCGGTCCGGTAGCCGCCCGTGGACTGGTCCCCGGATTCGACAACTGGGTGGCGCACGGAGCCGCTGAAGGACGCATCGAGCTGGAGGTCACCCGGGACACCGAGTACGACCAGTTCTCGCACGGTCGCCCGCCTGCCGGCCCGTGCAAGGCTGGACTCCTGTGGGCCGCCCCCAGTGACGGTGGATCGGACGGCAGGCCGATCGGGCGACGCGGGGTACAGCCCTCACTGGAAGAGATCACCTACACCGAAGCCGCCAGCAGCAACGCCCGGCGGGGACCTTGGGCGGACAACCCCGTCGGCTGGTTCTGTGCCGGGTATGGGCCGTTCCGCAGGATGGCGGGCGGGTCGGGCGAGGTCCAGCGGTTGATGCTCGCTTCCGGGCCGGTGGCGCGGCTGGCGAGCCTCTTCCATGAGGACGCCTCACTCGCCGAGGGAGTCGCCTGGCTCATCGAACAGCACCTGCGTGCGCTGGAGGGCCGGGCCGGGGCGGCCGTCCTGAAGAACACGGCACTCGCCATCCTCCAGGACGGGCTCTTGCCCGACGGGTACCGCATCATCGACGTCGACTCGGAGGGCCTCTGGGTGGAGCGGGACGGCATCCGCTTCCCCCTGCGAGAGATGAGCGACGGTTTCCGTACCGTGGCCGCGCTGGTCGTCGACATCCTCAAGCAGATCCACAACACCTTCGGTGACGCGGTGGTGGCGGACGCCGACGAGGGGATGCTCTTCAACCGGGTGCCGGGCATCGTCATCATCGACGAGATCGACGCCCACCTCCACGTCTCCTGGCAACGCCGCATCGGTTCATGGCTGACCAGACACTTTCCGAACATCCAGTTCATCGTCACCACGCACAGCCCTTACGTCTGCCAATCCGCAGACCCGGGTGGGCTCATCCGACTTCCTGGGGTCGACGAGGAGGATCCTCCGGAGGTCGTCGGAGAGGACCTGTACGAACGCGTGGTCTACGGCAGCGGGGACGACGCGGTGTTGTCCGACCTTTTCGGCCTGGACACCCCGTACTCCGAGCAGGCCGAGCGTAAGCGGGGCGAGCTGGTGGCTCTGGAGATGGACATGCTCCGGGGCCACGCTGATACCGGGACGACCGACCGGCACAGGAAGCTCAAGCGGCTGCTCACCAGCTCGCCGGCAGCCCGGCTCCGCGATCCGGCACTGCGCGCGGGATTTCTCGACTGACCGGGCAGAACGATGGCGGTCAGGCGTCGAGGCAGCCACTCCTGATGGCGGCGACGAAGGACGACCAACTGTCGACTGAGACCATCACTGCCGGCCCGTTCACGGCCTTGCTGTCCCGCACAGGGACCACGTCGTAGCCGACAGCTACCTCAAGGCATTCACCCTGGTCACCACCACTGTAGGTGGACTTGTGCCACCCGGAGATGGCTGATGAATCGGCGACGGTGCGCTCACTGTTGGGCATGTTGGTGTTCCTCCGCTGCGGCCCTGATCAGGGCCAGTGAATCCTTGTGCGACAACGCGTCGCCTAGCGAAAGAGCGTAGGCCGTCTGACTGGCACTCACCAGCGCTGGGTCGTCCATCAAGTGCCCTGTGCGGAAGCCTTCGACGTAAGCCACAGGGGCCGAGTCCGTGAAACTCAGCAGAGTGACCAGGCTCTGGAGGAGCGCGTGGGCCCCGGCTTCGTACGGAACCACGTGCAGCCGAATTCGCCCTGCGTCGGCCAAGTCGGCGACGCTGTTGAGCTGCTCGGCCATGACGCGGGCTCCACCGATCCGGCGACGGAGAGCGGCTTCGTCCAGCATTGTCCATACGGTGGGGCGAAGCGGACTGTCGAGAATATGGGCGCGTTCCGTTCGGATGACGACATCTCTGTCAAGTTCCTCGCGCCGGTGGTTCGGCCGGTAGGCCTGGAAGAGTGCCCGCGCGTAGCTATCCGTTTGTAAAAGGCCAGGCACGAGCGTGAGGCCGAACTGCCGGATCTCCGTCGCCTGCCGTTCCAGTTCGGCCACCGCCGCGAAGTGGTCGACGAACTTCGTGTCCAGGTCCTCCAGCCACCGGGCGAAGAACCCGTCCGTGGCCAGGGCTCGGTCGATCCGCTGGGCGTCATCCGGGTTCGGCAGTCGGCGGCCGGCCTCGAAGTGGCTGATGAGTGTCGGCGAGCACACGATCCGCTCGCTCAGCGCCTCCTGGGTCAGCCCGGCCGTGGTGCGCCTGAGCCGCAACTCCTCGCCGTACTTCGCTCGTGCCGTGCGCGGCCTGTGGTGCGACGCCATGCGACCAACTCCCCGGGATGACAGGCGCGCTGTCATGCGCGCACCCCTGGCAGCGTAGCGAGGAGCGACCTCATGCTGTGAATGATCCGTCACGGAGCGCAGTTGTTCGCTCCTTCGTATGGCGTGTCCACGAAACGCGAGGAAGGCAGGAAGACATGAGGGACCGCATCGCCCGGCTTTACGGGCTGCTGGTGAGAAGGCCGGCGCCGGACACGGAGCATCGTCCCGGCGGGATCACGGCACGCTGCACCGGTGAGCGTCCGCCGCGCGGCGAGGACAGCCCGCTGGTGCGTCCGTACTACGTGGCCCACGAGCGGGAACGGCTCGCGGAGCTGAGGCGGCGGCGTGTGCTCGTGGTCGCCCGGCGCGGACGGGAGGAGACGGCGTGAGGACGGAATCCGAGGAAGCGCGGCTGCTCCCGTGGACGACGGTGGACGGCAAGCCCTGCTACCTCCTCGGAGACGGCGCGGGCACGGTGTCGCGGATCGCGGACCGGGTGGAGAGGGCCCAACTGTCCATGGCCGGGGATCTGCTCGGCCACGCTGCGGACCTTCTGGCCGACCGCCGGTCGACCGGCGTCCAGGTGCACTACCTCGCGTGCCGCCTGGCCGAGTCGCTGGGCGACGTACGGCGTGTGGCCGAGAGCCGGGGGCGAAGGCTGGACGAGGGCTCGAACGCCGACGGAACGAACGAGAGGTGATTGGCCGTCAATCGCCTTGACCACCCGTTGCGGCACGCGAATGCTGATCGAACCGATCACGCGCGTACGTCACAGCACGGGGGCTCCCTCATGGCCATTCCCAGGCCGAACACCCACCAGTTCGACGCCTTCACCGCCAACCTCGCCTACGCCAGGAAGATGGTGAACGCCGGCAAGTACCTGGCCCCCTTCCGCTCGCCGGAGATCGATGTCGACGACTTCTACCGTGCGGCCTGGGTGCAGGCGGTCGCCGCCATCGATCACTGGTTCCACGAGGAGCTGTTCCACCGCGTAGGACTGCTGGCGGCGAAGGACAGTCCGGACATGCCGGTCCAGTTGCGCAACTTCGAGCTGCCGCTGCACCGGATCGAAGCCGTCTCCAGGGCGGACATCACGCTCTCCGAAGCTGTCGTCGAGCATGTGCGGGACAAGTGGAGCAACGCCTCGCTCCAGAATCCGCGCAAGATCAGCGAGGCGCTGAAACTCGTGACGGAGAAGAACGTGTGGCAGGAGGCGGCGGTCCAGATCAACACCTGGCACGGTCAGCGCACCGCGCACACGGACAAGACGCTGAAGAAGCAGTTCTTCGCCATCACCGACCGCCGCAACAAGATCGCCCACGACGCCGACCTCCTCGGCGGAGACCTCAAGCAGCGCCGCACCCTCACGGACGCCGAGGTGTCCGACGCGATCGACTGGATCGACCGGGTGGCGCTGGCCATCGCCCACGTCCTCGACGAGTGAGGGCGCCTATGCCCGGCAAGCCGTTTCCTCCACCCGTGCAGTGTTAACGTGCCTCGTCGACTGGGCACTTCGGACTTCAGGGCTGCCAGGTAGGGCGTAGACCGGAGAGGTGCCGACGGCAGTTGCTTGTGTGATCGTCCATTCTCGCGTCGGTCCGGGGCGCGAGTTCTCGCGTGTGAGGAGGAACCGGTGGAGCCGTTGCGTGCTGACGATCCAGAGCGGATCGGGAGCTACCGGCTGCGAGGCCGCCTGGGCGCGGGCGGTATGGGCGTCGTCTTCCTGGGTGTCTCACCCGGGGGCCGGAAAGTCGCGGTCAAGGTCATCAGGGCGGAGCTCGCACAGACGCCCTCGTACCGCGCCCGGTTCGCGCGTGAGGTCGAGGTGGCGCGGCGGGTCGGCGGTTTCCATACGGCGCAGGTCGTGGACGCCGACACCGAGGCGGAAGCGCCATGGCTGGTGACCGCGTTCATCGACGGGCCGTCCCTGCACGCCGTGGTGACCGAGGGCGGTCCTCTGTCGGCCGGTGAGGTGCTGGCGCTGGCGGCAGGACTCGCGGAAGGGCTGGGTGCCATTCACGCCGGCGACCTGGTTCACCGGGATTTGAAGCCCGGGAACGTGATCATGGCTGCGGACGGACCGCGGATCATCGACTTCGGGATCGCCCAGGTCGCCGACGCCGGCGCATTCATGACCACCACGGGAGTGGTTCTGGGCACGCCGTCGTACACCTCGCCCGAACAGGTGCGCGGGCAGTCGGTCGGTCCTGCCGCCGACGTCTTCTCGCTCGGGAGCGTGCTCGCCTTCGCCGCCACCGGGCGGAGTCCGTTCGCGGCCCCGACGCTGTTGGCGATATCCCACCGGATCTGCAACGAGACCCCCGACCTCGACGGCGTCTCCGGCGAGCTGCGTGCCCTGATCGAGGCCTGTCTGGCCAAGGACCCGGAGTCGCGCCCCGGACCGGTCGCGATCCTCTCTGCGCTGGCCGGTCCGGAAGACGCGACCGAGGTCCTGACGCGTCTACGCGAGACCTCCCCCCTGACCCTCCTGGCAGAGCCGCCCCCGCCCACTGTCCCGACGAGCCGGGAGCCTGCGGCACAACCGCCGTCGGCCCCACCGGTGCCGGAGTTCACCGGGCCCACGGCACGTGGCCGACGTGCCCTGTCACGGCGCGGGTTCGTCTTCGGAGCGGTCGGGCTGGTGGGCGCCGTCGCGGCCGGCGGGGCGACCTGGCTCCTCTGGCCGGAGGCAGGGGAGTTGACCGACGACTCCACCAGCGGGATCGCGTTCAGCCGCGATGGCAGGACGCTCATATCCACCCACCCCGCCTCAGCCGGAATGGTCCGTTTCTGGGACGTCGGCTCCGAAGAGCGGACGGCAGCGGTCGATGGAGACACCACCGGTGCCGGCTTTCCGGTGGTCAACCCCGACGGGAAGACGTTTGCCATGAATGAGGCGGATCAGCTCGTCCTGCGGGATGTGCGTACCGGCGTCGTCGTGGACGGCACCTACGCGCTCGCCGACAGAGCGGACATGTCGGTCTTTGCTGCCGACCCCGACATTACGTGCTTCACCGTCAGTCCCGATGGCAAGCTCCTCGTCATCGGCACGTCCACCGACGGCCCCGCGATCGTCGACATCGCCGACCGCGAGGTCGTCGCCAACCTGGTCCCGGAGGACCATGAATCCGGCCGCCCGGTGAGAGGCGTGAACGAACTGGCGTTCAGCCCTGACGGGAAGCGTCTCGCGGTTGCTGGCAGTTTGCCCTCCAGGGACACGGACTGGATCTCGATGGAGAAGCACGGCTGCACGGTGTGGGACGTAGCCCGTCGCCGAGTGCTGTCCGTCCTCCTCGCGGAGCCCACTTCCTCGGTGGCGTTCGGCGCGACCGGAAACACCGTCGCCACGGCGGGAGAGGCGGGCGTGCGGCTGTGGGACGTGAACACCGGCGACATCAGGAGCACCTTCACCGCAGAGCAGACGCACGCCCTGGCGTTCGGCCAGGACGGCAAGGCACTGCTGACCGCCGGGATGGGCGGAGTGCGGCTATGGGACACCGGCACCGGCCGACTCACCCGCGAACTCTCCGACAAACACGTCCAGTACGCGGCATTCAGCCCGGACGGCAAGGCTGTCGCCGCCGCAGGTGAGGACGAGTCCGAGGACTTCTCCCCCGGATGCTGGCTGTGGAAGCTCGACTGACCGGCCCGCCTCGGCGGGCCGGCCAGCCGGACCGTGCCGTCCCGTCCGTCAGTTCCCCAGGTCCGCCAGCTGCTCGTAGCCCTCGACCGAGCGGGGGTCGCGGGTGCCCGGACCGACGTACCTCGCCGAGGGGCGCACGAGGCGGCCCGTCCTCTTCTGTTCCAGGATGTGCGCCGACCAGCCCGCCGTGCGGGCGCAGCTGAACATCGACGTGAACATGTGTGCAGGGACCTCCGCGAAGTCCAGCACGATCGCCGCCCAGAACTCGACGTTCGTCGCCAGGACACGGTCCGGGCGGCGGGCGTGGAGCTCTTCCAGGGCCGCCTTCTCCAGGGCCTCGGCCACCTCGAAGCGCGGGGCGGCCAGCTCACGGGCCGTGCGGCGCAGGACGCGGGCGCGGGGGTCCTCGGCGCGGTAGACGCGGTGGCCGAAGCCCATCAGACGGTCGCCCTTGTCCAGGGCCTGCTTCACGTACGCCGTGGCGTCGCCCGTCCGCTCGATCTCCTCGATCATGCCGAGGACCCGGGACGGGGCACCACCGTGGAGGGGGCCCGACATCGCGCCCACCGCCCCGGACAGCGCCGCCGAGACGTCGGCGCCGGTCGACGCGATGACACGGGCGGTGAACGTCGAGGCGTTCATCCCGTGCTCGGCGGCCGACGTCCAGTAGGCGTCGACGGCCTTCACGTGCTTCGGATCCGGCTCACCGCGCCAGCGGATCATGAACCGCTCCACCACGGATCCGGCCTTGTCGATCTCACGCTGCGGGACCATCGGCAGACCCTGGCCACGGGCCGACTGGGCGACGTACGACAAGGCCATCACGGCGGCCCGCGCCAGGTCGTCGCGCGCGGTCCGCTCGTCGATGTCGAGCAGCGGTTTCAGACCCCACACCGGCGCCAGCATGGCGAGCGCGGACTGTACGTCGACGCGGATGTCGCCGGAGTGCACGGGGATCGGGAAGGGCTCGGCGGGCGGCAGACCGGGATTGAACGCCCCGTCCACCAGCAGACCCCAGACGTTGCCGAACGACACATGGCCGACGAGGTCCTCGATGTCGACGCCGCGGTACCGGAGCGAGCCGCCCTCCTTGTCGGGTTCGGCGATCTCCGTCTCGAACGCGACGACTCCTTCAAGTCCGGGTACGAAGTCGGACATGGGGCGGCTCCCTCGACTCGGCGGCTGTCTGACGGCCACAGAGGCCGTTCCACGATACTGGCGGGTTACCACGACGCGGGGAAGGGTGACGTCCGGCACAGCCTCCCGGCTCGCGGACCGGCGATCGCGGCCCTTCCCGCAAGGAATTCGGTCCGCTGCGGCAGGATGGCCCCGTGCCCACAGCAGATGCCACTCCGTCTTCCGTGTCCGCCTCCTCTCGCGTCCCGTCATCCGATTGCACCACCGATCCGGCCGCGATGCGCGAGCAGTACCGCTCCGAGGACTTCAGCGAGAAGGACCTCGCCGCGGACCCCATGGACCAGTTCGCCCGCTGGTTCCGCCAGGTCGCCGGGGGCGGCGCGCTCCACGAGCCGAACGCGATGGTGGTGTCCACGGCGGACTCCCGGGGCCGGCCCTCCTCCCGGACCGTGCTGCTGAAGCACTACGACGACCGCGGCTTCGTCTTCTTCACCAACTACGGCTCGCGCAAGGGCAGCGACCTGGCGGCCAACCCGTACGTCTCGCTGCTCTTCCCCTGGCACCCGCTCGCCCGCCAGGTCATCATCACCGGCACCGCGGCCCGCGTCGGACGCGAGGAGACGGTCGCCTACTTCCGTACCCGCCCCCACGGGTCCCAGCTGGGTGCCTGGGCCAGCGACCAGTCGACGGTGGTCGGCTCCCGGCAGGAGCTGACCGCACGCTACGAGGAGCTCGCGGCCCGCTACCCGGAGGGCGAGAAGGTCCCCGCCCCGCCGCAGTGGGGAGGCTTCCGCGTCGTCCCGGACGCGATCGAGTTCTGGCAGGGCCGGGAGAACCGGCTGCACGACCGGCTGCGGTACGTCCGGGAGAGCCCGGCCGCGGACTGGCGGGTGGAGCGGCTCTGCCCCTGACCCGTCGGGCCGCCTCCCCACCGGGCGGCCCGTGCACCACCCGTACACGCAGAAACCCGCAGGCTCTGGGTCCTCCTTGCGGAGGAGCCGGCCGGACTTACCGGCGAGCCTGCGGGTCGGTGACTGCTTGGGATTGGCCGGCGACCGGCCTGCACTGCACAGAGCGCGACGACGGGCGTCAGCCCGCAGTCACCTCACGAGTCCGAAAAGAAATCACTTCCGGAACACCTCCTTTCGCGTGTGCGTCCACCTTAGGAACCCGCCCGGCACGGGACAAGCGATTTATCCGTGAGAGGAAGAACGGCCCCCCGGGGAATACGGCGGGACCCGGCCCACCGGCTGCCACGCGTGCCCTTCCGCGTGTCCTGTGGAGCGCTCCTCGCACCCGGGACGCCGATTTTCCGGAACGTGCTGTGGTCCGCGCCGGGTTCGAGTTGAATGGAAGCCTGACGTGCGAAGACGTGCGGGGGTATGCCATGAGTCCTTCCAGCAGCAGCGGGACCACTGTCCCCGGCGGTCCGAGCGGGCTCGAGGGCGCGGAGCTCCTCGCCGCGCTGCTCGACGGCATGGACGCCGCGCTCTGCGCGTTCGACGCGCACGGCACCATCACCCACTGGAACCGCGAGGCCGAGCGCGTCCTCGGCTGGACCGCCGCGGAGGCGGTGGGACGACACGGCTTCGCGGGGTGGGCCGTGCGGAGCGCGGACGCGGAGGACGTACAGGGGCGGCTGCTGGCCGTCATGGACGCGCCCGGGCGGCAGGTCCACGAGTTCGCGCTGCTGCGCAAGGACGGCGGGAGGGTCCTCGTGCGGACCCAGTCGTCGAGGGTGCGGAGCGAGGACGGGAAGCCCGCCGGGGTGTACTGCGCGTTCAGCGAGGTGCACGCGCAGATCGATCTGGAACGGTCCATCGCGCTCAGCGAGGCCCTGTTCGAGGACGCGTCCTGGGGGGTGGTCCTCGTCGACGTCGACCTGCGCCCCACCATGGTCAACGCCTATGCGGCCCGGGCGCTGGGCGGCGGACGCACCGCGCCGCTGGGGCGTCCGCTGGGCGAGCTGATCGTGCAGGGCGTGGAGGATCTGGAGGGCGCGCTGCAGCACGTCCTCGCCGAGGGCGCACCGTCCGCTCCGGCCGAGTTGTGGGTGACGCTGCGGACCGCCGAAGGCGACCGGCGGCGCTGCTGGCGCAGCGGATTCCTGAGGCTGGCCTCGCCGTTGGCGCACGAGCCCGTGCCGCTCGGGGTCGGCTGGCTGTTCAGGGACGTCACGGCGGCGAAGCTCGCGGAGCAGGACGCGGACCGGATGCGCTTCCGCGCGAACCAGCTGCACCGGGCGGCCCGCCAGGCATCGGAGTGCGAGGACCCGATGGAGGCGGCGACCACGTCGCTGGACTACGCCCTGGCGGGGTTCGCGGACCATGTCGTCGTCGATCTGCTGGCGGATCTGGCGGCGGGGGAGCGGCTCGTACGGGCCGCGGCCACGCCGTCCGACGCGCCGGGCCCCTGCCTGCCGGTCTCCGGTGGTCCGCTCCCCGTGCGTTACGCGCCGGGGCACCCGGCCGTCCAGGCCGTGGAGCGTACGGGTTCCGTCCGGGTCGCCGCGCCGGCGGGTGCGGGGGCGGCGTGGGCCGTGGAGCAGCAGTGGCCGGGTGACTCCGTGCACGCCCTCTGCGCGGTGCTCCGGAGCCGGGGGCGGACGCTGGGTGTGGTGACGTTCCTGCGCGCCGCGAACCGGAGCGCGTTCGAACGCCCCGACGTGATGTACGCGGAGAGCGTGGCGGTCCGGGTCGCCTCGGCGGTCGACCTGGCCCGGCTGACGGCCGGGCCGGAAGCCTGAACCCGACGGTTCCTCAGTGGCGGTAGAAGATGCGGTCGCCGTACTCCCGCATCACGCGCCCGTTCCACTCGTGTCCGCCGTCGACGTTGCCCGAGCGCAGCAGCGGCGGTTCGATCCCCCGGGCGACGAGTTCCTCCGCCGCGGTGGCCATCATGGCCTGCATCAGGGCGCTGGTGACGACCGTCGATGCGGGCGCGAACGGTGCTTCGACGCCCTCCGCGGTCAGTTCCGCGTCGCCGATCGCGATCTTGCTGTCGAGCACGATGTCGCAGTGGTCGCGGAGGAATCCGCCCGAGACGTGCCGGGACCTGGTGCCCGTCGTGTACGCGAGCGAGGTGACCCCGACGACCGTCAGCCCGAGCGCCCGCGCGTTCTGCGCCATCTCCACGGGCAGGGCGTTCCGGCCGGACAGGGAGATGATCACCAGGAGGTCACCGGCACGGGCCGGGCTGCTGTCGAGGACGGCACTCGCGAGACCGTCGACCCGCTCCAGCGCGGAGCCGAGTGTGGCGGGCATGACGTCGACTCCGAGGGTGCCCGGCACGGCGAGCAGGTTCATGAGGGCGAGTCCGCCCGCACGGTAGACGACGTCCTGGGCGGCGAGCGAGGAGTGCCCGGCGCCGAAGGCGAAGAGCCGGCCGCCCGACGCGACGGTGTCGGCGATCGCGGTCCCCGCGGCGGCGATCGACCCGGACTCCTCGTCGCGCACCCGCTCCAGCAGGCCGATCGCTGCGTCGAAGAACTGACCGGCGAGCTTGCTGTCGCTCATCGAGGAGGCCTTTCCTGCGGGGTGGGGCCCCGTGCGGCGCCCATGTCGCGGATCACGTTGCGGTCTGGACCAGTGGGCTGTCAATAGCGCCCGGGGCCGACCGTCGGCACGGATCCCTGACGGCGGGGCACGGTTGTCGGCACTATGCGTCAGAATTGGTGGAGGGCCATCGCACGACGACTTCAGGTCACAGCATCGAGGGGCACGAATGTCCGGACTGATCGATACGACGGAGATGTATCTCCGCACCATCCTCGAGCTCGAAGAGGAAGGCGTGGTCCCCATGCGCGCCCGGATCGCGGAACGGCTGGACCAGAGCGGTCCGACGGTCAGCCAGACGGTGGCGCGCATGGAGCGGGACGGGCTGGTCCAGGTCGCGGGGGACCGCCATCTGGAGCTGACCGAGGAGGGGCGCCGCCTGGCGACGCGGGTGATGCGCAAGCACCGGCTCGCGGAATGCCTGCTGGTCGACGTCATCGGACTGGAGTGGGAGCAGGTCCACGCCGAGGCGTGTCGCTGGGAACACGTGATGAGCGAGGCGGTGGAGCGCCGCGTCCTGGAGCTGCTGCGGCACCCGACGGAGTCCCCGTACGGGAATCCGATCCCGGGCCTGGAGGAGCTGGGCGAGAAGTCCGAGGCCGATCCGTTCCTGGACGAGGGCATGGTGAGCCTGGCCGAGCTCGATCCGGGCGCCGAGGGCAAGACCGTGGTGGTACGCCGGATCGGTGAGCCGATCCAGACCGACGCGCAGCTGATGTATTCGCTGCGGCGGGCGGGCGTGCAGCCCGGCTCGGTCGTCAGCGTGACCGAGTCGGCCGGTGGAGTGCTGGTCGGCTCCAGCGGGGAGGCGGCCGAGTTGAACACCGAGGTCGCCTCGCACGTCTTCGTCGCCAAGCGCTGAGCGGTGCGAGCGCGGCTTCGGACACTGTGTCCGTCTATCGGTGCCCGGCCACGCGTGCGGGTGCCGATGCGGATGCACATGCAGATCTGAGCGGGTAAGCCCGCTTTCTGTTTTCCGCCCGGAATCGCAGCGCCCGGGCGGAACGCGTGCCAGGCTGTGGCCAGGCACGTGACCTGAGGGTGCCGGCGGAGTTCGCCGCCGCGCGGTCGGGGAGGGAGCAGGGAATGCGCCCGTCGTACTGGCACGCGCCCCGTGGAGTGGCGGCCGGGCCGTTCTCCGCCCTGGCTCGTCCCTGGGCCCTCGCACCCTCCCGCGCCCTCGTCGCCGCGCGGGATGTCCGCTCCGCCCCGGTGGGCCTTCCAGGGCGTGTTTCGAAAGTCCCGCCCGCCCGGCCGGGCACGGACCGGCACGAGCGCGCGTATGTGCGTTCCGGAACAGGGGACGGCCCCGGCGCCCGTAGGTGCCGGGGCCGGTCCTCCCCTGCGCTGACCTGGAGCCCCGAGCTCTCGAGGTCAGTCCCCGCGGACCCCTGTCCCCGAGTGATCCGCTTCCCGGAAAAGGTCTCCCCTGGGGGGCCGTCGTCAACCCTGAACCGTTGTCACTCAATCGTGGGATGTTGCGAGCCAGAAGCAGGCTTTCGAATAAAGGTTCGATACTCTGGCGTGCACGGACACGGTGATCGAGGACCAGGATGACCGAGGACCAGAAGGAGGTGCCAGAACCTATGGTGCGGCGCATCGATGTGACCGGATCGGACGGCGTACGCCTCGCGGCCTGGGAGTTCGCCGATCCGCCCAAGGGCCGTGCGGAGGCCGCGCGGGCCCCCGGGATCCTGATGCTGCACGGGCTGATGGGCCGGGCGGCCCACTGGGCCTCCACCGCCCGCTGGCTCTCCGAGCGCCACCGCCCGGTCGGCCTCGACCAGCGCGGTCACGGGCGCAGCGAGAAGCCGGCCGACGGCCCGTACACCCGCGACGCCTACGTCGCGGACGTCGAGGCCGCGATCGAACAGCTCGACCTCGCCCCGGTCACCCTCATCGGGCACTCGATGGGAGCGCTCACCGCATGGCAGCTCGCCGCGAAGCGCCCCGACCTGGTCAAGGCCCTGATCATCTGCGACATGCGGGCCTCCGCGCTCGGGGCGGCCTCACAGCGCGAGTGGGAGGACTGGTTCACGACCTGGCCCCTTCCCTTCGCGACACTCGCCGATGTGCGGAAGTGGTTCGGTGAGGACGACCCCTGGGTGGAACGGCCGAACCCCTCCCGCGGTGCGTTCTTCGCGGAGGTGATGGCCGAGAGCTCCGACGGCTGGCGGCCCGTCTTCTCCCAGGAACACATGCTGACGTCCCGGGCCACGTGGGTCTACGACGCCCACTGGGAGGAGCTGGCGCAGGTGCGCTGCCCCACCCTGGTCCTGCGCGGGATCGACGGGGAGCTGGGCAGGGCCGAGGCCCAGGAGATGGTGCGCGTACTGCCGCGCGGGCAGTACGCCGAGGTGGAGGACGCCGGCCACCTCGTGCACTACGACCGGCCGGAGGGCTGGCGCAGGGCGGTGGAGCCCTTCCTGGAGCAGCTCGCCGAGGACCGACGGGACGACCGGGAACCCGTCAGCCCCTGAACCCGCCGGCCCCGAACCCGTCAGCCCTGAACCCGCCGGCCTCGAACCCGCCGGCCCGTGCGGCCCTCCGGGCCCGGACGCCTTTCAGCCCTTGCTGACCGCGGCGAGGATCTCCGGGAGCCGGTCCGCCGTCCGCGGCGCGGCCAGCCGTACACCCAGCCAACCGATGAACGCCCCGTACACCGCCCCCACCGGCAGCAGCAGCCACGACCAGCCCTGCTGGTCCGCGACGTGCATCCAGATCGTCAGCCCGATCACGGGCCCGCTGAGCACGGCGGCCGCCACCATGCCGCCGAGGATGGAGATCCAGGCGAGCCCGGCCTGCCCCGGCACGACGTTCTTGAACGCCCCGTCCTGCGGGATCGAGTACGGGAAGAGCGCCGAGGCCAGGGCGCCGGTCGCCAGCATCGCGCCGAGCAGGGCGAACGACAGCCCCATGACCCCCGGCAGCGCGGCCCAGTCCCCGAGCACCGCCGCCGTCACCACCGTCACCAGGACGGTGTACGGCAGGGTGATCAGCAGCAGTGCCAGGGCCCGCGCCCGCAGTTCCGCACAGGCGTCCCGGGTCGTCGAGATGGACAGTGCCACCATCCAGAAGGCGGAGGTGTCCTGCCCGAACTGGTTGTACATCTGCATGCCGAGCATCCCCGCCGCGAAACACGCGAAGTAGACGGAGCCCGTCCCCTGCACCGCGTTGAGCACCGGCACGATCAGGCCGATCGCCAGTGCCGTCACCCAGGACGCCTTGGTCTTCGGATCCCGTACGACGTACCGCAGGCTCCGCCGCATCACCGTGGTCGTGCGCCCGTCGGGGAGCAGCGAGAAGAGCCCGGAGCGGTCGGCGCCGGACCGGCCGGCCGAGGGTTCGGCGGCGGCGACCGTGGAGCCGTCCGGTGACGTCATCAGCTTCACCAGGCTTCGCTGCCACAGCCAGATCAGGCCGCCCAGTGCGAGCACCGAGAGCAGAAGCTGTGCCAGTGCGGTGCCGTACGCCCCGTCGGAGGCGGAGCCCACGGCCCCGAGAGCCGAGGCCGGCGGCAGCCAGCGGACCACGTCCGCGACCGGCTCGAGCGTGGACAACCCGCCCGCCCGGCCCAGACGCTGCGCGCCGAAGTTGACGAACTGGATGCCCACCGCGATCACCAGCCCGCTCAGCACCGCGAGGTCGCGGCCCTTGCGTGAGGTCAGCAGCCGGATGTTGGCCGTGGCGACGGACCGGGCCAGCGCCACACAGACCAGCAGCGTCAGCGGCACGGCGACCACCGCGAACGCCGCCGCCGCCGCGCCGTGCGCCGTCGCCGTCACGGAACCGAGGGCCAGGGCGAGCGTGAAGAGCGGGCCGATGCCGATCAGCGAGGCCACGAGCAGGGCCCCGACCAGCGGGCGGGGCCGCAGCGGCAGCATCACCAGGCGGCCGGGGTCCAGGGTCTCGTCGCCGCTGGGGAAGAAC
This sequence comes from Streptomyces sp. NPDC005791, assembly GCF_042871485.1. Classification (NCBI taxonomy): domain Bacteria; kingdom Bacillati; phylum Actinomycetota; class Actinomycetes; order Kitasatosporales; family Streptomycetaceae; genus Streptomyces; species Streptomyces sp. NPDC005791. Next base: position 299,148 of record NZ_JBIAIP010000001.1, read on the forward strand.
AGCGGCATGACGGTCCAGCCCAGCGCCACCACCGCGGTCAGCAGCACCACCAGGGTGTCCGCCTGCGCGTGCCCGCGGAGGGCGACCAGGCCGATCACCTGGCCCACCGCGAGCAGCAGGGTGACCACGAGGGACGAGATGTACGCGGCCCGCCGGCCGGACGACTGGCGCAGTCCGTTGCGCAGCAGAGTCAGCTTGAGCCGTACGAAGACGGGGACCAGGCCCTGACCGCGTACGGCCGGGACGGCGGAACCCGTGGGGGCGGCGTCCAGGACCGTCACCGGGCACCGCCCAGCCAGTCCAGGGACTCCCCGGTGTCCCGGGCGCCCGCGCCGACCAGTTCGAGGAAGGCGTCCTGCAAGGAGGCCGATGCACCCCGTACCTCGGAGAGCGTGCCCTGGGCCCGGATCCGGCCGGCCGCCATGACGGCGACCCAGTCGCAGAGGGACTCGACGAGTTCCATGACATGGCTGGAGAAGACCACGGTGGCGCCGGAGCGGGTGTAGCGCTCCAGCACCCCACGAATGGTCTGCGCCGACACCGGGTCGACGCCCTCGAACGGCTCGTCGAGGAACAGGACTTCGGGGTTGTGCAGCAGGGCGGACGCCAGCCCGATCTTCTTGCGCATCCCGGTCGAGTAGTCCACGACCAGCTTGTGCTGGGCCCCGGCGAGATCCAGGACGTCGAGGAGCTGGGTGGCCCGCTTGTCCACCTCGGCACCCGGGAGGCCGCGCAACCGTCCTGTGTAGGCGAGGAGTTCACGCCCGGAGAGCCGCTCGAAGAGCCGCAGCCCTTCCGGGAGCACCCCGATCCGGGACTTCACCTCGACCGGGTCCCGCCACACGTCGTGGCCGCCGACCTCGATCCTGCCCATGTCGGGCCTGAGCAGCCCCGTCACCATCGACAACGTGGTGGTCTTCCCCGCGCCGTTGGGGCCCACCAGGCCGATGAACTTGCCCGCGGGCAGGTCCAGGTCGATACCCGCGACCGCGACCTGCTCCCCGAACCGCTTCCAGAGCCCCTCCACCCGCACGGCGGGCGGCGTCGCTGCCCCGCCGGTCGTGTCCGTCCCGCCCGCACTGTCCGCCTGGTCCGGCATGGCACTGCCTTTCGAAGTCCCCACGTGTGGGGACCACCCTACGAAAGACGGGTCCGGGCGTCCGCCGCCTCCCGGGCGCAGGCGTACGCGAGCGGGGTGATCAGCTCCTCCGCCTCGGGCAGCCACCGGTTGGCGCGGGACGGGCGGCGGGCCCACTGCACGGCTCCACGCCCGGCCAGCCGGGTGGGCGGCCCGGCCACGTAATCGCCCTCACCGCGCCCCACCATGCCGATCGCCTCGGTGTCCCAGCCCAACTGCCGTACGAGCGCGGGCGCCTTGGCCGCGGCACCGGGCAGGGCGAAGAACAGCATGCGGCGGTCCGGGGTCCGGGTCACCGGGCCGAGCGTGAGGCCCATCCGCTCCATCCGGGCCAGCGCGAGGAAACCGGCGGACTCCGGCACGTCCAGGGCGTCGAACGTCCGGCCGGCGGGCATGAGGACCGACGACCCGGGCTGCCCGGACCACATCCGGCGGGCCGCCGCAGCGCTGCCGGTCGCCTGGCCCGCCCAGTCCGGCCGGGCGGGGTGGGCTCCGGGGGCGGCGCAGCCGGCGTCACCGCACGAGCAGCGCTCCGTCCCGCCGACGGTCTCGAGCCAGGTGCCCGGGAACACGTCCCAGTGCCGCTCCTGGGCGTACCAGGCCGCGGCCTCGAGCAGCTGTTCACCTCGCTGTTGGGGGACCTGAGGGGCTTCCGTCACTCCGATGGTCTCTTCCACGCCCCACTCAACTACCGGCGTCACCTGGGGTTACGGGCGCGCGTGAGCCCTTCGTGGCGGATCGGTCCTGCATGCGGGGCGCACGGATGCATGGGCGGGGGCGCGCGGGAGGAAGCGCACCGATGCGGGGTAACCACTTGCAGGACTGCGCCAACTCACCACCGCTCGTACCCGATACAGATGAATATGCGCATTTCTTGTGCCGTGCCGGGCAGTGATGCCTCACTGAATCACTGCGGTCTCAGGGGGAAATATGGCAGCCAGGCCTCTCGTCGCCCGCCAGCCGAACGAACGGCTCCAGACGCTCATCCAGGAGGCGGCGTGTTCCAACGCCGGTCTCGCACGACGGGTCAACATGGTCGGGGCGGAGCGGGGACTCGATCTCCGTTACGACAAGACCTCCGTGGCCCGCTGGCTGCGCGGACAACAACCACGCGGCAGGGCACCGGGAATCATCGCCGAGGCGATCGGTCGCAAGCTCGGCCGCACGGTCACGATCGACGAGATCGGCATGGCCAACGGCAAGAGCCTGGCCTCCGGCATCGGCCTGCAGTTCGCGCCGACCGTGCTCGGTGCCATCGAGCAGGTCTGTGAGCTGTGGCGCAGTGACGTGGGCCGTCGTGACCTGCTGACCGGATCGGCGGTCGCCGCCTCCGCCCTCGTCGAACCCAGTCGTGACTGGCTGATCACGGGCGCCGACCCGCAGGTGGCGCGGACGGCGGGGAGCCGGGTCGGCATGCCGGACGTGGCGGCGGTGCGGGCGATGACGACCGCGCTCGTCGACCTGGACCACCGTTTCGGCAGCGGGCATGTGCGCCCCGTCCTGGTGCACTACCTCAACAGCGTGGTGTCCGGGCTCCTTTCGGGGTCGTACCGCGAATCGGTGGGCCGCGAGCTGTTCGGCGCGGCCGCCCGGCTCACCGAACTCGCCGGTTACATGGCCGTCGACACCGGTCAGCCGGGGCTCGCCCAGCGGTATTACATCCAGGCGCTGCGCCTGGCCCAGGCCGCGGGCGACCGGGCGTACGGGGGCTATGTGCTGGCCGCTTCGATGAGCCACCTCGCGGCTCAGCTCGGCAATCCGCGGGAGATCGCCCAGCTGGCACGGGCCGCGCAGGAGGGCGCGCGGGGCCGGGTGACCCCGCGGGCGGAGGCGATGTTCCACGCCGCGGAGGCCCGGGGCCACGCGCTGATGGGCGATGCCCGCACCTGCCAGACCGTGGCGAGCCGCGCGGTGGCCGCGCTGGACCAGGCCGACCCGGAGAAGGGCGACGACCCGGACTGGATCGCCCACTTCGACGCGGGCTATCTCGCCGACGAACTGGCCCACTGCCACCGGGACCTCGGGCAGGCCGAACCGGCCGCCCGCCGGGCGAAGGAGGCCCTGGCGGCTCTCCCCGAGTCCCGGACCCGGCGCCGGGGCATCGGTCTGGTGCTGCTGGCCACGGCACAGGTGCAGCAGCGTGAGGTGGAGCGTGCGTGCCACACGGGGCTGCGGGCGATGGAACTGCTGGGGACGGTGCGCTCCAGCCGGGGTGCTGAATATCTCGACGACCTCCAGCAGCGGCTCGAGCCGTACGGAGACGAGCCCGCGGTCCGGGAGTTCGGCGCCAGGCTGGAGCTCCAGGCTGCCTGACCTGCCCCGCCCGGACGCCGCCCGGGCGGGCCGACCATGAACAGCGCCGTGGGCGGCCCAGGTGTTACCCACTGTTCTCACCGGTCGTGTGAAGGGGTGGTGAGCGCCCTTGGGCGCTTGGCGCTTGGCGCCGGGCACCCGGTAGCGTGAGCCGACGATTCCATAGGTTCACACGGTTCACACGTAGGAGTCCCGGTGACGCAGAGCGGACAGGGTGACGAGCCGCAGCTTCCCGCTGTACGGCCCGCACACGAAGGTGTCGTGCTGCCCGCGGAGGGTGGTGCCCCCTGGAACGCGGGGGGACCGGCGGGCGGGCAGCCGGACCAGGCCGTCCCCGCGGGCGGCCAGCCGTGGGGTCAGCCCTGGGGGCCGCAGCCCGCGCACCAGGACGGTCCGCCACCGGGACAGCTGCCACCGGAACAGCCCCTGCAGGGCGGGTACCAGCAGCAGCCGCAGCACGGGCAGTACCAGCCCCCGCAGCAGCAGTACGGGCCCCAGCAGGGCGGTACGTACCAGCAGGACCCCTATCAGCAGCAGCAGCACCAGCAGCCGTACGCCCAGCCACTGCCGCCCGAGGCCGGTCCCCTGGGCCAGGGCATGGGGCAGGGCGGGGACGCGGACGCCACGCAGTACATCGCGCCCGTCCCCGGCGGCCCCCTTCCCGGCGGGCTGCCGCCCGAGAATCCGGCGGAGTCCACCCGGTACCTGGGGCAGTCCGCCACTTCCGCGCAGCCGTCCGACGCGGACGCGACCCAGTACATACCCCCGGTTCCCGGCGGCGCTCCGTACGGGATCCGGCCGGGAGCCCCGGGCGACCGGCAGCCGCCCGCGGAGTTCGACAGCCTCTTCCGCAGCGAGGGGCCCGCGGGCGCCACACAGCAGATGCCGCACGTCGACGGGCGCCGGCAGCAGCGACCCCAGCAGCCGCACCAGACCCCTCAGCCGCACCAGACCCCTCAGCAGCCACCGCAGGGCGCCCAGCCCTACCGGTCGGGCCCGCAGGGCGCCCACGGCGGGCAGGGGCCGGACCAGGACCGTGGCGAACCGCGCAGACGGTCCGCGGCCGTCCCGCTGATCGCGGCCGTCGTCATCGGCTGCGCCGTCATCGGGCTCGGTGCCGGTGCGCTGATGAGCGGCGGGGACGACACGTCCTCGGACGACAAGCAGCCGGTGGCCGTGCAGAGTCCGGGCGCCGGCGACACGGCCGGGCAGACGGCGGACGACCCCGCGAAGCCCCAGGCCGAGGCGCTCGACGAGCTCCTCGCCGACAGCAACGACAGTCGCTCCGCGGTGATCAGCGCCGTGGAGAAGATCAAGAACTGCCAGGCCCTCGACCAGGCGGCCACCGACCTGACGGGTGCGGCGGCGCAGCGCCGCGGACTGGTGACCCGGCTCGAGGCGCTGAGCGTCGACCAGCTCCCCGACAACGCCCAGCTGAAGACCTCGCTGACCAAGGCCTGGCAGGCGTCCGCGGAGGCCGACGACCACTACGCCACGTGGGCAGGCCAGGCCAAGAACGACAAGAAGGTCTGCAAGGGCGGCAAGGCACGCTCGACCGACGCGACCGTCCAGGCCGGTGTGTCGAGCAGCGACGCCACCGTCGAGAAGCGCAAGGCCTCGGCACTGTGGAACAAGATCGCCCAGAAGTACGGGCTCACGGAGCACGCTCCCACACAGCTCTGACACGGCGGGCCTCCCGGGCACCGGCGTCGGCTCGGGGACCCGGGAGGCCGGTGTGCGCGCGTCAGCCGCCCGCAGGGGCGTTCACGAGGGTTTCCGTGACGTCCACGAACCCCTTCCTCTCGGCGGTCAGCCGTCCCTCGCGGACGACCTGGAACGTCACCCGCCCATTCACGATGCGCCGGTAGGCGGCCGTGCCGACCATGTCCTGGAAGCGCCAGCGCAGGACCGGGGTGAGGCCACCGGTGTCCACCTCGGCCCCGCGGTTGAGACCGACGGAGATCCCGCCCGCCGTGATGTCCGGCCGGTCCATCGCCTCGACGACCGCCTTCAGCACGGTGTAGGCGATCCAGGTCGTCTGCACGCCCGTGTCCGACGGGTCGATCCGGTCGTCACCGAAGGCGTACTTCTCGATCACGTCGCGCATCTCGTTCCAGCGGGCGTCGCCGGGTGCCGGGTACCAGCCGGTGACGAGAGCCCCTTCGAAGGGGCTGGCCGGCCCGCCCGTACGGTCGATGAGGCCCTGGCCGACGCTGCCGAGCACCGACGAGACCCGCACCTCGCTGCCCTCGGGCTCGAGCCGGCGGAAGGAGTCGAAGAACGTCTCCGTTCCCTTGCCGAGCACCGCGGTCACACAGCCGTCGCCGGCCCGGTCGAGGGCCTCGGCCGCCTCGGCGTCGTACGAGGTGGCCTCCTCGGTGGTGCTGATGTCGTAGGACGCGGGGCGCTTGCTCCGGCTGAGGCTCGCGTCGAGGAGCCCGGGCATGGTGTCGCCGACCAGGGTGTCGGGCCGCACGAGTGACACCCGCTCACAACTGGGCGCCAGCTGCCTGCCGTTGCCCGCGAGGAGCGCCGGCTGGCCGCCGTTGACCGGGTAGGAGAGATAGCTGGTGAATTCGTCGGCGGAGGCGCCGTACCCGCCGATGTACGGGATCCCGGCCGCCTCCAGCGGAGCCAGGAACGCCCGGCCGTGCCTGCTGTACGAGCCGACGACCGCGGCCACGTCCTCGTCGGCCGCCCGCCGGGCGCACTTCGAGGCCCCGGTCGCGGTGTCCTGCTCGTTGCAGGTGAGCACCCGGAGTTCGTGGCCGTCGATCCCGCCCTTCTCGTCGGTCCAGCGGGCGTAGGCCGTCGCCATGGCCGACATGCCCGCCATGTTCACCGTGTCGGCTTCGGTGGTGTCCGGCGCCCAGGTCATCACGGTGACCGGCTCCCTGGAGTCCCCCGAGTCCCCGGGGAGGATTCCGCAGCCGGATACCAGCAGCGCCCCGGCCGCCACCGTGGTGAGGATTCTGTAGGAATGTGGAGGGGTGAGGCGTCGCCATCCGGTCATGGTCATGAACTCTCGCGGTGCAGGAATAACGCCGCCGCGTGCTCCGGTCAACGCTCCGTGACGTGGAGGTGAATTACGGGGGGCCGCACGCGGGCGCCGGGAGGGAACGTACGATCGGCAACCGTGCAGCAAGGTTCCGAGAACACTTCCCGTCGCGGCCGCCGCTCCTCCACCATGGGCGGCATGCCGCTCAACGACATGCCGTGGTGGCGCTGGCGCAGCAACGTGCGCTCGGCGCTGCACATGCTCTCCGACCCCGTCTTCCACCACGAGTGCTGGCTGGCCGGCCGGGAAGGGTACGGGGACGTCACCGACGCCGTGTACCGCCTGGTCGAGGACACCTGGCTGGACAACTGGTCCGCCGAGAAGTACGTCGGGACGATCTTCCGCGACTCCGCCGAGGCCGCCCTCGTGGACGTCGCGGCGCTGCGGGTGCTGCGCATCATGCACCAGATAGGCGCCGACGCCCCCGTCTCCGCCTACCTGGAGCACCCGGGCTGGCAGGAGGCCGTCGTGGCCGCCCGCGAGGCCCACGTGATGCTCGCCACCAACGATGCCGAGGATCCCGACACGCCGCCGAGGTCCCTGGACGTGCTCCGCATCATGACCAGATCGGCGTGACAGGCGGGTGGTGTGGCACCCTACGGGGATGACCGCGCCGCAGCCCGCCGAACCCGTATCCGCTGCCTCGGACACCGCCGCCGAGCAGTACGTCCTCACGCTCTCCTGCCCCGACAAACAGGGCATCGTGCACGCCGTGTCGAGCTATCTCTTCATGACCGGCTGCAACATCGAGGACAGCCAGCAGTTCGGCGACCGCGACACCGGTCTCTTCTTCATGCGTGTCCACTTCTCCGCGGACGCCACGGTCACCGTGGACAAGCTGCGGGCGAGCTTCGCCGCGATCGGGGACTCGTTCCGGATGGAGTGGCAGATCCACCGGGCGAGCGACCGGATGCGGATCGTGCTGATGGTCAGCAAGTTCGGGCACTGCCTCAACGACCTGCTGTTCCGCTCCCGCACCGGCGCCCTGCCGGTCGAGATCGTGGCGGTCGTCTCCAACCACACGGACTTCGCCGAACTCGTCGCCTCGTACGGCGTCCCCTTCCGCCACATCCCTGTGAACAGGGAGAACAAGGCGGAGGCCGAGGCGCAGCTGCTGGAACTGGTCCGCGGCGAGAACGTCGAACTCGTCGTCCTGGCGCGCTACATGCAGGTGCTCTCGGACGATCTCTGCAAGCAGCTGAGCGGCCGGATCATCAACATCCACCACTCCTTCCTGCCGAGCTTCAAGGGCGCGAAGCCGTACCACCAGGCCCACGCCCGCGGTGTGAAGCTGATCGGTGCGACGGCGCACTACGTGACCGCCGACCTCGACGAGGGGCCGATCATCGAGCAGGAGGTCGAGCGCGTCGGGCACGGCGTCACGCCGGACCAGCTCGTCGCCATCGGGCGCGACGTGGAGTGCCAGGCACTGGCCCGCGCGGTCAAGTGGCACGCGGAACAGCGCATCCTGCTCAACGGCCGTCGCACGGTCGTCTTCCCCTGAGGACCGTGTTCACAGCCGGCTGAGGGAGGCGGCGGCGAACAGGACGTCGCGGATCGCCTCGCGGTCGCCCTGCTGGCCGGCCGCGGCCTCGGCCGGCGGCACATGGCCGGCGACCAGTCTGCAGAACTCCACGCCGTCGAGCGCCACCTGCGCGACCGTGTGGTCGGGGGAGCCGAGGGCGGCCGGTGAGTCCAGCGCGATGTACCAGTCGCCGCCACCACGCCCCTCGACCTCCAGGTGGAGGGAGCGTCCCGGAGCGCCCGCCGTGACCAGGTGGCGGGCCGGTGCGGCCAGCCCCGCGCGGCGGCGCCCGGCGAGCGTGGCGGGCAGCAACCGGGCCGCCAGGTCGATCATCCGGTGGAGATGGGCGGCGGCGGGCGGTTCGTAGGGGTAGTCCACGGCGTGCGCGATGTCACCGCCGTGCACCCAGCACTCGAAGGCCCGCTCCAGGAGCGAGTCCTGCAGCGGAAGGGCGAAGTACCCGTACGGGACGGAGCGCTCCGCGATGGCGCGGCCGGCGAACGACACCGTACGGACGAGGGAGTGGCTCTGCTCACGCCAGGGCTCCCGTACGGTCCGGGTGAGCGGCCGGGTGGCGGCGGACCAGCACGCCTCGGTGCGCTCCGTCGGCGTCGGGGGCAGGGGCCGGTCACTTCTGCCGAGCGGGTCGTCCAGGTCGAGGGCCCTGGACACCAGGCCGTCGACGGCCATCAGATGGCCGATCACTCCGGCGACGGTCGTCCTGCGGTTCACCTGCCGGTCGTCCTCGAACCACTTCAGCCGTACCGGCGCGTGCCACTCCGCGTCCCCGATGTCCCGCAGCAGCGCGTCGAGCCGTGCGGTCTCCGCGTCGTACGGCGCGGCCCACGACGGGACGGGGACGCGTGCCGGGCGGCGGCCCAGACAGCCCTCCAGGACGCGGGACCGGAGCATCGGGTCCAGGTCAAGGGTGCCGTCGGTGTGCAGCAGTCCCACGGCGTCGCGCAGCCGTAGCGCCTCCTCGGCGCAGGGCGCGCACGACGTGAGGTGCTCCTCGACGGCGGCCGTCTCCTCGGCGGAGCAGGCGGCCAGGGCCCAGGCGCCGAGCAGGGACTTCAGCACCTGGTGGGGGAGCGGTGCGGCGGGCGGATCCGGTGGCCCGGGTGGTTCCGGCGGCTCGGCGCCCCTGGACCGGACCGGAGGCAGCTCGTCCCGGGCGTCCGCGGCCGCCCGGGGTTTCGGTATGCGCGGCCCGGCCGGCGGGTCCCCGTCACGGCCTTCGCCGCCGTGGCCCCCGGTCACGGTGTCGGTCCGTATCCGGGAGGTGCCGAGTCCGCCGACGGCCGGGTGTTCGCGGTGGAGAGCAGCTGGAGGCCCAGCCGCAGCCGGCGCCTGGCCTCGTCCCCGGTGACGCCGAGGTCGGCGGCGGTCTGCCGGTAGTCCCGGCGCTGGACGTACGCGAGCTCCAGGGCGGCGCGCAGCGGCGCGGGCATGGAGGCGACGATGTAGTCGGCGCGGGCCGCGGCGGTTGCCTTGAGCACCCGGTGGTCCAGCTCCTCCGCCCGCGCGTCCGCGTCGGGCCCTCCCGCCTCGCCGTGTTCGCTGCGGAGCCGCCGTACGGACTGGCGGTGGGTGAGCCGCGCCACCCAGGAGCGCATGGAGCCGTGCCGGGGGTCGTACGCGTCGGGGTTCTCCCAGACGTAGCCGAAGACCTCACGTGTGACCTGGTCCGCCGCGTCCTCGTCGTCGAGCATGCGGTGGGCCTGGCTGTGCACGAGGGCGGCGAACCGGTCGTAGAGCTCGCCGAGCGCCGCCGCCTCGCCGTGTGCCAGCCGCTGCTGCATCCGGCGGTCCCAGCGCGGTGGTGCGTCCTTCGCCATCCAGCCCCCAGCCCTGTGCCTCGCGTCACCCCGAATGTAGTCGGACGCACAGTTCGAACACGTACCTTTGCGGTAAGTACGTCCCTCGAGTGGCGCTGAATGATAGGGGACGTTTTCCCCTTGCCCTTGAGTGATCACATAAACGATCCTGAAGTGATCATCTTTGGGACGAACCTGTGCCAGGCCCGTGAGCGCAAAGGCGTTTCACGGGCGGGTGAGCGGGAAGCCGCGAGGTGGAACGGAAACTTCCGGATCCTCCGGAGCCCCCGGAACGAGAGGCCGAGTCGCGTGACGCTGAAGGTGTACGAGACCGAGCAGGACGCGTGGACCGTGCTGCGGATCCATGGCGAGCTCGACCTCGTGAGTTCACCCGTCGTGCGCCAGTCCGTCCATGGGGCGGTGGCCGCGGGACGGCACGACGTCGTCCTCGACCTCTCCGGCGTCCTCTTCTGCGACTCCAGCGGCGTCAACGTCCTGATCGCCTCCCGCCGCCTCATGAAGTCCTGCGGCGGCAGGCTGCGGCTGATCCTCCCGGCCCGCGGCGCGGTCGACGGCTCACACGTCAACAAGGTGCTCGGCGCCCTGGGGGTACGCCGTCTGTTCGACGTCTACTCCGACGCGGACGCGGCCACCGACGACGTGTCCAGGCCGCTCACCGCCTGACCGGGCGGATCGACGCGGAGTTGTCACACCGCCGAAGACCGGTGGTGACACGTGAGGCCTCCCGGCGTCGTACGCTCCCCGCATGGACAGCGCAGAGTACGAGCGCAAGATCGCCCACCGCTTCGCCGCCTTCGACCAGGACGGCAACGGCTACATCGATCGCGCCGATTTCAACGCCGCCGCGGCCCGTCTGCTCACCGAGTTCGGTACGACGGCCCGCTGCGACCGGGGCCAGTCGCTCTACACGGGTGCCGAGGCCTTCTGGCAGGGCATGGCCGGCATCGCCGACGTGGACGGGGACCAGCGCGTCACCCGGGAGGAGTTCGTCGGCGGGGCCGTGAAGAGGCTGCGTGACAGCCCCGAACGCTTCGCGGAGATCGCGCGCCCCTTCCTGCGCGCGGCGATCGCCGTCGCCGCCGGAGCGGACCCGGAGGGGGCCGCGCCCACCTCGGCCCCGGTCGCCGCGGTGGAGCGCGCACTCCTGGTGCTGGGCGCCCCGGGCGACATCGCGAGTGTCGCGGCCCGGAGCCTGGACACCGACCAGGACGGCCGGATCGCCGAGGCGGAGGCGGTCGCCGCCTTCTCCGCGTACTTCACCGTGATCGAGCCCGACGCGTAATCCCCGCCGGTACCCGTCAACACGCCCAACGATGTGAGCAGTTCGTGGCCTCCCACAGCCCGGCCCCGGTGCCGCCCCGGGCCGGGCCGCCGCGGTGCATCCGGGGTGGTCGGGGCTGCCCGGGGGGCGCGCGGACCGTACTCCGCGGGTCACTCAACGCATCCGGAGCGCGGGTGCGCCCCCGGAGCGACCCGTCACCGGGCGGAGTCGGCGGCCCCCGCTCGGGTACCCTCCGTGGGATGCGAGTGGTACTGGAACCGGAGGTTCCGGGTACGGCCCCTGCGGCCGCCCCGGATGGCGCACGGTGCCCTGCTCGCAACGCACGGAGCTGCGACGGGCTCGACGGGGACCCGGTCTCCGACGCTCCGGCGCGCTTCTGTTCGACTCTCCGCAGCACGCGTCGCACAGTATGGACCACGCGTACTCCTTCGCGCTGGAATATGCCCGAAGCGCTTGTTGCGGTGACTGTACGTCAACCATGCTGTCTCGCAGAGGAGTCACGTTCCGTGACCCTGAGGAGGCGCTAGGCGATGTGTCCGCCGGTTCGGATGGTGTGAGCGGTGCAGGTGCTTCAGGTGCAGATGGAGGTCGGGCCCGACCCCGCGGAGGTGGGCAGGGCCCGCAGATGGGCGCGGTCACGGCTGGCCGGGTCCGGGCTGGGGGATGACGAGCCGCTCGCCGAGACGCTCATCCTGCTGATCTCGGAGCTCGTCACCAACGCGGTGGTCCACACCGGCTGTCCGGCCGTACTGCGGATGCTGGTCGGTGCGGCGGATCCGGCCGGATCGGCGGGGACGGTGCGCGTCGAGGTGGCGGACACCAGCTGCTGTCCGCCCCAGCCGCGTCACGCGGCAGGCGAGGACACGGGCGGCCGTGGCCTGGAGCTGGTGGACGGCCTGGCGGACCGCTGGGGCTGGCAGCGGGAGGGCGCCGGAAAGCGGATCTGGTGCGAGGTCGACCGCGGTGGCCCGGTGATGATCCCGGTGGTCCAGGAGCAGCCCGGCGACCGGGCCTGTCTCTGAGGGCTGTCCCGTTGATCCCGGGCGGGCGCGCGAGGACAGCTGCTTCCCCGGGCTCTCGGCTGCGCTCGCACAGGGGAGAGCCCTCAAGGGCTCCCTTCAGCGCCCCGCGAGCGTCGAGCGGAATGTCCGCCGGTAGACCGTGGGCGAGACCCCCAGTGCAGCCTGCACATGCTGCCGCAGGGAGGTGGCCGTACCGAAACCGGCGTCCCGTGCCACCTGGTCGATCGACAGGGCGGTGGATTCCAGCAGGTGTCGTGCCCGCTCCACCCTCTGCCGGGTGAGCCACTGTCCGGGGCTGATGCCGACCTCCTCGCGGAAGCGGCGGGTGAAGGTGCGTACGCTCATCGACTCCTGCCCGGCCATGTCGCGCAGGGAGATGGGCTGCTCCAGCCGCCCGAGCGCCCAGGTCCGTGCGGCCGTCGTCGTGGCGAGCCCCGCCTCGGGCATCGGACGCCGGATGAACTGCGCCTGGCCGCCGTCGCGGTGCGGGGGCACGACGGTGCGGCGGGCGACGTCGTTGGCGACGGCGGTGCCGTGGTCGCGGCGCACGATGTGCAGGCAGAGGTCGATCCCGGCGGCCACACCGGCCGAGGTCAGCACGTCCCCGTCGTCGATGAACAGGACGTCCGGATCGACGCGGATCCGGGGGAAGAGCCGCTGGAAGTGGTCGGCCGAGGACCAGTGGGTGGTGGCGGGGCGCCCGTCGAGATATCCGGCCGCGGCGAGGAGGTAGCCGCCCGTGCAGATGGACACCATGCGGGTCCCCGGCCTGATGTACGCGAGCGCGGCGGCCAGTTCGTCGGTGAGCCGGCCCTCGTCGTACACGGGACCGAGTTCGTACGAGGCCGGGACGACGACGGTGTCGCCGGTGGCGAGGGCGTCGGGGCCGTGCTCGACCATGATGCTGAAGTCGGCGTCGGTGCGGACCGGGCCCGGCGGGCGCACGGAGCAGGTCACGACGTCGTACAGCTTCTCGCCCGTGCCGGGGGCCGGGGCCTCCGCAGCGGCCCGCGCGCGGCCGAAGATCCGTTGGGGGATGCCCAGTTCGAAGGGGATCACCCCGTCGAGCGCGAGGACGACGACACGGTGGCGCATCTGGGCTCCTGCTCTCCCGCGGATTGGGTAGGACCGGCTGCGGCCTGATAAACGTACCGGTCATGAAGGAAACGCAGACCGTTCGCACGGTCGTTCCCCGCGCCGCCGCCATCCGTGCGACGGCCGCGGCGGCGGCACTCCTGACCGTGGCGGCGGGGCTCGGCGTCCGTGCGGCGGCGGGCGGCGACGTGGCGAAGTACGCGGGCGACGCCCTCTACACCGTGCTGATCCACGTCCTGGTCGTCGTCGTGGTGCCCCGGGTGCGGCCGCCGACGGCCGCGGGCGCCGCGCTGGCCTTCAGCTGGGCGGTGGAACTTGCCCAGCTGACGGGCGTACCGGCCGACCTGGCGCGGCAGAGCGCGGTGGCGCGGCTGGTGCTCGGCTCGACGTTCAACGCACCGGACCTGCTCTGGTACGGGGTGGGGGCGGCCCTGGCCTGGGCGGCCCACAGCCGCCTGCGGTCCGGACGCGCCCTGGCGCGGTCCTGACCGCGGTGGCCCGATTCCTGCGAAGCGTGTCCGTCCAGCCACTCGTCGGGGGGTGGCTCCCGGCCGGATGCTGAGCGGCGTGACGCAGACAACCGACAGCACGACACCCGGCGGCGCGGCGGCCGGGCGCGTTCCTCGCAGCCACTCCGGGCCACGGGTGCACCGTGCGTGGATCGTCGCCGCCGTGGCCTTCGTGACGATCATCGGAGGCGCCGCCTTCAACTCCCTGCCGGGGCTCCTGATCGAGCCCCTGAACGAGGAGTTCGGCTGGTCGCGCGGCGAGATCGGTCTCGCCGTCTCCCTCGACATGGCGCTGTACGGGCTGACCGCGCCCTTCGCCGCGGCGATGATGGACCGCTTCGGCATGCGCCGGGTCGTGGTCGTCGCACTCGGCGCGGTGGCGGCAGGGGCGCTGGCGAGTGTGTGGATGACGGCGTCCTGGCAGCTGATGCTCTACTGGGGCCTCCTTGTCGGCCTGGGCACCGGCTCGATCGCGATGGCCTTCTCCGCGACCGTCACCAACCGCTGGTTCGTGGCCCGCCGCGGTCTGGTGACCGGTGTCCTGACCGCGGCCGGCGCCTCCGGCCAGCTGGTCTTCCTGCCGCTGTGCGCCTGGATCGTCGTCGACCACGGCTGGCGCCCGGCCTCGGTGACGGTGGCGCTGGCGGCGCTCGTCGTCGTCCCGTTCGTCTGGTTGCTGATGCGCGACCACCCGGCGGACGTGGGGCTCGCCCCGTACGGCGGCACGTACGTGGAGAAGCCGGCGCCCGTCAGGGGCGCCGCGACCCGCGCCGTACGCGTCCTGCTCACCTCGGCCCGCACGGGGCCCTTCTGGCTGCTGGCGGGCTCGTTCGCGATCTGCGGCGCGTCCACCAACGGCCTGATCCGCACGTATTTCGTCCCCTCGGCCCACGACCACGGCATGGGGATTCCCGCGGCGGCCTCGCTGCTGGCCGTCATCGGCGTCTTCGACGTCATCGGCACGATCTTCAGCGGCTGGCTCACGGACCGCTTCGACGCCCGCCGGCTGCTGGCGGTCTACTACGCGCTGCGTGGTGTGTCGCTGCTGTTCCTGCCGGTGCTGATGGCCCCGACGGTGCATCCGCCGATGGTCTTCTTCATCGTCTTCTACGGGCTGGACTGGGTCGCCACGGTGCCGCCGACCCTGGCCCTGTGCCGGGAGCAGTACGGCGAGGACAGCGCGATCGTCTTCGGCTGGGTCCTGGCGTCGCACCAGCTGGGGGCGGCCCTGGTGGCCTTCCTCGGCGGGGTGGTCCGGGACGTGACCGGATCGTACGACCTGGTCTGGTACGGCGCGGGGGCGCTGTGCGCGACGGCCGCCCTGATGGCCCTGGTGATCCGCCGCAAGGCGGGTGAGGCCGCGCCGGCACGGGTCGGCTGAGAGGGCGGTCCCCCGGGGACAGGACTCGTGTGCGTGAGGAGGCGACAGTGCCTTGTTCCGGAGATCGCCCAGGCCCTGCGCTCAGCGTGCGGGCTCAGCCCTTCCTGGCCAGGCGGATGGCTATTCTCCGCGCGTCCAGGGCCATTTCGCGGAGCATCCCGCTGATCGGGTTGGTGAACCCGGTGAAGTAGAGGCCCGGTGCCCCGTCCGGGGTGCGGGCGCCGTGCACCACCGGGCGGCCTCTCGCGTCCAGTACGCCGAGGTGGCCGACCAGGTCCTCCAGGGCGCGTTGGTAGCCGGTCGCCGTGATCACCGCGTCCGGGGTGTGCCGGGTGCCGTCGGCCAGCACCACGGCGTCCCCGTCGAACGACTCGACCGCCGCCACGGGCACCACCCGTCCGCCCTTCACCGCCTTGATCAGCCCGACGTCCTGGACGGGGATCGCGCCCTCCTCGACCCGGGAGTACAGGCCCGTGTCCGGGCGGGGAAGGCCCCGGTCCGCCAGGTCGGGTACGGAGACGCGGCACATCAGGCGGCCTGCCGCGTCGACGAGACGGACCGGCAGCCTGCGGACCAGGACGGCGGTCGCCTGGGCGGGCCAGCCGGCCGTGGAGCGGCGCACGATGTGCGGGACCGTGCGCACCGCGATCCGCACCTGGGACGCGCCGCCCTCGACCAGGTCCACGGCGATCTCCGCCCCGGTGTTGCCGATCCCGACGACGAGGACGTCCTTGCCCGCGTACGGAGCCGGGTGGCGGTACTCCGCGGCGTGCAGCAGTTCGCCGGTGAAGCCGTCACGGCCGGGCCACGCGGGGGTTAGCGGGGTGTGGTTGAAGCCGGTGGCCACCACCACCGCCCGCCCGGTGAGCACCCGGCCACCGGTCGCGCTCAGCTGCCAGCCGGTGCCGTCGGCGGTCCGGTCGATCCGGGACACCTCGACACCCGTCACCACGTCCAGCTCGTGGTGCTCGGCGTACTTCTCCAGGTAGCGCACCATGTCGTCGCGCGACACCCATCGCCCGAACCTGCGGGGCATGGCCAGCCCCGGCAGGGCGGACCAGCGACGGGTCGTGTGCAGGTGCAGCCGGTCGTAGTGCCGGCGCCAGGACGCCCCGACGCGGTCGGACTTCTCCAGCACCACCGCCCGTACGCCCTGGTCCCGCAGGGCCGCCGCGGCGGCGAGGCCGCCCGGTCCGCCGCCGATCACATAGACCGGCCGGTCGTCGGTGCGGTCGATGGAGGAGGTCAGGGCGTCACCGGGGGCGGGGGTGGATGCGGGCATGCTCCGGAGCGTAATAGGACATGAACATGATGGGTTCCCGGTCCGGACGGGAATCGGTTGCGAAATGATCACGGGGGCGCGCTCCCGGGCCCGCTCAGAGCCCCGGAGCGCCCCACACCGGGAACCAGCGCGCGAGGTCGCCCTCCACCCGTAGGTCGTCACCGAGCACGGCCCGCACCTGGAGCTCCAGCTGGTTGTCGCGCTTCTCCCCGCCGCCCGTGGCCGGGGCGAACGGATAGAAGGTGCCCCGCTTGTAGAGGTGGACCAGCGCCAGTGCACGGCCCTCCGGATTCCGGAACCCGATCATCGAGCAGAGCAGGTGCCCTCGGCACCGGGTTCCTGACGAGCGAGGAGCCAGGTGTAGCCGCACCATGGTGCGCCTCTCCCGGTGAAACCGGACAGGTGCCGGGCTCAGGGCCAGAGGAGCTCGCGGGTCCAGCCCGCACCGTCCCGGCGGTAGCGCAGCCGTACGTGCCGGCGCCGGGCGTCGCCCTGGAAGAACTCCACCTCCTGCGGCTCGACCACATACCGCGTCCAGGTCCCCGCCTCGGCGTCCGGCTCGGCCTGCGCGCGCTCCCAGGCGTTCTCGGAGGCCCGTACGAGGTCCTCGTACGCCGGCAGCACCTCGCTCTGCGACCCGGTCAGCGCGGCGGCCAGCGCGCCGGTGGACCTGGCCCGCAGATCGGCGCGGCTCTCCTCGCGGCTCGCGGGGGCGGTCGTGCCCCGCACGCGTACCTGGCGGCCCTGGGCGGGCCAGTAGAAGCCGAGCGCCGCGAACGGGCGGGCGGCCAGCTGGCGGCCCTTCGCGCTGGTGGCGTGCGTGGCGAAGTGCCAGCCGCGCTCGTCCGCGTCGTGCAGCATCAGCGTGCGCACGTCGGGGTGGCCCTCGGCGTCCGCGGTCGCCAGGGTCATGGTGTGCGGTTCCGGCTGCCCGGCCGCCACGGCCTCGGCGAACCAGGTGTGGAACAGGGGGAGGGGAGTGGCGGGTGCCGCCGACGGGTCGAAGCCGGGGAGGGGCACGTCCCAGACGCGCTGTGCGTGGAGCAGGTCGCGGAAGTCCTTCTGTGCATCGCTCATGCCCCCATTGCACAGCCTCGCGCGCCGATGCGGAAAACGCCGACGGCGGACCACGGGAGTGGTCCGCCGTCGGTGAGACAGGACGTGGGGCGCCGCGGAGGGCGCGGCGCCCGGCGGGTGCGGGGGGACGGGGCTGCCGGGGCCTACCTGGCCGGCTTCTTGCCGGTGATGCCCAGGTGCACCAACAGGGCGAGGTTCGGGCGGAGTTCGGCCTGCTTCACGCCCCAGCCGGTGAAGCCCTTCTGGTGCGAGGCGACCCCCGACAGCATGACGACCAGGGAGCCCGCCACCGCGGCGGGGCTGACGTCCTTGTCCACCTTGCCCTTGGCCTGGAGCTCCTTGACCGCGTCCGTCAGGGAGTTGGTGACCGAGTTCAGGACCTTCATGCGGATCTTGTAGAACCGCTTGTCGCCCTCGGCCGCGCCGAGCTCGACGACACGGAGGATCGCGTCGTGGCGTCGCCAGAAGTCGAGGAATCCCTCGACGAGTTCTTCGGAGGCCTGCCAGCCGGCCTTGCCGACCCAGGAGCGGCCGCCGACCAGTTCGGTCAGTCCGGCGCTTTCCTTGGCCATTTCCTCGGCGAGTTCGAGAACGGCGCCCTCGACGGCGGGGAAATACTGGTAGAAAGTCGCGGGTGAAGTCCCCGCCTTCCGAGCCACGTCGATGACTTTGACGTCCCGGTACGGCGAGGAGCTGAGCATATCGCTGAGGCATTCGAGCAGCTTCTGCCGCGTCGCCTGACCTCGCCGACCAGCCACGCGGCCGTCGACGGTGCGCACTTGTCCTGTCATGCCGTCAGCTTACCGAGGGGTGATCCGAGCGCGATCTGGCCGACTGCAAATGGGGAACGCCCCGGTGCGGGGCGGGCGGACGGGCCAATTCTCCGTGGGGGTACGCGTCTATTCACGCGGGCGTAAGTGTTTATGGAATTGCCCCGCCGTCCGCGCCGTCGGCGCCGGGCGTGCTCCGGAGTGATGTTGTTATCAACAGCCTGTGGATAACTTCGGTGGACAACCTGCGTCCACACGGACCGCCCCGCCTTCACGATTCGGGCAAAGGTTCCATACGACCCTCGGGGCGCGCCGGAAGGCTCCCGACGTTACGTTGAGTGTGACGGGCATCACGGCTGCCCCGGTGCTGAGCGCACCGGTGCTCCACAGCGCCACCGCCGTGGTGCCGCGGAAACGCCATAGCGACCTCGCAGCGACCGGAAGGAGCCGGGCCATGGCCGTATTCGCGCAGTCCGCGCCGTGCTGGGTCGATGTGCAACTCGCCGATCTGGAGGCCGGCAAGCGCTTCTACGGCGGGCTCTTCGGCTGGACCTTCCACGCCGGCGACGGCATGCCCTTCGCCGACGCCCGCAGCGACGGTGCACTCGTCGCCGCGCTCGCCGCGAAGCAGGACGGCCGCATGCCCACGACCTGGGGCGTCTACTTCGCCACCGATGACATCCGCGCCTCCGTCGCCCTGGTCCGCAAGGCGGGCGGCCAGGTGATCACCGATCCCGTACGGGCCGCTGCGGCCGGGTTCCTCGCGCAGGCGGCCGACCCCGGCGGCGCGGTCTTCGGCCTCTGGCAGGCGGGTGAGCGCGCGGGCTTCGAGAAGCGGAACGCACCGGGCGCCTTCTGCTGGACCGAGGTGTACACCCGGCAGCCGCAGCGGGTGGACGCCTTCTACGAGGAGGTCTTCGGATTCCGTGGGACGGACATCGAACTGCCGGGTGCCGACGGCGCCGTCGAGCCCTTCCGGATGTGGTCCCCCGCCGGGACCGAACCGGGCGAGGACACCGCGGTCGGCGGCCGCGCGGTCCTCACGGACGCGTTCCCCGCGATGCTGCCCAGCTACTTCCTCGTCTACTTCGCCGTCGCCGACTGCGAACGCGCCGCCGAGACGGCCGTACGCCTCGGTGGCCGGATCACGTCCCCGCCCCTGGACATCCCGTACGGGCGGACGGCGGTCCTCCAGGACGACCAGGGGGCGGCCTTCGCCGTGCTCCAGCCGGCCGAGCGGCTGCCGTAGCCGACCCGCGGTGTCCGTCCCGCGGTGTCCTGAAAGGGATGGAGTGACACACAACACCCTGATCCGCCCCCGGGTTCGCAACCAGGCCCGCGGACAGGAAGAATCAGGGTGCGCACCGCCAAGTGGTGCCCAGTGGTGAGACGCTGCACAGGGCGGGATTTCGCGGGCTTCTGTTCCTGAGGTCCGTACGGGGAGGTGGCAGGCAAGTGGAGCAGCTGACGCAGCATGACCCGAGGCGGATCGGCCCGTTCGAGGTGCTGGGACGGCTCGGGGCCGGCGGCATGGGGCTGGTCTATCTGGCGAGGTCGGCGTCGGGCCGGCGGGTGGCGATCAAGACGGTCCGTACGGAACTGGCGGAGGACCAGCTGTTCCGGGTCCGCTTCACACGAGAGGTGGAGGCGGCGCGCGCGGTCAGCGGTTTCTACACCGCCGCCGTGGTCGACGCCGATCCGAGGGCGGCCGTGCCCTGGCTGGCCACCGCTTACGTCCCCGCACCCTCGCTCGAGGAGATAGTGAGTGAGTGCGGGCCGATGCCGACGCAGGCCGTGCGCTGGCTGGCCGCGGGGATCGCGGAGGCCCTGCAGTCGATCCACGGGGCCGGTCTCGTCCACCGTGACATGAAGCCCTCCAACGTCCTCGTGGTCGAGGACGGACCCCGGGTGATCGACTTCGGGATCGCGTCAGGCGTCTCCAAC
Organism: Streptomyces sp. NPDC005791; assembly: GCF_042871485.1. Taxonomy (NCBI): domain Bacteria; kingdom Bacillati; phylum Actinomycetota; class Actinomycetes; order Kitasatosporales; family Streptomycetaceae; genus Streptomyces; species Streptomyces sp. NPDC005791. Next base: position 319,382 of record NZ_JBIAIP010000001.1, read on the forward strand.
ACCCGGCTGACCATGACGAACGTGGCGGTGGGGACGCCCGCGTACATGTCTCCGGAGCAGGCCCGTGACTCGCGCAGCGTCACCGGCGCCAGTGACGTGTTCTCGCTCGGCTCGACCCTCGTCTTCGCGGCCACGGGCCACGCGCCCTTCCACGGGGCGAATCCGGTCGAGACCGTGTTCATGCTGCTGCGGGAGGGCCCCGACACCGAAGGGCTGCCCGACGACCTGAGGCCGCTCATCGAGTCCTGCATGCAGATGGACCCGGCCCGGCGGCCCAGCCCGGCGGATCTGCAGGCGCAGCTGGCCCCGCACCTGTTCGCCTCCGGCGGTGACGACAGCGGCACGGCGTCGGCCTGGCTGCCGACCGTGGCGACCGCGATGATCGAGCAGCGCCGCGGTGGTGGGCGCGCCGTCGCCGCACCCGCCCCCGTGGTCGTGCCGCCGCCCCCGCGGCAGCCCCCGCCCGGGGCCGACTGGGGCGGGGCCTGGCGTGGCGGTGGCGATCTGCGGACCGCGCCGACCCCCGCGCCGGTGTCGGCGCCCGCCCCCGACGGCGGCCCCGTGCGGCTGCCCGGCGCCCAGGTGCCGATCGGGCCCGGTCCGCGCCCGGTGGACGTACGGGGCCCCGCCGCGGCGCACGCCGACCCGGCGACCGGCTGGGTGCGCGCTCCCGGCGGACAGACCTCGGCCGCGCCGACCGCTCCCGTGCCCGCCCCCGCGCCGGGCCCGGACGCCGCGCCCGCCGCACCGGACCGCTGGCGGCCGTGGCGGTTCCGTATGTCGAACGACGTGTGGGGCACGCCCGTCGTGGTGGGCGACCTGCTGTACGTCACGTCCTTCGAGGTGCACGCCCTGGACGTGGGCAACGGGCGCCGCCAGTTCAAGACCCGTGACGTGGCCTGGTCGATGGCCGTGGACGGAGGCCGGATCCACGCCTCGGACGGTCCGTCGCTGTACGCGCTGGACGCGGCGACCGGCGCCGAGCGGTGGCGGCTGCGGACCGACGCCTGGGTGTACGCCCTCAAGGCCGACCGGGGCACCGTCCTGACCGCGACGCGCGGCGGCGGCGTACAGGCGTGGGAGGCGTCCAGCGGCGAGAAGCTGTGGGAGACCTCCGGCATCCAGACGGACTTCGAGACGCCGGAGGCCGGCCCCGTCCTCCACGACGGCACGGTGTACCTGTGGCAGGACGCCCGGCTGCGGGCCGTCGACGCGCGTACCGGCACGGAGCGCTGGTCGTACCCCATCGGCGACGCCGCCTCCTGCGGCGGTGTGCCGGTCCGGGTGACCCCCGCGTCCGACGGTTTCGTGTACGTCGCGGCCGGGGCCCGGGTGCTGGCCGTGGACTCGGTCTCCGGCCGGGTCCGCTGGCACTTCGAGTCACCGGCCGTCTTCCTCTCCCCGCCCGCTTTCGCGCCGGGACCGGCGGTCACGGGCGGCGGGGTGTACCTCGCGGACTACCTCGGCACCGTGTACGCCCTGGACGCCTCGACGGGCAAGGACCGCTGGCGGATCGCGACGGAGGCCCGGCAGTCCGTCGAACCGGTGCTGGTGACGGCGGGCAACGTGCACGTCGGCAGCGGCAGCGCGCTGTACACCCTGGACGCGGTGACCGGCACCCCGAAGTGGCGTTTCGCGGCGGGAGGCGACGTGGTCGGCGCACCGGTGGTCGCGGACGGCCGGCTCCACTTCGGCTCGGCGGACCACGTGCTGTACACCCTGGACGCGGCGGGCGGCCAGCTCCGCTGGAAGCTGGCCACGGGCGGCGAGATCACGGGTTCCCCGGTGGCGCAGGCGGGCGTCGTCTACGCGTGCAGCAAGGACCGCTGTGTGTACGCCCTGGACGCGCTGAAGGGCACGGGCACGGGGAACCGGGCCCGGGCCTGACGCCCGCGGGGCCCGGCGCGGCCTCAGGGGTGGGGCGGGTGGTACCTGTCCCGGTCCTGCTGGTCCCCCTCGTCGGGGTACTGGACGGGGTGCCGGGCGGTGTCCGCGTCGCCGGACGGGGCCGCCCGGTGCCGGCCCGGCCCGGTGTACGGATCCGCTTCGGGCTCCGGCCCGGGGGAGGTCTGCGCGGCCGGCCCCGGCTCCTGCGTCGGCGGCCAGGTGTCCGGGCGGTCGTCCGGCGGCACGGGATAGGGGTCGGGGGAACGCCGCGCCCGTGTGCGCCGCCGCCCCGACATCAGCAGCGCGCCCAGCAGGAGGAGCAGACCGCCCGCCAGCGCCTGCGCGACGCCCCACCGGAGCCCGTCCCCGTCACCGTCGACCGTGAGGCCACCGGCTTCCTGCCCCTGCCGGACCATCCACAGCACGGTGAAGCCGAGCACGATCAGACCGGCCAGTGCCACGAGCGGGCGCGAGCGGAACACGACGCCCACGAGGGTCACCAGCGCGGCGAACAGGAAGGGCAGCAGGATCGACCCCAGGACGGACGACGAGGCGTCGCTGATGCCGTCGAACAGGTCCTGGACGCGGTAGTCCCGCCCGAGGCGGTTGTCGAACCACGTGTGGAAGGGGCTCTGCACGGCCGCCGCCGCCCCCACGAGTGCGACGACGGAGCCGAGGACATTGCGGATCATCGACAGCCTCCCGGGCCATGGCGCACGGCTGTGCGCACCGAATCCCCGGATCGACGCTACGCCGGGCCGATTGTCCCTGCCATCGGAGACGACGCCGGCGGAGACCATGACAAGACCGTGACAGGGCCATGACCGCACCAGGGGGACGTGCCCGGAACGCTGTGCGTTACGGTGTCGCGCGGCCGTGCGACGGCCAAGAAGCCGACTACAGCTAGGGGGACTGCATCGATGGTGCGGCGACGGATGAGGTTCGCGGCGGTACTGGTCGTGGTGGTGCTCGCGCTCACCGGATTCTCGACGTCCAGCAGCGGCGGCAAGAGCCGCAGCGGCGGCGGTTCGAGCGGCGGGGGCTGCTCCAGTTCCGAGAAGAGCAACGGCAGCTACCGGGATCACGACGACGATGACTACGACAGCTCGTCGAGTTCCTCCGGTGGCTCCACGTACTCCACGCCGACGCCCTCCCCCACAGCCTCGGAGGCCCCCGACATCCGCGTCGTCCGGTGCGTCCAGCCGAAGAAGGGGAAGCGCAAGGCGGTGACGTCGTCGACGATCGAGATCCGCTCGACGGCTGCCCTCATGCACGCGTACGACGTGGACGTGACGTTCGAGGACGCCCAGGGCCGGATCGTCGACCAGGGCGAGGCGACGGTCGACCTCGACTCCGGCGAGACCGAGACCGTGACGGTGCGGATGGACAGCCCGCGCTCGGTCGCCCGCGTGAAGCGCTGCCTGGTGACGGCGGAGCTGCGCTACTGACGCCGGTCGCCGCCTTCGCCTCTGACGAGGACGACATGCGGAAGCCGCGCCGGCCTGGGGTCGCGGTCCGGGCGTCGTGACGGGGGAGCACACGTGTGGGGCCCGAGCCGGCCGGCTCGGGCCCCACACGTGTGCGCGGACATGCAGCGGCCGCGACGGCTCCCCCTCCGCGCCGCCGCGGCCGCTCCCCCCGTCTTCTGTAGGACTAGAGCGGGTCGCCACCGGTCATGTGGCTGTCCGTCGGCTTGATGTCGGGCTCGCCGGTCATGTGGCTGTCCAGCGTCGTGATCTCGGGCTCGCCGGTCATGTGGCTGTCCGTCGGCTTGACGTCCCCCGCGGCGCCCGCCTTCGGGAGCTCGATCTTCTTGGCATCGCTCATGTCGTGAACTCCATATTCCGGTGCATGGATGGGCGGCGAAGCCCGTCCGGCTGTTCCCCCGTGGACTGCCGGACGGGCTGTTCAGAGCCGTTCACCTTAGTGCGCGGTCCGACCGGTCGGATCGTCTGCCCCCCGACGCGACGCTCTGACACGAATCAGAGTGCCGGGTCGTGATAAACGAACGATGAACGTGTCGTCAGCGGCTGTTGGGGGACGGCGCCGGCGACAGCAGGAGGCGGACGGCGTCCGCTTCGGTCGCCTCCAGTTGCTCCAGGGTCGACAGGGCCTCGGTCCAGCACACCTTCGCGCGGTCCACCTGCCCGATCCGCTGCAGCGCCTTGCCCAGCACGGTCAGGACATTGGCGCGTCGCCACTCACCGCCTATGTGCAGGAGGACCGCGAGGGCCTGTTCGGACAGAGCTGCGGCTTCACCAGGGCGATCGGCGTCGAGGTGTACCTCGGCCAGCCGGAAGAGCGTCATGCCTTCCCACAGCCGCTGGCGGCTCTCCCGGAAGACCGCGAGTGCCTCATGCAGTCTCTCCTGGGCTTCGCCCTGACGGCCGGCACGTGCCAGTGCGAGGCCGAGTGCGTATCGTCCGTTGGCCAGACGCAGCGTGAGCCCCAAGCGGTTGTAGAGGGCGACCCCTTCGCCGGCGAGCTCCACCGCGCTGTCCGTGTGGCCGATGGCGAGCTGGATCCGCGAGAGGTTGCACAGGGCACTGGCTTCGCCAGGCCGGTTCCCGTCGGCCCGGAACGCGGCGATGGTCTGTTGCAGGAGGGGCTCCGCCTCGCTGAGCCGGTTCTGGTACCCCGCGATGATTCCGAGTTCGTTCGGGGCGTTGCAGTTCGTCCAGACGTCCTCGATCGCCGGAGCCAGCAGCATGGCGCGTCGGGCTTCGTCCTCAGCCTGGGCGAAACGGCCCGCGATGCTGTGCACCTGGGCGAGCGTGGTGCGCGCGCGTGCCTCGGAACGCGGATCGCCCGCCACGACGGCTGCGTCTCTCACCGCGATGGCAGCGGACTCGTACTGGCGGGAGTTGGCTCCCGATTCCGCGAGATCCTTGGCCGCCAGCATGAGATCGACGCCGCGCCGGACCCTTCCCGAGACAGCCGCTTGCTGCGCGCAGGCCAGAAGTGAACTCGCTTCGGTGTAGAGCCAGTCCAGCGCGGCCTTGTGCTCGGCGAACTCGAGGCCGGGATGCTCGGTGGCATCCAGATGATCGACCGTCCGGTCCCCCGGCCGCTCCAACGCGTACACCCCCGCCGCGGTCGCCAGGTAGAAGTCCAGCAGGCGCGACAGAGCCAGCTCCCTTTCCACCGGCGGCTGTTCGTCGCGTTCGGCGCATGCACGCGCGTAGAGGCGCACCAGGTCGTGGTAGCGGTAGCGGCCCGGGGCCGCTGACTCCAGGAGGCTGGTGTCGACCAGGGTCTCCAGGAGGTCCTCCGCCGTGTGGTGGTCCAGGTTCAGGAGGGCGGCCGCTGCCGCGAGGGAGATGTCCGGGCCGTCCGCCAGGCCCAGGAGACGGAAGGCCCGCGCCTGGGCCGGCTCCAGCTGGCCGTAGCCGAGCTCGAAGGTGGCCTTCACCGCGAGGTCGCCGGCCTGGAGTTCGTCGAGGCGGCGGCGTTCGTCGGCGAGCTTCGCAGCCAGCACCGAGACCGTCCAGGTGCGGCGGGCGGCCAGCCGGGAGGCGGCGATGCGGATGGCCAGCGGCAGGAAGCCGCACGCGGCCACCACGTCCAGGGCCGCCTCGCGCTCCGCGCGGACGCGTTCGTCGCCGACGATGCGGGTGAAGAGCTGCAGGGCCTCCTCGGGGGACATCACGTCCAGGTCCACGAGGTGCGCGCCCGCCAGATCGACCATGCGCACGCGGCTGGTGACCAGCGCCGCGCAGCCTTCCGTGCCGGGGAGCAGGGGCCGGATCTGCGCCGCGTCATGGGCGTTGTCGAGCAGGACCAGGATCCGGCGGCCGTCGAGGGTGGAGCGGTAGAGCGCGGCCCGCTCGTCCAGGGAGTCCGGGATCGCGGAGTCGGCGGTGCCCAGGGCGCGGAGGAACGCGCCGAGGACGGTCTCGGGTTCGGCGGCTCTGGCGCCCGCGCCCTGCAGGTCGACGTACAGCTGGCCGTCCGGGAAGTGCGGGCGTGCCTGGTGGGCGACGTGGACGGCGAGCGTCGTCTTGCCCACGCCGCCGATGCCGGCCAGCGCGGAGACCGCCATGACCGATCCCTCGGCGGACACGAGCCGGTCGCCGAGCTCGCGTACGAACGCGGCGCGGCCCGTGAAGTCCGGGACGGTGGCCGGGAGTTGGGCCGGGCGGACCGGGGCGGGCGCCGGGGCCGGCTCGTCCGCGGGGCGGGCCAGTTCCTCGTCGGCCTGGAGGATCCGCTGCTGGAGCTGGGCGAGTGCGGGGCGCGGGTCGACGCCCAGTTCCTCCGCGAGCAGGCGACGGGTGTCGGCGTACACCGCGAGGGCCTCGGCCTGTCGGCCGCTGCGGTACAGGGCGACCATCAGCAGCTCGCGCAGGCGCTCGCGCAGGGGGTGCGCCGCGGTGAGCGCGGTGAGTTCGGACACCGCCTCCGCGTGGCAGCCGAGCTCCAGGTCCAGGTCGAGACGGGTCTCGGTGAGCTGGAGGTGCCACTCCTCCAGGCTGGTGCGCTGGTTCTCCGCGTAGGGGCCGGGGAGGGAGGCGAGCGCCTCGCCGTCCCACAGGCCGAGCAGCTTGTTGATCAGGGTGCGGGCCTGGCCGCGGTCCCCGGCGCCACGCGCCTTGTCCGCGTCGGCGGCCAGGTCCTGGGCGAGCGTGAGGTCGAGGGCCGCGCGGGGGATGCGGACGGCATAGCCGCCGGCCTCGCTGACCAGGGTGTCCTGACCGAGGACCTTGCGGAGCCGGGAGGCGTACGTCCGTACCGTGGCCAGTGCCTGGGAGGGCGGGTCCTCGCCCCAGAGGGCGTCGATGAGTTCGGCGGCGGTGGCCGTGCGGCCGTCGCGCAGGAGCAGCGCGGCCAGCAGGGCGCGTTGCTGCGGGGACCCCGACGGCAGGGCTTCGCTGCCGCGCCAGGCGCGTACGGGGCCGAGCACGGTGAAGCGCAGTTCGGTGCCGGCCGCCCGTTCCCGTGGAGCGCGTTGCTCCGGAACACGCACACCGGGTCCGTTGTCGCGGTCCATGATGCCCCCTGTCCTGCTTGCCCCGCCGGTCCTGCACATCCCGCACTGCGACGTACCGTTGGTATCGCGGTCAACAGTCTGCCTTGTTTTGGGCGGGCTCGTCAGCATCGGGTGTGGCTCTGCACAGGCCCTCTTCAATGACCGGGGGGCGAGGGTCCGTTCAGGGTGTCCGGCGATGTGCCGGGGGGTGGTCGTTCCCGGTGCAGGCGCGGCGTCCCGGGGCGCCTGCCGGAAAGGCAGGAGCCCCGCTCCTCCGCCGGAGCGGGGGAGCGGGGCTCCTTGGGTACTGCTCACTCGGCCGCGATCGGCCGACCCGGGCAACTAGGCCGGGGTGACGTTCTCAGCCTGCGGACCCTTGGGTCCCTGAGTGACGTCGAAGTTCACGACCTGGTTCTCCTCGAGGGAGCGGAACCCGGACGCGTTGATCGCGGAGTAGTGGACGAAGACATCCGGGCCGCCGCCGTCCTGGGCGATGAAGCCGAAGCCCTTTTCAGCGTTGAACCACTTGACGGTTCCGGTAGCCATAAGCCCTCCTTGGGCCAAAGGGTTGCCCTGCTCCAGAACCTGCAAACAAGTCTGAAAACTACAAAAGCCTGCGGGTTACATGCTCCGCAGGCTCTGTACTGCAAGGGAAACCAAACTGCAACTTGCGGCGAGCCTAGCACGCAGTCTGTGGGGAGCGGTAGAGGGAAAGATCACTTCACCCGGATGTTTCATCGGGCCGTCGGAGAGCTGACGGACAAGGCTCCGCGGAACAGTCCGGACGCCCCGCTGGCGCGCGCCCGCAGGGACAGGTCTAGCCTCGCGATGTGGACAATTCAACCGTCTCTCCCGTAGAAGGCGACGACCGTCGCAGCAGGCCGCGCGTCGGCCACATCCAGTTCCTGAACTGCCTCCCCCTCTACTGGGGCCTGGCGCGGACGGGGACCCTGCTCGACCTGGAGCTCTCGAAGGACACCCCGGAAAGACTCAGTGAGCAGCTGGTCAGGGGGGACCTGGACATCGGTCCCGTCACCCTGGTCGAGTTCCTGCGCAATGCCGACGAACTGGTCGCCCTCCCCGACATCGCCGTCGGCTGCGACGGCCCCGTCATGTCGTGCGTGATCGTGTCCCAGCTGCCCCTGGAGCAGCTGGACGGGGCCCGGGTGGCCCTCGGTTCCACCTCGCGCACCTCCGTACGGCTGGCCCAGCTGCTGCTCTCCGAGCGGTACGGCGTCGAACCCGACTACTACACCTGCCCGCCGGACCTCGGCCTGATGATGCAGGAGGCCGACGCGGCCGTGCTCATCGGCGACGCCGCGCTGCGCGCGAACCTGCACGACGCCCCCAGGCTCGGACTGCAGGTCCACGACCTGGGCGCGATGTGGAAGGAATGGACCGGGCTGCCGTTCGTCTTCGCGGTATGGGCGGCGCGCAAGGACTATCTGGCCTCGCACCCCGACTACGTCGAGAAGGTGCACGAGGCGTTCCTGGCCTCCCGGGACCTCTCGCTGGAGGAGGTCACCAAGGTCGCGGAGCAGGCGGCGCGCTGGGAGTCCTTCGACGCGGAGGTGCTGGAGCGCTACTTCACCACCCTGGACTTCCGCTTCGGCCCGGACCAGCTGGCGGGCGTGCGCGAGTTCGCCCGCCGGACCGGTCCGACGACCGGCTTCCCGGCGGACGTGAAGGTCGAACTGCTCGGAGGGTGACACCCACGGCACGCGGGGTCCACCGCACGGGATCGGGCACACGGGAATGGTGCGGGAGAGAAGGTGAATCCCGTACTTTCCCGGTCCTTCCCCGTCCCCGCCGTCCTTTACCCCCGACTGCCCCTGACGCGTGACTCCGGCATTCCGTTCCCGTGAAAGGGCGCGCGTGTCCGGAGTTCCGTCGCGAGTGGCGGGCGCATGGACGCGCGGGCGAATAGCGGATGTCTCCCGGAGTGCCTTCCGGTATCCCTCCGGTGAAGCCCGATCGGTGGGGGCGAACCCCGGTCGGTGGGGACGAACGATGTATTCACGCCTTTCCGTGTGGCGAAATCCCTGCTTCGTGCCCATAGGGGCGAAATCGACGGAAGGGGTCTCGGTGACCGTGTGACCCGGGCGGCCTAGGCTTCCGTGCGAGTCCCGGGGACCACAGGGGGAGACCGTATGCAGCCGCTGGAAGCCGGCGAACCGCACACCATCGGCGCCTACCGGCTCCTGGGCAGGCTCGGGGCAGGCGGGATGGGCCGGGTCTATCTCGGCCGCAGCGCCGGCGGACGTACCGTCGCGGTCAAGGTCGTGCACCCTCACTTCGCCCTCGACGAGCAGTTCCGCGAGAGGTTCCGGCGTGAGGTGGACGCCGCCCGGCGTCTCGGCGCGCAGTGGACGGCCCCGGTGCTGGACGCCGACCCCGACGCGGCCGTGCCCTGGGTGGCGACCGGTTACGTGGCCGGGCCGCCGCTCTCCGACGCGGTCACCCGCCACGGCCCGCTGCCCGAGTACGCGGTACGGACCCTGGGGGCCGGGCTCGGGGAGGCGCTCGACGCCGTGCACGCCCACGGACTCATCCACCGCGACGTGAAGCCGTCCAACGTCCTGCTCGCCCTCGACGGCCCCCGGCTGATCGACTTCGGCATCGCCCGGGCCCTCGGTGCCACCGTCTCCCTCACCTCCACCGGCGTCTCCGTGGGCTCGCCCGGCTACATGGCGCCGGAGCAGATCCGCGGCCAGGACATCTCCGGCGCGGCCGACGTCTTCTCCCTCGGCGCCGTGCTCGCCTACGCGGCGACCGGCGCCGCGCCCTTCCTCGGTGACTCCTCCGCCGTACTCCTCTACAAGGTGGTGCACGAGGAACCCGAACTCGGCGACCTGGAGGGCGAGCTGCGGGAGCTGGTGATCCGGTGCCTCGCCAAGGACCCCGCCGACCGGCCCGCCCCCACCGCGCTCGCCCGCCGGCTGGCGCCCGGCGGGGCCGCGGCACTGGTGGCCCCCGGCTGGCTGCCGGGCCCGCTGGAGCGTGAGGTCAGCAGGTCGGCGGTGGCGCTGCTGGACCTGGAGCCGCAGGACGCACCCGTGCGGTCCGGGCCCGTGCCGTTCAGCAACGCCTCCCTGGGGAGCGCGGCGCTCGGAGCCTTCGGCCCGCCGCTGCCGCCCTTGCCGGCCGAGCCGCCGGTCACGTCGGGCGGCACCACGGGGGAACGGGGCCCCGACGCCGGTGTCGCCGGCCTTGCGGACACGGGTCCGCGGACCGGTACGCGCCGGGGGCGGCGGATCAGCTGCACGGTCACGCTGGCCGTCGCGGGCGCGCTCGCCGTGGTGACCGTCGGTGTCGCGACGCTGGGAGACCTGTTCGCCGGCGGCGGCGACGACGACCAGGGCGCCGACGCCGCGCGGCCCCCGGCAGCCGACCGGTCACCGGAAGCCGGGGCGTCCGCCCCGGTCGACGCGCTGCCCCCGGCCTTCGCCGGTACGTGGAAGGGGTCCGCCACCGAACGCAGCGGGCTGCCGCACGGAACGGTCACCGCCGTGTTCACCGAGGGTGCGAAGGGCGAGGACGTGGTCCGGCTGACCCACCGGCTCGACGTGCTCGGCTCGAGCGTCGTCTGCAAGGGCATCGGTACCCTCGTCTCCGGCACGGCGAAGGAGCTGAACATCAGGGAGCGGACCGATCCGGGAAACGCCGACAGCTCCCTGTGCACCGGGGGCGACGCCGACCTCGTCTTCACACTCACGCAGGCCGGCACACTCCGCTACCAGTCCCACGAGGAAGCCGCGGGCCACCCGAAGGGCACGCTCACCCGGTCCGGCGGCTGAGCCCGGCAGGGGCTGGCGTACGCTGAATCGGTCCGTCGATCCGTTGAAAAACCGCCGAAAGGTGACAGCCCGGTGACCGAGAAGGCCGACCTCCAGCCCGTCCTCGACCGCGCCGCCGAAGGCGGGCGGATCACTCCTGAGGAGGCGCTCGACCTGTACAGGTCGGCACCGCTGCACGCGCTGGGAGCCGCGGCCGACGCCGTGCGCCGCCGCCGCTACGCCGGTACCGAGCACATCGCGACGTACATCATCGAGCGCAACATCAACTACACCAACGTCTGCGTCACGGCCTGCAAGTTCTGCGCCTTCTACGCGCCGCCCAAGGACACCGCCAAGGGCTGGTCCCGCGACCTCGACGACATCCTGCGCCGCTGCGCGGAGACCGTCGAGCTGGGCGGTACCCAGATCATGTTCCAGGGCGGACACCACCCGGACTACGGCGTCGAGTACTACGAGGAGCACTTCTCCGCGATCAAGAAGGCGTTCCCGCAGCTGGTCATCCACTCGCTCGGCGCCTCCGAGATCGAGCACATGGCCCGTATCTCGGGCGTCTCGGCCGAGGAGGCCGTCAAGCGCATCCACGCGGCAGGCCTGGACTCCTTCGCGGGCGCCGGTGCCGAACTGCTGCCCGCCCGGCCGCGTACGGCGATCGCCCCGCTCAAGGAGTCCGGCGAGCGCTGGCTGGAGATCATGGAGATCGCGCACGGCCTCGGTGTCGAGTCCACCTCCACCATGCTGATGGGCACCGGCGAGACCAACGCCGAGCGCATCGAGCACCTGCGGATGATCCGCGACGTACAGGACCGGACGGGCGGCTTCCGCGCCTTCATCCCGTACACCTACCAGCCGGAGAACAACAAGCTGAAGGGGCAGACGCAGGCCACGCTCTTCGAGTACCTGCGGATGATCGCCATCGCCCGGCTCTTCCTCGACAACGTCGCCCACATCCAGGGCTCCTGGCTGACCACCGGCAAGGAGGTCGGCCAGCTGTCCCTGCACTACGGCGCGGACGACCTGGGCTCGATCATGCTGGAGGAGAACGTCGTCTCCTCGGCCGGAGCCAAGCACCGCTCGAACCGGCTCGAGATCATCGACCTGATCCGCAAGGCGGGCCGCGTCCCCGCCCAGCGCGCCACGACCTACGAGCACCTGGTCGTCCACGACGACCCGGCGAACGACCCGGTCGACGAGCGCGTCGTCTCGCACATCTCCTCCACGGCGATCGCGGGCGGCACGGCGCACCCGGAGCTGAAGCTCCTCGACGCCAACTGAGTCAGCCGGTGCTGACCGTTCACGCCGCGCCACTGGTCCTCCCGGCCGGCGCGGCGGGCATCGACGGGGGAGCGGTCGCGGTGGACGGCGACCGGATCGTCGCCCTCGGGCCGTACGCCGCGGTGACGGCCGCACACCCGGCGGCGCGGGTCCGGCAGTGGCCGGGCGTCCTCACGCCCGGCCTGCGCCAGTGGGACGGGGTCGCCCTGCTGACCCGCCTCTACCACCCCGACCCGCGTGAGGCGGACGAGCTCGGCGAACAACCGCTGACCGGAGCCGACTTCGAGCGGCTGGACGGGCGGATGGACGAGCCCCGCCGGGCCGGCAGCGTACGCCGGGGACTGCAGCGCATGCTGCGCCACGGCACCACCCATGTGGCGGGCCCGTTCGAGGACCACGCCGTACGTGCCGCCGTGGGCCGTGCCGGCCTGACGGTCGTTCCTCCGGCCGGGCCCCCGGCCGGCGAACCGGGCCTGGACCCCTTCGTCAGGGGGCACGATCTCGCCGGAGCGGCGCACGGCCCGCTGGCCGTCGGCGGCCGCGCGGACCTCGCCGTCTTCGACGTACCGGACGAGGCGACGCTGGTCACGGCGGGCGCCGTCACCTGCGTCGCCACGGTGCTCGGCGGACGGCTGGTCCACCGGCGGCGGTGAGGACGGGGGCACGGGTCACGGGACCTTGGGCCCGCTCAGGTAGCGGCCGTTCGTGTCGTAGGGCCAGGCGTTGGACTTGCAGCCCTTCAGCCCCTTGATCTGCTGCATCATCGCGGGCGCCGGCTTCCCGGGGCCCGGGCAGGTCTCGTGCCCGTACCCGAGCCAGTGGCCCACCTCGTGATTGATGATCAGCGCGCGGTACTCGGTCGCCGGGCCGTCGAAGGTGGGTGAACCGAGCTGCCAGCGCGCCAGGTTGACCATGACGTTCTCCCCGCCGCGGCAGTTGACCTCGCCCCCGGTGTTCAGTCCGTACTGCCCGCAGAGCCGGTCGGTGGTCTCAGGCGTTCCTATTTTGATCACCAGCCCGGCCGACCCGTCCGCGACCTGCCGGAAGGTGCGGGTCCCGCCCTTGCTCCAGCCGCGGGGGTGGGCGAGTATCTCCGCGATGTCCTCGGCGGCGCTGTCCGGGTCCACGCCGATGCCGTCCTCCACCTCGACGCGGTAGCGGCTGCCGCCGCCGTCGGACGAGACGCCCTCACGGGCCACGGTGAACGTGCCGGGACCCGACTTCGGCACGGAGTCCGGATCGACGGACTCCTCGGCGCTCGGTGAGCTCTCGGCGGACTCCGACGCCTTGGGACTCACCGATGCCTTCGGCGCCGCCGACGCCTTCGGTGGGACCGAGGGCTCAGGGGAGGCCGGGGGCGTCTCCTGGCCGGCCGCGACCGCGGCGCCGTCGTCCCGCCACGGCGGGTCGAGGTAGAGGAACGCGGCGACCGCCGCCAGTGCGATCACCGCACCGGCGAATCCGGCGCGCCGGCGCCGCACCCGTCTTCGGCGGGCCCTGGAGCGCTTCCGGGACTGGGCGCGGGAGGGCCGGGCCCCCGGAGCAGGTCTCCCGGCCGTCCGGCGGGCACCGGCGTTCCGTATTCGAGGTGCGTCGTCACTGTTCATGTCCTGGTGATCATCCGTGGTCTCGGTGTGGCTGCGCAGGAGGACGCTTCATCCGCCCGCACGCTGGTGTGCTTCTCGAGCACCGGGTGCTCGTCCGCGTACCGCACGACGTCCGGCAGACCGCTCTCCCGTACGCCGTCCAGGAGTTGCCGGGTGGTCACCGGCGCGGAAACCCCTTTCCCTCGTCGGGAGAGACGACGATCAGGGCGGTGCTGTTCCCTCGAACGCGGATGATCGAGGAGGACTTCGTGTCCGAATGGCCGACGCCGTCCCACGCCGCCGCGAGCGACAGGGGGCCGGGCTGCTTGAATGGGAGGGTGACCCGAGCATCCCTGGACAAGCAGCCGCACGAAGTCGCCTCGATGTTCGACGACGTGGCGGCGAACTACGACCTCACCAACGATGTGCTGTCGCTCGGACAGGCGCGGCTCTGGCGCAGGGAGGTCGCCCGGGCCGTCGACGCCCGCCCGGCGCAGAAGATCCTCGACCTGGCGGCCGGGACGGCCACCTCCTCGCAGCCGTTCGCCCGGGCCGGCGCCTATGTGGTGCCCTGCGACTTCTCGATCGGGATGCTCCGGGTCGGCAAGGAGCGCCACCCGTGGATGCCGTTCACCGCGGGCGACGGCACGAAGCTCCCGTTCAAGGACGAGACCTTCGACGCGGTCACGATCTCCTTCGGGCTGCGCAACATCCAGGACACCGGCGCCGCGCTGAGCGAGCTGTACCGGGTCACCAAGCGCGGCGGGCGCGTGGTCATCTGCGAGTTCTCCCAGCCGACCTGGACGCCCTTCCGGACCGTCTACACCGAGTACCTGATGCGCGCGCTGCCCCCGGTGGCCCGGGCGGTGTCGTCCAACCCGGACGCCTACGTCTACCTGGCGGAGTCGATCCGCGCCTGGCCCGACCAGGCCGGCCTCGCGGCGCTGCTGCAGAAGGCCGGCTGGTCGGACGTGGCCTGGCGCAATCTCACCGGCGGCGTGGTGGCGCTGCACCGGGGCGTGCGCGACTGAGCCCCGCGGGCTCAGAGCTCCAGCCGGAAGCAGTACGCCTCCCGCGCGGTCACCGGGGAGGTGTACCTCTCGGCCTGCCGCATGCCGAGACGCCGGGCCACCGCGAGCGAGCGCTCGTTACGCGTGTCGATCATGGCCACGACCTCGCGCAACCCGCGCGCCCGTACCCGTTCCAGCGTGGTGCGTGCGGCCGCGGTCGCGTAACCGTGCCCCCACGCGGCCCGGCCCAGCCGCCAGCCGATCTCGATCTCGCCCACCGGGCCGAAGGACGTGTGCGGCCACGGCTGGGCGCCCGTGAACCCCAGCACCTCACCGGCGTCGTCCAGCACCGTCCACAGGCAGTGGCCGAGTTCCGCGTCGTGCCGGCGCTGGCGTGCGGTCAGCTCCTCGTACACGGAGTACTCCGCCGAACGGCCGCCATGGAATTCCATGACCTCCGGATCGTCGAACACCCGGTACCAGCTCAGCGCGTCCTCGTCGGTGGGGACACGCAGGTGTACGGACGGAGTCGAGTCAGGCGCGTGCGGCATCGGGGAGCCCTTCGGAAGGTGATCAGCAGGCACCCATAGACTGCACGTGACATGTGCCGCGCGGCACGCGAATTCGAGTCTTCGGGAGATCCGACCGTGACCGAGCCCCTCTCCGAGCACAGCGCGGACGTGATCGTCGTCGGAGCGGGCCCAGCCGGCTCCGCGACCGCGTACCACCTCGCCAAGTCCGGACTCGACGTCCTCCTGCTGGAGAAGACGGCCTTCCCCCGGGAGAAGGTCTGCGGTGACGGTCTCACCCCGCGCGCCACCAAGCAGCTCGTCTCCATGGGCATCGACATCTCCGAAGAGGCGGGCTGGCTGCGCAACAAGGGCCTGCGCATCATCGGTGGCGGTGTCCGCCTCCAGCTGGACTGGCCGGACCTGGCCTCGTACCCGGACTACGGTCTGGTCCGCAAGCGCGACGACTTCGACGAGCAGCTGGCCCGCCAGGCGCAGAAGGCGGGCGCCCGGCTGTACGAGCGCTGCAACGTCGGCGAGCCGGTCAAGGACGAGCGCACCGGCCGCATCACCGGCGTCCACGCGAAGCTCGGCGAGGAGAAGACCCCGGTCACCTTCCACGCCCCCCTCGTCGTCGCCGCCGACGGCAACTCCACCCGGCTCTCCCTTCACATGGGCCTGCACCGCCGCGAGGACCGCCCGATGGGCGTCGCGGTCCGTACGTACTTCACCTCGCCCCGCCACGACGACGACTACCTGGAGTCCTGGCTGGAGCTGTGGGACCGCCGTGGCGCCGAGGACCGTCTGCTGCCCGGCTACGGCTGGATCTTCGGCATGGGCGACGGCACGTCCAACGTCGGCCTCGGCATCCTCAACTCCTCGTCCGCCTTCAAGGAGCTGGACTGGCGCGAGGTCCTCAAGGCCTGGTGCGCATCCATGCCGGAGGACTGGGGCTACACCCCCGAGAACATGACGACGCCGATCCGTGGCGCGGCGCTCCCGATGGCCTTCAACCGCCAGCCGCACTACACCAAGGGCCTGCTGCTGGTCGGCGACGCGGGCGGGCTCGTCAACCCGTTCAACGGTGAAGGCATCGCGTACGCCATGGAGTCGGGCCAGATCGCCGCGGACGTCATCGTCCAGGCGCACGCCCGCGCGACGCCGGCGCAGCGGGAACTGGCGCTGCACCACTACCCGAAGATCCTCAAGGACACCTACGGCGGTTACTACACGCTGGGCCGCGCCTTCGTGAAGATGATCGGGAACCCGCAGGTCATGAAGATCGCGACGCAGCGCGGACTGACCCACCCGGTCCTGATGAAGTTCACGCTGAAGATGCTCGCGAACCTCACCGACCCGACGGGCGGCGACGCCATGGACCGCATCATCAACGGCCTCTCGAAGGTCGCCCCGAAGGCCTGACCGCGCGGGGCCGCGATAGGTTGCGGCCATGGGGGCAACAGGGGCACGGACCGGCTCGGGACGGATCACCGGGGCATGGACCACCGGGGCATGGACCACCGGCGGTCACCGACGGCTCGGCGCGGCCGGATCGCTTGCGGTCGCGCTGGGCGGCTGGGCCGTCGGCACACTGCCGGCGCACGACCCGTGGGGCCTGTGGGTCACCCACGGGGCGGCGGTGACCGCCGTCGGCTACGCACTGGCGTACGGGGGGCTGACGGTCCTCGTCGTCGCCTGGTGGCTGTACGGGCGTGCGGGTGCCTCCGTACGTGACACCCTCGTCACCCTCGCCTGGTGGACGGCCCCCCTGGTCCTGGCGCCCCCGCTCTACAGCGCCGACGTCTACAGCTACATCGCGCAGGGCGCGATGGTCCTCGAAGGGCACGACGTCTACAGCGTGGGGCCGTCCGTCCTCGACCCCGACGGGCCCGGCGGCGACGCCGCGGCGAGCGTCGGCGGGCACTGGACCGACACCCCGGCGCCGTACGGGCCGTTCTTCCTCGCTCTGGCGCGTGTCGTGGCCTGGGCGACCGGCGGCACGATCGTGCCCGCCGTGCTGGGGATGCGCGTCATCGCCCTGGGCGGGCTGGTGCTGATCGTCTGGGCCCTGCGGAACCTCGCCCGGGAGCACGGCCGCAGCGAGAGCGCCGCGCTGTGGCTCGGGGCACTGAATCCGCTGCTGCTCATCCACGTCGTGGGCGGCGTCCACAACGACGGGCTGATGACCGGTCTCATGCTGGCCGGTGTGCTGCTGGCCCTGCGCGGGAGGTGGATCACCGGGTCGGTGCTGGGCGGCCTCGCCATGATGGTCAAGTCGCCCGCGGCGGTGGCGCTGTTGTTCGTCGGCGTGGTGGTGGGCCGGGCCGCGAGCGGGCCGGTCGTACGGCGGGTGGCGAAGGGGCTCCTCGCGCCCGGCCTGGTCGCCGGGGCGGTGGCCGTCGGCGCGACGTTCATCGGTGGCACCGGTTTCGGCTGGCTCGGGACCCAGGGCGTCGCGGCACGCATCCACACCGCGCTGTCCCTCAGCAGCGACCTCGGCCTGGGGCTGGGTGAACTCCTGCGGCTGCTCGCCGGGACCGACCCGGATCCGGTCAAGTCCGCCGTGCAGAACCTGGGACTGCTGATCGCCCTGGTCCTGATCGCCCGCCTCGCATGGCATGCGACGACCGGGCGTACGGAACCCGTGCGTGCTCTGGGCCTCGCGCTGCTGGCCTTGGTCGCGCTCTCGCCGATGGTGCAGCCGTGGTACCTGCTGTGGGCGACGGCGGTGATCGCCGCCACCGCGAGCGGTGGCCGGGCCCTGGGCGCGGTGACCGTGCTGTCGGCCGCGCTCGTCTACGAGACGCAGCCTTCGGGCTCGACCCCGCCGTACGGCTTCGTGCTGGCCGGTCTCGTGTGCGCGGCCGGCGTGGTGCTCCTGCGCCGGGAGAGGGACCGGGACGCCGGGGGACCGGGGCGGGTGCCGGGGCAGCGTCTGCCGGCGGAGGACGTCCTGGAAGCGGACGCGCCCCCCGCACGATGACGGGCCGCCACTCCCGGTCGCAGGAGTGACGGCCCGTGATCGCGCCCAGGCGTACGGAGCTTGTGAATCAGAGAACGCGGACGGCGCCCGACGGCGGGTCGTAGTCCAGGGACTTCTGCACGACACCGGTGCTGGAGTTCTGCGCGCCGACGAACTGGCCGCCGCCCACGTAGATACCGACGTGGTACGCGCTGCCGGCACCGCCCCAGTACAGGATGTCGCCGGGCTGCAGGTTGTCGAGCGAGACCTGGGTCCCGGCGGTCGACTGGCTCTGCGAGACGCGCGGCAGGTCGACACCCACCGTGCCGAACGCGGCCTGGACCAGGCCCGAGCAGTCCCACGAGTTCGGGCCGGTGCCGCCGGAGACGTACGCGTCACCGATCTGCGACTGCGCGAACGCGATGACGGACGCGGCGGACCCGGTGGCGCTCGAGGAGTAGGAGGAGGAGGACCCCGAGCCCGCCGATGAGCCGGAGGACGCGCTGAGCGTCGTGCGCTCGGTGGAGCGGGAGGCGCGCTCGGCGGCTGCCTCCGCTTCCGCCTTCGCCTTGGCGGCGGCTTCGGCCTTCTTCTTGGCCTCTGCCTTGCGGACCGCTTCCGCCTTGGCCTTCTTGGCGGTCTTGGCGGCGGTGTCGGCAGCGGCGTCCTCGTAGGCCTGGATCTCCAGGTCGAGAGCGACCGCCTGGGTTGCCTGCGCGGACGCGGCGACGGAGGTGGAGAGCCCGGCCGTGATGGTGGGCATCTCGATGGTCTGGGTCACCGGCTCGGCCTGAGCCGGACCGGCGGCACCCGCGACCGCGATGGTGCTGAGGACGCCACCGGCAACTCCTGCCCGCAGCGCCGTCTTCGAGGCACTCTGGCGGGGCTTCCGGTGGCTGGGTATGTGAGCGGTGTGGGACATGAGTACTAGCGCTATCAGGGCTGTAGGGGTCCCATCAAGAAACGTGGGGTGCGACACAGTTACGTCCGGAAGCTGTGAATCCGCTTATTGCGGACCCTTATTGACGCCCTAACGGGCATAACGGTCATGCGCGTCCACCCCTGTGATCACCGGGTTCTTTTGATTCGCCCGAATTGCCCGTCGCTTACCATCCGTTCACACGGATGGCCAAGCCCGCTTTTCTTGGGGCGCGCGTGGAGTGACGCAGGTCACAGCGTGAGTCTTCGGTGAGAGGTGACCGCGCGGTTCGCGCGACGCGTGCGGCGCGAGGGTCGCAGCCGCCCCGGGGTGACCTGACCTATTGGTGAGTCATGTCCGTATCCACGGCTGCCCGTCGGTCGCCCGTGGATCGTCGGCGGGCATCGGGCGGGCGCCGTCGGGGGTACCCGCCGGGGGCGTCCGGCCGAGGCTCGCGCCGGCCGCCCGGAAGTTCGTGAATGCGCGCACATTGTCCACATCGGTACCGGAGACCCCTCGTCCGAGTGGCTGCCACGCATGGCTGATTCCTATATCACCGACCAGGTGTCCATATCCAATTTGCTTGTACGGGCCGTCGATTGATAGTGCCGACCGCCTTTGACCAGCGGTAACGCCTCGAGATGTCACGTCTCGTGACCGCGCGACCGCTTCGAGTGTGAAGATCACTGCTCATCCGACTTGATGATCGTTCGTCAGGTGGCGTAGATCACAAAGACGTTGGCGTACCCCGTGTCGCAGATCACAGGACGGCAGGCATAGGATGCGGGGCAGTCGGGCTTGTGAACTGCCTCACATGTGCACGATCTTGCTGAGGCGGCGAGCCGGTTGCCCGATGCGGTCCAACGGTCAAGGACGACTGGAAGGAGCGAGGAGCGTGAATGCCTACGCGCCCGTCCTCGTGCTCGGCGCCCTCGGGGCAGGGTTTGCGATCTTCTCCGTGGTCATGGCCACGCTTATCGGCCCCAAGCGGTACAACCGGGCAAAGCTCGAAGCGTACGAGTGCGGTATCGAACCCACCCCCACTCCAGCCGGAGGCGGCCGTTTCCCCATCAAGTACTACCTGACGGCGATGCTGTTCATCGTCTTCGACATCGAGATCGTCTTCCTCTATCCCTGGGCGGTCACCTTCGACGCCCTGGGGATCTTCGGGCTCGTGGAGATGCTGCTCTTCGTGCTCACCGTCTTCGTCGCCTACGCGTATGTGTGGCGCCGGGGCGGCCTGGAATGGGACTGAGGGGCTGAGGGGCACACCATGGGACTCGAAGAGAAGCTGCCGAGCGGCTTCGTTCTGACCACTGTCGAGCAGGCCGCCGGCTGGGTGCGGAAGTCGTCCGTCTTCCCCGCCACCTTCGGCCTCGCCTGCTGCGCCATCGAGATGATGACGACCGGCGCCGGACGGTACGACCTGGCCCGTTTCGGCATGGAGGTCTTCCGCGGATCGCCGCGGCAGGCGGACCTGATGATCGTCGCAGGGCGGGTGAGCCAGAAGATGGCGCCCGTCCTGCGGCAGGTCTACGACCAGATGCCCAGCCCCAAGTGGGTCATCTCCATGGGGGTTTGCGCGTCATCGGGTGGAATGTTCAACAACTACGCCATTGTTCAGGGTGTTGATCATATTGTCCCGGTCGACATCTATCTGCCGGGGTGCCCGCCCCGTCCCGAGATGCTGATCGACGCCATCCTCAAACTCCACCAGAAGATCCAGGGCTCCAAGCTCGGGGTCAACGCGGAGGAGGCCGCCCGCGAGGCGGAGGAGGCGGCCCTCAAGGCGCTCCCCCTGATCGAGATGAAGGGGCTGCTGCGGTGAGCGACGAGCAGAACGGCAACGGGGTGCCCACCCCACGCGACGACTCCGGTGAGGTCATCGGCGTACGCAAGGGCATGTTCGGTGCCGACAACGGCGGCGACACCTCCGGTTACGGCGGACTCGTCCGCACGGTGGCCCTCCCGGGAGCCACCTCCCGGCCGTACGGCGGCTGGTTCGACGAAGTCGCCGACGAGCTGGAAGGCGCCCTGGAGGAACAGGACCTGCTGCCCGCCGACGCCATCGAGAAGACGGTCGTGGACCGGGCAGAGCTCACCTTCTTCATCGCCAGGGAGCACCTGGTCCAGGTCGCCCGCACCCTGCGCGACGACCCGGCGCTGCGCTTCGAGCTCTGCACGGGCGTCAGCGGTGTCCACTACCTGGGGGACAAGGGGCGCGAGCTGCACGCCGTCTACCACCTGCGCTCGCTCACCCACGGGCGGCTCATCCGGCTCGAGGTGTCCGCCCCCGACAGCGACCCGCACATCCCGTCACTCGTCGGGGTCTACCCGACCAACGACTGGCACGAGCGCGAGACCTACGACTTCTTCGGCCTGATCTTCGACGGGCACCCCGCCCTGACCCGGATCATGATGCCGGACGACTGGCAGGGCTTCCCGCAGCGCAAGGACTACCCGCTCGGCGGCATCGCCGTCGAGTACAAGGGCGCCCAGATCCCGGCTCCGGACCAGCGGAGGTCGTACAGCTGATGACTACTCCCCGAGCGACACCCCGCGCCACGACCGAGGGGACTGTATATACAGTCACCGGCGGCGACTGGGACGAGGTCGTCGAATCCGCCGCCACGTCGGACGACGAACGCATCATCGTCAACATGGGGCCCCAGCACCCGTCCACGCACGGCGTGCTGCGGCTGATCCTGGAGATCGACGGCGAGACCGTCACCGAGGCCCGCTGCGGCATCGGCTACCTCCACACCGGCATCGAGAAGAACCTCGAATTCCGTAACTGGACGCAGGGCACCACCTTCGTCACCCGCATGGACTACCTGACCCCGTTCTTCAACGAGGCGGCCTACTGCCTCGGGGTCGAGAAGCTCCTCGGCATCGAGGACCAGATCCCCGACCGGGCCACCGTCCTGCGGGTGCTCCTGATGGAGCTCAACCGGATCTCCTCGCACCTGGTGTGCATCGCCACCGGCGGCATGGAACTGGGCGCCACGACGATCATGATCTACGGCTTCCGCGACCGTGAACTCGTTCTCGACCTCTTCGAGCTGATCACCGGGCTGCGCATGAACCACGCGTTCATCCGCCCCGGCGGCCTCGCCCAGGACCTGCCCATGGGCGCGATCGACCGGCTCCGTGAGTTCGTCAGGACCATGAAGAAGAACCTGCCGGAGTACGACAAGCTCGCGACCGGCAACCCCATCTTCAAGGCCCGTATGCAGGACGTCGGGTACCTCGACCTGACCGGCTGCATGGCGCTCGGCGCCACCGGCCCGGTCCTCCGGTCCGCAGGGCTCCCGCACGACCTGCGCAAGTCCGATCCGTACTGCGGTTACGAGACCTACGAGTTCGACGTGCCCACCGCGGACTCCTGTGACGCCTACGGCCGTTTCCTCATCCGGCTGGAGGAGATGCGCCAGTCGCTCAGGATCGTCGAGCAGTGCCTGGAGCGGCTGGAGCCGGGCCCGGTCATGGTGGCTGACAAGAAGATCGCCTGGCCCGCGCAGCTCGCGCTGGGACCCGACGGACTCGGCAACTCGCTCGACCACATCAAGAAGATCATGGGCACCTCCATGGAGGCCCTGATCCACCACTTCAAGCTGGTGACCGAGGGCTTCCGGGTCCCGGCCGGGCAGACGTACACCGCCATAGAGTCCCCCAAGGGCGAACTGGGCGTGCATGTCGTCTCGGACGGCGGCACACGCCCCTTCCGGGTCCACTTCCGCGACCCGTCCTTCACCAACCTCCAGGCCATGGCGGCGATGTGCGAGGGCGGCCAGGTCGCCGACGTCATCGTCGCCGTCGCGTCCATCGACCCCGTGATGGGAGGCGTCGACCGGTGACCGCGTCCAACCGAGAAGTCAGCCTGGGGATGCCGCAGCTCCCCGCCCCCGCCTACCCGGCCGACGTGCTCGCCCGGCTCGAGGCGGACGCGAAGGAGGTGATCGCGCGCTACCCCGACAGCCGCTCCGCGCTGCTGCCGCTGCTGCACCTGGTGCAGTCGGAGGAAGGGTTCGTCTCCCGTACGGGCATGGCGTTCTGCGCCGACCAGCTCGGCCTCACCACCGCCGAGGTCACCGCGGTCGCCACCTTCTACACGATGTACCGCCGCCGGCCGAGCGGTGACTACCAGGTCGGGGTCTGCACCAACACCCTCTGCGCGGTCATGGGCGGCGACGCCATCTTCGACCGGCTCAAGGAGCACCTGGGCGTCGGCGACGACGGGTCCGACATGACGACTGACGACGGCAAGGTCACCCTCGAACACATCGAGTGCAACGCGGCCTGCGACTTCGCGCCCGTCGTGATGGTCAACTGGGAGTTCTTCGACAACCAGACGCCCGAGAGCGCGACGCGGATCGTCGACGACCTGATCGCCGGCCGCACCGTCGAGCCCACCCGTGGCGCGCCCCTCTGCACCTACAAGGAGACCGCCCGGATCCTGGCCGGCTTCCCCGACGCGCGCCCCGGCGCCGTCGAGGCGAGCGGTGGGGCGGGCGCCGCCTCACTGATCGGGCTGAAGCTCGCCAAGGGCGAGGCCGTCCCGCAGGCCCGGGTGGTCGGCCCGCGCGGCGAAGCCCCGCGCGAACGCCCCCAGAAGGGCGCCGAGCACCTGAGCTCGCACGACGCACCGCAGCAGACCTCGGCCTCCGACCCCGAGCACCCGGCCGGGCCCGCAGCCGAGGAGGGGGAGTGATGACGTTGGCAGCCGAGATCGGAAAGAACGGGACCAGCCCGGAGAAGCTCCTGGCACCCGTCCTCTCCTCCTTCTGGGACGAGCCGGAGTCCTGGACCCTGGACACCTACCACCGGCACGACGGGTACGAGGGCCTGCGCAAGGCGCTGGCCATGTCGCCGGACGACCTCATCGCGTACGTCAAGGACTCCGGTCTGCGCGGACGCGGAGGCGCCGGCTTCCCCACCGGGATGAAGTGGCAGTTCATCCCTCAGGGCGACGGCAAGCCGCACTACCTCGTGGTCAACGCCGACGAGTCGGAGCCCGGGACCTGCAAGGACATCCCGCTCCTCTTCGCGAACCCGCACAGCCTCATCGAGGGCATCGTGATCGCCTGCTACGCGATCCGGTCGTCGCACGCCTTCATCTACCTGCGCGGTGAAGTCGTCCCCGTGCTGCGGAGGCTGCACGAAGCGGTACGTGAAGCGTACGAGGCGGGTTATCTGGGGACGAACGTCCTGGGTTCGGGACTCGACCTGACACTCACGGTGCACGCGGGCGCCGGCGCGTACATCTGTGGAGAGGAGACCGCGCTGCTCGACTCGCTCGAAGGACGACGCGGCCAGCCCCGGCTCCGTCCCCCCTTCCCCGCGGTCGCCGGTCTGTACGCCTGTCCCACCGTCGTGAACAACGTCGAGTCCATCGCCTCGGTTCCCGCGATCCTGAACCGGGGCAAGGACTGGTTCAAGTCGATGGGCAGCGAGAAGTCCCCGGGCTTCACGCTGTACTCGCTCAGCGGGCACGTCACCAGCCCCGGCCAGTACGAGGCCCCGCTCGGCATCACCCTGCGCCAGCTGCTCGACATGAGCGGCGGCATGCGGGCCGGGCACCGCCTGAAGTTCTGGACCCCCGGCGGCTCCTCCACCCCGATGTTCACCGAGGAGCACCTCGACGTCCCCCTCGACTACGAGGGCGTCGGCGCCGCCGGGTCCATGCTCGGCACCAAGGCGCTGCAGTGCTTCGACGAGACCACCTGTGTGGTGCGGGCCGTCACCCGCTGGACCGAGTTCTACGCCCACGAGTCCTGCGGCAAGTGCACGCCGTGCCGTGAGGGCACCTACTGGCTCGTCCAGCTGCTCCGCGACATCGAAAGCGGGGACGGCGTCCCAAGCGACCTCGACAAGCTCAACGACATCGCCGACAACATCAACGGCAAGTCCTTCTGCGCCCTCGGCGACGGCGCCGCCTCGCCGATCTTCTCCTCGCTGAAGTACTTCCGCGAGGAGTACGAGCAGCACATCACCGGCAAGGGCTGCCCCTTCGACCCCGCCAGGTCGACCCTCTGGGCCGACGACAAGGACGACAAGAACGCTCACCGGGGGGTGAACGCATGACAGTCACCACGAGTGCGCCCTCCGGGGGCGGCGAGGCGGCCGTTCCGCCCGAGGACCTCGTCACGCTCACGATCGACGGCATCGAGATCAGCGTGCCCAAGGGCACCCTGGTCATCCGCGCCGCCGAACTCCTCGGCATCGAGATCCCACGCTTCTGCGACCACCCGCTCCTCGATCCGGCCGGCGCCTGCCGGCAGTGCATCGTCGAGGTCGAGGGCCAGCGCAAACCGATGGCGTCCTGCACCATCACGTGCACCGACGGGATGGTCGTGAAGTCGCAGATCACCTCGCCCGTCGCGGAGAAGGCCCAGAAGGGGGTGATGGAGCTCCTGCTCATCAACCACCCGCTGGACTGCCCGGTCTGCGACAAGGGCGGCGAGTGCCCCCTGCAGAACCAGGCGATGTCGCACGGCGGCGCGGACTCCCGCTTCGACGGGAGGAAGCGCACCTTCGAGAAGCCCGTCCCCATCTCCACCCAGGTGCTGCTGGACCGCGAGCGGTGCGTGCTCTGCGCACGCTGCACCCGGTTCTCCAACCAGGTGGCGGGCGACCCGATGATCGAGCTGATCGAGCGCGGCGCGCTCCAGCAGGTCGGTACCGGCGAGGGTGACCCCTTCGAGTCGTACTTCTCCGGCAACACCATCCAGATCTGTCCGGTCGGGGCACTGACCTCGGCGGCGTACCGCTTCCGCTCCCGGCCCTTCGACCTGGTGTCGGCGCCTTCGGTGTGCGAACACTGCGCCGGCGGCTGCGCGACCCGGACCGACCACCGGCGCGGCAAGGTCATGCGGCGGCTCGCCGCAAACGACCCCGAGGTCAACGAGGAGTGGCTCTGCGACAAGGGCCGCTTCGGTTTCCGCTACGCCCAGCAGCGCGACCGGCTCACCATTCCGCTGGTACGCAACGCGGACGGCGTCCTGGAGCCGGCGAGCTGGCCCGAGGCGCTGGAGGCCGCGGCGGCCGGTCTCTCGGGGGCGCGCGGCAGGACCGGTGTGCTCACCGGTGGCCGGCTGACCGTCGAGGACGCCTACGCGTACAGCAAGTTCGCGCGGGTCGCCCTCGACACCAACGACATCGACTTCCGGGCCCGCGTCCACAGCGGTGAGGAAGCCGACTTCCTGGCGGCGCGCGTCGCCGGGCGCGGGCGCGATCTGGACGGCGGTGGGATCACGTACACCGCGCTGGAGAAGGCACCGGCCGTCCTGCTGGCCGGCTTCGAGTCCGAGGAGGAGGCACCCGGCGTCTTCCTGCGGCTGCGGAAGGCCTTCCGTAAGCGAGGACAGCGGACGTTCGCGCTCGCCTCGCACGCAAGCCGGGGCCTGGAGAAGGCGGGCGGCACCCTGCTCCCCGCCGCCCCCGGCACCGAGACCGAGTGGCTGGACGCCCTCGCGGGCGGGGTCGGCCTGGAGGGTGACGGAGCCGTCGCGGCCGAAGCGCTGCGCGGCGAGGGCGCCGTGATCGTCGTGGGCGAGCGACTCGCCGGGGTGCCCGGCGGACTGACCGCCGCGGTGCGCACCGCGGCGGCGACCGGCGCCGCGCTGGTGTGGATCCCGCGCAGGGCAGGCGAACGCGGTGCACTGGAGGCGGGCGCGCTCCCGTCGCTGCTGCCCGGCGGCCGGCCCGCGACGGACCCCCGGGCACGCGAGGAGGTGGCGTCCCTCTGGGGCGTCGCCCGGCTCCCGTCCCGCTTCGGCCGGGACACCGGCCAGATCGTGGAGGCCGCGGCCACCGGCGAGCTGGCCGCGCTGCTGGTCGCGGGGGTCGACCCCGAGGACCTGCCCGATCCGGCACGCGCCCTGGAGGCGCTGGACGAGGTGGGCTTCCTGGTCTCGCTGGAGCTGCGCCCCGGCGCGGTCACCGAGCGCGCCGACGTGGTCCTGCCCGTCGCGGCCGTCCCGGAGAAGCCCGGCACCTTCCTCAACTGGGAGGGCAGGGCGCGGATGTTCGAGGCCGCACTGAAGCCCGAACAGTTGCCGAGGACGCTCTGCCCGACCGACGCACGTGTGCTGCACATGCTGGCCGACGCCCTCGACGTACACCTCGGACTGCCCGACCTGCGGGCGGCCCGCCGTGAGCTGGACCGGCTCGGCGGCTGGCAGGGCGGCCACGCCGACGACCCGCGGGCGACGTCCCGCCCGGTGCCCAGGCCCGGCGACGGCGAGGCGGTCCTCGCGGGCCACCGGATGCTCCTCGACCGGGGGCGGCTCCAGGAGGGCGACGAGGCGCTGGCCGGTACGAGGCACGCGGCTGTCGCCCGGCTCTCCCCGGCCACCGCCGCCGAGTCCGGAGTGAAGGACGGCGATCTGCTGGCCGTCACCGGACCTGCCGGCAGCGCCGAACTCCCGCTGGTGGTCACCGAGATGCCGGACCGGGTGGTGTGGGTTCCCCTCAACTCCGTCGGCCGGGGCGTCCCCGCCGACACCGGCGCCCAGCCGGGCGGACTGGTCCGGATCGGTCCGGCCGCCCCGGGTTCCCACGTCGTGACAACGGAGGTAGGAGAGTGACCGGCCTCGCCCAACTCGCCACGGCACCGCAGAGCGCCGTCCTCGCAGCCGAGGACCTCTCGATGTTCGGCACGGACCCGTGGTGGCTCGTCGCCGTCAAGGCCGTGTTCTGCTTCGCGTTCCTGATGGTGACCGTGCTGTTCTCCATCGTGTGGGAGCGCAAGGTCGTCGCCTGGATGCAGCTGCGCATCGGCCCCAACCGGCACGGTCCCTGGGGCATGCTCCAGTCGCTCGCCGACGGCATCAAGCTGATGCTGAAGGAAGACGTCGTCGTCAAACGGGCCGACAAGGTCGTCTACATCCTGGCCCCGATCGTCGCCGCCGCACCGGCGTTCATGGCGATCGCCGTGATCCCGTTCGGCCCGGCCGGCAACGAGGTCTCGATCTTCGGCCACCGCACGACGATGCAGCTGACCGACCTCCCGATCGCGATGCTCTACATCCTCGCGGTCGCCTCCGTCGGCATCTACGGCATCGTGCTGGCCGGCTGGTCCTCCGGATCGACGTATCCGCTGCTCGGCGGTCTGCGTTCCTGCGCCCAGATGATCAGCTACGAGATCGCGATGGGCGCCGCGTTCGCCTCGGTGTTCCTCTACTCGGGCTCGATGTCGACGTCGGAGATCGTGGCGGCGCAGGAGGACCGCTGGTTCATCCTCCTGCTGCCGGTCTCCTTCATCATCTACATCGTCACGATGGTCGGCGAGACGAACCGCGCCCCGTTCGACATGCCGGAGTCCGAGGGCGACCTCGTCGGCGGCTTCAACACCGAGTACTCCTCGATCAAGTTCGCGATGTTCATGCTCGCCGAGTACGTCAACATGGTCACCGTCTCCGCGGTCTCCGTGACCCTGTTCCTGGGCGGCTGGCGGGCTCCGTACCCGATCAGCACCTTCTGGGAGGGTGCGAACCACGGCTGGTGGCCGATGCTCTGGTTCGTCCTCAAGGTCCAGTTGCTCCTCTTCTTCTTCATCTGGCTGCGCGGCACGCTGCCCCGCGTCCGCTACGACCAGCTGATGAAGCTCGGCTGGAAGGTCCTGATCCCGGTCTCCGTGGTCTGGCTGATGCTGGTCGCCACCGTCAGGGCCCTCAACAACGAGGGCTACGACTACACGAGCATCCTGCTGTACGTCGCCGGGGCCGTGATCGCGGTCCTGCTGGTCTCCTTCGTCGCCGACACGTTCCGCGACCGGAAGGCCAAGGCGGCGGAGGCGGCGGCCGCCCCGGAGCCGGCGTTCGACCCGATGGCGGGCGGGTTCCCCGTGCCGCCGCTGCCCGGCCAGGCCGTGCCGCCGGTGCCGCGACGCAGGCCACGACGGGAGCGGGAACTCGTCGTCAGTGGTGGGCCGGATACCCGGAGTGACGACCATGTGGGTGCCGGAAGTTCGAGTGACGGAAGGGAGGCTGACGGTGTCTGAGTCATCAGAACCCTCAGGGGAGAAGTTCCAGAATCCTGTGGCCGGCTTCGGCGTGACCTTCAAGGCCATGTTCAAGAAGCGGCTGACCGAGCAGTATCCGGAGACGCAGAAGGTGACGGCGCCGCGCTTCCACGGCCGGCACCAGCTCAACCGTCACCCGGACGGGCTGGAGAAGTGCGTCGGCTGCGAGCTCTGCGCCTGGGCGTGTCCGGCGGACGCGATCTACGTGGAGGGCGCGGACAACACCGACGAGGAGCGCTATTCACCGGGCGAGCGCTACGGCCGGGTCTACCAGATCAACTACGCGCGCTGCATCCTGTGCGGACTGTGCATCGAGGCGTGCCCCACCCGGGCGCTGACCATGACCAATCAGTTCGAGCTGGCCAACACCACCCGCGAGAGCCTCATCTACACCAAGGACGAGCTGCTCGCGGGGCTCGACGAAGGCATGGTCGACAGCCCCCACGCGCTCTTCCCCGGCATGGACGAACAGGACTACTACCGAGGTCTGGTGACCGCTGCCGCCCCCGGCACGGAGCGCCAGACCGCCGTGTCCCAGGGAGAAGCGGACAAGGAGGTGGACGCATGACCTCCACCCTGGCCGCGGCGGCCACCGCCACCTCGACGGGCGAAGCCGTCCAGTTCTGGATCCTCGGCACGGTCGCCGTCATCGGCGCACTCTCCACCGTCCTGATGAAGAAGGCGGTGCACAGCGCGCTGTCGCTCGCCGGCACCATGATCGTGCTGGCGGTCTTCTACCTCGCCAACGGTGCCTATTTCCTGGGCATCGTCCAGGTCGTCGTCTACACCGGCGCGATCATGATGCTGTTCCTCTTCGTGGTCATGCTCGTGGGCGTCACGGCGGCGGACTCGCTGAAGGAGACGCTCAAGGGCCAGCGCTGGCTGGCCGCCGCATGCGGACTCGGCTTCGGCATCCTGCTGATCGCCGGTATCGGACAGGCGTCCCTGCAGACCTTCAACGGCCTGGGGACGGCGAACGCCCTGCACGGCGGCAACGTCGAGGGCCTCGCCAACCTCATCTTCACCAAGTACGTGTTCGCCTTCGAGATCACCGGCGCCCTGCTGATCACGGCGACCGTCGGCGCGATGCTGCTCACGCACCGCGAGCGCACCGAGCGCGCCAAGACACAGCGTGAGCTCTCCCAGGAGCGGGTGCGCAGCAGCCACCTGCCGCCGCTGCCGGCTCCCGGTGTCTACGCCCGGCACAACGCCGTGGACATCGCCGGACTGCTCCCGGACGGCACCCCGTCCGAGCTCACCGTCATGCAGACACTGCGGCGGCGCGGACAGATCCGCGACGTGTCCCGCGAGTCGCTCGCCGACCTCAAGGCGCTGGAGCAGCGCTCCGGGGAGCGGCTCGGCCGTGACGGCGCACCAGCCCGTGACCACGCGGATGAAGAGGAGGAGGTCGCCAAGTGAATCCGGTCAACTACCTCTACCTCGCGGCCCTTTTGTTCACGATCGGCGCCTCCGGTGTGCTGATCAGGCGGAACGCGATCGTGGTGTTCATGTGCATCGAGCTGATGCTCAACGCCTGCAACCTCGCGCTCGTCGCGTTCTCCCGGATGCACGGCAATCTCGACGGCCAGATCATCGCGTTCTTCACGATGGTCGTCGCCGCCGCGGAGGTCGTCATCGGGCTCGCGATCATCGTGTCGCTGTTCCGTTCCCGCCACTCGGCCTCGGTCGACGACGCCAGCCTGATGAAGCTGTAAGGGGTCGGAATCGTGGAAAACCTGATTGCGCTGCTGGTCGCGGCGCCCCTGCTCGGAGCGGCGGTCCTGCTCTGCGGCGGCCGGCGGCTCGACCGGGCGGGACACTGGATCGGCACGGTGCTCGCCGCCGCGTCGTTCGTCATCGGTGTCGTGCTCTTCACCGACATGCTCGGCAGGGGCGCCGAGGACCGCGCCCTGCACCAGCATCTGTACAGCTGGATCCCCGTCGAGGGGTTCCAGGCCGACGTGGCCTTCCAGCTCGACCAGTTGTCGATGACGTTCGTCCTGCTGATCACGGGTGTGGGCACGCTGATCCACATCTACTCCATCGGTTACATGGAGCACGACGAGCGCCGCCGCCGCTTCTTCGGCTATCTGAACCTGTTCCTCGCGGCGATGCTCGTCCTGGTCATCGCCGACAACTACCTGCTCCTGTACGTCGGGTGGGAGGGCGTCGGCCTGGCGTCGTACCTGCTCATCGGCTTCTGGCAGCACAAGCCCAGCGCGGCCACCGCCGCCAAGAAGGCCTTCCTGGTCAACCGGGTCGGTGACATGGGCCTGTCCATCGCGATCATGCTGATGTTCACCACCTTCGGTACGTTCGCCTTCGGGCCGGTGCTCGAGGCGACGGGGGACACGAGTGAGGGC
The DNA here is from genome assembly GCF_042871485.1 of Streptomyces sp. NPDC005791. Taxonomy (NCBI): domain Bacteria; kingdom Bacillati; phylum Actinomycetota; class Actinomycetes; order Kitasatosporales; family Streptomycetaceae; genus Streptomyces; species Streptomyces sp. NPDC005791. The sequence goes on from NZ_JBIAIP010000001.1 coordinate 350,680, forward strand.
AAGCTCACCGCGATCGGCCTGATGCTGCTCCTCGCCGCCTGCGGCAAGTCGGCACAGGTGCCGCTGCAGTCCTGGCTCGGTGACGCGATGGAGGGCCCGACCCCGGTCTCGGCCCTGATCCACGCCGCCACCATGGTGACCGCGGGCGTCTACCTCATCGTCCGCTCCGGCGCGATCTTCAACGGGGCGCCGGACGCCCAACTGGTCGTCGTGGTCGTCGGAGCCGTCACGCTCCTCTTCGGTGCGATCGTCGGTTGCGCGAAGGACGACATCAAGAAGGCCCTCGCCGGGTCGACGATGTCGCAGATCGGCTACATGATCCTCGCCGCGGGCCTCGGCCCCATCGGCTACGTCTTCGCGATCATGCACCTGGTGACGCACGGCTTCTTCAAGGCCGGGCTCTTCCTCGGCGCCGGTTCGGTCATGCACGGCATGAACGACGAGGTCGACATGCGGAAGTACGGCGGGCTGCGGAAGTTCATGCCGGTCACCTTCGTCACCTTCGGCCTCGGCTACCTCGCGATCATCGGCTTCCCCGGTCTGTCCGGCTTCTTCTCCAAGGACATGATCATCGAGGCGGCCTTCGCCAAGGGCGGCACCGAGGGCTGGATCCTCGGCTCCGTCACTCTGCTGGGCGCCGCGATCACCGCCTTCTACATGACGCGCGTGATGCTGCTGACCTTCTTCGGCGAGAAGCGCTGGCAGCCGGACGCCGAGGGCCACCCGCCGCATCCGCACGAGTCACCGAAGTCCATGACGATCCCGATGATCGTGCTGGCCTTCGGGTCGGTCTTCGCCGGAGGCTTCTTCTCCATCGGCGACCGCTTCATGCACTGGCTGGAGCCCGTCACCGGACACGACCACGGGCACGCCCCGGTCAGCGCGACCACCGTCACCACCGCCACCATGGTGGTGCTCGTCATCGGTGTCGCCATCGCCTGGGTCATGTACGGGCGCAAGCCCGTCCCCGTCGTCGCCCCGCGCGGCTCCCTGCTCACCAGGGCGGCCCGCCGCGACCTCCTCCAGGACGACTTCAACCACGTGGTCCTGGTCCGCGGCGGCGAACACCTCACCCGCTCCCTGGTCTACGTCGACCACACCCTGGTCGACGGCGTCGTCAACGGCACGGCCGCGTCGATGGGCGGGCTCTCCGGCCGGCTGCGCAAGCTGCAGAACGGCTACGCCCGCTCCTACGCGGTCTCGATGTTCGGCGGTGCGGCGGTACTCATCGCCGTGACCCTGCTGATGAGGGCGGTCTGATCCCATGTCCTTTCCCCTCCTGACAGCGACGGCTGCGCTCCCGGCGATCGGCGCGATCGCCACCGCCGCCGTCCCGGCCGCCCGGCGCACCACGGCCAAGTGGCTCGCCCTGGCCGTCTCGCTGGCTACGCTCGTCCTGGCCGGCGTCGTGTTCGCCCGCTTCGAACCGGGCGGCGACCGCTACCAGCTCACCGAATCGCACGCGTGGATCAAGGACTTCGGCGTCCGCTACGAACTGGGCGTCGACGGCATCGGGGTGGCGCTGCTCGCGCTCACCGCGCTGCTGATCCCCTTCGTCATCCTCGCGGGCTGGCATGACGCGGACCCCCACGGGGAGACCACCTCCCGCTGGCGGCCGACCCAGGGATTCTTCGCCCTGATCCTGATGGTCGAAGCGATGGTGGTCCTCTCGTTCGTCGCCACCGACGTCTTCCTCTTCTACATCCTCTTCGAAGCCATGCTCATCCCGATGTACTTCCTCATCGGCGGCTTCGGAGACCGGGCGCACGCGGGCAGCGACGAGAACGCGGCGGCGCAGCGCAGCTACGCAGCGGTGAAGTTCCTCCTCTACAACCTGGCCGGCGGCCTCATCATGCTGGCCGCCGTCATCGGGCTCTACGTCGTCGCGGGGAGCTTCTCGCTCGCGGAGATCGCCGAGGCCCGTGCCAACGGTTCGCTGGACATGGCGACCTCCACCGAACGGTGGCTGTTCCTCGGTTTCTTCTTCGCCTTCGCGGTGAAGGCCCCGCTGTGGCCGCTGCACACCTGGCTGCCGAACGCCATGGGGGAGGCGACCACACCCGTGGCCGTCCTGATCACCGCGGTCGTCGACAAGGTCGGCACCTTCGCGATGCTCCGCTTCTGCCTCCAGCTGTTCCCTGAGGCCAGCAAGTGGGCGACGCCGGTGATCATCGTCCTGGCGCTGGTCTCCATCATCTACGGCGCCCTGCTCGCCGTGGGCCAGCGCGACATCAAGCGGCTCATCGCCTACGCGTCGATCTCGCACTTCGGCTTCATCGTGCTCGGCATCTTCGCGATGACCAGCCAGGGCCAGTCGGGCGCCACGCTCTACATGGTCAATCACGGTCTCTCGACGGCCGCGCTGATGCTGGTCGCCGGATTCCTGATCACCCGGCGCGGCTCGCGGCTCATCGCCGACTACGGCGGAGTGCAGAAGGTGGCGCCCGTCCTGGCGGGAACCTTCCTCGTCGGCGGTCTGGCCACCCTGTCGCTGCCCGGCCTCGCGCCGTTCGTCAGCGAGTTCCTGGTCCTGGTCGGCGCGTTCAGCGCGTACCCGGTGGCCGGCATCGTCGCCACCGTCGGCATCGTGCTCGCCGCGCTCTACGTCCTCGTCCTCTACCAGCGGACGATGACCGGACCGGTCAGGGAGGGGATCGGGGGCATGCCCGACCTCAAGGTCCGTGAGCTGGCGGTGGCCCTTCCGCTGATCGCCCTGCTGATCTTCCTGGGCGTCTTCCCGAAGCCGGTCACCGACGTCGTCGACCCGGCGGTGCAGCACACCATGCAGGACGTACAGAAGAAGGACCCCCAGCCCGAGGTGGAGGCCGCCAAGTGAGCGCAACAGCTGTCCACAGTCTGTGGACGACGGCGGGCGGGGTGACATCGGCCGCCCCGGGCGACAGGTTCACCGCTCCGACCATCGAGTACGCCCAACTGGCACCCGTCCTGATCGTGGTCGGCGCCGCCGTTCTCGGCATCCTTGTGGAGGCCTTCGTCCCCCGACGGGCCCGCTACACCACCCAGGTGTTCCTGACGGTCGTCGCCATCGCCGCCGCGTTCGCCGCGGTGGTGGGGCTCGCCGCCGACGGGTACGCCACGGACAACGCACACATCGCCGCGATGGGCGCCGTCGCCGTCGACGGGCCCGCCCTGTTCCTCCAGGGCACCATCCTGCTCGTCTCCATGGTCTCCGTCTTCACGTTCGCCGAGCGGCGCCTCGACCCGGCCTCGCACGGTAACCGGGTGGACTCCTTCGCGGCCCAGGCCGGTTCGGTGCCCGGCAGTGACAGCGAGAAGGCGGCGGTCAAGGCCGGGTTCACCACGACCGAGGTCTTCCCGCTCGCCCTCTTCTCCGTGGCGGGCATGCTGGTCTTCCCCGCGGCCAACGACCTTCTGACGCTCTTCATCGCGCTCGAGGTGTTCTCCCTCCCGCTCTACCTCCTGTGTGCCGTCGCCCGCCGCAAGCGGCTGATGTCACAGGAAGCCGCCGTGAAGTACTTCCTGCTCGGTGCCTTCTCCTCGGCCTTCCTGCTCTTCGGGATCGCCCTGCTCTACGGATACGCGGGGACCGTCTCCTACGCGGGCATCGCACGCGTCGTCGACGGCACCGTCCAGCAGATCGACCCGGCGCTCGCCTCCACCATGGGCAACGACGCGCTGTTGCTGATCGGCGGGGCGATGATCCTGACGGGCCTGCTCTTCAAGGTCGGCGCGGTCCCGTTCCACATGTGGACCCCGGACGTCTACCAGGGAGCCCCGACCCCGGTCACCGGCTTCATGGCGGCGGCCACGAAGGTCGCCGCGTTCGGCGCGCTGCTGCGTCTGCTGTACGTGGTGCTGCCGGGTCTCACCTGGGACCTGCGCCCCGTCATGTGGGGTGTCGCGATCGTCACGATGCTGGGCGGGGCGATCGTCGCGATCACCCAGACCGACATCAAGCGGCTCCTGGCCTACTCCTCGATCGCGCACGCGGGCTTCATCCTCGCGGGTGTCATCGCCGCCAGTCCGGAGGGAATCTCCTCGGTCCTCTTCTACCTGGCGGTGTACTCCTTCGTGACGGTCGGTGCCTTCGCCGTCGTCACCCTCGTGCGGGACGCGGGCGGAGAGGCGACCCATCTGTCGAAGTGGGCCGGTCTCGGCCGGCGCTCGCCGCTCACCGCGGCGGTCTTCGCCGTGTTCCTGCTGTCCTTCGCCGGTATCCCGCTCACCTCGGGCTTCTCCGGCAAGTTCGCCGTCTTCAAGGCGGCGGCGGACGGTGGTGCGAGCGGCCTCGTCGTGGTCGGTGTGATCTCGTCGGCCATCGCCGCGTTCTTCTACATCAGGGTCATCGTCCTGATGTTCTTCAGCGAGCCGAAGGCGGACGGGCCGACGGTCGCCGTCCCGTCCCCGCTGACGATGACCACGATCGCGGTCGGAGTCGCCGTGACCCTGGTGCTCGGCCTGGCCCCGCAGTACTTCCTCGACCTGGCGAGCCAGGCGGGTGTGTTCGTGCGGTGACGACGTGAGCGTGGCGACGCCGGACGGCCTTGGAAATGTCAAGGCCGTCCGGCGTTGTCGTAGGGGGCGCCTATGGTTGCCGGTGACGGGTGAAGACGGACGGACGGGCGCGACCATGAGTGTGACGACCGAGAGCGCCGCGCAGCAGACGCTGCACCGGGTGTTCGGGTACGAGACGTTCCGCGGCGAGCAGGGCGCGGTGATCGAGCACGTCGTCGAGGGCGGCGACGCGGTCGTGCTCATGCCCACCGGCGGCGGCAAGTCCCTCTGTTACCAGATCCCCGCCCTGGTCAGGCCCGGTACCGGCATCGTGATCTCGCCGCTGATCGCACTCATGCAGGACCAGGTGGACGCCTTGCGCGCGCTCGGTGTCCGCGCGGGCTTCATGAACTCCACGCAGGACTTCGACGAGCGCCGCTCGATGGAGGCCCAGTACGTCGCGGGCGAGCTCGACGTCCTGTATCTGGCTCCGGAGCGGCTGCGCCTCGACTCGACGCTGTCGCTGCTGGCCCGCGGCGAGATCTCCGTCTTCGCCATCGACGAGGCGCACTGCGTCGCCCAGTGGGGCCACGACTTCCGCCCCGACTACCTGGCCCTGTCCGTGCTGGGCGAGCGCTGGCCCGATGTGCCCCGTATCGCGCTGACGGCCACGGCGACCGACGCCACGCACCGGGAGATCACCCAGCGCCTGGGCATGCCCGAGGCCAAGCACTTCGTGGCCAGCTTCGACCGTCCCAACATCCAGTACCGCATCGTGGGGAAGTCCGACCCGAAGAAGCAGCTGCTCACCTTCCTCAAGGAGGAGCACGCGGGGGACGCCGGCATCGTCTACTGCCTCTCGCGCAACTCGACGGAGAAGACCGCCGAGTACCTCTGCCGTCACGGCATCGAGGCCGTGCCCTACCACGCGGGCCTGGACGCGGCGACGCGCGCCGCCCACCAGTCTCGTTTCCTGCGCGAGGAGGGACTGGTCGTCGTCGCGACCATCGCCTTCGGTATGGGCATCGACAAGCCCGACGTGCGCTTCGTCGCCCACCTCGACCTGCCGAAGTCCGTCGAGGGCTACTACCAGGAGACGGGCCGCGCGGGGCGTGACGGGGCACCGTCCACGGCATGGATGGCGTACGGCCTCCAGGACGTCGTCCAGCAGCGCAAGCTGATCCAGAGCGGTGAGGGCGACGAGGCCTTCCGGCGCCGTGCCGCCTCGCACCTCGACTCCATGCTGGCGCTCTGCGAGACCGTCCAGTGCCGCCGTGCCCAGCTCCTGACGTACTTCGGCCAGGAGCCCGGAGAGCAGGCTTGCGGCAACTGCGACACCTGCCTCACCCCGCCCGAGACCTGGGACGGCACGGTGGCCGCCCAAAAGCTGCTGTCCACGGTGGTCCGGCTGAAGCGGGAGCGGAACCAGAAGTTCGGGGCCGGGCAGATCATCGACATCCTGCTGGGCCGCAGGACCGCGAAGGTCATCCAGTTCGACCATGACCAGCTCTCGGTCTTCGGTATCGGCGAGGAGCTGGCCGAGGCGGAGTGGCGTGGTGTGGTGCGCCAGCTGCTGGCGCAGGGGCTGCTCGCCGTCGAAGGGGAGTACGGCACGCTGGTGCTGACCGAGGAGAGCGGTTCCGTGCTCGGCCGGGAGCGCGAGGTGCAGCTCCGCAAGGAGCCGAAGCGGCCCACGACCCGGTCGTCGTCCGGCGGCGAGCGCAAGGCGAAGTCCGCCGCAGCGGTGGCCGACCTTCCGGCGGAGGCCGTCCCGGTCTTCGAGGCACTGCGCGCCTGGCGCGGCGCCCAGGCCAAGGAGCTGGGCCTCCCGGCGTACGTGATCTTCCACGACGCGACCCTGCGGGAGATCGCCGCGCTGCGTCCTGGGTCGCTGGCGGAGCTGGGCGGGGTCAGCGGACTCGGGGAGAAGAAGCTCGCGACGTACGGCGAAGGGGTGCTGGAGGTGCTGGCGGGGCTGGGAGAAGCGGCCCCCGCCGCCGCTCCGGACGCGGAAACGGCCCCCGCGCCCGCCGCTCCGGCCCCGGCCAAGGCTTCACCGGCCGGGCCCGCTGTCCAGGCCGTGGACCCGGAGTTCGGCTGGGACGAGGAGCCGCCCGAGTTCGAGTGAGCCGGGGCCGCGCGCCTTATCGGGGGTCCGCCGCCCGGCGGCGGGAGACGATCGCGGTCAGGTCGAGATCGACGGGAAAGGGTGTGGAGATCTTCATCCGGTCGTGGAAGATCCCCGTGGACGTGTAAGCACCGGTCGCGGGCTCCAGCTCGAAGACGTAGACGACCGCCCGGCCGTCCTGGTTCTCCACCCGCCAGTAGTGCGGGATCCTCGCCCGCGCGTACTTCACGGGCTTGGTCTCCCGGTCACGGGTGACGGACTCGTCGGACACGACCTCGATCGCGAGCAGCACACTGCTCGCGGGGAACCGTGTCTGCCGCAGGCTCTCGACCGCGTCCGCGCGCACCACGACGACATCGGGTTCCGGCCGGTTCTGGAAGTCGACGTCGATGGTGAACTCGCGAAAGACTTCCAGGTCGAGCGGTGCGAGCGACTGCAACTGCCACTTCACGTAGTCGATCGCACGCTCATGGAAAACGGTCTGCGGACTCACGAAAACAAGGCTCCCGTCGATCAGCTCCGTGTGCGGAGGCAGATTCGGGAGTGTGTCCAGGTCATCGGCGGTCCAGCCGCCCACGGGCGGGACCGCCCACCGCGGCTCGGGGGCCTCGGGTTCGATGCTCATCAGTGCTCCCATACGAAGGAGTCTCGCGGGTCCGGCCAGCGTATCCGGCGAGAACCGATCATGGCCGCCCACACGTGTGAGCGAGTCATGCGCCGTTGACCAGCGCACCCCTGGCCGCATAAGCACGCACGTCCGCGTCCGGGTCGGTGAGCACCCGGGCAAGGGCCTCCCGGGCGGCATCGTGGGACGTGTGGTGGAGCAGGGCCAGGACCGCGGCCTTACGGACGTCGGCGTTCGGGTCCCCCAGAACCTCCGCCAGGGCCGCGACAGCCGGACCCGGGTCCGCTGACGAGAGCGCCGTCGCCGCCCCCGCCCGGACCTGCCAGGCCGGATCGGAGAGGGCCGCGACCGCCGTAGCGGCGTAGGCGGCCGGGCACCCCGTGGCCGACAGAGCCGCCAGGGCCGCCGCCCGCACCAGCAGGTCCGGGTCCGACAGGAGCGGGGCCAGTCGCTCCGGGCCGGGGGACCGCGTGGCCGCAAGGCCCTTCGCGACGGCCACCCGGACCTCCCGGGACGGGTCGGTCACGGCTGCGGCCAGCGCCCCGGCCGCGTCCACCGAGACCAGCGCGCTGACCGTGTGGATGCGTACGTCGATGTCGGGGTCGCCCAGCGTTCCCGCGTACAGCTCCGCGTCGCCCAGCCGCAGCGCCCGCAGGGTGTCCAGCGCCGTGGCCCGGACCACCGGGTCGTCCGAGCGCAGGGCCGCCACCAGCGGCTCGCGCAGGGCCGGTTCGGCCGGCAGCACCTCGACCAGTTCCCGCAGGGAAGCGGCAGCCGCCGCACGCACCGACGGGGCGGGGTCCGCGAGCGTCGCCGCCAGCGCGGGCCCCGCGCCCTCCAAAGTCGCCTCGGTGAGCGTGGCCACGGCGGCCCGACGGACACCAGGGTCCGCATCCGCGAGATACGGCGCGAGGTCCGGCAGCTCCGGTTGCTCCTCCGCCAGCGCGAGGAGTTCGAGGATGCGGGGGGAGGGGCCGCCCGACGCGGAGGCGCAGGCCCCGGCGCGCACGGTCTCCGCGGAACCGGAGGAGGGGGCCGACTCCCGCGCCCCCGCCGTCGCGACCTGCTCCGCCTCGACCTGGCCGAGCTCCCGTGAGGGCCCGCCCACCGGGTCGTATCCGTCCACCGGCACGAGGTACGGCGCCACCGGCCGCGCGGTGAACTCCATCGCGCCCGAAGCCGACTTGCGCAGGTCGAGGTGGTGGAACCAGTCCGTGTCATCGCGCTCCGGATGGTCCGTACGCTCGTGGTACAGACCCCAGCGTGATTCCGTGCGGGCCAGCGAGGAGCGCGCCGCCATCTCCGCGCAGTCCCGGATGAAGCTCACCTCAGCGCACCGCATCAACTCGTGCGGAGTCGTCGCCCCCATCTCCGCGATGTCCGTGCGCATCCGCTCGAAGTGCTCCAGCGCGAGCGAGAGCCGGGCCCCCGACTTCGGAGGGGCCACGTAGTCGTTCACGAAGCGGCGCAGCTTGTACTCGACCTGGGGCTGCGGCGGCCCCTCCGGGTTGCGCAGCGGCCGGTAGACCAGCTCGTGGGCCTCGCGCAGCTGACCGGCGGGCAGTTCGCCCTCGTACGCCGTGTACTGCGAGGCGTCGGCGCCCGCCAGATCGCCGTAGACGAACGCGCCGATCATGTAGTTGTGCGGGACGCAGGCCAGGTCCCCGGCCGCGTACAGGCGCGGCACCGTCGTGCGCGCCTGGTCGTCGACGCGGACCCCGGAGGCCGAGTGCCCGCCGCACAGACCGATCTCGGAGATGTGCATCTCGATGTCGTGGGTGCGGTAGTCGTGGCCCCGGTTCGCGTGGAACGTGCCGCGCGTCGGCCGTTCCGTGGAGTGCAGGATGCCCTCAAGGGCGCTGACGGACTCCTCGGGCAGGTGGCTCAGTTTCAGGTACACCGGCCCCCGGTCGGAGGCGACCTCCGCCGCGAACTCGGACATCATCTGTCCCGACCAGTAGTCGGAGTCGACGAACCGCTCGCCGTGCCTGTTCACCTGGTAGCCGCCGAAGGGATTGGCGACGTAGGCGCAGGCCGGCCCGTTGTAGTCCTTGATCAGCGGGTTGATCTGGAAGCACTCGATACCGGTCAGCTCGGCGCCCGCGTGGTACGCCATCGCGTAGCCGTCACCCGCGTTGGTGGGGTTCTCGTACGTGCCGTAGAGGTACCCCGACGCGGGCAGGCCGAGCCGCCCGCAGGGGCCGGTGGCCAGGACGACCGCCCCGGCGCGGACCACGACGAACGCTCCCGTACGGGTGTTGAAGGCAGCCGCGCCGATCGCCCGGCCGTCGTCGCCGGTGAGGACGCGGACCGGCATCACCCGGTTCTCGATCCGGATCCGCTCCCGCATCTCCCGGCGCCGCAACTGCCGGTAGAGGACCTTCTTGACGTCCTTGCCCTCGGGCATCGGCAGCACGTACGAGCCGGAGCGGTGCACCTGCCGGACGGCGTACTCCCCGTGCTCGTCCTTCTCGAACTTCACCCCGTACGACTCCAGCCGCCGCACCATCCCGTATCCGCGCTCCGCGGTCCGGCGGACGGTGGACTGGTCGACGATGCCGTCGTTGGCGCGGGTGATCTCCGCGACGTAGTCGTCGGGTTCGGCCCGGCCCGGGATCACGGCGTTGTTCACCCCGTCCATGCCCATGGCGAGGGCGCCGGAGTGCCGGACGTGCGCCTTCTCCAGCAGCAGGACGGAGGCGCCGTGCTCGGCGGCGGTGAGCGCGGCCATCGTGCCGGCCGTGCCGCCCCCGACGACCAGCACGTCGCAGGAGAGTTCCTCGGCGTCGGCGAGGGCGGGGATCTGCACGGTCGGGCCTTTCAGTGGGTGGGGGTGAGCGATTCGAGGACCTCGCGGCGCAGCGCGACGGTCGCCGGGTCGGTGTGCGCGGCGCGTTCGCGCGGACGAGGTACGTCCAGGACGCGTCCGGTGGGCAGCAGCGCGACCCGGTCGCCGAGGAACAGCGCCTCGTCCACGTCGTGCGTGACGAAGACGACCGTGGCGCCCCTGCCCCGGAGGACGTCGACGAGAAGCTGCTGCATCCCGGCCCTGGTCTGGGCGTCCAGCGCCCCGAAGGGTTCGTCCATCAGGACCGCGCGCGGCTCGGCGGCCAGGGCGCGGGCCAGCTGGACCCGCTGGCGCTGACCGCCGGAGATGCGGTGCGGGAGCTTCGCCCCGTGGGCGTCCAGGCCGACCCGGGCCAGCCAGTCCTCGGCGTGCGTCCGGCGTCGGGCCCGTGGGATGCCCGCGATGGCCAGGGGGAGTTCGACGTTGGCCCGCACCGTGCGCCAGGGCAGCAGCGCGTCGTCCTGGAAGACGAGGGCCCGCTCGGCGTGGGGTGCGGTGATCGCGTCGCCGTCCTGGGTGACCTCGCCGCCGAGGGCGGGCAGCAGCCCGGCCAGGGTGCGCAGCAGCGTGGACTTGCCGCAGCCGGACGGGCCGACGACGGCCAGGATCTCGCCGGGTACGACGTCGAGGTCGATGCCGTCGAGCACCGGGGCCCCGGCCCGGCCGAGCACGGCACCGCGCAGGGTCAGCCGGACGCCCGGGGAAGTGGTCGTGGTCATGGGCGCACCCGCTCCTTCGCCAGGGGGACCGGCGCCGCCGGGGGCGCGGCCGGGTTCCGGTGCCGTACGGGGGACGGAGGACGGCTGTCCTCCGTGCGCGGCAGCCACCGGGTGAGCCGGCGGCCGAGCAGCTCCACCGCCGTGGAGGTGATCCACCCGAGCAGGCCGATCGTGGCCATGCCGACGAAGACCCCCGGATAGTCGACGACCGTGTAGTCCTGCCAGGTGCGGTAGCCGACCCCGTACTCGCCGGAGATCATCTCCGCGGAGATCACACAGATCCACGACACCCCCATGCCGACGGAGAGCCCGCCGAGGATGCCGGGGAGCGCGCCGGGCAGGACGACGGAGCCGATGATCCGCCACCGGCCGCCCCCCATGGTCAGGACCGCCTCCTCCCACACCGGGGTGAGCGCCCGCACCGCGTGCCGGGTGGAGACCATGACGGGGAAGAACGCGGCGGTGCAGGTGATGAAGACGATGCCCTGCTCGTTGCTGGGGAAGAGCAGGATCGCGACGGGCACCAGGGCGATCGCCGGAACCGGGCGTATCACCTCCAGGACGGGCCCCAGCAGGTCCGAGACGACCCGGGACCGCGCGACGGCCGTGCCGACCGTGATGCCGAGGACGGCGGCCAGGGAGAAGCCGGTGACGATCCTGGTCAGGCTGTCGGTGAGGTCCTGCCAGTACGCGTCGCTGCCGAGCCGGTCCCCGAACGCCCGGGCCACGTCGGTGACCGTGGGGAACTGTTCGAAACGCAGCCACAGGTTTACGTCGTAGGAGGTCAGCAGCTGCCAGATGCCGAGCGCGGCCACCAGTGACAGCACCCGCAGCGCGAGGGACCACCGCCGCGCCCTCATGAGGGGCGGGCCAGGTCGAGCGCGGTGGCGTACGGGACGATGCGTGCGCCGGGATGCGCGGCGACGTCGGCGCGGGCCGCGGACCCGGTGACGTACGGCCTCAGCTCCGGCCCGTCCGACACCCAGACCGCGCGGTCCGCGAACCACAGGGTCCCGGTGCCCGCGTCGGGGACGTACGCGGCGCGGAGCCGGTCCTTGTGCCCGGCGGCGTAGCGCAGGACCTCCGCGGAGGTGGCGAAGGCCGACGTGCTGTCCTCGCCCTTCAGCCACACCTCGCCACCGCGTGCGGCGGGCGGGCCGGCGGCCCGTGCCTTCGCGTAGGCGGAGCCGTGCACCCGCTTCACGTACTGCTCGTCGACGAACGCGTCGACGTCCACATCCCCGACCAGTTTCGCCGAACGCAGCACCGGGACGTCCTTCTTGAGCGCCGCCACCAGCGCGGGCTTCACCGTCGTGTCGAACGTGGCGATGCCCTGGGCGCCGTTGTAGAGGTGGACGACCTCGGCCGGCAGTCCCGTCGCCTTCGCCACCGACTCCGAGGCCGCCACCGGATGCTCGTGCAGATACTCCGTCGCACGGCCCTGCGCCCGGAGGAAGTCCTCCAGCACGGCGGGCCGGTCCTTCGCGAAGTCCTCGACCACGGTGACCCCGTGGAAGGTGGGGAGATTCAGCTCCGCCCCGTCGTAGAGGGCCTTCGCCCGGCCCTGGAAGGCCAGCAGCCCCGGCCACGCCACGAACTGCGAGAGCGCGTCGGCGCTGCCGGCCTGGAGGGCCGACGCCCCCACCGCAGGCTGCTGGTTGAGCTTGCGGATGTCCTTCTCCGGGTCGAGGCCGGCCTGCTGGAGCGCGCGGACGAGTGTTCCGTCGGCAGCCGAGCCGACGCTCGTGGAGACCTTCTTGCCCTGTAGGTCCTTCAACGAGCCGAGAGGCGAATCCGGGGCGGTCACCACGGTGTTGAGACCGCCCCGAAGGTTGTATCCGGTGACGGAGACCAGCTTGGTCGGACGGTTCAGCTGCTTGCCGCGTGCCGCGTTGATCAGCAGCGGGAAGTCGCCCATCGAGCCGATGTCGATCTTCCCCGCCGTCATCTGGGCGGTGATCGGGGCGCCGGTCGCGTAGTCCTGCCACTTCACCTCGTACGTGACGCCGTCCCGCTCGCCCCGGGCGCGCAGCTCGTCCTCGAAGTAGCCGAGCGAGCGCAGCAGGGTGCCCGCCGTGACGGTGTTGATGGTCCTGGACTGGTATCCGACGGTCACCGTGACCGTGCCGTCGTCACCCGCGCCCGCCTCGCCACCGCAGCCCGCCATGAGCGGGACGAGCAGCGCGGAGGCCAGCAGGGCCCCGGCAGTACGGCTTGCCGTGCGTCGCATGGGAGGTGGTGCCTTTCACCGGAGGAGGTAGGGCATGTTGACCGTGACCGCGTCGGTGGGACACCGGGCCGCGCACGGGCCGCAGTACCAGCACTCGTCGACGTGCATGTACGCCTTGCCGCTGTCCGGGTGGATGGCGAGGGAATCGAGCGGGCACATGTCGACGCAGAGGGTGCAGCCGTCGATGCACTTGGACTCGTCGATGGTCACGGGCACATCGGCCCGCTGGGGCGCCAGAGGCATGGCGGTCTCCAGGAAAGAGGGGGAATGCGGGGCGGGGGAGGGGCTCAGTCGGACCTGTGCAGCAGGCCGCTCATGCTGATGCGGTCGCCACGGAACCGGATGAACTCCAGGTCCACCGGCCGGCCGTCCGCGAGGTGGGTGAGTCTTTCCAGCATCAGGACGGCGGAGCCGTGCGGGGTCTCCAGCACGGCGGCGGAGTGCGCGTCGGCGTTGACGGCCTCCATGGTGATCTCGGCCGTGCCGAGCGGCTGCCCCGTGAGGGTCTCCAGCAGCCGGAAGACGTCGGTGTTCTCCAGGTCGCAGCCGAGCAGGCCGGTCCCGATGTCCATGGGTACGTAGGTGAGGTCGAGGGAGAGCGGCAGCCCGTTCAGCAGCCGGCGCCGCTCGATGTAGAGCACGTCGGTGTGCTCGGCGATCCGTAGCCGCCGCGCGACGGGACCCGGTGCCGGTACGGGGCCGACGGTACGGACCTCGTTGGTGACCCGGCCGTGTTCGCGGAGGGTCTCGGCCAGGCCCTGGAGCCGGTCGAGGCGGTGCGGGTACCTCTCGCTGACGACGACGGTGCCGACACCGGGCTGCCGTTCCACCAGGCCCTCGGCGCGCAGCAGGTCCAGGGCCTGGCGGACGGTGTTGCGCGAGACGCGGTAGTCGCTGCCGATCGCGTCCTCATAGGGCAGTACACCACCCGGGAAGCCGCCTGTACGCACCTGATGACGCAGCAGGTCGGCCAGCAGCCGGGCATGGTCCGAGCGCAGCCGGCGCCGACGGGCGGCGGCGACGGGCACGGTGTGCTCTCGGGTGCGTTCGGCTGGCATGCGCTGGACCATACCGACGGGGTGCCGACGATGGTGTTGCCACAGTGTTGCGCCACCTGTGGACCAGGGGCGCACTGCTGTGACCAGGCCTTATCGCCTCTGCCTACGAAGATCTGCCACCTGGATGACCACCCTTCGGACACCGGTCGGGCTCAGTCGCCCCCGCCCCCGCCGCCGTCGCCGTCGCCGCCCCCGGCCTGGGCCGCCTTGTCCTGGCGCACGTTGCGGTGCACGGCCAGCGCCGGCCATTCCTGGCGGGCCAGCGCCCGCGCCGCCGCGCGTGTGCGGCGGTCGCCCTGCTTCACCACCGCCGGCAGTTCCACCGCCGCCGCCAGCGCCGCGAGCAGCCGGCTACGGCTGTCGGGGAAACCCGCCGCGCGCGACGCCTCGAAGCGCTGCCGGATCCGTTCGGCCGGGGAGGCGGGGCCCGCAGGGTGGCGGTGGTAGGGGAGCAGCCCGAGGAACCGCCGGGTCTCCCTGCGCAGGACGCCCCGCTCCACCAGGGCGTCCAGATACATCCCTTCGGCCCGCCGCCCCGACTGCCGCACCCAGCACCGGGCCGCCGCTCCCGAACCGAATCTGCTCTTGCCGGGCGGTGGGAGGCTCCGCAGGAACACCGCGAGCAGTGGGTCGGGCGGGTCCAGCGGATTGACGACCACCACCCGCCCGCGTTCCTCGGCGACCCGCCCCTGCAGCTCCAGCTCCGCCAGGGCGGCGCCGGCGACGCCGTACTCCAGGAACCGTCCGCGGCAGTAGGGCTTGCCGCGGACGGGGTCCAGGGCGAGCAGCAGCAGTTCCTCCGGGAGCGTCGGCGTGGTGTCGTTCACGGCGAGGCCGTGATCCGTCCGGTGACCTCGCCGAGCCCGACCCGCGTGCCGTGCGGTCCAGGAGCCCAGGCGGTCAGGGTGACGGTGTCGCCGTCCTCCAGGAACGTCCGCTTGCCCTCGGCCAGGTCCAGCGGATCGCGGCCGTTCCAGGTGAGTTCGAGCAGGGAGCCGCGCTGACCCGGCTCGGCGCCGCTGACGGTGCCCGAGCCGTAGAGGTCGCCCGTGCGCAGCGAGGCGCCGTTCACCGTCATCTGCGCCAGCTGCTGGGCCGCCGTCCAGTACATGGAGGCGAACGGCGGCTCGGAGACGATCCGGCCGTTGATCTCCACCGAGATGCGGATGTCGAAGCCGCCCGGTTCCTCGTCGTCCGCGTCCTCCAGATAGGGAAGGAGTTCGGCGTCCCTCGTGGGCGGCGCCGTGCGGGCCGCGTCCAGGGCCTCCAGCGGAGTCACCCACGCCGACACCGAGGTGGCGAAGGACTTGCCGAGGAACGGGCCCAGCGGCACGTACTCCCAGGCCTGGATGTCCCGCGCCGACCAGTCGTTGAGCAGGGACAGCCCGAAGACGTGCTCGCGGAAGTCGCCGAGCGCCACGGGGGAGCCCTGCTCCGAGGGGACGCCGACGACGAAGCCGACCTCGGCCTCGATGTCCAGCTTCACCGAGGGGCCGAAGACGGGGACGGGGTCGGCCGGCGCCTTGCGCTGCCCGGAGGGGCGGACCACGTCCGTGCCGGAGACGACGACCGTGCCGGCCCGCCCGTGGTAACCGATCGGCAGGTGCTTCCAGTTGGGGGTGAGTGCCGCGCCGTCGGGACGGAAGATCCGCCCCACGTTGGTGGCGTGGTGCTCGCTGGCGTAGAAGTCGACGTAGTCCGCGACCTCGTACGGCAGGTGCAGGGTCACCGCGTCCAGCGGGTGGAGCAGCGGCTCCAGGTCCGGGCGGTGGGACGGCACCGTCACCCACGCCGTCAGTGCCCGCCGTACGTCGCGCCACGCGGTGCGGCCCGCCGCCAGCAGCGGCATCAGGCTGGGCTGCGCCAGCAGTCTGGCGTACGGCGAACCGAGTGCGTGTGCCGCCGCTCCGGCGTCCAGCACATGCCGGCCGATACGCACTCCGACCCTTCGGTCCTCGGGGTGTCCGGGGGTGGAGAACACACCGTAGGGAAGGTTGTGCGGACCGAAGGGATCGCCCTCGGCCAGGTCGAGCGGGCTGCTCTGCTCGGGCATCTGTCGCTGCCCCTTTCCAGTCGCGTGAGGAACACGGTACGTCGGCGTCACCGCTCCGCGGCAGTGCCTCAAGTAGGCGTGATGCCCGGAAAGTTACGCGTCAACCCTGGTCAGCCCGCCGTGCGCGGGATCCGCTTCTCCCAGGTGCGGTGGAAGACGATCTCGTCACCGTCCCTGCACACGACCTCGTTGGACGTGATGAAGTCGTCCGCGTCGGCGCTCGTCTCCGAACGCGTCTCCACACGCACGTCCCAGGCCATCTCGGGACGGTGCAGCCGGATCGTCCAGTCCGAACGGGCCCTGGCCGACAGTGGGTCGTCCTGCTGGATGGTGTACGTCTCCAGCGCGTCCTCGGTGAACTCCAGCCCGTCGGGGTAGACCCGCGTACCGCCGTAGCGCGGATCGACCTCCAGACGCCATTCGCCCTTGGCGACGTCACGGACCACCAGACGCTCAGGGCGCTGCTCGTCGAGCGTGACCGGGAAGACCACGCCGAGCGGCTCCGCCTGCTCCGGTTCACCGAAGGTGATCGCGGGGTCCTCGGTGTGCCGGCGCACCGGGAGCTCGACGAGGCTGCCCTCCGCCTCGAGCGTGAAGCCCGCCGAACCGGCCTGGGGCCAGATCCACGGCCAGTACGAGGAGGAGACGGCGAGCCTGATCCGGTGGCCGGGCGGGAAGGTGTGCCCGATGCCGTTCAGCTGGAAGGTCACGTACTCGGTTTCCCCGACGGGCCAGTCCTCCGCGCGGTCGCGCCCGTGACGGGTGGCCAGGTTGAGGGCCCCACGGGTCACCAGGGTGGAGGCCCCGTCCGGGGCCACGTCGCAGAGCCGGGCGATCACCTGGCCGCGCGGTACGTCCATCCGGAGCAGGAGCGTCACCTGTGGACGGCCGAGGATCTCGATCGGGGCGTCCTCGACGGGAAACTCGAAGCACACCGACTTGGCGTCCTCGTCCCGCTGGTCCGGTGGCAGGTCGGCGTCGTTGCCGAACGGGAAGAAGCGGCCAGCGTCCAGCCCGGTCTGCTGCGGCGAGCGGACGGTCTGTGGCCCGCCCTCCAGGCCGTATGTGACCGGAGCGACGTTCTCGGACGGCCAGGCCGCGTCGCCGACCCAGCGGCCGGGCAGTGTCTCGTAGACCGTGGCGGGGCGGTGCGAGCCGCTGATCCAGGACCGCAGCAGGGGCTCGTTCATCACCCCGGTGTCCTGGTCCTTCAGGTGCTGGTCCCACCAGCGCAGGGTCTCCTGGAGGAAGCCGATCGCGGGTCCCGGGGGCAGGCCCCGGTCCGGGTACTGATGGGACCAGGGACCGATCAGTCCGCGCACCTGTCCGGGGTCCAGATGCTCGACGAGTCTCAGGACGGTGTCCCGGTAGGGGTCGTGCCAGCCGCCCACGGCCAGGACCTTCGCCTCGACGGCGCCGTAGTCCTCACAGACGCTGCCGTGCTTCCAGTAGTCGTCACGGGTCTGGTGTGCCAGCCACGTATGGATGAACGGCTCGACCTTCTCGAGCCGCCGCAGCCACATGTCGCGCCAGTCGTCACCGACGTCCGCCGGGTCCGGGGGCCGGGAGACGAAGGCCAGCATGGTGGAGGCCCAGGCGTGCATGTCCACACCGAGGACGGAGCCGCCCATGTAGTGGACGTCGTTGTCGTAGCGGTCGTCGGCCGAGCACACGGTGACGACCGCCTTCAGGGGCTCCGGGGCGAGCGCCGCGATCTGGAGCGCGTTGAAGCCGCCCCAGGAGATACCGAACATGCCGACCCTGCCCGAGCACCACTCCTGCTGGGCCAGCCAGTGCACGACGGCGACCCCGTCGGCGAGTTCCGTCGCGTCGTACTCGTCCCCGGGCACGCCCTCGCTGTTGCCGTGTCCGCGGACGTCGACCCGTACGGAGGCGTAACCGTGGCCCGCGTACCAGGGGTGGCGCTGCCGGTCGCGCGGCGCCGTCCAGTCGCTGAGCCGGTAGGGCAGGTACTCCAGCAGGGCGGGCACCGGTTCGCCGGTGACCGGACGCCAGATCCTGGCGTACAGCTGGGTGCCGTCCGCGAGGGGGATGTAGAGGTCCTCGTGGGTGGTCTCGTACGGGAAATCGGTGCGGATGTGCATGGTGGTACCTCAGTGGACGGGGTGCATGGTGCGCCTGAGCCAAGGAGCGGCGGCGATGACGGCCACACCGGCCACCACCGCGATGGCGCCATTGACACCGAAGTAGGCGGGGATGGAGACCTCGCCGTAGAGCTTCACGATCTGTGCCTGGATGCCGTTGGCGAGGGCCAGCGACAGGAACCACAGCGCCATGGTCTGGCTGGCGAACGCCTTGGGCGCGAGCTTCGTGGTGGCGGACATGCCGGAGGTCTCCAGCAGGATGTCACCGAGGCCGAGCAGCAGGTAGGAGCCGACGATCCACCAGGCGGCCATCTCGTACGTGTCGTCCGCGTGGCCGGAGGTCGGAAGGACCATCAGGAGGAAGGAGAGCCCGCCGAGGATCACCCCGATCGCGATCTTGTTCGAGGCGTGCGGCTGGCGCGGCCCCATCCGGGCCCATACGGCGGCGACGACGGGCGCCAGTGCGACCTCGAAGGCCCCCAGGGCGGAGGCGTACCAGCTCGCCGGGAAGTGGAAGCCGAAGATCTCCGTACGGGCGTTCGTCGAGGCGAGCAGCATCATCGTCGAGTACGCCTGGAAGAGGATGAAGTTGAACACCACGGAGGCCAGGAACAGCACGACGTACGGCCGGAGCCTGCCGCGCTCCTCCGGGGTGACCCGGGGGCTCCTGAACATCACGACGAAGTACACGACGGGCGCGATCACCGAGACGAGGGTGAGCACGTCGACGAAGCGGTCCGTCGTGAGCCGGCCGGCCAGCGCGAGGGCGGTCGCCACCAGGGCGGCCGCCACGATGCCGGCCACGATCGTCAGCACGGCCCGGCGCATCGGGCCGGGTGCGAGGGCGTACTCCGCCGCGTGCTTTCGCCCGGCCAGGTGACGCCGGCCCGCGACGTACTGGACCAGGCCGAGCGTCATGCCGATCGCCGCGGCCGAGAAGCCCCAGTGCCAGCCCGCGTGCTCGCCGAGCCATCCGGTGACCAGCGGCCCGGCGAAGGCACCGATGTTGATGCCCATGTAGTAGAGCGCGAAGCCGGCGTCGCGGCGCTGGTCCTCCGTGCGGTAGAGCTTGCCGACCATCGAGGCGACATTGGGCTTGAGCAGCCCCGTCCCCGCGCTGATCAGACCGAGGCCCACCCAGGTCATCGTGGCGGTGGGCACGGCCATGGCGTAGTGGCCGCAGGCGATGAGGATGCCGCCGTAGAGCACGGCGCGGTACGAACCGAGGATCCGGTCGGCCAGCCAGCCGCCCGCCACGGACACGAGGTAGACCAGGGTGCCGTAGGCGGCGGACACGGAGGCGGCCGTGCCCGGGTCCATGCCCATGCCGTCGTCGGAGACCTTGTCGGCGAAGAAGAGGACCAGGATGGCCTGCATCCCGAGGAACGAGAAACGCTCCCAGACCTCCAGCCCGGACAAGGTCATCAGACCACGTGGCTGGCCGAAGAAGGCCTGGCCGTCTCCGGGCGGGGGCTGGACCGGTTCGGTACCGGTCGCGGTGTGGGACAAAGCGACAACTCCTGATCGTATGAGCTGATGCCGAACATACCGGCGGCGGCGGGAAGGCGCCCACGGTGATCCAAAGGGGACCGGATACGCTGACTCGAGTGAGGACAACGACACATCGACATTCCGTGTGATCGTCAGCAGACAGGAGATCCCCTCGTGACCGTCGTCGGGCCGTTCGGACTGAGCGTGCGGGACCAGGCTCTTGAGGCCGATGTCCAGGCCGGTTTGGCCGCTGTCGAGGCGGGCTTGCTGACTGCCACCAAAAGCGAGGTCCCGTTCATCACGGAGGCCGCACAGCACCTCGTGAGCGCCGGCGGAAAGCGTTTCCGGCCGCTGCTGGTGATGCTCGCGTCCCAGTTCGGTGACCCCGACGCCCCGGGCGTCGTCCCCGCCGCCGTGGTCGTCGAACTGACGCACCTGGCGACGCTGTACCACGACGACGTGATGGACGAGGCGGACGTACGCCGCGGGGTGGAGAGCGCCAACACCCGCTGGGGCAACTCCGTCGCCGTCCTGACGGGTGACTTCCTCTTCGCCCGCGCCTCGCACATCCTGGCCGACCTCGGCCCGGAGGCCGTACGCATCCAGGCGGAGGCGTTCGAACGGCTGGTCACGGGGCAGATCCTGGAGACCGCGGGCCCCCGGGACGGGCGTGACCCGGTGGACCACTACATGGACGTGCTGAGCGGTAAGACCGGCTCGCTGGTCGCCGTGTCCGGCCGGTTCGGCGCGCTGATGGCGGGGGCCGACGAGTCGGTCGTCGACATCCTCACCCAGTACGGCGAACGCCTCGGCATCGCCTTCCAGCTCGCCGACGACGTCCTGGACATCGCCTCCGACTCCCACGAGTCGGGCAAGACGCCCGGCACCGACCTGCGCGAGGGCATCCCCACCCTGCCGGTCCTCCACCTGCGCGCGCGGGCGGCGGCCGAGGGCCGCCCGGAGGACAAGGAGCTCGTGGAGCTGCTGGACGGTGACCTCGGCGACGACGCCGACCTCGCCGAGGCCCTGCGCCGGCTGCGCGCCCACCCGGCACTCGAACAGGCGCGGCGCGACACCGTCCGCTACGCCCAGGAGGCACGGGCGACGCTGGCACCGCTGCCCGAGTGCTACGCGAAGGCCGCGCTCGAGGAACTGTGCGACGCCGTGGTGCACCGCGCGGGGTGACCCCTAGGGGTGCCCGCGTCCCCGGTGCACCGGGGTCATCCCCGAGAGGTACGCATAGTTGCTCCCGGGGGCTGACGCTTGTCGCCGCCCGATTTGGTCAGATGGATGTCAACCACTCCTGACCACATCGGGTGAGAATGGCGGCGGGGAGTGGAAACGTGCAACGGGATGGCAGCCGCCGACCACGGAGGTAGAGCACACATGGCACCGAACGACAGCGCACAGACCAACGGCGAGGCCACGGGCACTGTCGTGGGCCGCCGGAAGGCGGCGCGCTACATCGTCCCGTTCGCGGTGGCGGGCGTGGCGGCGGCGACGATCGGACTCGTCCCGGCGCTCGCCGCCTCCGGCGACCCGGATCTGCCGGACATCACCGCTCAGGAACTCATCGAGAAGATCGCCGCGTCGGACGAGGAGCAGCTCTCCGGCACGGTGAAGATCAGCACCGACCTCGGCATCCCCTCGCTCGGCGGGCTCGCGGGCTCCTTCGCGCAGGGCGCCGGATCGGGTTCGGGCGAGTCGAGCGCGGCCCCCGACACCAAGCTGATGGAGCTCGCCTCCGGGACGCACACGCTCCGCGTCGCGGTCGACGGCCCCGACAAGCAGCGGCTCTCCGTCCTCGGTGAGGGCTCCGAGTACAGCCTCGTCCACAACGGGGACGACGTCTGGGGCTACGACAGCGAGAGCAACGAGGTCTACCACGCGCGGTCCGAGGGCGCCGGGCGCGAGGACGGCAAGTCCGAGCAGCACAAGGCGCCCGAGGGGGTGCCGGCCACTCCGAAGGAGTTCGCCGAGGAGGCGCTCGCCGCCGCCGGTGACACCACGTCCGTCACCGTCGACGGTACGGCGCAGGTGGCGGGGCGCGACGCCTACAAGCTCGTGATCAAGCCCAAGCAGTCCGGTTCGACGATCGGCTCCGTCACGGTCGCCGTCGACGCCTCGACCGGGGTGCCGCTGAAGTTCACGCTGGCCCCGAGCGGTGGCGGCAAGGCCGCGGTCGACGCCGGCTTCACCGAGGTCGACTTCGCGAAGCCCGCGGCCTCCTCCTTCACCTTCACCCCGCCCAAGGGCGCGAAGGTGACCGAGGCCGACGAGCTGGAGGCCGGGGCGGCGCAGAAGGGCGCGGCGGAGAAGGCCCAGGAGGACCTGTCCGCACTCAAGGACTTCAAGGGCCTCGACGTCATCGGCGAGGGCTGGAACGCCGTCGCCGAGATCGAGCTCCCGGGCGGGGCGGGACTGCCCACCGAGGGCTCCGGGGACGTACCGCCGCAGGCGCAGCAGTTCCTGGACGCGCTCGGCGACAAGGTCACCGGCGACTTCGGCTCGGGCACGGTCTTCAAGACGCGCCTCGTCAACGCGCTGATGACGGACGACGGCAAGGTCTACGTCGGCGCGGTCACCGCGGACACGCTGGTGAAGGCGGCCGAAAAAAACGCCGCCGAGTAGGACGCATCGCAGGTCCCGCCCCGTCGTACGCTCCGTACGGCGGGGCGGTTGCGTACACGGCGCGGCGACAGGACCGGGAGAGCGGATGACCGACACAGCGGCCAGGACGGTGGGGGCGGGGGCGGACACGGGGCCGGAGCCCGGGACCGTGATCGAGACGCGCGGGCTCACCAAGCGGTATCGCGGCGGGCAGCCGGCCGTCGACGGGCTCGACCTCGCCGTTCCGGCCGGGAGCGTCTTCGGCTTCCTGGGGCCCAACGGCTCCGGCAAGACCACGACGATCCGGATGCTGATGGGGCTCATCACCCCGACCTCCGGCACGGCACACGTCCTGGGCCGCCCCATGCCGGCCGCCGCCCGCACGGTGCTCCCGCAGGTCGGCGCGCTCATCGAAGGGCCCGCGCTGTACGGGTTCCTGACAGGCCGTGACAATCTCGTACGCTTCGACTCCGCCGACCCGGCGGCCGATCCCCGTACCCGGCGCGCGCGGGTCGGCAGCGCCCTGGACCGGGTCGGGCTCGCCGCCGCGGCCGGCAAGAAGGCCAGGGCGTACTCGCTCGGGATGAAGCAGCGCCTCGGGCTGGCCGCCGCTCTCCTCCAGCCGCGCCGGCTGCTCGTGCTGGACGAACCGACCAACGGTCTCGACCCGCAGGGCATGCGCGAGATCCGCACCCTGGTCCGGGAGCTGGCGGCCGAGGGCACCACCGTCTTTCTCTCCTCGCACCTGCTCGACGAGATCGAACAGGTCTGCACCCACGCCGCGGTGATGGCCCGTGGCAGGCTCCTCGTCCAGGGCCCGGTCGCCGCGCTCGCGGCGGGCGCCCGGGGCCGGCTCGCCGTGACCACCCCCGACCCGGCCGGCGCGGCCCGTGTCCTCGCGGAACACGGGGTGACGGGCCTCGTGACCGACGGGGACCGGGTGAGCGCCGACGCTCCGCCGGCAGGGACGGAACTCGCGGACCTCAACGCCGCCCTGGTGCGCGGCGGTGTGCGCGTACGCGCCTTCGGCGTCGAGGGGGCCTCGCTGGAGGACGCCTTCGTCGCACTCACCGGAGAGGGATTCGATGTCGCAGGCTGAACTCACTGCGGTCCCGGCGGCCGGCGCACCGCGCCGTGCGCTCCGGACCCTCGGAATCCTCCGCTCCGAACTGGTCACCACCCTTCGCCGGTGGCGCACCCTGGCCCTGCTCGGTGTGCTGGCGGCCGTGCCCGTCCTCATCGGGATCGCCGTTCGCATCGAGACGGGTGACGGCTCGCGGGGCGGGGCGGGCGGCGGCGGCCCCGCGTTTCTCTCCCAGGTCACCCACAACGGTCTGTTCCTGGTCTTCGCGGCGCTGTCCGCGACCCTTCCCGTCTTCCTCCCGATGGCCGTCGGCGTCGTCGCGGGGGACTCCGTGGCGGGTGAGGCGAGTGGTGGCACCTTGCGTTACCTGCTGGTCGCGCCGGCGGGCCGTACCCGGCTGCTGCTCGCGAAGTACGCGTCCGTCCTGGTGTTCTGCCTGGTCGCCACCCTGGTGGTGGCGGTCTCGGCACTCGCGACCGGGTCGCTGCTCTTCCCCGTCGGTGAGGTCACGACGATCTCGGGGACCCGGATCGGCTTCGGCGAGGGACTTCTGCGGGCGGGGATGATCGCGGTCGCGGTGGCGGTGTCCCTCATCGGCTTCGCGGCGCTGGGTCTCTTCGTCTCGACCCTCACCAACAGCGGGATCGCGGCGATGGCGACCACGGTCGGGGTACTGATCACCGTGCAGATTTTGGACACGATGCCGCAGCTCGACGGTATCCATCCCTATCTCTTCCCGCACTACTGGCTGTCCTTCACGGACCTGCTGCGCGAACCGGTCTACTGGGACGAGATGGCCAGGAACCTGGGTCTGCAGGCGCTCTACGCGGCGGTGTTCGGCTCCGCGGCCTGGGCGCGCTTCACGACGAAGGACATCAGCGTGTGAGGGGGACCCGGCACGGGCCGTCCGTGCCGTCGGCCGGTCGAGCCGTCCCCCGATCGGCTCGTCGCGGCACGAACGGCACGAACGGTGTACTGCGCGGAACGCGACGACACGGTACGTTCCGTTTCCGGCCTGGTCATTGTTCGACTATTGGCGACGACCTGTCAACAAGCGGTGGGGGGAATCCCCCTATGCTCACCGAATGATCACATCGCCGAGTTCCCTGCGCCGCAGCGAGAGGTCACGACGGGCGACGCTGGACGCCGCCCTGGAGCTGTGTGCGGAGAAGGCGTACGGCCGGGTCACCGTCGAGGCCATCGCGGCGCGCGCCGGCGTGAGCAAGAAGACGATCTACCGCTGGTGGCCGTCGAAGGGCGCCGTGATGCTGGAGGCCCTCTCCGAGATGCTGGCCGACGCCACGCCGTTCGTCGACACCGGTGACATCGAGGCTGATCTGCGGACTCACGTCAACGGTCTGGTGAAGCTGATCTCCACGCCGCCCTACGGGCCGCTCTACGCCGGGATCCTGTCGGAGATGCACCACGACGACGGCCTCGCGCGGTCCGTCCGCGAGCAGCTCGTCGGCCCTCGCGTCGATGCCGCCGTGGGGCGCCTGCGCCATGCTCAGGAGCAGGGGCAGATCCCTGCCGGTGCCGATCTGCCCCTCGCGGTGGAGCTGCTCTACGGTCCCGTCTACTACCGGCTCGTGCTGCGGAAACCGGCGCAGGACGAGACCGCGGTCGCCGCGCTGGTGTCGCACGTCCTGCGGTCCCTGGCCCCGTGACGCGTCAGTTGAAGAAGGCCTTCGCGTCGGCCACCGCGCGGGTGTCGGTCAGTACGTCACCGGGCTTGCTGCCGTTGCCGAGCAGTACCCCGCCCCAGCGCATCCCCAGGTAGTGCGCCGAATTGCGCAGCGTACCCGCGAGGGGTTCCGCGGCGGTGAGGTCGGTGGCGGCGAGTGCGGTGACCCCCCAGAGGGTCTTCCCGGCCATCCGCCGCTGGAAGTCGATGCCGGGCGCCTCCAGCCAGGCCGACCAGTGGTCCAGGTAGCGCTTGGTGGACGAGGAGACCGAGTACCAGTACAGCGGTGAGGCGACGACCACGTCGGTGGCGGCGAGTGTCGCCTCCAGCAAGGTCGCGGAGTGCCCGGTGGGAGCGGTGTGGCCCTCCGTGTGCCGCAGGTCCTCGAAGGAGGGCAGCGGAAGGTCCCGCAGGTCCAGCCAGCGCTGTTCCGTGCCGGGCGGGAGCTGCTCGGCCGCGAGGCGGGCGAGCAGCTCGGTGTTGCCGGCGGCGCGGCTGCTGCCGAGCAGGAAGAGGAAGGTGCGCGTGGTCATGGATGCCCCCAGGTGAATGCGTACGGTTTTTACCGGCGCATGCATCATATGCATGTGCATTGACATTCCGGGAGGTGTTTTCCGGCCTCGGGCGGGGAGCACTCTCAGGTGCGGGCGAAGAGCCGCTCCAGGACCACCGCGACTCCGTCGTCCTCGTTCGACAGCGTGATCTCGTCGGCTTCGGCACGCAGCTCCGCGTGGGCGTCGGCCATCGCCACCCGGTGGCCCGCCAGGCGGAACATCGGCAGGTCGTTGGGCATGTCGCCGAACGCGACCGCGCCGGCGGGGTCGCGGCCCAGTAGTCCGGCCGCCTCCGCGACACCGGTCCCCTTGTCCACGCCGTACGGCGCCAGCTCCACCGTGCCCGGGCCCGCCATCGTGACGGACGCCAGATCGCCCACCGCCGCCCGGGCGGTCGCGGCCAGTTCGTCGTCCGTCAGCTCGGGGTGCCGTACGAGCACCTTGATGACCGGCGCAGCCCACAGCTCCTCGCGGCGTTCGGCTCGCCGTGCGGGGAGGGTGGCGTGCGGCATGCGGTAGCCCGGCTCGATCAGGGTCATGCCCTCGGCGCCGTCCTGGTCGACCGCGGCGAACACCTGTCCCACCTCGGCCTCGATCTTGCCGAGCGCGGCTTCGGCCAGGTCCCGGTCGAGCGTGACCGAGCGCAGGATGCGGGCCGACCCGGCGTCGTACACCTGGGCGCCCTGCCCGCAGACCACGAGGCCGTCGTAGCCCAGGTCCGCGAGCAGGGCGCGTATGCCGGGCACCGGACGGCCCGTGACGATCAGATGCCGTGCCCCTGCCGACGCCGCGAGGGCGAGGGCGGCGCGGGAGCGTGGGCTCACGGTGTCGTCGGAACGCAGCAGCGTGCCGTCCAGATCCGTGGCGACCAGGGTGTATGCGGCCAGTGGCGTGAACATGAGGTCAGCCTAGAGAGATCGCCGTTCCGCCGGACCTCGCTGACCTGCGCGGACGGTCGGCCCCCTCAGTGGACGCAGAATTCGTTGCCCTCCGGGTCCAGGAGCACCTGCCACGACCCGCCGGGTCCCTCGACGATCCGCAGCACGCTCGCGCCCAGTCCCAGCAGCCGTTCCACCTCGGCCTCGCGCTGCCCGGGGGCCGAGTGGACGTCCAGGTGGACGCGGTTCTTCACCGTCTTGACCTCCGCCACACGCTGGAAGAGCAGCCTGCGCCCCAGCCCGGTCCCGCTCTTCTCCTCGTACGGATCGTCCGGATGGCGGACCGCGGCGAGATCGCGCCACGCGCGGTGCCCGTGCGGCTCGACCGTCGCGGCCTCGGGCACGGCTCCGACGGCGAGCAGTTCCTCGATCAGGGCGCTGTTGTCCTCGACGAGATAGCCGAGGGTCTCGGCCCAGAAGTCGGCCTGGGCGTGCGGGTCGCCGGCGTCGATGACGACTTTCCAGTGCAGGGTCATACGACCGTTCCTAGCGGTTCCCCCGAGGGAGCCGCAACGGCAACGCCGGAATCAGGCCGCGTTCTCCGGCGCGCGTCAGGGGGAGCCGGAGCGCTCAGCCCCGCGTCCGGCACGTGGCCGGTGTCCTCCGGCCGGGCCACGGCCTCACTCCTGCGGGCAGGTCGCGCAGGCGTGTGCGCCGAGTGCCGCCAGGAGTTCCCCGGCCGCCGTGCGCACGGCCGGGTCACCGTCCGACGCCAGCCGCTCGGCCGTCATCCGGCCGGTCAGGACCGCCAGGTGCGCGTCCCGGGTCCACTCCGGGTGGAGGGCGTGTCCATGGGCGAGGATCGTCCCCAGCAGGGCGAGCACCCCGGCACGGTCCTTCACGGTCTCCATGGCGGCGAGTTCCCACAGGAACGGGACCGTGGCGACCGTGGCGTCGAACGCGGCCATGGCGCCGATGCACTGCCCCAGATCGCTCAGCGCGTCCTCGGCCGACTCGTCGTCGCCCCACGCGATCCGCGACAGCATCCCGGGGACCTGGGAGGCGGAGCCCTGGGCATGGCGCAGCTCATGCCACTGAACGTGCCTCATGTCCTTCAGGATCGTCCCCATCCGGGCACTCAATCAGCCTTTGTGAGTGCCGTCCACCATGTCTGCCACACGCATCGAATCCGGTTCTCGCGGCCTGTCCAGCGCGTCCAGGTACCGGCGTACCGCGTCGTGGTCGTCCGCGTCGGCGATCAGCCCCACGTGGTTGTCCGGCCGGACCACGACGACGGTGTCCCGGTCGATGCCGTACGCCGCGCGGGCGTGCCCTTGCCGGTCGTGCAGGGCCTCCCGGCCGGCGGTGGGCGCTCCGGGTTCCGGGGGCTCGGCGCCGTACAGCCGGAAGGCCCGCACCGCGTCGCCATGGGTGGTGGTCGCCTCCCCGAGCGCCCGCTCCGCGCCGGCGCCGAAGCCCAGCAGCGTGATGTGCGGGCCCGCGAAGGCGCGGAACAGACGGGTGGGGGCGCCCGTCGCCGCCTCGGTGCAGGGGGCGTCCGGAGCGCGGTCGCCGGACCGTGGACCGCCGTGGCCACCGGGGCGGGCCAGGGAGCTCCACCGGTACCCGCGGTCGAGACCCGACGTGGACGGGGTGACGGCGGTGTCGAGCCCGCCGCCCGGCTTCCTGATCGCCGCCAGCGTCTCCCGCAGCCGCTCCGACGTGAGGTCCAGCGTCCAGGCGGCGACGGGCAGCCGCTCCTCCTCGTAGGTGTCCAGCAGCCCCGGGTCCGCTCGCCCCCGCAGCACCTGGGCGAGCTTCCAGCCGAGGTTGAAGGCGTCCTGGATGCCGGTGTTCATGCCCAGGCCGCCGGCGATCGCGTGCACATGGGCGGCGTCCCCGGCCAGGAACGTCCTCCCCACCCGGTAGTGGTCCGCCATGCGCACGTTGACGCGGTAGGTGGAGAGCAACGAGGCCTCGGTGAGGTGACCGGCCGGAAGCCGGGTGTGCCGGGCGAAGAGGCGTCCGAAACCGTCGAGGGAGGGTGCGAGGGGCCGGCCGTTCGCGTCCCGTTCCGGGCCGGCCTGGAACCACCAGCCCGTCCGCGTGCCGGGGACGGGGCAGAGCATGACCGCTCCGTCCTCGTCGAACCACTGGTGCCAGACGCCCCGGTCCAGTACACCGGGGGTGATCTCGACATCGCCGCAGACCATCATCTGCTCCTCGTCCGTCTCCCCGTCGAACGGGACGCCGAGCAGTTTCCGTACGCGGCTGTGGGCGCCGTCGCAGCCCACCACGAAGCGCGCGCCGGTGGTGGAGCCGTCGGCGAGTGCGACGGTCACGGAGGCGCCGTCGTCGGTGAGGCCCACGACCTCGGTACCGGTCTCCACGCGCACGCCGTACTCCGCGAGGCGGTCACGCAGGATCTCCTCCAGCCGCCACTGGGCGATCAGCCGGCCCCGGTCGTAGGGCGCGTCCGGTGTCGGTGAGGAGGTGGCGTACGGATCGGTCTCGGCGACCGGTACTCCGTCGCGGTACTTGCGCATCGGGAGCGGCGGCGCCCCCGCGGCCAGCACCGCGTCGACGACCCCCAGGTCCTCCAGCACCTCCAGCGACCGGGGATTGGGCCCCTTGGACCGGGAACTGCGCGGGTACCGCGGTGACTTGTCCACGATCCGGACGGCGAGGCCACGCCGGGCGAGATCGCAGGCCAGTGTCAGTCCGGTCGGGCCCGCGCCCACGATCAGTACGTCGGTCATGCCGGCTCCTCGGTTCGACGTCGGTCCTGTCGACCAGGAAAACGCAACCGAGTTAAAAAAGCAACTGGGTAACTATTTCGCGGGTGTGGGTGTGTCCGGCGCGGAAGCGGAAGCCGTCCCCACGGGGGCCGCGGCCTGCGCCGTCCGGAGGGCCAGGCGCAGGGCCTCCGCCCGCGTGCGTCGCGCCGTCCGCAGCGCGTCCCAGGTCAGCAGCATCAGCGCCACCCAGACCAGCGCGAAGCCGGCCCACCGCTCGGGCGGCATCGCCTCGTGGAAGTACAGGATGCCGAGCGCGAACTGGAACACCGGCGCCAGGTACTGCAGCAGGCCCAGGACGGACAGCGGCACCCGGATCGCCGCGGCACCGAAGCAGACGAGCGGGATCGCGGTGACGAGCCCCGTCGTGGCGAGGAGCGCTCCGTGCCCCGCGCCCCCGGCCAGGAACGTCGCGTCGCCGCTCGCCCCGAGCCACAGCAGGAAGCCCAGGGCCGGTACGAACAGCACGGCGGTCTCGGCGGCCAGCGACTCCAGGCCGCCCATGCCGACCTTCTTCTTCACCAGGCCGTACGTGGCGAACGAGAACGCCAGCACCAGCGAGATCCACGGCGGCTGCCCGTAACCGATCGCCAGCACGAGCACCGCGGCGAGACCGGTCGCCACCGCGGTCCACTGGACCGGCCTCAGCCGCTCGCCGAGCAGCAGGACGCCCATCGCGATCGTCACCAGGGGATTGATGAAGTAGCCGAGCGATGCCTCGACCACATGGCCGTTGTTGACGGACCAGATGTAGAGACCCCAGTTGACCGAGATCACGGTCGCGGCGATCGCTATCAGCCCCAGTCGTCGGGGCTGCCGTACCAGCTCGCCGATCCACGCCCAGCGGCGCAGGAGCAGCAGGGCGACGCCTACGACGCCCAGCGACCACACCATCCGGTGAGCGAGGATCTCCACCGCTCCCGACGGTTCCAGCAGCGGCCAGAAGAGGGGGACGATGCCCCACATCCCGTACGCGCCGATTCCGTACAGCAGGCCTGCCCGCTGTTCGTTCTTCCCTTCCACGGGCCCTCCCGGCGCTCATGCGACGCGTGCGGTCGGCGAGCCGCCGACTGCACGACGGTAGCGCCGCAACGGCCCTGCTGTCATTGCCGTCTCATGGCAACGGTCATGACAGGGTGCGAGGCGTGGCCGGTCAGGCGCCGGTGACCGCCGCGGCGACCGTTTCGGCCAGGGGGGTGGTGGGGCGGCCGATCAGACGGGCCAGGTCGCCGCTCGTCCCGGCGAGCAGTCCGCGGGCGATGGCCTCGTCCACGTCCACGAGGATCGCGGCGAAGGGTTCGGGCAGCCCGGCCCCGACGAGGATCTCCTGATGGGCGGCGGCCGGCACGTTCTTGTAGGCGATCTCCTTGCCGGTCGCGGCGGCCACCACCGCGGCGTACTCGGTCAGCGACCAGGCCACGTCGCCACTCAGCTCGTACGCGGCGTTGAGGTGCCCCTCGCCGGTCAGCACGGCTGCGGCCGCGTCCGCGTAGTCGGCCCGGGTGGCGGAGGCGATGCGGCCGTCGCCGGCGTTGGCGACGACGGCGCCGTGCTCCAGCACGGGCGCCAGATTCGCCGTGTAGTTCTCGGTGTACCAGCCGTTGCGCAGGAAGGTGTGGGGAAGACCGGAGTCCAGGATCAGCTGCTCGGTCACCTTGTGTTCGGCGGCCAGCCGGAAGTCCGCGCCGGGACCGCCCAGTACGCCGGTGTACGCGAGCTGTGCGACGCCCGCGGCCTTCGCGGCCTCGATCACGGCGGTGTGCTGGGGAACGCGCCGGCCGACCTCGTCGGCCGAGATCAGCAGCACCCGGTCCCCGGCCCGGAACGCGCCGGCCAGGGTCTCGGGCCGGTCGTAGTCCGCGATGCGGAGCTCCACGCCGCGGGCGGCGAGCGGGGCGGCCTTCTCCTTGTCGCGGACGACCGCCGCGACCGACTCCGCGGGGACCGTGTCGAGCAGTCGCTCGATGACGAGACGGCCGAGCTGGCCGGTGGCTCCGGTGACGACGATGCTCATGGGATTCCTCCTGGTGCGCTGATCCTGGGTGCGGCTTTCTGTGCACTCACTGTAAGAGGTGCACTTTCTCTTCGAAAGTACCCACTTTGAAGTAAGGTACTGGCATGAGCGTAAGTGCGATCAGGCGACCGGACGTCAACCAGCCGATGTGCCCCTCCCGGCTGGTGCTGGAACACGTCACCAGCCGCTGGGGCGTACTGGTGCTCGCCGCGCTGCTGGAGCGGTCGCACCGCTTCGGCGAGCTCCGCCGCACCGTGGGTGGTGTCAGCGAGAAGATGCTGGCCCAGACCCTGCAGACGCTGGAGCGTGACGGCTTGGTGCACCGGGACGCCAAGCCCGTGATCCCGCCGAGGGTGGACTACTCGCTGACCCCGCTCGGCAGGGAGGCCGCGGAGCGGGTCCGGGGGCTGGTCCGGTGGGTCGAGCGGCGGCTGGACGCCGTGGAGGAAGCCCGTGAGACATACGACGAGGCCCGGAGCCAGTCGGCCCCGGGCCCCGGTGAACAGGGGTGACGGCGGGTCAGCCGACCACGGTCCACGTGTCGTTGCCGGCGAGCAGCGTGCTCAGGTCGCCCTTGCCCCGCTGCTCGACGGCGGCATCGAGCTGGTCGGACATGAGCGCGTCGTAGACGGGGCGTTCGACACTGCGGAGTACGCCGATGGGTGTGTGGTGGAGTGTGTCGGTGTCGGCCAGGCGGGTCAGGGCGAACGCGGTGGTGGGGCTGGGATTGTGGGCGTCGTGCACGAGGATGCGGGA
Source organism: Streptomyces sp. NPDC005791 (assembly GCF_042871485.1). Classification (NCBI taxonomy): domain Bacteria; kingdom Bacillati; phylum Actinomycetota; class Actinomycetes; order Kitasatosporales; family Streptomycetaceae; genus Streptomyces; species Streptomyces sp. NPDC005791. The sequence continues at coordinate 382,788 of NZ_JBIAIP010000001.1, forward strand.
CCGGTTGTCCTCGGTGACCGTGACGACGCTCAGGTCGCCGGTGAGGGGGTCACGGACGACGCCCTTGGTGTTCTCGGTGCCGAAGAGGATCGGCTGGCCGTGTTCGAGGCGGATGACCGCTTCCTGGGCCCGTTCCTTGTCCTTGAGCGCGTCGAAGGCGCCGTCGTTGAAGATGTTGCAGTTCTGGTAGATCTCCACGAGGGCGGTGCCGGGGTGGTCGGCGGCCGCGCGGAGCACCCCGGTGAGGTGCTTGCGGTCGGAGTCGACGGTGCGGGCGACGAAGGAGGCTTCGGCTCCCAGGGCGAGGGAGAGGGGGTTGAAGGGGGCGTCGAGGGAGCCCATGGGCGTCGACTTGGTGATCTTGCCGACTTCGGAGGTGGGGCTGTACTGGCCTTTGGTCAGTCCGTAGATCCGGTTGTTGAACAGCAGGATCTTGAGGTTGACGTTGCGGCGCAGGGCGTGGATGAGGTGGTTCCCGCCGATGGACAGCGCGTCGCCGTCGCCGGTGACGACCCAGACGGACAGGTCGCGGCGGGAGGTGGCCAGGCCCGTGGCGATGGAGGGGGCGCGGCCGTGGATGGAGTGCATCCCGTAGGTGTTCATGTAGTACGGGAAGCGGGAGCTGCAGCCGATGCCGGAGACGAAGGTGATGTTCTCCTTGGCCAGGCCCAGTTCGGGCATGAAGCCCTGCACGGCCGCGAGCACGGCGTAGTCACCGCAGCCCGGGCACCAGCGCACCTCCTGGTCGGACTTGAAGTCCTTCATGGACTGCTTGCCCGCGGCCTTGGGGACCAGTTGGAGGAGTTCGTTGGCGTTGGCGTCAGGCACCGTTGGCCTCCTTGAGGACTGTGGCGAGCTGCTCGGCCTTGAAGGGCATTCCGTTGACCTGGGTGTGACTGAGGGCGTCCACCAGGTACCTGGCCCGCAGCAGCATGGCGAGCTGGCCGAGGTTCATCTCCGGCACGACGACCTTGTCGTACCCCTTCAGTACCTGCCCGAGGTTGGCCGGGAAGGGGTTGAGGTGGCGCAGGTGGGCCTGTGCGATGGTCTGCCCGTCCGCACGGAGCCGGCGTACCGCCGCGGTGATCGGTCCGTACGTCGAGCCCCAGCCCAGGACCAGGGTTCTCGCGCCGGCCGGGTCGTCGACCTCGAGGTCGGGCACCTGGATGCCGTCGATCTTCGCCTGGCGGGTACGGACCATGTGGTCGTGGTTGGCCGGGTCGTAGGAGATGTTCCCCGAGCCGTCCTGCTTCTCGATCCCGCCGATCCGGTGCTCGAGCCCCGGGGTGCCGGGCACCGCCCAGGGACGGGCCAGGGTCTCCGGGTCCCGCTTGTACGGCCAGAACACCTCCGTGCCGTCCGCGAGCGTGTGGTTCGGGCCCGACGCGAACCGCGTGCGCAGGTCCGGGAGACCGTCGACCTCGGGGATCCGCCACGGCTCCGAGCCGTTGGCCAGATACCCGTCCGAGAGCAGGAACACCGGGGTGCGGTACGTCAGCGCGATCCTGGCGGCGTCCAGGGCCGCGTCGAAGCAGTCCGCCGGGGTTTTCGGTGCCACGATCGGGACCGGTGCCTCACCGTTGCGCCCGTACATGGCCTGAAGCAGATCCGCCTGCTCCGTCTTGGTGGGAAGACCCGTCGAGGGACCCCCGCGCTGGATGTCGATGATCAGCAGCGGCAGCTCCAGCGACACCGCCAGCCCGATCGTCTCCGACTTCAGCGCCACCCCGGGACCCGACGTGGTCGTCACTCCCAGCGCACCGCCGAACGCGGCGCCGAGAGCCGCCCCGATCCCGGCGATCTCGTCCTCCGCCTGGAACGTCCGTACCCCGAAGTTCTTGTGCTTGCTGAGCTCGTGCAGGATGTCGGACGCCGGAGTGATCGGGTACGAACCGAGATACACCGGCAGATCCGCCTGCCGGCCCGCCGCGATCAACCCGTACGACAACGCCAGGTTTCCCGAGATATTGCGGTACGTACCCGTCGGGAAAGCCTTCGACGCCGGTGCGACCTCGTACGAGACCGCGAAATCCTCCGTCGTCTCGCCGAAATTCCAGCCCGCGCGGAAAGCCGCCACATTCGCCTCGGCGATCACCGGTTTCTTCGCGAACTTCGACCGCAGGAACGCCTCCGTCCCCTCGGTCGGACGGTTGTACATCCAGGACAACAGGCCAAGCGCGAACATGTTCTTCGACCGCTCGGCCTCCTTACGGGAAAGACCGAAATCCTTCAACGCCTCGATCGTCAACGTCGTCAACGGCACAGGATGCACGCTGTACGCCTCGAGCGATCCGTCCTCGAGAGGGGATTCGGCGTATCCGACCTTCGCCATCGGGCGCTTCGTGAACTCATCCGTGTTCACGATGATGTCGGCCCCGCGCGGCACATCGGCGATATTCGCCTTCAACGCCGCCGGATTCATCGCGACCAGTACGTTCGGCGCGTCACCCGGTGTCAGGATGTCGTGGTCCGCGAAATGCAGCTGGAACGACGACACACCCGGCAACGTACCGGCGGGCGCCCGGATCTCGGCCGGGAAGTTCGGCAGCGTCGACAAGTCGTTCCCGAAGGAAGCCGTCTCCGACGTGAACCGGTCCCCCGTCAACTGCATACCGTCACCCGAATCACCCGCGAAACGAATGATCACCCGGTCCAGACGGCGGATTTCCTTCTCGGTGGCACCCGTACGATCAATGTGCGGGGCGCGCTGCTCCCCGACGACGGTTTCGCCGGCCTCATCGGACTTTCCGGCTGGGCTACTGACCTGGCTGGTCACTGAACTGGACCTCCCTCGGGGCGGCGGCTCGGGACCGGCCGACCCGCCGGCGGTCCAGGCCCCACCCTACTTCTGTAAGGGTCGCCTTCCTTGGGACCGGTCATATGGTGGACGCGTTTTCAGGACGTGAATGCGTCACGCTTTGCCATATGGGCCGGACCTGTCGATCATTGTTCACCGGATGATCCCCCGTCGGCGCTCATCCTTTCGTCGTAGGTCGTGGTGAGCCGGGTGATCGCTCGACGGCCGGTGGGAACATCCAGATGATCACGGGTAGATCATCGCGTCGTCATGAGTTCAGATAAGTGAGAACGGCGAGAACGCGTCGGTGATCCCCGTCACTCGGTGCCAGGCCCAGTTTCAGGAAGATGTTGCTGACGTGCTTCTCCACGGCTCCGTCGCTGACCACCAGCTGGCGGGCGACGGCTGAATTCGTGCGTCCCTCCGCCATCAGACCGAGGACCTCCCGCTCGCGCGGCGTGAGCCCCGCCAGCACGTCCTGCTTGCGGCTGCGGCCCAGCAGCTGGGCCACCACCTCGGGGTCCAGCGCGGTCCCGCCCTGCGCCACCCGCACCACGGCGTCCACGAACTCCCTGACCTCGGCGACCCGGTCCTTCAGGAGGTAGCCCACTCCGCGACTGCTGCCGGCCAGCAGTTCGGTGGCGTACTGCTCCTCGACGTACTGCGAGAGCACCAGCACCCCGATGCCCGGGTAGTCCTTGCGCAGCCGCACGGCCGCCCGTACGCCCTCGTCGGTGTGGGTCGGCGGCATCCGTACGTCGGCGACCACCACGTCCGGCAGCGCGTCCTGCCCCGCGAGATCGCTGATCGTCTTGATCAGTGCCTCGGCGTCCCCCACCCCGGCGACGACGTCGTGCCCGAGATCGGTCAGCAGCCGGGTGAGTCCTTCCCGGAGCAGCACCGAATCCTCGGCGATGACGACCCGCACTCTGTCCTCCACGACGTTGTGTCCCCCACTGTCGGTGTTCCTCGTGTACGCCGCTGTGTGCGCCGCCCTTGTCCGTCCAGCATTCCAGCATCGGCGCCCGGGCGGGCCGTACACCGGCGGTTCCGGTGCCACCGGACGCGCGGCAGTGCCCCGGCCGCCGTGGTGGCGGCCGGGGCACTGCGCTTCCGGCTGGGGTGCGGGGCTCCGGCTCGGGACGGAGCCCGGGCTCGCGTACCGAGCCGGAACATCAGCCGCGCCAGGGCAGCTCGGCGGTGACCGTCGTCGGGCCGCCGGCGGGGGAGTCGACGACGAGGACGCCGTCGACCGCGTCCAGCCGCTCCGTCAGCCCGGCCAGCCCACTGCCCGTCGACACACCGGCTCCGCCGCGCCCGTCGTCGGTGACCTGGAGCATCAGCCGGTCCGCCGCCCGCCACACGTCGACCGAGGCACGGGTGGCCCGGGCGTGCTTGCTGACGTTCTGGAGGAGTTCGGAGACGGTGAAGTAGGCGATGCCCTCGATGGCCTGCGCGGGCCTCGACTCCAGGTCCACCACGACCTTCACGGGGACGGTGCAGCGGGAGGCGATGGCGGAGAGTGCGGCGTCGAGTCCGCGGTCGGTGAGGACGGCGGGGTGGATGCCGCGGGCGAGGTCGCGGAGTTCCTGGAGGGCGACCTTGACCTCGCCGTGGGCCTCGTCGACCATGCGGGCGGCGGCTTCGGGGTCGTCGGTGAGCTTCTCCTTCGCCAGACCCAGATCCATGGCGAGGGCGACGAGCCGTGCCTGTGCGCCGTCGTGGAGGTCGCGTTCGATGCGGCGCAGGTCCGCGGCCGCGGTGTCCACGACCACACCCCGGTCCGACTCCAGCTCCGAGACCCTGGAGGCCAGCCGGGAAGGGCCGAGCAGCCCCAGCACCATCAGACGGTCCACGGACACCAGGCCACGGACGATCCACGGTGTGACCAGGACGAGAGCCAGACCGAGCGTGCTCGTGACCGCCAGTTCGAAGGGGGAGTCGAGGTAGATCTGATGCGTGGCGTCGCCGTAGAGCTGGATGCCGTCGACACTCGCGTACACCGGGAAGACCCAGCGCCACAGCGGGTAGGTGAACGCGGCCCAGCCGTATGACCAGAACGTCACCGCCACGGTGAACGCGAACACCGCCCAGGGCATGTGCAGCACCGCGTAGAGCAGATGCCGCCAGGACACCCCGCTCTTCAGCACCGCGCCGACCCAGGACATCAGGCCGCCCTTCCCGCGCACCGGCGCGGGGTCCGCTACCTCCAGCCTCAGCAGCCCGCGCGCCCTGCCGCGCTCCATGACACCGAAGCCGCGGCACATGGCGAGGCCGGCGGCGAGTATCGGAATGCCGAGGAAGGTGATCAGCATGCCCATGCCCAGCGACACCATGGTGACCGCGAAGCTGAACAGCACCACGCTGATCGGCAGGCTCAGGACCAGGTAGCCCAGCTCGCGCCAGGTACGCGCATCGAGGGGCGCGCGCAGCGCCGCGGGGAAGAGGTGTTTCGCCGGGGGGTGGCCCCCGGACCCGGTGCCGGGGCTGTGGTGGTCCCGCGAGGCCGGTCCGTATGCCGTGGCCATCAGTGGCGTCCGTCCGTTTCTTCTGAGCGGGAGGTCCCCGCGGGCCGATACAACGGCTGATGACTCAAGACTGCTGTTCCGGGGATCTCGGCACCATGAGGGCCGTCTCCGTATCCGGCAGGGGGTTTTCCCCACCATGGCGGCACGCGGTCGTGCCTTGCGCACCGCCGGTCCGCCCCGGCGCACCGCCGTTCCGCCTCCGTGTCACGCCGCACCGGCCCGCTCGGCTGCCGTGTCCGCGCGTTCGCGCCAGGGCAGCTCGGCGGTGACCGTGGTGGGGCCGCCCTCGGGGGAGTCCAGGACGAACAGTCCGTCGACCGCTCCCAGCCGCTCCGCCAGCCCCGACATGCCCGTACCGCCGTCGAGCCGGGCGCCACCCGTCCCGTCGTCCCGGACCTGGAGCATCAGCCGGTCACCGGACCGCCACACGTCGACCGACGCCGCACGGGCGCGGCTGTGCTTGCTGACGTTCTGGAGGAGTTCGGAGACGGTGAAGTAGGCGATGCCCTCGATGGCCTGCGCGGGCCTCGACTCCAGGTCCACCACGACCTTCACGGGGACGGTGCAGCGGGAGGCGATGGCGGAGAGTGCGGCGTCGAGTCCGCGGTCGGTGAGGACGGCGGGGTGGATGCCGCGGGCGAGGTCGCGGAGTTCCTGGAGGGCGACCTTGACCTCGCCGTGGGCCTCGTCGACCATGCGGGCGGCGGCTTCGGGGTCGTCGGTGAGCTTCTCCTTCGCCAGACCCAGGCCCATGGCGAGGGCGACGAGCCGTGCCTGTGCGCCGTCGTGGAGGTCGCGTTCGATGCGGCGCAGGTCCGCGGCCGCGGTGTCCACGACCACACCCCGGTCCGACTCCAGCTCGGCGATCCTGCGTTCCAGCTCGTCGGAGGGCGAGAGCAGTGCCCGCGCCATCGCCCGGTCCGCGTTCGTCAGCCCGCGCGCGAGGTACGGAAGGACGGGCCAGAGGACGAACAGGCTCACCAGCGTCACCACGAACGTCGCCACGCCCCACGGCAGCCGGATGAACATGTACAGCAACGACCGCCAGCCCACCGGGTCCTTCAGCCCCGACCACAACCAGGTGAAGAAGCCCTGGCCCCGGCGGCTCCGCGCCATCGGGCTCGGCTCCTCGATCCGCAGCCCGAGCATCCGCCGCGCCCGGCCGCGTTCGGCCCGGCCGAGGCCGCGCGCGCCCTGGAGGCCCAGCGCGAGCAGCGGCAGTCCGATCACGGTGACGGAGAGCCCGACGCCCACACCGATCAGGAACACGGTGTAGACGAACCCGGCGACAGCCATCGGCAGATTGGCCAGGAGATACGCGATCTCCTTCCACGTCCACCGGTCGAAGGCGAAGCGCGCGGGCGGCGGCCGGTCGTTGTCCGGCAGGGAGGGGCTCATGGTCATACGACCAGCGTGCCGGGCCGCAGGCGCCCACGCCATGGGGTTCGTGGGTGGGGCCGAGTAGGGATATCCCCACCTCGCGTGTCACCCGCTCTCCCGCTCGTTGTGCGACGGGGCTGCCTACCGTGGCTTTGACAGGGCCTAGACTCCCGTGCGTACAGACCGTCGAACAGGTTGAGGGAGCGAGGGGCGGACGTGGCGGACGTGCCGGGACCGACCGTTCTCGCGTCGGACTACTTCCACAGCTACTCAGTGGTCGGACTGCTCGCCCTGGTGGGTGTGCTGTTCGTCGCCGTCGCCTTCGGGGCCGGCCGGCTGCTGAGGCCCGTGGTCCCGACGCCGGAGAAACTCCTCACGTACGAGTGCGGCGTGGACCCCGTGGGGGAGGGCTGGGCCCACACCCAGGTGCGCTATTACGTGTACGCCTTCCTGTACGTGATCTTCGCCGTCGACTCCATCTTCCTGTTCCCGTGGGCGACGGTGTTCGCGGCTCCGGGATACGGGGCGACGACGCTGGTGGAGATGTTCATCTTCCTCGGTTTCCTGGCCGTGGGACTGCTCTACGCATGGAAGAAGGGCGTCCTCGAATGGGCGTGACGAGCCGGCCGAACCCCGAACCCCCCGTGTCGCTGCCCGACCCGACGCGCCTGCCCGAGCTGAAGAAGCTCGGCGTGCTGTCCCGGCTCGCGCCCGAACCGATGAAGGTGGTCCTCAACTGGGGCCGCCGCTACAGCCTCTGGGTCTTCAACTTCGGACTCGCCTGCTGCGCCATCGAGTTCATCGCCGCCTCCATGGCACGGCACGACTTCATCCGGCTCGGCGTCATCCCGTTCGCGCCCGGCCCCCGGCAGGCCGACCTGATGGTCGTGTCCGGCACGGTGACGGACAAGATGGCCCCGGCCGTGAAACGGCTCTACGAGCAGATGCCCGAGCCGAAGTACGTCATCTCCTTCGGCGCCTGCTCCAACTGCGGTGGTCCGTACTGGGATTCGTACTCCGTGACGAAGGGCGTCGACCAGATCATCCCCGTCGACGTGTACGTGCCCGGCTGCCCGCCCCGGCCCGAGGCGCTCCTCCAGGGCATCCTCAAGCTCCAGGAGAAGATCGCCCGCGAATCGCTCGCCGAGCGGTACGCCACCGGGGACGCGGCCCGTCCCTCGGCCGCCGCCCTGCGCAGCGGTCTCGTCGCAGCGCCGAAGACGCCGGGGGAGGAGCGCCGGTGACGACCGCCTCGGACACCTACGCCCGGCTGCCCGACGCCGTCAACGACGTCTTCGGCGCGGACGCCACGGCCGCGCACGCCTACGACCTGCTGACCGTCGACGTCCCTGCCGCCTCCTGGACCGCCGCTCTCGAAACGGCCCGCGACGCGTTGGGCTGCACCTACTTCGACTGGCTGAGCGCCGTCGACGAACCTGGCACCGGCTTCCGCGTCTGCGCCCATGTCGCGGCTCTCGGCGGCGGCACGGTCCGCCGCCTGCTGCTCCGTACGACCGTCCCGCACGAGGCGCCCACCCTGCCCACCGCCGTCGGCGTCTACGCGGGCGCGGCCTGGCACGAGCGCGAGACGCACGAGATGTTCGGCATCGGTTTTGAGGACCACCCGCATCTTGTCCCGTTGCTGCTGCCCGAGAGCTTCGAGGGCCACCCGCTGCGCAAGGACTTCGTCCTGGCGGCCCGTGTCGCCAAGGCGTGGCCGGGGGCGAAGGAGCCGGGCGAGTCCGAACACGGCGGGCCCAAGCGGCGCACCATGCTGCCGCCCGGCGTGCCCGATCCCAATGAGTGGGGCCCGCTCAAGGGGCAGTTGCCACCCGCTCCGGCCCGGCCGGCCCGAGGGGCGCGCACGGCGGGCGACCGGCCGGCGCGCCGGGCCCGCAGCGCGAGCGAGGGTTCGGCGGCGCAGCGGCCTGTCACGCCGCCGGACGCCGCAGGCGCACCGGACGCGGCGGAGACCCCGCAGGCGGCTCGGCCACGCCGCGCCCGTAGCGCCTCCCAGGGCTCGGCGAGTCAGGCCACCGGCCCGGCACCCACACCTCCGGCCGGTACGACGGACCCCGGTGACGCGGCACGCGCGACAGGAGCGGCCGGCAGCGCCGACGCGCCCTGGCACGACGCGCGCCCCGCCTTCGACGACGCGCCGAAGCAGCCGGCGCCGGAACGGCCTGCGCCGCCGGAGCCCCAGCAGTCGGAGTCCGCGCCGCCTGAGCCCGAGGCCGAGCCGGGACCGCAGCCTGCGCCGGCGCCGGAACCCGAGCGGTCGCCGGAACCCCGGCCGGAAGCTGAGCGGTCGTCGGAGCCAGAGGAATCGGAGGCCTCCGCGAAGGACGCCCCCGCCCGCGGCCCGGACAGCACCCCCGGCCCCGAGGCCGACAGCGGCCCGGCCCCGGAGAACAGCGGCCCCGATCCCGAGCCCGACCCCGCCCCCGACTCCTCGTCCGGAACGGACCGTACCGCCGGTCCTGACCGTCCCGACCGAACCGCCGGAGGCGATACCGCGTGAACGACGTACTCGACGTCGCCCTCCGCCTCGTCATCGTCTTCGCCGTGTTCATGGTGGTCCCGCTCGTCGTGGGGCAGGCGGAGCACAAGGTGATGGCCCACATGCAGGGCCGTCTCGGCCCGATGTACGCGGGTGGTTTCCACGGCTGGGCCCAGCTCGTCGCGGACGGGGTGAAGTTCGCACAGAAGGAGGACGTCGTCCCGGCCGACGCGGACCGCCGCATCTTCCAGCTGGCCCCCGCCGTCGCCCTGCTCCCGTACCTCCTCGTGATCCTCGTCATCCCGATCGGCCCCGGCGAGGGAGCCGTCGGGCAGGTCGTCGACGCCGGCGTCTTCTTCGCGCTCGCCGTCATGGGCGTCGGCGTGCTCGGCTCGCTGATGGCCGGCTGGGCCTCGGCCAACAAGTACTCCCTCCTCGGCGGTCTCCGCACCGCCGCGCAGCTGCTCGCGTACGAACTGCCGATGCTCCTCGCCGCGGCCTCCGTGGCCATGGCCGCCGGTACCGTCTCGCTCCCCGGCATCCTCAACGCCTTCGAGTGGTGGTGGCTGCCCTGGCAGATCGTCGGCGCCCTGGTCTTCTTCGTCGCGGGGCTCGCCGAACTGCAGCGCCCGCCCTTCGACATGCCGGTCGCCGACTCGGAGATCATCTTCGGTGCGTACACCGAGTACACGGGTCTCCGCTTCGCCCTGTTCCTGCTGGCCGAGTACGCCGGAATCGTCGTCCTGTGCGGCCTGACGACCGTCCTGTTCCTCGGCGGATGGCACGGACCGCTCGGCGCCGACGGGCTCGGCTGGGTCTGGACCCTGCTCAAGACCGGCGTCCTCGCGTTCGTCGTCATCTGGCTCCGGGTCACCTACCCCCGCCTGCGCGAGGACCAGCTGCAGAAGCTCGCCTGGACCACGCTCATCCCCCTCGCTCTCGCGCAGATCGCGCTCACCGGCATCGTGAAGGTGGCGATCGACTAGTGCCCCCGATCCCCGGCTCAGGCCTGGCCAAGGGTCTCGCCGTCACCCTGCGGACCATGACGAAGCGCACGGTCACCGCGCAGTACCCGGATGTCCAGCCCGAACTCCCGCCCCGCACCCGGGGCGTCATCGGGCTCTTCGAGGAGAACTGCACGGTCTGCATGCTCTGCGCCCGTGAATGCCCCGACTGGTGCATCTACATCGACTCCCACAAGGAGACGGTGCCGGCGGCCGCCCCCGGTGGCCGTGAGCGCAGCCGCAACGTCCTGGACCGCTTCGCGATCGACTTCGCCCTGTGCATGTACTGCGGTATCTGCATCGAGGTCTGTCCTTTCGACGCGCTGTTCTGGTCGCCCGAGTTCGAGTACGCGGAGACGGACATCCACGAACTCACCCACGAGCGGGACAAGCTCCGCGAGTGGATGTGGACCGTTCCTGAGCCGCCCGCGCTCGACCCCGGAGCCGAGGAGCCCAAGGAGATCGCCGCCGCACGCAAGACGGCCGACAAGCTCCAGGCACAGGCAGCGCAGGAGGCCCAGGCAGCCGAGTCGCCGGCGCAGGAAGCCCAGTCGCCCCAGGCATCAGAACAGGAGGGGCAGGAGTGACCCTCGCGGCCACTGCCGGACATCCCGGCTTCCTCTCACCGACCGGCGTCGAGATCGCCTTCCTCCTGGTCGGACTCGCCACCCTCGGCGCCGCACTGATCACCGTCACGACCAAGCAGCTCGTGCACGCGGCCCTCTGGCTCGTCGTGGCGCTCGGCGGCATCGCGGTGGAGTACCTCCTGCTCACGGCCGAGTTCATCGCGTGGGTGCAGGTCCTCATCTACGTCGGTTCCGTCGTGGTCCTCCTCCTCTTCGGGCTGATGCTCACCAGGGCCCCCATCGGCCGTTCCGCGGATGCCGACTCGGGCAACCGCTGGGTCGCCCTCGGCGCTGCCGTGGCCTCGGCAGCGACCCTCGTCTGGGTCGTCGTGGACGCCTTCCGTACGACCTGGATCGATCTGGACGGCCCGGCCCAGGGCTCCACCAAAGCGTCCGGAGAGTTCCTCTTCCGGCACTGGGTCCTCCCCTTCGAGGCCCTCTCCGTGCTCCTGCTGGCCGCTCTCGTGGGCGCGATCGTCCTGTCCCGCAAGGGCCGGCAGAACGGCGAGGCCCGGCCGGACGGCAAGGGCCGGCAGAGCGACCGAGCGGACCGCCCCGTCGCGAACCGGGAGGACAAGAGCTGATGCACCTCGCCTATCCCGCCGTCCTGGCCGTCCTCCTCTTCTGCGTCGGGCTGTACGGGGTACTCGCCCGCCGCAACGCGATCCTCGTCCTGATGTCCGTCGAGCTCATGCTCAACGCCGTCAACCTCAACCTGGTCGCCTTCGACGTCTGGCTCCGCGACGCCCTCCACGCCGGCCAGGCCCTCACCCTCTTCACGATCGCCATCGCCGCAGCCGAGATCGGCATCGGCCTCGCCATCGTCCTGGCCGTCTACCGCAACCGCGGCAGCTCGGACGTCGACCGGCTCCGCGACACCGCGGAGACCGACGACGCCGAAACACTCCCCGGTGACGCCGACGACCACACCGACGCCGACGACGCCGCCCAGGGCACCACCGCAGATCAGGCCACTGCTCCGGCAGGGAAGGCAAAGAAGGCAGAGGCCACCGCGTGACCACCACGACCCTCGCTGCCCTCGTCCCCCTCCTGCCCTTCCTGGGCGCCGCCGCAGGACTGTTCCTGGGCCGGACCGCGCCCGGCTTCGTCCGTCCCCTCGCCGTCCTGCCGACGCTCCTCGCCGCCGTCCTCGCCGTCGTCGTCGCCGTACGCCAGGGCGGCGGCAGGCCCGTCGACGCCGCGACCCAGCTGACCCCCACCGGCTCGGTCCCCATCGACCTGGCCCTGCACCTGGACGGCTTCGCCGTCCTCGTCGCCGTCCTCGTCGGCCTTGTCGCCACCTGTGTGCAGATCTACTCGACGGCGTACCTCAAGGACGACGCCCGCTACCCCTCGTACGCGGCCCTCGTCTCCCTCTTCACCTCCGCGATGCTGCTCGTCGTCTACTCCGGCGACCTGATGGTGCTCCTGGTCGGCTGGGAGATCATGGGCATCTGCTCCTACTTCCTCGTCGGCCACTACTGGGAGACACCCGAGGCGCGCGCCGCCTCCCTCAAGGCATTCCTCGTCACCAAGCTCGGCGACGTGCCCTTCCTCATCGGCCTGTTCGCGCTCGCCGCCGACACCGGCACCTTCCGCATCACGGGAATCCTGGCCGCCGTGAACAACGGCGGTCTCGACCACCCCACCCTCATCGCTCTGCTGCTCCTCGCCGGCGTCGCGGGCAAGTCCGCGCAGTTCCCCCTGCACACCTGGCTGCCCGACGCGATGGCCGGCCCCACCCCCGTCTCCGCGCTCATCCACGCCGCGACGATGGTCGCCGCCGGCATCTACTTCGTGGCCCGGCTCATCCCCGTCTTCGCCGCCTCCGGCGCAGCCCTCGTCGTCCTCGCCGTGATGGCGGCCGTCACGATGATCGGCTCCGGGCTCGCCGCACTCGCACAGGACGACATCAAGCGCGTCCTCGCCTACTCGACCATCGGGCAGCTCGGTTACATGTCCGGCGCCCTGGCCGTCGGTGACCGCGGGGCAGCTGTCTTCCACCTCCTGTCGCACGGTGCGTTCAAGGCCGTCCTCTTCCTCGCGGCGGGCGTCGTCATCCATGCGGCGGGCACCAACTCGCTGGCCGCCATGTCCCGCATGGGCGGGCTGACCAAGCGCATCCCCGACGCCTACTGGACGATGACCGTCGCCCTGCTCGCGCTCGCCGCCATCCCCCCGTTCGCCGGTTTCTTCTCCAAGGAAGCCGTCCTCGTCGCCGCCGAGCACACCGCCTTCGGAGACCGCGACGTCGCCCCGGCGGCGGCCGGCTGGACGATCCTCGTGGCCGGGCTCGCCGCCGCGGTCCTCACCGCCGCCTACGCCACGCGGCTATGGCTCCTCGCCTTCCGCGGGCGCGGCCCGCAGACCCCCGACCACGGCCGGCAGCCCGTCGCGATGACCTCCGTCCTCTGGGTCCTCGCCGTCCCCACGATCGCCTTCGGGCTCACCGCCGGCGCCCTCACCGACTGGTTCGACGGACACAGCCTCACCCCCTCCCTCATGACCGCCGTCCTCTCCACCGGCGTCGGACTCGTCGGCGGGCTCGTCACCTACGGCGCGTGGCGCCACACCACGGCGCTCGCCGGCCGTCCCCCGGTCGGTGCGGTCGTCGCCCACCCCGGTGCCGAACCCGCGCTGGTGGAGGCCGAGGCCATGGCCTCGCACACCGCGGTGTACGGCACCATCGCGGGCGCCACGGACCCCTCGGACCCCGGCCGGCTCCTGCTGGGGCCGCTGCACCGCCACGCCGTCACCGGCTTCCACCTCGACGCGCTGTACACGGCGCTGTTCGTCCGCCCCGTGCGGGCCGCCGCAGGCCTCGTCCGCTTCCTGGACCGCGAGGTCGTCGACACCTACGTACACGGCTCGGGCTCCCTGGCCCGCGGACTCGGCACCCTGATCCGCCGCGCCCAGACCGGCAACGTGCAGACCTACCTCGGCGCGCTGCTCGCCGGAACCCTTGTCCTGGCGATCGCCGCCGTCGTCTTTGCCAACGTCTACGCCGGGGCGTGAACCGTGTTCGATATCAGCGCATCCGTGATGCAGTTCCTTCTGGCGTTCATCGTCGTCGCCCCGCTCCTCGGCGCGGCCGCCGCGCTCCTGCCGGCCCCGCCCGGGCTCAAGGGCAGGAACGCCGACCAGGCCGTGCTCCGCCACGGTGTGACGGTCACCGGCGCCGTGCTCCTCGCCGCGCTCGTCCTGGCCGCGGGCTTCGACCACGACCACCCGTCGAAGATGCAGGCCACCACGGACATCAGCTGGATCCCGGCACTGGACGTCCGGATCCACCTCGGTACCGACGGCATCTCGCTCCCCCTTCTCGTGCTGACCGCGCTGCTGACCTTTCTCTGCGCGCTCCACAGCTACTTCAAGCCTCCCGCAGGCCCCTCCCCGAAGGCCTTCGTCGCCCTGGTCCTCGTCCTCGAGTCCGGCACCCTCGCGACCTTCGCCGTCCTCGACCTGCTGCTGTTCTTCCTGGCCTTCGAGATGGTCCTCATCCCGATGTACTTCCTCATCGCCCGCTGGGGCGGCGACAGGAAGCAGCCCGCCGCCTGGAAGTTCATCCTCTACACGCTGCTCGGCTCCGTGATCATGCTGCTGGGGCTGCTCCTCATCGGACTGAAGAGCGGCACATTCGACATGGTGGCACTCGCCTCTGACAACGGCCGCGGCCTCACCACATCCGTGCAGGTCATCGCCGTACTGGCCGTCGGGATCGGGCTGGCCGTGAAGACCCCGATGTGGCCCCTGCACAGCTGGCTGCCCGACGCCCACACCGCGGCACCCACCGTCGGCTCCGTCCTCCTCGCCGGCGTACTGCTGAAGATGGGTACGTACGGATTCGTCCGCATCCTGCTCCCCGTCGCACCCGAGGGAATGCAGACCTTCGCGCCGTATCTCGCGGCGTTCGCCGTCGTCGGGATCATCTACGGCTCCCTCGCCTGCCTCGCCCTGGCCCGTCCCGGCGCCAAGGGCGACCTCAAGCGGCTGATCGCCTACTCCTCCGTGGGCCACATGGGCTTCGTGCTGCTCGGGATCGCGACCATGACGCCCACGGGTGTGAACGGCGCGCTCTTCGCCAACATCGCCCACGGCCTCATCACCGGTCTGCTGTTCTTCCTGGTCGGAGCCATCAAGGACCGCTACGGCACGGCCGACCTCGACACCCTCGCCGGCGCCACCGGGGCCGCCCTGTACGGCCGCGCCCCCCGGCTCGGCGGCCTCCTCGCCTTCGCCGCCGTCGCCTCGCTCGGGCTCCCGGGCCTCGCCGGGTTCTGGGGCGAGATGCTCACCCTGTTCGGCGCCTTCGACCCCGCCGAAGGGCTCAGCCGCCCCGCCTTCCTCACCTTCATGTCCATCGGCGCTCTCGGTACCCTGCTCACCGCCGCGTACATGCTGATCGTCGTACGCCGCGTCTGCATGGGCGAGCACCGTGAGCAGCCGCACCCGGTCGCCGACATCCAGCGCCACGAATTGGCCGCCTGGACGCCGCTCGCCGCCCTGACCGTCCTCGCCGGACTCTGGCCCGCCGTCCTCCTCGGCCTCACCGACCCGGCCGTGCAGAAGCTCCTCGCAGGAGGCAAGTCGTGACCGTGGCAGCCGACAGCGCAACCGGGGCGGCAAGCCTCGTCCAGTCCGTCGACTGGCTCGCGATCGCACCGCCCGTCATCGCGGCGTCCGTGGCCCTGCTCGTCCTCGTCGCCGACCTGTTCGTCAGCGAACGGCGCAAGCCGCTCCTCGGCTACGGAGCCGTCGCCGGGCTCGTCGCCGCGCTCGCCGTGCTCGTCCCGCTGCGTGCCGGGGACCGCTCCACCTTCTGCCTCACCGGCGGGACCCAGGCGTGCAGCTACACCGCCGACCACTTCGCCCTCGTCATCCAGGCCCTCGTGCTCGGCGGCGCCCTGCTCACCGCACTGCTGTCGATCGGCGACACCCGCAAGCTCCCAGCGGGCGAGTTCTGGTTCCTGCTGCTGTCCTCCGCAGCGGGCGCCGCACTGCTGCCCGCGGCCCGGGACCTCGCCACCCTCGTCGTCGCCCTCGAAGTCGCCTCGCTCCCCGCGTTCGCCCTCGTCGGCATCAAGCGCGGTGACCGTCGCTCCTCCGAAGCGGCCCTGAAGTTCTTCCTCTCCTCCGTCGTCGCCACCGCCGTCATGCTCCTGGGTGTCAGCTTCGTCTACGCGACCACCGGCACCATGCACCTCACGGAGATCGCCGCCCGTCTCGACGACGTACCGGCCAGGTTCGCGATCCTCGCCGAGGCCGGCGTGGTCCTCACCCTCGTGGGCTTCGCCTTCAAGACGGCCGCCGCACCGTTCCACTTCTGGGTCCCCGACACCTATGTGGGAGCCCCCCTCCCCGTCGCCGCCTACCTCTCCGTCGTCGGCAAGGCCGTCGGCTTCTCCGGCCTCGTCCTCGTCACGGTGATCGGCTTCCCGTCGTACGCCGACGTCTGGGGCCCCGCCCTGGCCGTGCTCGCCGCGCTCACCATGACCATCGGCAACCTCGCCGCACTCCGGCAGACCGCCACCCGCGCCCGCAGCGCCGTACGCCTCCTCGCCTGGTCGTCCGTCGGGCAGGCGGGCTACCTCCTCGTCCCGATCGCCGCCGCCGCGTACTCCAGCGACGACCAGATCGGCTCCACCGTCGCCTACGCGCTGATGTACGCCGTGGTGAACCTCGGAGCCTTCGCGGTAGCCGCTCTCGTGGCCCGCAGCCACCCCGGCAACCGGCTCGGTGACTACCGTGGCCTGTACGCCACCCGCCCCCTGGCCGCGCTCGCCCTGGGCTTCTTCCTGCTCTGCCTGGCGGGCCTGCCGCCCGGCATCATCGGTCTCTTCGCCAAGGTCACGGTCTTCTCCTCGGCCGTCGACGCCGGCCTCGGCTGGCTGGCCGTCGTCATGGCCGTCAACGTGGTGATCGCGCTGTACTACTACCTCCGGTGGACAGCCGCCCTCTTCCAGGCCCCCGGGACGCCCCAAGGCGCCGAGGAAACGCCCACCGCACCCCAACACCGGGTTCCGGCTCCTCTCACCTGGGCGATCACCCTCACCGCAGTAGCCGGAATCACACTCTCCGCCGCGCCCCAGCTCATCCTCAGGTTCGCCGCGGTCAGCCTCTTCTGACGGCTCCGGCCGACTTGCCCGTGCGGCCACGCACAGGGCATGGTCATGCGTGCACACATCACGTAAAACACGCAAGAGCGACAAAGAGGAGACAAAGCGGTGCTGAACGGGTTCAAAGACTTCATCCTGCGCGGGAACGTCATCTCCATGGCCATCGGCCTCGCAGTGGGAGCGGCCTTCACCGCCGTCGTCACCGGCTTCAGCAACGCGTTCATCGTGCCGCTGATCGGCCTCTTCACCCGCGGCACCGGCGACTTCGGCAAGGCCTCGTTCAGCGTCGACGGCGTGACGTTCCCTTACGGCCTCTTCATCAGCGCCGCCATCGCCTTCCTCATCACCGCCGCCGTCCTCTACTTCCTGGTCGTCCTCCCCATGGCCAAGGTCCAGAACCGCTTCACGGCCAAGGAGGAGGAGCAGAAGGCGAACATCAAGGCCGCCCTCCGCGACTGCCCGCGCTGCTACACCGAGATCCCCGCCATCGCCACCCGCTGCGCCCACTGCACCAGTGATGTCGAGCCGGACCCGGAAGCCCGCGCACTCGCGGGACTCCCCGCTCAGCGCTGACCGCTGCCGCTCGCCCGCGGACACGCCCACCCGTACGGCCCAGGGGCGGATCCACCCGGATCCGCCCCTGCTGCCTGTGCCCCGGCCACCTCGCACAAGGGAACTAGCTCCCTCCGCCTCGCGTTGACCAATACGGGAAGTTCCACTGGGGAGTGGAGCACCACGAGCAAGGGTTCCCCTGCCGCACCACTTGGAGGGCGTACCGTGCACCGCCGGCACAACGGGCTGAGAACCGCAGTACTCCTCGGGGGCCTCTCGGCCCTCATCATCGTCATCGGCAGCCTCTTCGGACAGACCGGCCTCATCGTGGCCGTCCTCGTCGCGCTCGCCACCAACGCCTACGCGTACTGGAACAGTGACAAGCTCGCCCTGCGTGCCATGAGGGCACGCCCGGTCAGCGAGTTCGAGGCGCCGCAGCTCTACCGCACTGTCCGCGAGCTCTCGACCGCGGCACGCCAGCCCATGCCCCGGCTGTACATCTCCCCGACGCAGGCACCCAACGCCTTCGCCACCGGCCGCAACCCCCGCAACGCCGCAGTGTGCTGCACCGAGGGCATCCTGCAGATCCTCGACGAGCGGGAGCTGCGCGGCGTCCTCGGCCATGAGCTGAGCCATGTCTACAACCGGGACATCCTCATCTCGTCCGTCGCGGGTGCCCTCGCCTCGGTCGTCATGTTCCTGGTCAACTTCGCCTGGCTCATCCCCGTGGGCCGGTCCGACGACGACGACGGGCCCGGGCTCCTCGGGATGCTCCTGGTCATGATCCTCGGCCCGCTCGCCGCCTCCGTGATCCAGCTCGCCGTGAGCCGTTCCCGCGAGTACCAGGCCGACGCGTCCGGGGCTCAGCTCACCGGTGACCCGCTCGCTCTCGCGTCCGCCCTGCGCAAGCTCGAAGCCGGCACCAAACAGCTTCCGCTCCCGCCCGAACCGCGGATCGAGACCGCGAGCCACATGATGATCGCGAACCCGTTCCGGCCTGGCCAGGGCATGTCCAAGATGTTCTCCACCCATCCACCCATGGCTGAACGCATCGCCCGACTCGAGCAGATGGCAGGGTATCGACCGTGAAGACGATTCTGAACGTCATATGGCTGGTCCTGTGCGGATTCTGGATGTTCCTCGGCTACCTGGCCGCAGGGCTCCTGCTCTGCATCACGATCATCGGCATCCCCTTCGGCCTGGCAGCGTTCCGCATCGGCGTGTACGCCCTCTGGCCCTTCGGCCACACCGTCGTCGACCGGCGCGACGCCGGAGGCGCCTCCCTGATCGGCAACGTCCTGTGGGTGGTTCTCGCCGGCTGGTGGCTCGCGCTCGGCCACGTCTTCACCGGCCTCGCCCTGTGCGTGACGATCATCGGTATTCCGCTCGGCATCGCGAACTTCAAGCTCATCCCGGTCTCGCTGATGCCCTTCGGCAAGGAGATCGTCCGCACGGACCAGCCGTTCGCGACCCGCTGAAAGCGCCCGGAAGGCAACCGCACCCGTCCCCGCCGGCGTCATGGCTTGCAGGAACGAGTGACGGGTAGGTACGCGCACATGAGCATCATCAGTTGGATCATCCTCGGGCTGCTGGCCGGAGCCATAGCCAAGTTCCTCCTGCCGGGCCGCGACCCCGGCGGCATCATCGGCACCACCCTCATCGGCATCGTGGGCGCCTTCCTCGGCGGCTGGCTGTCGTCCCGCTTCCTCGACCGCCCGATCAGCACGGACTTCTACGACACGGCCACCTGGGTCGCGGCCGTCGCCGGATCCCTCGTCCTGCTGATCGCCTACCGGCTGCTCTTCGGGAACTCCCGCGAACGCCGCTGACGCCGCCCGCACAGACCACCGGACATGGCTACGGGGCGGGCCATGCCGCCCGGCACGCCCCGCCCCGCCCGCGACCCGCTGCACACGGCAGCGAACCGCCTACCGGTAGTTGGCGAACTGCACCGCGAAATCGAGGTCCTTGCCCTTGATCAGCGCCTGTACGGCCTGGAGGTCGTCCCGGCTCTTGGAGCTGACCCGCAGCTCGTCGCCCTGGACCAGTGCCTTGACGCCCTTCGGGCCCTCATCGCGGATGATCTTCGCCACCTTCTTGGCGTTCTCCTGGGAGATGCCCTCCTCGATCGTGGCGAAGATCTTGTACTCCTTGCCGGAGAGCTGCGGCTCTCCCGCGTCCAGCGACTTCAGGGAGATCCCGCGCTTGATCAGCTTGGACTGGAAGATGTCGAGGATCGCCTTGACCCGCTCCTCGCCGTTCGCCTCCATCAGGATCTTCTCGCCGGACCAGGAGATCGACGCACCCGTGCCCTTGAAGTCGTAGCGCTGGGAGATCTCCTTGGCGGCCTGGTTGAGGGCGTTGTCGACCTCCTGCCGCTCGACCTTCGAGACGATGTCGAAACTGGAGTCGGCCATGACGTGTGGCTCCTTGCGTCGTATGCGTTGGGGTACGGCCCAAAGCCTAGCCACACCCGCGCACGCCCGGCGCTGATCAATCAGGTGGCGGAGCACCCCTGGGCATCGGGTATCGTTTACGTCGTCGCCAAGGAGACCCGAACAGGATTCCGACGCGTCGTTCCAGGCGGTGTGCCCGAGTGGCCAAAGGGAGCAGACTGTAAATCTGCCGGCTCAGCCTACCCAGGTTCGAACCCTGGCGCCGCCACAGGACGAGAAACCCCGTCCGACCTGCTTAATCGCAGGTCGGGCGGGGTTTCTGCATGTGTGCACGTGTGACCGCGGAGGGCGCCCTTCGCTCCTGTTGCTCAGGAGGCGGCGGCGCCGTCCAGGCGGGCGACGAGTGCGCGCAGGGCGCGGAGTTCGGCGTCCAGTGCCTGTGCGCCCTCGCGGGTCAGGGTGATCCAGGTTCGGGGGCGCCGGCCGGCGTAGCCCTTCTCCATGGTGATCAGATTCGACTCCTCCAGCACCCGCAGGTGGCGGGAGAGGTTGCCGTCCGTGACGGCCAGCTGCTTCTTCAGAAAGCCGAACTCCACCCGGTCGGCTTCCCTGGCGACGGTGAGAATGCCGAGTCGCACACGTTGATGAACGGTGTCGTCCAGCGACTGGGTCGGATGGAGTCCTTCCTGGCCATCCGCCGTAGCCGCCGAGCCCTCGCCACTCATGCGGCAACCGTACCGCCACTGTCGGTGCCGGACGCGGCCCGGCGTCGGGCTGCCGCCCACTGGGCCAGGCCGGGGAGGAGCAGGAGGGCGGCGAGCAACAGCGCCTTGGCCTGCGGCCCATCGGTCCACCCCGGGTGTGCCGGGTGCTGCCAGGGGAGCCATCCGCTGCCCCAGGAGGCACCGAGGTAGCCGGTGAGCAGCAAGGCGTGAGCGAGGCCCGCGGCCGCGGTGATCCAGCTGCGTTCGGCCACCCCGAGAGCGACGAGCCCGATTCCGGCCAGGTACCACGGGGAGGCGTATCTGTTCTCCAGCACCACGGCCTCCCACGGCTGGTCCCGGCCGAACAGCAGCACGAGCAGGGCGGCCGTGATGAGCGCGGTGGCTGTGGCGGTCGTGCGGATCCACGCGCTGCGGCGGGGGACGACACCCCGCAACTCGCCACGCAGGCGGTACCAGCGCGCGAAGAAGAACCACGCCAGTGGGAGGAGCGCGAACCACACGCCCCAGGCCGCGAAGCGGAGGGCGGCACCGTCGAACTCGTCCTGCAGACACGGCGTTCCCGGTTCATGTACGACGCACAGGCCGGTCACCTCCGCGTATGCGAAGGCCGGGTAGGACTCGATGCTGCGGGCGTGGGCTCCGAAGTTGAAGGCGTACCGGGCAACCGGAGCGGCCACCAGCGCGAGAAGGCCGAAGCCGAGCAGGGAGATCCAGGAGCCGTTCATCTGCGCGCGGGTCCTGGTGCGCAGACCTTCCGCCGCCGCCAGCAGGTCGGCCGCGTGTGCCCTCGGTCCGGGTTCCGGGTGGTGCGTCGACGGTGTTCCCACGGGAGCCCCCAGGTGCGTCGCGCCTCGGTGGCGCAGGGAAGCGGCGTCCGGACGGTCGCCCCTCGGGTCTACTTTGCGACGCAAAGTATTCTGTGGTCAAGAGTTTCCACAGGCGTTGCCCGCCACCTTGTCGAGGCAGGCGCACGACAGGTGCTCAGGCGCTCTTCAGGTGCTCAGGCCCGGCAGACTGCCGTGCCAGGTGCACGCCCGCGTACGTGACCAGGACGGCCATGGAGGCGATGAAGACCAGGCCGGCGTCCTGGAGGCCGATGTGGTCCGCGAGGACGCCCACGCCGATCACCGGCAGCGAGATACCCGCGTACGCCACCACGAACAGCGTCGAGATCACCGCCGCCCGTCGGTCCGAGGGTGACGCCGCGGCCACCTGGGACAGGGCTGCCCGGAAGGCGAGTCCCTGACCCGCGCCGCCGAGGAGGGCGCTCAGCACGATCAGGGGCAGCAGGTGCCACCACAGTGCGGCCGTGAGCAGGGCCAGTCCGCCGAGGAGGGCGGCGCAGCCCAGCGGCAGGGACCGCCGCTCGCCGATCAGGCCCACCACCGACTGCCCGGCGATCGAGGCGAAGAAGGCCAGCGCGACGATCAGCCCGCTCACGGCGTGGTTCTCCACGTCCAGGAACCGGGAGAGGAACGCCGGGCTGACCGATGTGAACACCCCGAACAGTGCGAATCCCACGAAGGAGGCGAGCGCCGCCGGCCGGAACACCGCGCGGACCTGGGGCGGAAGCCCGGGCCGCTGCGGGCGGACGGTGCTCAGTGGCCGCCGCTCGCTCACGGTGTCCTTCAGACCCAGCAGGAGGACCGCAGAAGCGGCCAGCAGCACCAGGTGCACGACGAACGGCAGGTGCAGCGGCCATGGTGCGTACTGCGCGAGGACTCCGGCGAGCAGCGGGCCGCAGCCCAGGCCGCCCATGTTGGCCGCCGTCGCCACGAACGAGGCCCTGGGGGAGCCCTTGCCGGGCGCCAGCTCCATGACGTACGCGGTGGCCGCCCCGGTGAACAGCCCCGCAGAGAGGCCCGACAACAGCCGTCCCGCGTACAGCCAGCCCAGAGCCGTGGCGCACAGGAAGCAGGCCGCGCTCGCCGCAGCGCAGCCCAGGCCCCACAGCAGCACGGGGCGGCGGCCCACCGCGTCGGAGGCGTCGCCCGCCAGCAGGAGCACCCCGATGACGCCGAAGGCGTACACGGCGTACACCACGGTCACCGTCAGCTCGGAGAACCCGAACTTCTCCTGGTAGAGGCCGTAGAGGGGGGTCGGCAAGGTGGTTCCCGCCATGCACACGGCGAACACCGCCCCGCTGAGGTAACAGGGGAGCCAGCCTCGGCGATCAAGGACACCGTCCATGCGGCCGACGCTATCCCCAGGAGGCTCCGGCACGTCCGAACGCCTCGCACCTCTCCACGCGGGCGGAAAGGCGAGGACGTACGGGCGTGCGACGGAGCGGCGCAGGCCTCAGTTCCCCGCGATGTCCTTCACCGCGACGGCCACCGGCTTGGCCCCGCTGATCAGCTCCAGCGTCAGGCCTGCCGTCGCCGGGGTGTCCAGCAGTTCCAGCAGCACCGCTGCCACGTCGTCCCGGGGGACCGGGCCCCGGCCCGTCGAGGCGGTGAGCAGGACCTGGCCGGTACCGGCGTCGTTCGTCAGCATCCCGGGGCGCAGGATCGTCCAGTCCAGCCCGGTCCTCGCGCGTACGTCGGCGTCCGCCTCGCCCTTGGCCCGCTGGTAGACGTCGAAGACCTCGTCGCCCGCGTGGTCGGGGTCGGCGCCCATGGAGGACACCACGACGTAGCGCCGCACTCCCGCCTGTTCCGCCGCGTCCGCGAAGAGCACGGCCGCTCCGCGGTCCACCGTGTCCTTCCGCGCCGAGCCGCTGTTCGGGCCTGCTCCTGCCGCGAAGACCGCCGCGTCCGCCCCTCGCAGAACGTCCGCCGCCGCCTCGACGGACGCCGACTCGAGGTCGAGCACGACGGGCTCCGCCCCTGCCTCCCTCAGGTCCGCACTCTGCTGCGGGTTGCGGATGACGCCCACCGCTTCGTCACCGCGCGCGGCGAGCAGCCGCTCGAGCCGCAGCGCGATCTGACCATGTCCACCTGCAATGACAATGCGCATGGTCCCGACCGTACGCCGCGGGGCGCGCTCGCGCTCAAGGCCCGCCGCCGGAACCGGAATCGGGGCGTCCCTGATGCGGAAGGCCGAGGGCGGCGGCTGCCCCGGAGTCGCGGTACTCGCGTACGGCGCTGGTGCGGGCCACCACGCGTCCCCGGTGCACCACGATCCTGCTGTACGCGAGCGAGAGCGCCCCGGCCAGCCCGTCCCCGCGCACGGCGAGCAGCTCGGCCGGGAAGCCGGCCTCGACGCGCACCCCGGGCAGACCCAGGGCCGCCCTGGCGGCGCCGGAGACGGCGTCGTAGGCCTGTTCGGGGCTGAGGCCCTGCTGCGAGGCCAGCAGGTACGCCGCCTCCAGTGGGTCGCCGCGACCGACGGGGTCGAAGCGGTCGCGCAGGGCGCCGCTCCCCGCCGCGACCCGCACCCCGGCGGCACGCAGCAGCCTTACGGGAGGTGTTCCGCGGCGGCGCGTGCCGGAGCAGCCGCCCTGGGGGAGGCAGACCACGGTCACAGCGGCGGCGGCGAGCCGGTCGGCGGTGCGGGCCACCTCGTCGGCGGGCAGCCGTGAGAGGCCCGCACAGGGGCTGAGGCAGACGGCCTGGTGGAGCCCGTCGGCCATCGCGGCCAGGCGCGCGAGACGGTCGGGGTCGTCACCGTCCGTGTGCAGGTCCAGGGGCCTGTCGTGGGTGGCGGCGAGATCCAGGGCCGCCGCGGTCCAGCCGGCCGGATCGGGGTCGAGGCCGGGGTGGCCGCCGATCACGCCCGCGCCCATCTCCAGGGCGTCCCGGAGCGTGGCGAGGCCGTCCGCGCCCGCGACGCCGGTGAGGAGCCGGGGTACGGCGACGGCCGTCAGGTCGGTGAACCCGCGCAGGGAGCGCCGTGCCGCCAGGACACCTTCCAGGGCGCCGAGGCCGTGTGCGCCGCCGACCCTCACGTGGGCGCGCAGTGCGGTCGCCCCGTGGCTGAGCTGGAGCAGCGCGGCCTCGACCGCGCGGCGCCGTACGTCCTCGGGCCGGTAGGACGGCGGGCCTGTCGCCGTGGCGGTGAGGGCCGTGTCGGCGTGGGCGTGGGGCTCGGCGGGGGCGGGCAGCAGGAGGTAGCCGCGCAGGTCCAGACGCGTCCCCCGGGTGGCGAGGCTGCCCGCGGTGCCGACCGCCTCGATGGCCGGGCCGCCGATCCGTACGTCGACGGTGCGCCCGTCGGCGAGCCGCGCCCCGCTGAGGAGCAGCGGGGGCGCGTCGTCCGGGCCTTCGGGCATCACGCCCCTCCTGGGAGGAATGCGGCAACACACAGAGTGCGCCCGAGCCTAGGCGGGGGTTCGGGCCGCATCCGGGAAGGGCGTGTCAGTCGTACGAATGTGGCCTTGTGGGGCGGTGCGCGGAGGGCGTCCGAGGGGTCCGCGAGGCGGTCCGACGGGAAGGCGTACGAGTTGATCAAAGGCCCTGATCAGGGAGGTGGCGGCAGGGTCGGCCAGGGGGCCGGGAGAGGGTCCGGCGGGGGCGACGGAAACGGATTTGGGCGATCGGCGGCAGACCGTGTAATGTCTTCCTCGCTCGCCCCAATAGCTCAGTCGGTAGAGCGTCTCCATGGTAAGGAGAAGGTCTGCGGTTCGATTCCGCATTGGGGCTCTGGTGATCGGGTGACCCCGCTTCGGCGGGGAAACTCGGCATCAAAGCGGTGTAGCTCAGTCGGTAGAGCAAGCGGCTCATAATCGCTGTGTCACCGGTTCAAGTCCGGTCACCGCTACTAACGGTAGCCGATTGTGGGGTCGGTCCTTCGATCGGCTACTCTTTTTTGCGTTCATCCGTCCATCGTCCGTCCAAGGAGCACTCACGTGGCTGCCACCGACGTCCGCCCGAAGATCACGCTGGCCTGCGTGGAGTGCAAGGAGCGGAACTACATCACCAAGAAGAACCGGCGTAACAACCCGGACCGTCTTGAGATGAAGAAGCATTGCCCGCGCTGCAACTCGCACACCGCGCACCGCGAAACGCGCTGAATCAGGCTCGTACACGAGGCCGCCCCCGTTGGGGGCGGCCTCGTGTCGTTGTAGGGGTTGTCCCTCGCCCTATTCGACTTTTCACCAGGAGGTACCGGGCTCATGGCGCTCGACCAGTCCTTCGTGGGGCGGACCTATCCGCCCACCCCGGCGTACGAGGTCGGCCGGGAGAAGATCCGGGAGTTCGCGGAGGCGGTGGGTGACACCAACCCGGCGTACGTGGACCCGGAGGCCGCCAAGGCGCTGGGGCACGCGGATGTGATCGCTCCGCCGACGTTCGTCTTCTCGATCACCTTCCGGGCGGCCGGCCAGGTGATCCAGGACCCGCAGTTGGGCCTGGACTACAGCCGTGTGGTGCACGGCGACCAGAAGTTCGCCTACGCGCGCCCCGTCCGGGCGGGGGACCGGCTGACGGTCACCTCGACCATCGAGGGCATCAAGTCGATGGCGGGCAACGACATCGTGGACATCCGCGGCGAGGTGCACGACGAGTCCGGTGAGCACGTCGTGACCGCGTGGACGAAGCTGGTGGCGCGGGCCGCCGAGGAGGCGTGATGACGGCGAGCATTGCTTACGGGGCTGTCGAGGTCGGTACGGAACTGCCGGCGCAGTCGTTCCCGGTGACGCGGGCGACGCTGGTGCAGTACGCGGGCGCGTCCGGCGATTTCAACCCGATCCACTGGAACGAGAAGTTCGCGCGCGAGGTCGGCCTGCCGGACGTGATCGCGCACGGCATGTTCACCATGGCCGAGGCGATCCGTGTGGTCACGGACTGGGCAGGCGACCCGGGTGCGGTCGTCGAGTACGGGGTGCGTTTCACCAAGCCGGTCGTCGTACCGAACGACGACACCGGCGCGCTGATCGAGGTCAGCGGCAAGGTGGCCGCCAAGCTGGACGACAACCTCGTCCGGGTCGACCTGGTCGCGATGAGCGACGGCAAGAAGGTGCTGGGCATGTCCCGCGCGGTCGTCCGCCTCGCCTGAGGCGCGGCGCCCACGGCGGAGCGCACGTCGCGCCGCCCGCAGGACCCCGGTCCGTGGCCCCGCCCGAGCGGTGCGGCCACGGGCCGTACTCTTGTCCCCGTGCTGGAACTCCACGACGCCCCCCTCGCCCCCCTGACCACCTTCCGGCTCGGCGGCCCGGCCGATCGCCTCCTGACGGCCACCACCGACGCGGAGGTGATCGCCGCCGTACGCGAGGCCGACGACAGCGGAACCCCGCTCCTGGTCATCGGCGGCGGTTCCAACCTGGTCATCGGCGACAAGGGTTTCGACGGCACTGCCCTGCGCATCGCGACGAAGGGCTTCGAGCTCTCCGGTACGACGCTCGAACTGGCCGCCGGTGAGGTCTGGACCGACGCCGTGGCCCGTACGGTCGATGCGGGGCTGGCCGGTATCGAGTGCCTCGCCGGGATCCCCGGGTCCGCCGGAGCGACACCGATCCAGAACGTCGGTGCGTACGGGCAGGAGGTGTCCTCGGTCATCACCGAGGTCGTCGCCTACGACCGGCACACCCGGGAGACCGTCACCCTCCCGAACGAGGACTGCGCGTTCTCCTACCGCCACAGCCGCTTCAAGGCCGAACCCGATCGTTTCGTGGTGCTCCGGGTCCGGTTCGCCCTGGAGGACGCGGGCGGACAGTCCGCGCCCCTCCGTTACCCCGAGACGGCCAGGGTCATGGGTGTCGAGCAGGGTGACCGCGTTCCCGCCGTCGCCGCCCGCGAAACCGTCCTCCGGCTGAGGGCGGGCAAGGGGATGGTCCTCGATCCGGAGGACCACGACACCTGGTCGGCCGGGTCCTTCTTCACCAACCCGATCCTTGACGAGGCGGAGCACGCGGCCTTCCTCGTCCGCGCCCAGGAGCGCCTGGGCGCGGACGTCACGCCCCCCGCTTTCCCCGCCGGCGACGGCAGGGTCAAGACGTCGGCCGCCTGGCTCATCGACAGGGCGGGCTTCACCAAGGGGTACGGCACGGGGCCCGCGCGCATCTCCACCAAGCACACACTCGCCCTCACCAACCGGGGCGACGCGACCACCGACGACCTGCTGGCCCTGGCCCGCGAGGTCGTCGCGGGGGTCCACGAGGCCTTCGGGGTCACGCTGGTCAACGAACCGGTGACGGTCGGCGTCAGCCTGTGGCCCGGCGCCGGGCCACAGGCTCAGTAGGCGACGCCCACGCCCTGTCCCACCGCGGCCGGCTCGTCGATCAGCGTCAGCATCGCGTGAGCGACGTCGGCCCGCGCGATGGACCGGCCGCTGCGCGGGGTGCCGCCCACGACCGTCCGGTACGTCCCCGTCAGGGGGCCGTTCGTCAGCTTCGGCGGCCGCACCGACGTCCAGTCCGCCGCGCTCGCGGCCAACGCGGCCTCCATACGCGTCAAATCCGCGTACACCTCCTTGAGGACCGCGCCGATCACCTTGCGGACCGTCCGGTCGAGCAGCGGGTCGTCCGCGGGCTCCGGGCCGACCGGCGCCGCGCTGACGACCAGCAGCCGCCGTGTCCCCTCCGCCTCCATCGCCTCCAGCACCCGCCGGGTGAGGCGCTCCGCGACGTCACCTGCCTTCCGGCCCCGGGCCCCGAGCCCCGAGAGTACGGCGTGCCGTCCCGCGACCGCCGCGCGCACCGCGGCCGGGTCGCCCAGCGGCACGACGGTGTGCGGTTCCGCGCCGAGCCCCTCCGGGAGCCGGGCGGGGTCGCGGACCACCGCGGTCACCTCGTGCCCCGCTGCCATCGCCTGACGCACGATCTCCTGGCCGACGGCCCCCGTCGCTCCGAACACTGTGAGCCTCATCGCGCACGCCCCTCCTGAGTGGGTGAGTATTCACTTACCCATACGGTGAGTGGACGCTCACCTTTTCGTCAAGCCTTGTTGGAGCCTTCATGGAGCAGAAGCCGGCCCGCGTCCGCATCGTCGATGCGGCCCATGAGCTCATGCTCGGCATCGGTCTCGCACGGACGACGACCAAGGAGATCGCCAAGGCCGCCGGCTGCTCCGAGGCGGCGCTGTACAAGTACTTCAGCAGCAAGGAAGAGCTCTTCGTGACGGTGCTGGGCGAGCGCATGCCGAGGCTGGGCCCGCTCCTGAGCGATCTGGAGGCGGGTGAGGGAGATCTGGAGCAGAATCTCACCGCCGTAGCCCGCCAGGCCGCGCTCTTCTACCAGCAGAGCTTCCCGGTGCTCGCCTCGCTGTACGCGGAACCCAGGCTCAAGCGCCGTCACGAAGCGGCGATGCGTGAGATGGGCACGGGCCCGCACAAGCCGATCGAGGGCCTCGACGCCTATCTCCGCGCCGAGCAGCGAGCAGGCCGTGTCGGCGCCGGTGTCGACACCCACGCGGCGGCCTCGCTGTTGCTGGGCGCCTGCGCCCAGCGTGCTTTCGCCTACGACACGGCCGCGGCCCCGCGGTCGCTGGACGACTTCGCGGCGTCCCTCGCGCGTACCCTGCTGGACGGCATCAGCTAGCCAGCCACGCGTCGATCCCGCCCAGCAGCTTCTCCCGCACCTCGACGGGCGCCACCGACCCCCGCACGGACTGCCGGGCCAGCTCGGCCAGTTCCTCGTCCGTGAAGGCGTGATGGCGGCGTACGAGGTCGTACTGCGCGGCCAGCCGGGAACCGAACAGCAGGGGGTCGTCCGCGCCGAGCGCCATCGGCACCCCCGCGTCGAACAGCGTGCGCAGGGGGACGTCGGCCGGCTTCTCGTAGACGCCGAGCGCCACGTTGGACGCCGGGCAGACCTCGCAGGTCACCCCCCGCTCCGCGAGCTCGCGCAGCAGCCTCGGGTCCTCGGCCGCCCGTACGCCGTGCCCGATCCGGGCGGCGTCGAGGTCGTCCAGGCAGTCCCGGACGCTGGAGGGGCCGGAGAGCTCGCCGCCGTGCGGGGCGGCGAGCAGACCGCCCTCGCGGGCGATGGCGAAGGCGCGGTCGAAGTCGCGGGCCATCCCGCGGCGTTCGTCGTTGGAGAGCCCGAAGCCGATGACGCCCCGGTCCGCGTACCGCACGGCGAGCCGGGCCAGCGTGCGGGCGTCCAGCGGATGCTTCATCCGGTTCGCCGCGATCACCACCCGGATCCCCAGCCCGGTCTCGACGGCCGCGCGGTCCACGGCGTCCAGGATGATCTCGATCGCAGGGATGAGCCCGCCGAGCAGCGGGGCGTACGAGGTCGGGTCGACCTGGATCTCCAGCCACCCGGAGCCGTCCGCGACGTCCTCCATGGCGGTCTCGCGCACGAGCCGCTGGATGTCCTCCGGGGAGCGGAGGCAGGACCGGGCGATGTCGTAGAGGCGCTGGAAACGGAACCAGCCGCGCTCGTCGGTGGCCCGTAGCTCGGGCGGCTCGCCGCCGGTCAGGGCATCGGGCAGGCGTACCCCGTACTTGTCCGCCAGTTCGAGCAGGGTCGTGGGCCGCATCGACCCGGTGAAGTGCAGGTGCAGGTGGGCCTTGGGCAACAGCCGTACGTCACGCTCCATCCATGGATCTTGCCGCATCCCAGGGGTGTCGCGTCACCCGGTTCCCGTCCCGGATTACCTCTCGAACAAAAAAAGTGGCTCCCGGCCGGAGCCGGGAGCCACTTACCGGAACGCGTGCCCGGTCAGTCGCGGGCCTCGCCCAGCAGCTTCTGGATCCGCGAGACACCCTCGGCCAGGTCGTCGTCGCCCAGTGCGTAGGAGAGCCGCAGATAACCCGGCGTACCGAAGGCCTCGCCGGGCACCACGGCGACCTCGGCCTCGTCCAGGATGAGGGCCGCGAGCTCGACGGAGTCCGCCGGGCGCTTGCCGCGGATCTCCTTGCCGAGCAGCCCCTTCACCGACGGGTACACGTAGAACGCGCCCTCGGGCTCGGGGCAGAGCACGCCGTCGATCTCGTTGAGCATGCGCACGATCGTCTTACGGCGGCGGTCGAAGGCCGTCCGCATCTCGGCTACCGCGTCCAGCGACCCGGAGACCGCTGCCAGCGCGGCGACCTGCGCGACGTTGCTGACGTTGGAGGTCGCGTGGGACTGCAGGTTGGTCGCGGCCTTCACGATGTCCTTCGGACCGACGATCCAGCCCACCCGCCAGCCCGTCATGGCGTAGGTCTTGGCGACGCCGTTGACCACGATGCACCTGTCGCGCAGCTCGGGCACGACCGCGGGGAGCGAGGCGGCGGCCGCGCCACCGTAGACCAGGTGCTCGTAGATCTCGTCGGTCATCACCCACAGGCCGTGCTCGACGGCCCAGCGGCCGATGGCCTCGGTCTCGGCCTCGCCGTAGACCGCGCCCGTCGGGTTGGACGGGGACACGAAGAGGACCACCTTCGTGCGCTCGGTCCGGGCCGCCTCCAGCTGCTCGACCGAGACGCGGTAGCCGGTGGTCTCGTCGGCCACGACCTCGACCGGGACACCGCCGGCGAGACGGATCGACTCGGGGTAGGTCGTCCAGTACGGGGCGGGGACGATGACCTCGTCGCCCGGGTCGAGGACCGCGGCGAAGGCCTCGTAGATGGCCTGCTTGCCGCCGTTGGTCACCAGGACCTGGGAGGCGTCGATCTCGTATCCGGAGTCGCGCAGCGTCTTCGCCACGATGGCGGCCTTGAGCTCGGGGAGCCCGCCCGCCGGGGTGTAGCGGTGGTACTTCGGATTACGGCACGCCTCGATCGCGGCGTCCACGATGTAACCGGGGGTCGGGAAGTCGGGCTCGCCGGCGCCGAAGCCGATCACCGGACGCCCCGCGGCCTTGAGGGCCTTGGCCTTGGCGTCGACGGCGAGGGTGGCGGACTCGGAGATCGCACCGACGCGGGCCGAAACCCGGCGCTCGGTGGGGGAAGTTGCAGCGCTCATGCCCCCCATGCTCGCAGACCGGAATCCGCCTCGGCACAGCGGTTTCAGGGACCGGACAGGACCCGGACAGCATCCGGACAGGACCGGTCGGTAGTTGTCTGTTCGACGCGGCGGCCCTGAGCACGTACACTCACCTGTCGTTGGCCTTCATCAGCCGCACCGTTTTCCCATCCGGCTCACCGGGGAAGATGCGGTAGGTTGGTGGAAACCACAAAGGGTCGTAGCTCAATTGGTAGAGCACTGGTCTCCAAAACCAGCGGTTGGGGGTTCAAGTCCCTCCGGCCCTGCTACACACTCCTTCGCCAGGATGTGTGCGCATGTACGTACTTCAATGCACCGCCGTGCGGCTCCACCGGGCGCGGCACGGCCACGACCCGGAATCAGGTGAGTAGCGTGACGGACGCCGTGGGCTCCATCGACATGCCTGATGCCGAGGACGAAGCCCCCGAGTCGAAGAAGAAGACCCGGAAGGGCGGCAAGCGCGGCAAGAAGGGCCCTCTGGGCCGTCTCGCGCTGTTCTACCGCCAGATCGTCGCCGAGCTCCGCAAGGTCGTATGGCCCACGCGCAGCCAGCTGTCCACGTACACGGCCGTGGTGATCGTGTTTGTGGTCGTCATGATCGGTCTTGTCACCGTGATTGACTTCGGATTTGCGCGGGTCATCAAGTACGTCTTCGGCTGATCCCCGCGGAGGGCGCCTCATCGGCGCCCCTTTCGCATGTTCCACCCATTTGTATCCAGGAAGAAGCAGCCATCGTGTCTGACCCGAACCTGAACGACGACGCCGAGCCCACGGCGAGCGCCGTCGAGTCCGCCGAGGACGAGCTCGACATCGTCGAGGCGTCGGACGCCGTGGCCCCGGACCAGGTCGACGCTGCTGACGCCGCCGCGGGCGAGCCCGCCGAGCAGGACGCCGTACGTGTCGAGTCCGACGAGGACGCCGAGCCCGTCGCCGCCGACGAGGACGAAGAGACCGCCGAGGACGAAGAGACCGCCGAGGACGAAGAGTCCACGGACGGGTCCGACGACGACGAGTCCGCCGAGGAGGCCGAGCCGGCCGCCCCCGTGGACGCCGTGGCCGCCCTGCGCGACGAGCTGCGAGGACTCCCCGGCGAGTGGTACGTCATCCACACGTACGCCGGTTACGAGAAGCGCGTGAAGGCCAACCTGGAGCAGCGCGCCGTCTCGCTCAACGTCGAGGACTTCATCTACCAGGCCGAGGTGCCCGAGGAAGAGATCGTCCAGATCAAGAACGGTGAGCGGAAGAACGTCCGTCAGAACAAGCTCCCGGGATACGTCCTGGTGCGCATGGACCTGACGAACGAGTCCTGGGGTGTCGTGCGCAACACGCCGGGCGTCACCGGCTTCGTGGGCAACGCCTACGACCCGTACCCGCTGACCCTGGACGAGATCGTCAAGATGCTCGCCCCCGAGGCCGAGGAGAAGGCGGCCCGCGAGGCTGCCGAGGCCGAGGGCAAGCCGGCTCCGGCCCGCAAGGTCGAGGTCCAGGTCCTGGACTTCGAGGTGGGCGACTCGGTCACCGTCACGGACGGCCCGTTCGCGACCCTGCAGGCGACGATCAACGAGATCAACGCCGACTCGAAGAAGGTCAAGGGCCTCGTCGAGATCTTCGGTCGCGAGACCCCGGTCGAGCTCAGCTTCGACCAGATCCAGAAGAACTGACGGGCTTCCCGCCGGCTTCAGGACATATGCCTACCGAGCAGGTCGGACCGGCTTCGCAGCCGGTCTGACCTGCTCGGTTTTTGGTCGCGCAGCTATACCCGTTATCGTTGTGCGGTATGCCTCCGTCCGGATGACCGGAACGGCGGCGAAACACTCTCACTAGGACCCGGAGAGAGCAATGCCTCCCAAGAAGAAGAAGGTCACGGGGCTTATCAAGCTCCAGATCAACGCCGGTGCGGCCAACCCGGCGCCGCCGGTCGGTCCCGCACTGGGCCAGCACGGCGTCAACATCATGGAGTTCTGCAAGGCCTACAACGCCGCGACCGAGTCGCAGCGTGGCATGGTCGTGCCGGTGGAGATCACGGTCTACGACGACCGCTCCTTCACCTTCATCACGAAGACTCCGCCGGCCGCCAAGCTGATCCTCAAGGCCGCGGGTGTGGACAAGGGCTCCGGCGAGCCGCACAAGACCAAGGTCGCCAAGCTGACGGCCGACCAGGTCCGTGAGATCGCCACGACCAAGCTTCCCGACCTGAACGCCAACGACCTCGACGCCGCGTCGAAGATCATCGCTGGCACCGCCCGTTCCATGGGCATCACGGTCGAAGGCTGAGTCAGCCCCGTAGCCCCACAGTGGTAGGACCAAGCGCTGGTCCGCACCACGACTCCACACTCTGAAAACCACAGGAGTAGATGTGAAGCGCAGCAAGAACCTCCGCGCTGCGGACGCGAAGATCGACCGGGAGCGT
Source organism: Streptomyces sp. NPDC005791 (assembly GCF_042871485.1). Classification (NCBI taxonomy): domain Bacteria; kingdom Bacillati; phylum Actinomycetota; class Actinomycetes; order Kitasatosporales; family Streptomycetaceae; genus Streptomyces; species Streptomyces sp. NPDC005791. The sequence continues at coordinate 416,611 of NZ_JBIAIP010000001.1, forward strand.
ACGTACGCCCCGCTCGAGGCCGTCCGTCTCGCCAAGGACACCGCCGCCACCAAGTTCGACGGCACCGTCGAGGTCGCGTTCTGCCTGGGTGTTGACCCTCGCAAGGCCGACCAGATGGTCCGTGGCACCGTGAACCTCCCGCACGGCACCGGCAAGACCGCCCGGGTCCTGGTCTTCGCGACCGGTGACCGTGCTGCGGCCGCGGAAGCCGCGGGCGCCGACATCGTCGGCGCCGACGAGCTCATCGACGAGGTGGCGAAGGGCCGTCTGGACTTCGACGCCGTCGTCGCCACGCCGGACCTCATGGGCAAGGTCGGCCGCCTGGGCCGTGTGCTCGGTCCGCGTGGTCTGATGCCGAACCCGAAGACCGGCACCGTCACCCCCGATGTCGTCAAGGCTGTCAACGACATCAAGGGCGGAAAGATCGAGTTCCGCGTCGACAAGCACTCGAACCTCCACTTCATCATCGGGAAGACCTCTTTCGATGACACGAAGCTGGTCGAGAACTACGGCGCGGCCCTGGAGGAGATCCTCCGTCTGAAGCCGTCCGCCGCGAAGGGTCGCTTCATCAAGAAGGCGACCATGAGCACGACGATGGGCCCCGGCATCCCGCTGGACGCCAACCGCGTGCGCAACCTCCTCGTCGAGGAGGACCCGGCCGCCGTCTGAGCCCCCGCGCTCACCCGGTAGCCGCGTCACGGCATGGGACGGGCCCCGCAGCCTCTTCTTCGGAGGGTGCGGGGCCCGTCCGCGTACGAGGGCGCCCTGCGCCGCCCGAGAGGCATTCAAACCTCTCGCACCGGTCGAACCGGGACGGATTTGCTCCGGGCGGCTACGGTCGCGTAGTCTCAGCAGGAAGCCAAAGACCGCTGGTCGTCGCCGTGCTCTCGTCAGAGGAAACGGTGACCGAAGGATCCGTCAAGACGGACGACCTGCGCAGGTGACTGTGGAAAGCTCCCGAATTCGTTCGGTCGAGCTACGCCCTGGCGCCTGCGCCGGGGCGTTTCGTCTTTCCCGGCCCTTCTGAGCGGTCCTCATCACCCGGAAGGAGGCCGACGCTCATGGCAAGGCCCGACAAGGCTGCCGCGGTAGCCGAGCTGACGGACCAGTTCCGCAGCTCGAACGCCGCCGTGCTGACCGAGTACCGGGGTCTCACCGTGGCACAGCTCAAGGAGCTGCGCCGTTCGCTCGGTGAGAACGCCCAGTACGCCGTGGTGAAGAACACGCTGACCAAGATTGCGGCCAACGAGGCCGGGATCGACACGCTGGACGACCTGTTCTCGGGTCCGACGGCGGTTGCCTTCGTCACCGGTGACCCGGTGGAGTCGGCGAAGGGTCTTCGTGACTTCGCCAAGGACAACCCCAACCTCATCATCAAGGGCGGTGTCCTTGACGGTAAGGCGCTGTCCGCCGATGAGATCAAGAAGCTCGCGGACCTCGAGTCCCGCGAGGTTCTGCTCGCCAAGCTGGCCGGCGCCATGAAGGGCAAGCAGACTCAGGCTGCGCAGCTCTTCCAGGCTCTGCCGTCGAAGTTCGTCCGCACCGCGGAAGCGCTTCGCGCCAAGAAGGCCGAGCAGGGCGGTGCCGGTACGCCGGCTCCCGCCGACGCCGAGGTGGCGGAGTAACACTCCGCCCCACGGCTCGCAGCGGGCCCGTACGCCCGCCGACATATACATCCGGCACCTGCCGAATTAGTGGAAGGACGCCATCATGGCGAAGCTCAGCCAGGAAGACCTGCTCGCTCAGTTCGAGGAGCTCACCCTCATCGAGCTCTCCGAGTTCGTGAAGGCCTTCGAGGAGAAGTTCGACGTCACCGCCGCCGCCGCGGTCGCCGTTGCCGGTCCCGCGGGCCCGGGCGCCCCGGTCGAGGCCGAGGCCGAGCAGGACGAGTTCGACGTCGTCCTCACGGCTGCCGGCGACAAGAAGATCCAGGTCATCAAGGTCGTGCGTGAGCTGACCTCGCTGGGTCTCAAGGAGGCCAAGGACCTCGTCGACGGCGCCCCGAAGCCCGTCCTCGAGAAGGTCGCCAAGGAGGCCGCCGAGAAGGCTGCCGAGTCCCTCAAGGGCGCCGGCGCCTCCGTCGAGGTCAAGTGACCCTGCGAGTCCTCTGACTCCTCAGGACCGTCCCTGCCGCAAGGCGGAGATGTCACATCGCAAAGGGCGATCACCCATCCGGGTGGTCGCCCTTTGGCGTGCCCCAGGACGCTGCCTTGATCTTCCCGTCCCGGAGAGTAGGGTGATCTTCGCCGTGCCTCTCTCCCGGGTGCGTGGAGGGCCGTCAACAGGCGTCCTCCGGGCGCAGGTGAAGATCGACGGTCGTCCGTCGGGGCCTCGGGGCCTTGACGAACCGCACGCGGCGCGCAATTCTCAGGACGCGTCGTCATCTCGATCCGCATCCGAGGCATGGATCGAGAGCGAAGAGGGCAGTAAAGAAGGGCGCACACCGCGCGGGGTCTATTCATAGGTGTTGAGAACAGCTGTTGCGAACAACGTGGGTCTCTGAGAACCGCGACTGGACATCAGTGTGGCGTTTGGCTACACTGACCCTTTGCGCTGCCTGTTAGCTGCCTCCTGCCCGTCACCAGGGGCATGCCCACGCCTAGCACCGATGACCGGATACACCCTGACCTTGGGATTTCTGTCTCTGTGTGCGGCTTGGGGCCGGTACGCGCGTAGTGAGTCCGAGCCCTCGGAAGGACCCCCTCTTGGCCGCCTCGCGCAACGCCTCGACCTCGAATACGAACAACGGTGCCAGCACCGCCCCGCTGCGCATCTCTTTTGCAAAGATCAAGGAGCCCCTCGAGGTTCCGAACCTCCTCGCGCTGCAGACCGAGAGCTTTGACTGGCTCCTGGGCAACGCCGCCTGGAAGGCTCGCGTCGAGGCTGCTCTGGACAGCGGACAAGACGTCCCCACCAAGTCCGGCCTGGAGGAAATCTTCGAGGAGATTTCGCCGATCGAGGACTTCTCCGGGTCGATGTCGCTCACGTTCCGCGACCACCGCTTCGAGCCCCCGAAGAACTCGATCGACGAGTGCAAGGAGCGCGACTTCACGTTCGCCGCGCCGCTCTTCGTCACGGCCGAGTTCACCAACAACGAGACCGGCGAGATCAAGTCCCAGACGGTCTTCATGGGCGACTTCCCGCTCATGACCAACAAGGGCACCTTCGTCATCAACGGCACCGAGCGTGTCGTCGTGTCGCAGCTCGTGCGCTCGCCGGGTGTCTACTTCGACTCCTCCATCGACAAGACGTCCGACAAGGACATCTTCTCCGCCAAGATCATCCCGTCCCGGGGTGCCTGGCTGGAGATGGAGATCGACAAGCGCGACATGGTCGGTGTCCGCATCGACCGCAAGCGCAAGCAGTCCGTCACCGTCCTCCTGAAGGCTCTCGGCTGGACCACCGAGCAGATCCTGGAGGAGTTCGGCGAGTACGAGTCGATGCGCGCCACCCTGGAGAAGGACCACACCCAGGGCCAGGACGACGCGCTGCTCGACATCTACCGCAAGCTGCGTCCGGGCGAGCCGCCGACGCGTGAGGCCGCTCAGACGCTGCTCGAGAACCTCTACTTCAACCCGAAGCGCTACGACCTCGCGAAGGTCGGCCGCTACAAGGTGAACAAGAAGCTCGGCGCCGACGAGCCGCTCGACGCCGGTGTCCTCACCAGCGACGACATCATCGCCACCATCAAGTACCTGGTGAAGCTGCACGCCGGTGAGACCGAGACGGTCGGTGAGTCCGGCCGTTCGATCATGGTCGAGACCGACGACATCGACCACTTCGGCAACCGTCGTATCCGTAACGTCGGTGAGCTGATCCAGAACCAGGTCCGTACGGGTCTCGCCCGTATGGAGCGTGTCGTGCGTGAGCGCATGACCACCCAGGACGTCGAGGCGATCACGCCGCAGACCCTGATCAACATCCGGCCGGTCGTCGCCTCCATCAAGGAGTTCTTCGGCACCAGCCAGCTGTCGCAGTTCATGGACCAGAACAACCCGCTGTCGGGTCTGACGCACAAGCGTCGTCTCAACGCCCTCGGCCCGGGTGGTCTGTCCCGTGAGCGGGCCGGCTTCGAGGTCCGTGACGTCCACCCGTCGCACTACGGCCGCATGTGCCCGATCGAGACGCCCGAAGGCCCGAACATCGGTCTGATCGGCTCGCTGGCCTCCTACGGGCGCATCAACCCGTTCGGCTTCATCGAGACGCCGTACCGCAAGGTCGTCGAAGGCGTCGTCACCGACGACGTCGACTACCTGACGGCCGACGAAGAGGACCGCTTCGTGATCGCCCAGGCGAACGCGACGCTCTCCGAGGAGATGCGCTTCACCGAGGCCCGCGTCCTGGTCCGCCGTCGTGGCGGGGAGATCGACTACATCCCCGGTGACGACGTCGACTACATGGACGTCTCGCCGCGCCAGATGGTGTCGGTCGCCACCGCGATGATCCCGTTCCTCGAGCACGACGACGCCAACCGTGCCCTCATGGGCGCGAACATGATGCGTCAGGCCGTCCCGCTCATCAAGAGCGAGGCGCCGCTGGTCGGCACGGGCATGGAGTACCGCTGCGCCACCGACGCCGGTGACGTGCTCAAGGCCGAGAAGGCGGGTGTGGTCCAGGAGGTCTCCGCGGACTACATCACCGTCACGAACGACGACGGCACGTACACCACGTACCGCATCGCCAAGTTCTCGCGCTCGAACCAGGGCACCTCGGTGAACCAGAAGGTCGTCGTCTCCGAGGGCGACCGGGTCATCGAGAGCCAGGTCCTCGCCGACGGGCCGGCCACCGAGAACGGTGAGATGGCGCTCGGCAAGAACCTGCTCGTGGCGTTCATGCCGTGGGAGGGTCACAACTACGAGGACGCGATCATCCTGTCGCAGCGCCTCGTGCAGGACGACGTCCTCTCCTCGATCCACATCGAGGAGCACGAGGTCGACGCCCGTGACACCAAGCTCGGCCCGGAGGAGATCACCCGGGACATCCCGAACGTCTCCGAAGAGGTCCTCGCCGACCTGGACGAGCGCGGCATCATCCGCATCGGTGCCGAGGTCGTCGCCGGCGACATCCTCGTCGGCAAGGTCACGCCCAAGGGTGAGACCGAGCTGACCCCGGAGGAGCGCCTGCTCCGCGCGATCTTCGGTGAGAAGGCGCGCGAGGTGCGCGACACCTCGCTGAAGGTCCCGCACGGCGAGATCGGCAAGGTCATCGGCGTCCGCGTCTTCGACCGCGAAGAGGGCGACGAGCTGCCGCCGGGCGTGAACCAGCTGGTCCGCGTCTACGTCGCACAGAAGCGCAAGATCACCGATGGTGACAAGCTCGCCGGCCGTCACGGCAACAAGGGCGTCATCTCCAAGATCCTGCCGATCGAGGACATGCCGTTCCTGGAGGACGGCACCCCGGTCGACATCATCCTCAACCCGCTGGGTGTCCCGTCCCGAATGAACCCGGGACAGGTCCTGGAGATCCACCTCGGCTGGCTCGCCAGCCGCGGCTGGGACGTCTCCGGCCTCGGTGACGAGTGGGCCCAGCGCCTGCAGGCCATCGGCGCCGACCAGGTCGCCCCCGGCACCAACGTCGCCACGCCCGTCTTCGACGGTGCGCGCGAGGACGAGATCACCGGCCTCTTCCAGGCCACGATCCCGAACCGCGACGGCGACCGGCTGGTCCTGCCCTCGGGCAAGGCCAACCTGTTCGACGGCCGCTCCGGCGAGCCGTTCCCGGACCCGGTCTCGATCGGGTACATGTACATCCTCAAGCTGCACCACCTGGTCGACGACAAGCTCCACGCGCGGTCGACCGGCCCGTACTCCATGATCACGCAGCAGCCGCTGGGTGGTAAGGCGCAGTTCGGTGGTCAGCGATTCGGTGAGATGGAGGTGTGGGCCCTTGAGGCTTACGGCGCCGCATACGCCCTCCAGGAACTCCTGACGATCAAGTCCGACGACGTCACCGGCCGTGTGAAGGTCTACGAGGCGATCGTCAAGGGCGAGAACATCCCCGAGCCCGGCATTCCCGAGTCCTTCAAGGTGCTCATCAAGGAAATGCAGTCGCTCTGCCTCAACGTGGAGGTGCTGTCCTCGGACGGTATGTCCATCGAGATGCGCGACACGGACGAGGACGTCTTCCGCGCGGCGGAGGAGCTCGGTATCGACCTGTCCCGGCGCGAGCCGAGCAGCGTCGAAGAGGTCTGACGGGTTGCCCGGCCGGATCCCCGTGATCCGGCCGGCTCTCCCCGGACCCGTTCAGACCATTGCTGAAGTGCCCCGATTTCTCGCGTGAAGCGAGGGGGCTCGAACCCCCGAAAGAGGGATTGACGACAAGTGCTCGACGTCAACTTCTTCGACGAGCTGCGGATCGGCCTTGCCACCGCGGACGACATCCGGACCTGGTCCCACGGCGAAGTGAAGAAGCCGGAGACCATCAACTACCGCACGCTCAAGCCCGAGAAGGACGGACTCTTCTGCGAGAAGATCTTCGGTCCGACCCGGGACTGGGAGTGCTACTGCGGCAAGTACAAGCGTGTCCGCTTCAAGGGCATCATCTGTGAGCGTTGTGGCGTCGAGGTCACGCGCGCCAAGGTGCGCCGTGAACGCATGGGTCACATCGAGCTTGCCGCTCCCGTCACCCACATCTGGTACTTCAAGGGCGTCCCGTCGCGCCTCGGCTACCTGCTGGACCTCGCGCCGAAGGACCTCGAGAAGGTCATCTACTTCGCCGCGTACATGATCACGTTCGTCGACGAGGAGCGCCGCACGCGTGACCTCCCGTCGCTGGAGGCGCACGTCTCCGTCGAGCGTCAGCAGGTCGAGAACCGTCGCGACTCGGACCTCGAGAACCGCGCCAAGAAGCTCGAGACCGACCTGGCCGAGCTCGAGGCCGAGGGCGCCAAGGCCGACGTACGCCGCAAGGTGCGCGAAGGTGCCGAGCGTGAGATGAAGCAGCTGCGTGACCGTGCGCAGCGCGAGATCGACCGTCTCGACGAGGTGTGGAGCCGCTTCAAGAACCTCAAGGTCCAGGACCTCGAGGGCGACGAGCTGCTCTACCGCGAGCTGCGTGACCGTTTCGGCACGTACTTCGACGGCTGCATGGGTGCTGCCGCCCTGCAGAAGCGCCTGGAGTCCTTCGACCTCGACGAGGAGGCCGAGCGCCTCCGCGAGATCATCCGCACCGGCAAGGGCCAGAAGAAGACCCGTGCGCTCAAGCGCCTCAAGGTCGTCTCGGCGTTCCTGCAGACCAGCAACAAGCCCAAGGGCATGGTGCTCGACTGCGTGCCGGTCATCCCGCCGGACCTGCGTCCGATGGTGCAGCTGGACGGTGGCCGCTTCGCGACCTCCGACCTGAACGACCTGTACCGCCGTGTGATCAACCGCAACAACCGCCTCAAGCGTCTCCTCGACCTCGGCGCTCCCGAGATCATCGTGAACAACGAGAAGCGGATGCTGCAGGAGGCCGTCGACGCGCTGTTCGACAACGGCCGCCGCGGTCGCCCGGTCACCGGTCCCGGTAACCGTCCCCTGAAGTCCCTCAGCGACATGCTGAAGGGCAAGCAGGGCCGTTTCCGTCAGAACCTCCTCGGCAAGCGCGTGGACTACTCCGCGCGTTCCGTGATCGTCGTCGGTCCGCAGCTCAAGCTGCACCAGTGCGGTCTGCCGAAGGCGATGGCGCTGGAGCTCTTCAAGCCGTTCGTGATGAAGCGCCTGGTGGACCTGAACCACGCGCAGAACATCAAGTCGGCCAAGCGCATGGTCGAGCGCGGCCGCACCGTCGTGTACGACGTCCTCGAAGAGGTCATCGCCGAGCACCCGGTGCTGCTGAACCGTGCGCCCACCCTGCACCGCCTCGGCATCCAGGCCTTCGAGCCGCAGCTGGTCGAGGGCAAGGCCATCCAGATCCACCCGCTCGTCTGCACCGCGTTCAACGCGGACTTCGACGGTGACCAGATGGCCGTGCACCTGCCGCTCTCCGCGGAGGCGCAGGCCGAGGCCCGCATCCTGATGCTGTCCTCGAACAACATCCTGAAGCCGGCCGACGGTCGTCCCGTCACCATGCCGACCCAGGACATGGTGCTGGGCCTCTTCTTCCTCACCACGGACGAAGAGGGCCGCAACGCCAAGGGCACGGACCGCGCGTTCGGCTCCACGGCCGAGGCCACCATGGCCTTCGACGCCCGCGAGCTGTCGCTCCAGGCGAAGGTCGACATCCGCTTCCCGGTGGGCACCATCCCGCCGCGTGGCTGGGTGCCGCCGGTCGCGGAGGAGGGCGAGCCCGAGTACCAGCCGGGTGACACCTTCCGGCTGCGTACGAGCCTGGGCCGCGCGCTCTTCAACGAGCTGCTGCCCGAGGACTACCCGTTCGTCGACTACTCGGTGGGCAAGAAGCAGCTCTCCGAGATCGTCAACGACCTGGCCGAGCGCTACCCCAAGGTCATCGTGGCGGCGACGCTCGACAACCTGAAGGCGGCCGGTTTCCACTGGGCGACCCGCTCCGGTGTGACCGTGGCCATCTCCGACGTCGTCGTGCCCGAGGCCAAGAAGGCCATCGTCAGGGGCTACGAGGAGCAGGACGAGAAGGTCCAGAAGCAGTACGAGCGCGGTCTGATCACCAAGGACGAGCGCACGCAGGAGCTCATCGCGATCTGGACCAAGGCGACCAACGAGGTCGCCGAGGCGATGAACGCGAACTTCCCGAAGACGAACCCCATCTTCATGATGGTCGACTCGGGTGCCCGAGGAAACATGATGCAGATGCGTCAGATCGCGGGTATGCGTGGTCTGGTGTCGAACGCCAAGAACGAGACGATTCCTCGTCCCATCAAGGCGTCCTTCCGTGAGGGCCTCACCGTTCTGGAGTACTTCATCTCCACGCACGGTGCCCGTAAGGGTCTGGCGGACACCGCCCTGCGTACCGCCGACTCGGGTTACCTGACCCGTCGTCTGGTGGACGTCTCGCAGGACGTGATCATCCGCGAGGAGGACTGTGGCACCGACCGCGGCCTCAAGCTGAAGATCGCGGTCAAGGGCGCCGACGGCGTGCTCCGCAAGACGGAGGACGTCGAGACCTCGGTCTACGCCCGCATGCTCGCCGAGGACGTCGTCGTCGACGGCAAGGTCATCGCGCCTGCCAACGTCGACCTCGGTGACGTCCTGATCGACGCCCTGGTGGGCGCCGGCGTCGAGGAGGTCAAGACCCGCTCGGTCCTGACCTGTGAGTCCGCGGTCGGCACCTGTGCCTTCTGCTACGGACGCTCGCTCGCCACCGGCAAGCTGGTCGACATCGGTGAGGCGGTCGGCATCATCGCCGCCCAGTCCATCGGTGAGCCCGGTACCCAGCTGACGATGCGTACCTTCCACACCGGTGGTGTGGCCGGTGACGACATCACCCAGGGTCTGCCGCGTGTCGTCGAGCTCTTCGAGGCGCGTACGCCCAAGGGTGTCGCCCCGATCTCGGAGGCGGCCGGCCGCGTCCGGATCGAGGAGACCGAGAAGACCAAGAAGCTCGTCGTCACCCCGGACGACGGCAGCGAGGAGACGGCGTTCCCGATCTCCAAGCGTGCCCGTCTCCTGGTGGGCGAGGGCGACCCGGTCGAGGTGGGCCAGAAGCTCACCGTCGGTGCCACCAACCCGCACGACGTGCTGCGGATCCTCGGTCAGCGCGCGGTCCAGGTCCACCTGGTCGGCGAGGTCCAGAAGGTCTACAACTCGCAGGGCGTGTCGATCCACGACAAGCACATCGAGATCATCATCCGGCAGATGCTGCGCCGTGTGACGATCATCGAGTCCGGCGACGCGGAGCTGCTGCCGGGTGAGCTCGTCGAGCGCTCGAAGTTCGAGACCGAGAACCGTCGTGTGGTCACCGAGGGCGGACACCCCGCCTCCGGCCGTCCGCAGCTGATGGGTATCACCAAGGCCTCGCTCGCCACCGAGTCGTGGCTGTCGGCGGCGTCCTTCCAGGAGACGACCAGGGTCCTGACCGACGCGGCGATCAACGCCAAGTCGGACTCCCTGATCGGCCTCAAGGAGAACGTCATCATCGGTAAGCTCATCCCGGCCGGTACGGGTCTGTCCCGCTACCGCAACATCCGGGTCGAGCCGACCGAGGAAGCCAAGGCCGCGATGTACTCGGCCGTCGGCTACGACGACATCGACTACTCGCCGTTCGGCACGGGCTCCGGCCAGGCCGTTCCGCTGGAGGACTACGACTACGGTCCGTACAACCAGTAGAAGTGAGTGAGAAGGGCGGCCATCCCGTTGCGACGGGGTGGCCGCCCTTCTGTGTGTCCGGGCGGGCCGTCGTGAAGTCGGTCACCCGGGGTGACCGGCGTCCGGTCGTGCCGGCCGGCCGGGTGACCGGTTCCGTGTCTCCGGTCGGCTCGTTCACGCAGGTGAGGACGCCTGTCCGGGCCGGAAAGCCGCTGCTGCGGGCCGATGTCCCGTCCGGTCGCGCCGAGCCACGAGGTCCGGGGGCGCGGGGTGGACAGCATTTGTTTTGACCCAGCTCCGTGAGGTAGGTACGCTCAAGCCTTGTGCCTGGGGTGTGCCTGGGCTCGGGTGCGTGTCCTCAACCGCATGGCGAGTCCGTAAGTGGCCACCGCAATCTGTGTTCCTCCTGCCTTCCAGCGGGGGCGTGCAGTATTCGACACACCCGACCGCGTGGGTCGGTGACTGTTCCAGGTTAGTTTCACCGAACGGCACACAGAAACCGGAGAAGTAGTGCCTACGATCCAGCAGCTGGTCCGGAAGGGCCGGCAGGACAAGGTCGAGAAGAACAAGACGCCCGCGCTCGAGGGTTCGCCCCAGCGTCGTGGCGTCTGCACGCGTGTGTTCACGACCACCCCGAAGAAGCCGAACTCGGCGCTCCGTAAGGTCGCGCGTGTGCGTCTGACCTCCGGTATCGAGGTCACGGCCTACATCCCGGGTGAGGGGCACAACCTGCAGGAGCACTCCATCGTGCTCGTGCGTGGTGGCCGTGTGAAGGACCTGCCGGGTGTTCGTTACAAGATCATCCGCGGTTCGCTCGACACCCAGGGTGTCAAGAACCGCAAGCAGGCCCGCAGCCGCTACGGCGCCAAGAAGGAGAAGTAAGAATGCCTCGTAAGGGCCCCGCCCCGAAGCGCCCGGTCATCATCGACCCGGTCTACAGCTCTCCTCTTGTCACCTCGCTGATCAACAAGATCCTGCTCGACGGCAAGCGTTCCACCGCCGAGCGGATCGTGTACGGCGCCATGGAAGGCCTCCGCGAGAAGACCGGCGCTGACCCGGTTATCACGCTGAAGCGCGCGCTTGAGAACGTCAAGCCCTCGCTCGAGGTCAAGTCCCGCCGTGTCGGTGGCGCCACCTACCAGGTGCCGATCGAGGTCAAGCCCGGTCGCGCCGCCACCCTTGCTCTGCGCTGGGTCGTCGGTTACTCCCGCGCCCGTCGCGAGAAGACCATGACCGAGCGCCTCATGAACGAGCTGCTCGACGCCTCCAACGGTCTTGGCGCTGCCGTCAAGAAGCGCGAGGACACCCACAAGATGGCCGAGTCCAACAAGGCCTTCGCGCACTACCGCTGGTAGTCGCTCACCCCATCGAGACCGAGAGAAGATTGAGCCTTATGGCCACCACTTCGCTTGACCTGGCCAAGGTCCGCAACATCGGGATCATGGCCCACATCGACGCGGGCAAGACGACCACCACTGAGCGGATCCTCTTCTACACCGGCGTCTCGTACAAGATCGGTGAAGTCCACGACGGCGCAGCCACGATGGACTGGATGGAGCAGGAGCAGGAGCGCGGCATCACGATCACGTCCGCCGCGACGACCTGTCACTGGCCGCTCGATGATGTCGACCACACCATCAACATCATCGACACCCCGGGTCACGTGGACTTCACCGTCGAGGTGGAGCGTTCGCTCCGCGTCCTCGACGGCGCCGTCACCGTGTTCGACGGTGTGGCCGGCGTCGAACCGCAGTCCGAGACCGTCTGGCGTCAGGCGGACCGCTACGGCGTGCCGCGTATCTGCTTCGTCAACAAGCTCGACCGCACCGGTGCCGAGTTCCTCCGCTGCGTCGACATGATCGTCGACCGCCTCGGTGCGGTTCCGCTGGTCATGCAGCTCCCCATCGGTGCCGAAGCCGACTTCAAGGGCGTCGTCGACCTCGTGTCGATGAAGGCCTTCGTGTGGTCGGAAGAGGCCGCCAAGGGCGAGATGTACGACACCGTCGAGATCCCGGACACCCACAAGGAGGCCGCCGAGGAATGGCGCGGCAAGCTCCTCGAGGCCGTCTCGGAGAACGACGACCAGATGATGGAGCTGTACCTCGAGGGCGTCGAGCCCACCGAGGAGCAGCTGCACGACGCGATCCGTAGGATCACCCTTGCGTCGAAGGGCTCGGCCGACTCCGTCACCGTGACCCCCGTCTTCTGTGGCACGGCGTTCAAGAACAAGGGCGTCCAGCCCCTGCTCGACGCGGTCGTCCGCTACCTGCCTTCCCCCCTGGACGTCGAGGCCATCGAAGGCCACGACGTCAAGGACCCGGAGCTGGTCGTCAAGCGCAAGCCTTCGGACGACGAGCCGTTCTCCGGCCTCGCGTTCAAGATCGCCAGCGACCCGCACCTGGGTAAGCTCACCTTCGTCCGGATCTACTCCGGTCGCCTCGAGGCCGGCACCGCGGTGCTGAACTCGGTCAAGGGCAAGAAGGAGCGCATCGGCAAGATCTACCGTATGCACGCGAACAAGCGTGAGGAGATCGCGTCGGTGGGCGCCGGTGACATCGTCGCCGTCATGGGCCTGAAGCAGACCACCACGGGTGAGACGCTGTCCGACGACAAGCACCCGGTGATCCTGGAGTCCATGGACTTCCCGGCGCCGGTCATCCAGGTCGCCATCGAGCCCAAGTCCAAGGGTGACCAGGAGAAGCTGGGTGTAGCCATCCAGCGCCTCTCCGAGGAGGACCCCTCCTTCCAGGTGCACTCCGACGAGGAGACCGGCCAGACCATCATCGGTGGTATGGGCGAGCTTCACCTCGAGGTGCTCGTCGACCGCATGAAGCGCGAGTTCCGCGTCGAGGCGAACGTCGGCAAGCCCCAGGTCGCGTACCGCGAGACGATCCGCAAGACCGTCGAGCGCATCGACTACACGCACAAGAAGCAGACTGGTGGTACCGGCCAGTTCGCGAAGGTGCAGATCGCCCTCGAGCCCATCGAGGGTGGCGACGCCTCCTACGAGTTCGTCAACAAGGTCACCGGTGGCCGCATCCCCCGTGAGTACATTCCCTCGGTGGACGCGGGTGCCCAGGAAGCCATGCAGTTCGGCATCCTGGCCGGTTACGAGATGGTCGGCGTCCGCGTCACCCTTCTCGACGGTGGTTACCACGAGGTCGACTCCTCGGAGCTCGCCTTCAAGATCGCCGGTTCGCAGGCGTTCAAGGAGGGTGCCCGCAAGGCGTCCCCCGTGCTCCTCGAGCCGATGATGGCCGTCGAGGTCACCACGCCCGAGGACTACATGGGCGATGTGATCGGCGACCTCAACTCCCGCCGTGGCCAGATCCAGGCCATGGAGGAGCGCAGCGGCGCTCGCGTCGTGAAGGGCCTCGTGCCCCTCTCGGAGATGTTCGGCTACGTCGGAGACCTCCGCAGCAAGACCTCGGGTCGCGCAAGCTACTCGATGCAGTTCGACTCCTACGCCGAGGTTCCGCGGAACGTCGCCGAGGAGATCATCGCGAAGGCCAAGGGCGAGTAACTCTTCCGAGTTCACGCTTTAGGCTTGTCACCGGAGCCCGGTAGGGCATTCGTCGCAGAGTTCGCTCTCGTGGCGAATGCCCCCGGCACCGGCATTCCAGCAAAGATCACCTGGCGCCGATGAAGCAAGGCGTACAGAACCACTCAGGAGGACCCCAGTGGCGAAGGCAAAGTTCGAGCGGACTAAGCCGCACGTCAACATCGGCACCATCGGTCACATCGACCACGGTAAGACGACCCTCACGGCCGCCATTACCAAGGTGCTGCACGACGCGTACCCGGACCTGAACGAGGCCTCGGCCTTCGACCAGATCGACAAGGCTCCTGAGGAGCGTCAGCGCGGTATCACGATCTCGATCGCGCACGTCGAGTACCAGACGGAGTCGCGTCACTACGCGCACGTCGACTGCCCGGGTCACGCCGACTACATCAAGAACATGATCACGGGTGCGGCGCAGATGGACGGCGCCATCCTCGTGGTCGCGGCCACCGACGGCCCGATGCCGCAGACCAAGGAGCACGTGCTCCTGGCCCGCCAGGTAGGCGTGCCGTACATCGTCGTCGCGCTGAACAAGGCCGACATGGTGGACGACGAGGAGATCCTGGAGCTCGTCGAGCTCGAGGTTCGTGAGCTCCTCTCCGAGTACGAGTTCCCGGGCGACGACCTTCCGGTCGTCAAGGTCTCGGCGCTCAAGGCCCTCGAGGGCGACGCCGAGTGGGGCCAGACCGTTCTCGACCTGATGAAGGCCGTCGACGAGTCCATCCCGCAGCCCGAGCGTGACGTCGAGAAGCCGTTCCTCATGCCGATCGAGGACGTCTTCACGATCACCGGTCGCGGTACGGTCGTCACCGGCCGCATCGAGCGTGGTGTCCTCAAGGTCAACGAGACCGTTGACATCGTGGGCATCAAGCAGGAGAAGACCACCACCACGGTCACCGGCATCGAGATGTTCCGCAAGCTGCTCGACGAGGGCCAGGCCGGTGAGAACGTCGGTCTGCTGCTTCGCGGCATCAAGCGCGAGGACGTCGAGCGCGGCCAGGTCATCATCAAGCCGGGTTCGGTCACGCCGCACACCGACTTCCAGGCCCAGGCCTACATCCTGTCGAAGGACGAGGGTGGCCGTCACACCCCCTTCTTCAACAACTACCGCCCGCAGTTCTACTTCCGTACCACGGACGTGACGGGCGTTGTGACCCTTCCCGAGGGCACCGAGATGGTCATGCCGGGTGACAACACCCTCATGGACGTCGCGCTGATCCAGCCGGTCGCCATGGAAGAGGGCCTGAAGTTCGCCATCCGTGAGGGTGGCCGGACCGTGGGCGCCGGCCAGGTCACCAAGATCGTCAAGTAATCACCTGACTGTCTGACCTGGTTGCTCCGCACAGAGCACCTCGAGGGGCCCCGTCCCACCGCGTGAGCGGTGGGACGGGGCCCCTCTGCTGTGGTGTGGCCGGTTGCCCTACGGGCGCCAGGTCCAGGGCAGCGCGTCCGGGCCCAGCCCCACCACCACCGGGCGGTCGTCGCCGCCGAGGTGGAGCGCGGGCCCGTCCAGGGCGACGGGTCCCTGCGACCGCACGGAGTGCCGTGCTCCGGTACGGAGCTGCAGCAGGCCCTCGGCGGTGCGGCCGAGCAGCGCGGGGCCGGCGGCGGTCAGCTCCCCGTATCCGTCGAAGCCGGTGAGGTCCGAGGCCGCCCCGCCCCGAACGGCCGTCGTCCCGGCCCATGCCTCGGCCCGGTAGAACAGGTCCACGGACCCGTCGGCCGCCTGCCGTGCGGCGGGGGCTCCGCCGGGTACGGGGCCGGCCTCGATCTGCGTACGGGCCGTGAGTGCGGCGCCCGGCGCGTCCTGGGTCCAGTGGTGCACAGCGTGATGGCCCGCCGCGTGGACGTGGACCCGGCCGGCGCCGTCCACCACGGCGCTGAGGCCGTCCTGGATCTCTCCGCCGCCCGTGTCCCGCCACCCGTCCCAGGATCCGTCCGTCTCCCGGACCCGGGTGCTGAGCCCTTTCTCGGCGTTGCGTACGAAGAGGTGGATCCGGCCGTCAGGCGACGTGACGGCGACCGGTACGCCGACGCGCCGGCCCTCGTCCCGCCCGGGGGAAGGATTGCCCAGGCCCCGCCACGCGCGGAAGCCGCCGGCGGGTGCCGCCTGCTCCAGCAGGACGATCTCGCGCTCGTTGTCGGCGCCGTGGCCGCCGAACGCCGTGAAGCGGAGACCGAAGAGGAGCAGGCGCCCGTCGGGGGTGGTCGCGGCCCCCAGCGTGGGTGCCAGCGGACCGCCGCCGAGGTCGTGCGGTGGGCCCCAGACGCCACCGCCCGCCTCGGTCTCCTGCCACCGGACCACGCGGAGCCCCACCACCGCGTACGCGGTGAGCCGCCCACCGGGTTCCGTGGTGACGACGGCCCGGGGGCCCGGGTAGCGGTGGCGAGTGGAGCGGACCCACCCCTTCCGGTTGGTCAGCGGCCGGTCGCCCCCCACGTTGTAGTCCCCGCACCCCGACGGATTGCCGCACTCCCAGTCGGGGGAGCCGCCGTACGGGACGAGCGGGGCGGCCTTCTCGCGCAGCACGGCGGGCGGCAGGTTCTTCGGCCAGTGCCGGTTGTAGTAGCCGCGGAACGCGGTGGTCACGAAGCCGGGCACGTCGCCGCCGCCCGCCCTGACACCGGCCACCCACCGGATCATCGCCGCCCATCCGAAGCAGGCGGCGGCGGTGTGGTCCGCGTGGTCGGAGTAGCCGTGCTGTTCGCTGTCGGCGCGCCGGACCGCCTCGGTGCTGTGCTGGATGTCCGGGTCGGGGTCCAGGGTGTGCACGACGGTGGGCCGGTAGCGCTCCAGCAGCCCGGCGAGGACGTCGATCAGCTCGTCGTACGTGTACGAACCGGCGTGCCGCAGTGGTGAGTCGTCGGCGACGACCGTGCGCAGGGTGAGCCGGCGGTCCTGCCAGAGGCTGGGCAACCCGAGCCGGCGCCGTCCGGTGTGCATGGCGGTGTTGAGGAAGATCAGCTCCACCCTGCGCGTCCCGGCGGTCAGGGTGTTGACCTCGGCGCGGTGTCCGTCGCCGAGATCGGCGACGGACACCTCCCAGGGCGCGAACATCTCCAGCCCGAGCAGGGTCGCGTACGCCTGCCGTAGTCCCTGGTGGCGGGCGGAGGAGTACGCCGCCTTGTCGGGCCGGGGGCGGGGTGCGCCGGGGATCTTGTTGACGCCGTCGGCCTCACCGGCCGTGAGGTACACGCAGACCAGCGGGGTGCCGGCGTCCAGGGCGCGCCGGGTGTCCGGATTCATGAAGTACAGGTCGTCGTCCGGGTGGGCGAGTATCTGCATCAGCAGGGCCCGTCGCGCGGTGCTGATGGGCTGGCCCGGCGCCGGATCGGGCGCGGGATCGGTGCGCCGGGGCGCCGGAACCGAGCAGGCGCCGAGTACCGCCGTGCCGGTCCCGGCGGCGAGGGCGGCGACCACCGTGCGGCGCCGTGGACCGGTCGGGGTGGAGGGCGGGGACGGCGTGCCGGTGGCCGCCGGGCCCTGGGCGTGCAGGTGCGTGCGGGATCGATCCGTCATGCCGTGTGCTCCATCCGCTTCCCCCGCAGCGGGTGGCCGACTGCCTCGTGCTGCGTACCCGTCGCTCGACGGGGGCCGGCGGGTCGAGCCGTCCCGCACGGACAGACGGAGTCGGGGGTGGACCGGTTGCCTGCACCGTGTGCCGCGTTGGCGTACGGATCGGGCAACCGGCCCCGCGAGCGTGTCAGCCGGTGGCCTCTTCGCCGTCCTGCGCCCGGCGCGCGGGGGGTGCTGGTGGCCAGGGGACATCGGCCAACAGGGGCAGGAGCGACTCCTCCTCGTGGTCGAGGTGGGCGTTCAGCTCCGTGGACATCGCGTCCAGCTCGGTGCGGAAGCGCTCCGGGTCGGCGACGGTGATACCGGCCAGCAAAGTCACCAGCTCACCCTGGATGCGCGCGACGGTGAGGTGTTCGTCGCGCAGCCGGTCGAAGGTGTCGGTCAGGTGGGGGTGGTGGCGGGCGATCCCCGGGAACAGATGGTCGTCCTCGCTGGTGTGGTGGAACTCCAGGGCCTGGCAGAACGCCAGGCAGCGCTGCCGGATCTGCAGTCCGAGACCGGGCGGGGGTGGTTCGCCGGGCCCCCGGTGCGCCGCGCGTGCGGCGAAGTGGGCGTCGGCCTCCGCCTTCACGTGGCGCAACTGGGCGCGCAGCCAGGTGTGGACCTCCATCAGCTTGTCGGCGAGGGTGACGACCTCGCGGGGAGCGTCCCACCCGTCGGGCTCGGCCCGCTCCAGCACCACGACCGGCAGGGTGCGGGTGGTCCGGGCCTGGTAGTCGCCGTACCCGGGGGCCTCCCGCACGGCGTGCGCGAAGAGCTCCTCGCGCCTGGACCCCTCGGCGGGGACCGCGAGGGCCTGGAAGGTGCGGGTGCCGACCTCCACCCGCACCACGGGGTGGGCGAGCAGGTTGTGGTACCAGGCGGGGTGGCGCGGGCCGCCGAGGTCGGAACCGACGACGAGAAGGGTCTCGCCATGGCGGACGTAACCGAGGGGGGTGGTCCGCTCGGTCCCGGACCTGGCGCCGGTGGTCGTCAGCAGGAGCAGGTCCCCGCCTTCGAACGGGCCGCCCACCTTCCCCTGGTTGGCACGGAACTCCTCGATGACCGATTCATTGAAGGACGTGGGCATACGGCTGTGTGTCTCCGGTGGATACGGGCGCGCACCGCGGTGACTGCGGGCAGGGCCGGGGATGACGTGCGCAGGGCGGAGTGAGTGGCCGCACGGTCTCGGGGCGCGGGGCTGTGCCGGAAGCGCGAGGGAAGACGACGTGCGGCTGCGCTACGTCATGGACAGGGCGCGGAGTACGAACTCATGGCGGATCCCCTGACTGATGGGTGTTCGCCCGATCGCCGGCCGGCCCACTGCTCTGTGGCCGGCGCCACGCGACACCGCGCTCATTACATGTATCCGTCCGTCACCTGTCAAGCAGGACGGCAGCCAGGGCTGCCACGTGACGATCACATGACCGTCACAGAACGCGCTTGCCCCTTGTCTGCCGGGGCGTCAGGTTATGAACTGACGGGGACAGCGGCACGGGGGAGTGGGCAGCACAGTGAGCGGGAACGGCGCGCCGTCGGAAGACCGTCCGGGACGGCCCGGGGGCCCGGGCTCCCCCACCGACGAGCAGTGGGCCGAGTTCGTCCGGCAGGCGGAGAGCGGGACCGGCGGAGCTCCGAAGGAACCCTCGGCCCGTGCCCGCATGGTGACCGACCGGCTGCGGGCCCTGGACGAGGACGCCGCGCGTACCCGGGGCCGCAGGCGGCGCTGGGGCGGGAAGAGCGAACCGGCTGAACCGTGGCAGCCGGAAGGCTGGCGTACCGGACCCGCCTGGCGGGAGCGCGACGGCCGGCGGCAGAAGCGACGCCGCCTCGCCGCGATTCTGGGGATGGCCGTGGTCGTGGGGGGCCTCGTGGTCGCCATGCGGCCGAGCCTGCTGACCGACCACCTCCCGGGGGACGACGCCGCGCCGCTGCCGGCGGAAACGGCGACGCCGACCGACGCGCCCGCCGCCGGGTCCGCGCTGGACCGGCCCACGCGCGAGGAGCCGTTCCGGGGCTCGCCCGCGGCCCGCTGGGCGGACGGCGCGGCGGGGATCGAGGTCCCCGAGGCCAAGGCGGCCGGAGGAATGAGCAAGGCCCAGGTCGACCAGGCGCTGGAGGCGACCCGGCAGCTGCTCATCGCCGCCAACCTCGACCCGGCCACCCTGCGCGGGGAGAAGCCTGACGGGGCTCTGGAGCTGCTCGATCCGCTGCAGGAGGGGGAGCGGGAGCGACTTGAGCAGTCACTGGCGGAGCCCGGCGCGGAACAGGACCCCCTGATGCTGTTCAGCCGGTTCGATCCGGACGAGGCACGGCTGGTGGGGGACGTCGTCAAGACCCGGGGGCGGATGACTTTCGAGACGGGCGCCGCCGGTTCCGTGGAGGTGCACGCCGACTACACCTTCGTCTACCCGCTGGTGAAGCCGGACGGGGACGAGGTGGCGCGCACGATCGTGCGTCGGAGACTGACGACGGCGCTGCACGACCCGGAGCGGTTCGTGGCGACGCGCGGCAAGCTCTCCGTCGTCAGTTCCGAGCAGAACTTCGGAAACACCTCGTGCGAGGTGAACGACGGCTTCCTGCATCCGACGTTCCCGAGCGACAGGGCGGAGCCGAATCCCACCGGGCCTGACGTGGACCCGTACGACCGCAGTGAGTGGCAGCCGGACGGGTCCTGCGGCACGGTCACGCGCACCTGAGCCGGGCCTCGCCTCCGGAACCGGAGAAGCTCCGTGTCGCGGCAGTCGGTGATCTTGTCGCGGGCCTCGTCGGGGATGTCGACACCGCGCATGTCGAGCATACGCAGCAGGCTCTTCGCCTGGCCTTCGGCTCGGCCTTCGACTCGGCCTTCGTCTCGGATCTCTTCCGAGAGGGGCGAGGTGTAGAAAGACAGGTCCACGGCCACCTGGTTCCTCCACTGTTGTGCGGCCGGACGGGTGCCCAGGCCTTGTGCGGTGAGCTCGACGAGGGGGTTGGCGATCTTTTCCGGTGTGTCCCGCAGCGCGGTGGACAGCGCTTTCAGTATGGCACCGACGTCCGGATTGTCGGCGTGTGTGATGGCGGAGAGTGCGGCGAGTGCGAGGTCCTTACGGGCTTCGGCCACGTCCGTGATGAACGGGAGGTTGTGCCGGACGTTGCTCCACGTGCTTGAAAGCTTTATGCGTCGTGGGGCGCCAGCACGCGGCTCACCGGGTCGCGGGGTACCACGACCCGGTGCGGCGGTCACGGTGCGAGGTCGATTTCCGCCCAGATCGTCTTGCGGGGCACGGGTCCGGGAGTGACGCCCCAGCGGTCGGCGAGCGCCTCGACGATCAACAGGCCACGCCCGGACTCCGCGTCGGGGCTCGGGGTGCTCACGGTGTCGGACAGCAGCCGATCGCCCCTGGTGTCGGTCACCTCGATCCGCAGGAGCGGGCCCCGGACCGCGAGGCCGAGCCGGAAGTCCCGCCCCGGTACGTGGCCGTGGAGCACGGCGTTGTTGGCCAGTTCGGCGACGATGTGCGCCGCCGACTCGCTCGGTAGTCCCCAGCCGCCGAGATGGGCCGTGGTGAGCAGGCGGGCGAGTCTGGCCGCTCGGCGGGTGGGGGACAGCAGCACGGTGAACTGCCGCGCAGGAGCGGAATGTTCGGTTCGGGTGATTTCTTGGTCCACGTCACTCAGCGTGGTCGTTCCGTGCCTACTCTCGGAAGGAGTGATGCCCGTGCTGGGAGTCCTTGTCCGGTTGTGGCCCGGAGCGGCCCGGCCGGTACGCCGTGACGTGCCGACAGCGGGCGCTGTTGGACACGAGCACGACGGAGGTGGGCGCGGTATGGGCGTGGACAGTGGTGACGCGGGACGGGTGGACTGCGCGACGGATGGAGCGGACGGCTCGCTCTGGGACACCGGTCTCGAGGACGACTCGGGCGCGGTGCTCAAGGCGGTCGGCCGACAGGTCAAGCTGTGGCGCGAGGCCGCGGGCCTGAAACAGGCGGAGCTGGGCGCGGCCATCGGATACAGCGAGGAGATGGTCTCCTGTGTCGAGCGCGGTCGGCGGGCCCCGAAAGCCGAGTTCCTCGACAACGCGGACCGGGTCCTGGAGGCGGGCGGCAGGATCGCCGCGATGCAGGGGGACGTGGCGGTGGTCCGCTACCCGAAGAAGGTGCGGGATCTGGCGAAGCTGGAGGACAACGCGGTCGAGCTGGGTGCGTACAGCAACCACAACATGCCCGGTTTGCTGCAGACCGAGGAGTACTCGCGAGCGCTGTTCGCCATGCGCCGTCCGGCGTACGGCGAGGACGAGATCGACAGCCATGTCGCCGGTCGCATGGCCAGGCAGGAGATCTTCAGCCGTCGGTCTGCCCCGCTGCTCACCTTCGTCTTGGAAGAGGTGACGCTGCAACGGCCGATCGGCGGACGGTCGGTACTGCGACGTCAGCTCCAACGCTTGTTGGACGTCGGACAGTTGCGGCACGTGGAGATTCAGGTGATGCCGACGGATCGCGAGGAGCACGCCGGTATGGCCGGGGAGCTGCGCGTGTTGAAGATCAAGGACGGTACGACGGTGGGCTACTCGGAGGCGCAGCTCACCAGTCGTCTGATTTCTGATCTCAGGGAGGTCCAGATCCTGGAGATGCGGTATGGAATGATCCGGGCCCAAGCGCTCACACCGCGTGAGTCGTCGGCCTTTATCGAGAAAGTGCGAGGGGAGACATGAGCCTCAAGCCCACTGCCGGAGACGACTTCGCGCTGACGTGGTGCAAGAGCAGCTACAGCAGCAACGACGGCCCCGACTGCGTCGAGGTCGCGGCCACTTCCAGCACGATCCAGGTGCGGGACTCCAAGAACGTGCCGGGATCGGGCCCGCAGCTCGGCTTCACGCCTGCCGCATGGGCGGACTTCCTGTCGCACACCGCTGGAAGCTGACCCTGCAGACCGGTGCGGACGGAGGTCCCTCGCCCACCCGTGGGTGAGGGACCTCTTGTGTGTCCGCGATCAGCGAGGCGGGCGCAGCCCCTCGACGAGGAGTGCGACCAGGCGGCGCGCGTCGTAACGGGGATCGCTCTCCGCACCCACGCAGAGGTTCCCGACACCGCGCATGAGCTCGTAGGCCTGGAGGCCGGGCCGGATCTCGCCGGCCTCGGCCGCGGCGTCGAGCAGTTGGGTGCAGACGGGCAGGAGTCGGTCGAGGAAGGAGGCGTGCAGCGCCTCGAAACCCACGCTGTCGGACTGCAGCGCGGCCGCCAGGCCGTGCTTGGTGACCAGGAAGTCGACGAAGAGGTCGATCCACCGTCCCAGCGCGGCGTGCGGGCTCGCACTGCTCGCCAGCAGGGCGGGTCCGGCCTCGGCGCAGGCCTCGATCTGGTGCCGGTAGACGGCGACGATGAGATCCGCCCGCGTCGGGAAGTGGCG
Organism: Streptomyces sp. NPDC005791; assembly: GCF_042871485.1. Lineage (NCBI taxonomy): Bacteria > Bacillati > Actinomycetota > Actinomycetes > Kitasatosporales > Streptomycetaceae > Streptomyces > Streptomyces sp. NPDC005791. The sequence goes on from NZ_JBIAIP010000001.1 coordinate 439,316, forward strand.
GTAGATCGTGCCCATCCCCACGCCCGCCTCGGCCGCGATGTCGCGTACCGGCGCTTCCACTCCGGACGCCACGAAGACCGACGCGGCCGCGTCGAGGAGCGTCTCCTTGTTGCGTCGGGCGTCTGCCCGCCTGGGCCGGCCCGCCGCCTGCGTCGTACCGTCGTCGCTGTCGCTCACCGCGCCATCCCCTCCGCCACCTCCGTTAACGGAGCGAAGCTCCGTTTGTCGATGATGTCAGAGCGGGCGTCCCGTGGCCAAGCGTGCCCGTCATCCGGGGGCCCGGGTGCTGCCCCGCAGTAGGGCGGCGCCGAGCGGGGTGAGGGTGTGCAGGACGGAGGAGGCGTGGCGGTTGCTGACGATGAGGCCGTTGTCCCGGAGGGTGGTCGCGTGCTGACTGGCTGACGACGCCGAGACTCCGGCGACGCGGGCGAGCTCGCCGGTGGTGGCACCGTGGGCGGCGGCGCGCAGGACGGTCGCGCGGGTGCGCCCGAGCAGGGTGGCCAGGGGCGCACCGCTGCTGAGGTCTCCCGGCAGGGTGGTGTGGTGGGGCTCGTGGCTGAGGGAGTAGATCAGGACGGGGTCGAGCGAGTCGTCGGCGAAGGCCACCGGATTGCCCCAGCAGAAGTACGACGGGACCAGGTGGACCCCACGGCCGCCGAGGTGCATGTCGCGGTCCTCGGGATAGACGGTGTGCAGTACCGGACGCTGCCATCGCAGGCAGGGCCCCAGGCTCTGGAGGACGCCGTCGGCTCCGTGGTCGAGCACGGTGCGGGCGCGGACGGACCGTTCGGCGTCGATGCGGGCCTGGGCGCGGTCGCTGTGCGGGGCGATGACCATGTCGTGGTAGGCCCGCAGCGCCCTGACCAGTTCCTTGCGCATGTCCGGCTCGGCCAGGCGAGGCGCCCAGGAAGGAGTTCTGGACGTTCGGCCGAGGACGCCGACCTCGCGGAGCACCCGGCTGCGCGGGGCCGCGAGGATGGCCTCCAGGCCGCTGTCGAGTCCCGCACCCCCCTCGGGCGGGGTGAGGAAGTCGGGGAAGTAGACGGCGCGCGGGACGAGCGGCAGTAACAGGGTGCGCAGCGTGCGGGTGAACTGAGCGGCCTGCATCCGGGTGCGGGCGGTGCGGTGCCAGTCCGCGTAGGCCCAGCGCCCGTGGCGGGACTGGAGGCGGTGCAGGCTCAGACAGATCTCCCACAGCGGGTCGGGCACGGAGGCCACCCGGGTCCTGACGAGGTCGGCATCGGTGAAGTGGATACGGAGCATCGAATTCCCCCTGTGTCCCTGGGCTTTTCGGTACGGGCGAAAAACCCTGGTTGGCCATGCTCGCGTCAGCGAAGCTCGTAGGGCAAAGAGGCGCGAGGGGCTCGCGCCACTACTCGGGGGAGTGGGTCACCATGGGGCGTTCGTTCGCCTGCGCATCCGCGGTCGTGCTGGCCCTCACGGGGGTGCTGGCCGGCTGCACCGCCGGTGACGACCGGCCCGGCGGACCCGCGCGGCAGGACGGTGCCGACACCGTGGCCGAGACCTCCGCCCCGCGGCCCCGCGAACTGACCGACGCCGAGCGGATCCGGGTCGAGCGTGCGGAGCAGGTGCTCGTCCAGGAGTGCATGGCGGCCGAGGGCTTCACGTACTGGGTGGAGCCGTCACCGACCGTCGACGAGCTCAAAGGTGGCGGCTACGTGCTGACCGACGTCGCCTGGGCGAAGGAGCACGGCTACGGCAGCCGGCTGCGGAAGAAGGCCCAGGACGCCCGGCGGACCGACCGCAACCACGCCTATGCCGACGGGCTTCCGGCCGCGGAGCGGGTCCGGTACGCCACGGCTCTCGAAGGCTCACCGTCGCGCGGGACGCTGACGGCAGGGCTGCCCGGGGGCGGCACCGTCCGGATGCCGCGCGAGAGCTGTCTGACCGAAGCGGCGGAACGGCTCTACGGAGACGTCGAGACCTGGTTCCGGGCCGAGAAGACCGCGATGAACCTGACCCCGCTGTACGTGCCGGCCCTCGTCGCGGACCAGCGCTTCGTGCGGGCGCTCGAGGCGTGGTCGGCCTGCATGCGGGAGAAGGGCCACGTCTACGCCGACCCGCCGGAGATCCGCGAGAAGAGCGCGGCCCCCGGCGCCGGGGCGGACGAGAAGGAGGCGTACGCCGCCGAGGTGGAACTCGCGGTCGCCGAAGCCACCTGCGCCGACGCGACGCCCCTGGGGACCACGGCGCGCGCGCTGCAGACCGAGTACCAGGACGAGAAGCTCCAGCCGTACGCCGAGGACATCGCCACCTATCGGCGGATGAGCCTCGACGCGCTGGGCCGGGCCGGGAAGATCACCGGTCCGGCCGCCTGAGCCGTACGGGCCGCCGGCTCCGCCTCTTCCGGCCGGAACCAGGCCCGAGGGCGCTCCGGCGCGGTCCGGCATCCGATCGAGATCCCCGGACTCCTCAGATTTCCGTGGCACCAAGGCCGCGGGACACCTCGCACCGACCGAACAAAGGAGCGAATCACCATGCGCAGAATCCTGGCCACCGCCGCAACGCTCGGCCTCGCCGGCCTCGGAGTCATCGTCCCGGCGGCCACCGCCCAGGCCTCCGCGGCCTGTGACACCGCCTACAAGAACGCGACCTCGGGCTACTTCTACGCCTACGACTACGACAGCTGCAGCGGCTACCTCGGCAGGGACGCCGACGAGGACTACAGCTGGGCCGACTCCTCCGGTGGCTTCCAGGGCGCGGACAACGACGACGCCCAGTCGGTCCTGAACAAGGGGACCTCCGGCATGGCCGTCAAGCTCTTCCGGCACGCGGGCTACGCGGGAGGTCACACCTGCCTCGCGAAGGCCGAGTACTACATGGACGACCTCTCCGGGTACACCTTCACCGACGGCAGCTCGGTGAACAACAGCATCAGCTCCCACCAGTGGGTCTGGCACGGCGACTGCGGCAAGTTCCTGAACTCCTGATCCGGCCGGGGCGGACCCTGCGAACGCCCCGCCTCACCATGGCCCGACGGCACCCGCGTGCCGTCGGGCCATGGGCCGTGCCGGACGGGGTGAGGCCGGCGGACGGGCGCCTGCGTTGGCCGGGCCACCCGCAGGGGGTAAGATCCCCCACCCGATTGGCCAGGCGCGTGAGCCGTGTGGCACACTGGTCAGGTTGCTCGGTTGAGTGTCAATGCTGCGCGCCTCCCGCCGGGAGGACCGGAAGCGAGTCCCACAGTACTCGTCGACCCCCAGGGTCGGACGTACGGGAATCTTTCGGGAAGCGTCAGTGGGGCGCTGACCAGGCACCCGGTGGGGTTTCGCCCCCGGCAGCGCGGTTTCGGCCCGCACCCCCTTGGTTGGGAAATCCTTCGGGAGATCTTCGTAGAGGGGATGCGACACGCCCGACCGCGTGGGTCGGAGGCGAAGTTACGAGAACTCCCGGGTTCCAGGGCGTTATGAGAGACAGGACTACTAGTAGCCATGGCGGGACAGAAGATCCGCATCCGGCTCAAGGCCTACGACCACGAGGTCATCGACTCCTCGGCGAAGAAGATCGTCGAGACGGTGACGCGCACTGGTGCGTCGGTCGCGGGCCCGGTGCCGCTGCCCACTGAGAAGAACGTGTACTGCGTCATCAAGTCGCCGCACAAGTACAAGGACTCGCGCGAGCACTTCGAGATGCGCACGCACAAGCGCCTCATCGACATCCTCGACCCCACGCCGAAGACGGTCGACTCGCTCATGCGTCTCGACCTGCCGGCGGGCGTCGACATCGAGATCAAGCTCTGAGGTGACGCGCGAGATGGCTAAGAACATTAAGGGCGTCCTGGGCGAGAAGCTCGGCATGACCCAGGTCTGGGACGAGAACAACCGGGTCGTCCCGGTGACCGTCGTCAAGGCCGGGCCCTGTGTCGTCACCCAGGTCCGCACCAACGACAGCGACGGCTACGAGTCGGTCCAGATCGCCTTCGGCGAGATCGACCCGCGCAAGGTGAACAAGCCCCTCAAGGGCCACTTCGCCAAGGCCGACGTGACCCCGCGCCGCCACCTGGTGGAGCTCCGCACCCCTGACGCCAGCGAGTACACGCTGGGCCAGGAGGTCACTGCCGAGGTGTTCGAGTCCGGCGTCAAGGTAGACGTCACGGGCAAGAGCAAGGGCAAGGGCTTCGCCGGTGTCATGAAGCGTCACAACTTCAAGGGCCTCGGCGCCGGCCACGGCGTCCAGCGCAAGCACCGTTCCCCCGGTTCGATCGGTGGCTGTGCCACCCCTGGGCGTGTCTTCAAGGGCATGCGCATGGCCGGTCGGATGGGTAACGAGCGCGTCACCACCCAGAACCTGACCATCCACGCGGTTGACGCGGAGAAGGGTCTGCTGCTCATCAAGGGCGCGGTCCCCGGTCCGAACGGCGGCCTCGTCCTGGTCCGTACCGCGGCCAAGGGGGCTTGAGGTAATGAGCACCATTGACATCCTTTCGCCGGCAGGCGACAAGGCCGGTACCGTCGAGCTCCCCGCGGAGATCTTCGACGCGAAGACCAGCGTTCCGCTGATCCACCAGGTCGTCGTCGCACAGCTGGCAGCTGCCCGTCAGGGCACGCACAAGACCAAGACCCGCGGCGAAGTCCGTGGTGGTGGGCGCAAGCCGTACCGCCAGAAGGGCACCGGCCGCGCCCGCCAGGGTTCGACCCGCGCGCCGCAGTTCGCCGGCGGTGGCGTCGTCCACGGCCCGCAGCCGCGTGACTACTCGCAGCGCACCCCGAAGAAGATGAAGGCCGCCGCCCTGCGCGGTGCCCTCTCGGACCGGGCGCGTCACTCCCGCATCCACGTCGTCACCGGCGTGGTCGAGGGTGGGATCTCCACCAAGGCCGCCAAGACGCTGCTCGGCAAGATCTCGGAGCGCAGCAACCTGCTCCTGGTCGTCGACCGCGCCGACGAGGCCGCGTGGCTGTCCGCGCGCAACCTGCCCCAGGTGCACATCCTGGAGCCGGGCCAGCTGAACACGTACGACGTGATCGTCTCTGACGACGTGGTCTTCACCCAGGCCGCTTTCGAGTCCTTCGTGTCTGGCCCCCAGACCGCTGAGACCGAAGGGAGCGCCGCCTGATGAGTGAGGCGACCGTTACCAGCAAGACCTACTCGGACCCGCGTGACGTTCTCGTCAAGCCGGTTGTTTCCGAGAAGAGCTACGCGCTGCTCGACGAGAACAAGTACACGTTCATCGTGGCGCCCGGCTCCAACAAGACCCAGATCAAGCAGGCCGTGGAAGCGGTCTTCTCGGTCAAGGTCACCGGGGTCAACACGATCAACCGGCAGGGTAAGCGCAAGCGCACCAAGACCGGTTTCGGCAAGCGCGCCGACACGAAGCGCGCCATCGTGACCCTCGCCGAGGGCGACCGTATCGACATCTTCGGCGGCCCGACCTCCTAGTGAGGTCGAGTCGTCCGGAATCGGACGAGGACTGAGAAATGGGTATCCGCAAGTACAAGCCGACGACCCCGGGCCGTCGTGGCTCCAGCGTCGCCGACTTTGTCGAGATCACGCGGTCCACGCCGGAGAAGTCGCTGGTCCGCCCCCTGCACAGCAAGGGCGGCCGTAACAACGCCGGTCGTGTGACCGTTCGCCACCAGGGTGGTGGCCACAAGCGCGCCTACCGCGTGATCGACTTCCGTCGTCACGACAAGGACGGCGTGCCGGCCAAGGTCGCGCACATCGAGTACGACCCGAACCGCACCGCGCGCATCGCGCTGCTGCACTACGCGGACGGCGAGAAGCGTTACATCGTCGCCCCCCGTGGCCTGTCGCAGGGTGACCGCGTCGAGAACGGTCCGGGCGCCGACATCAAGCCGGGCAACAACCTGGCGCTGCGCAACATCCCGGTCGGTACGACCATCCACGCCATCGAGCTGCGGCCCGGCGGCGGCGCGAAGTTCGCCCGTTCCGCTGGTGCCTCCGTGCAGCTGCTGGCGAAGGAGGGCACGATGGCCCACCTTCGTATGCCTTCCGGAGAGATCCGGCTGGTCGACGCCCGCTGCCGCGCCACGATCGGCGAGGTCGGCAACGCCGAGCAGTCGAACATCAACTGGGGCAAGGCCGGCCGCATGCGCTGGAAGGGCGTCCGCCCGACCGTCCGCGGTGTCGCGATGAACCCGGTTGACCACCCGCACGGTGGTGGTGAGGGCAAGACCTCCGGTGGACGTCACCCGGTCTCGCCGTGGGGTCAGAAGGAGGGTCGTACTCGCTCGCCGAAGAAGGCATCGAGCAAGTACATCGTCCGCCGCCGCAAGACGAACAAGAAGCGCTAGGAGCGGGTTTAGATGCCGCGCAGTCTCAAGAAGGGGCCCTTCGTCGACGGCCACCTCATCAAGAAGGTGGACGTACAGAACGAGGCAGGCACCAAGAACGTCATCAAGACCTGGTCCCGTCGCTCGATGATCATCCCGGCCATGCTGGGTCACACCATCGCGGTGCACAACGGCAAGATCCACGTCCCGGTGTTCGTCACCGAGTCGATGGTCGGCCACAAGCTCGGCGAGTTCTCGCCGACTCGCACCTTCCGCGGCCACGTCAAGGACGACCGGAAGTCGAAGCGCCGCTAGCGCGGGGTGGAAACGACTATGACTCACACCGAAGGGACAACCATGGAAGCCAGGGCCCAGGCGCGGTACATCCGCGTCACGCCCATGAAGGCCCGCCGCGTGGTGGACCTCATCCGTGGCATGGATGCCACGGAGGCTCAGGCGGTCCTGCGTTTCGCCCCGCAGGCCGCGAGCGTGCCGGTTGGCAAGGTGCTTGACAGCGCCATCGCCAACGCTGCACACAACTACGACCACCCTGACGCCTCTTCGCTGGTCATCAGCGAGGCGTACGTGGACGAGGGCCCGACCCTGAAGCGGTTCCGTCCGCGTGCTCAGGGCCGTGCCTACCGGATCCGTAAGCGGACCAGCCACATCACCGTGGTCGTCAGCAGCAAGGAAGGAACCCGGTAATGGGCCAGAAGGTAAACCCGCACGGGTTCCGGCTCGGCATTACCACGGACTTCAAGTCCCGTTGGTACGCCGACAAGCTGTACAAGGACTACGTCAAGGAAGACGTCGCCATTCGTCGCATGATGACGAAGGGCATGGAGCGGGCCGGCATCTCCAAGGTGGAGATCGAGCGCACCCGCGACCGCGTCCGCGTTGACATCCACACCGCCCGCCCGGGCATCGTCATCGGCCGCCGCGGCGCCGAGGCCGACCGCATCCGTGGCGAGCTGGAGAAGCTGACCGGCAAGCAGGTCCAGCTGAACATCCTCGAGGTCAAGAACCCCGAGGTGGACGCTCAGCTGGTGGCCCAGGCCGTCGCCGAGCAGCTCTCCTCCCGTGTCTCCTTCCGTCGTGCCATGCGTAAGAGCATGCAGAGCACGATGAAGGCGGGCGCCAAGGGCATCAAGATCCAGTGCGGTGGCCGCCTCGGCGGCGCCGAGATGTCCCGCTCGGAGTTCTACCGCGAGGGCCGCGTGCCCCTGCACACGCTCCGTGCGAACGTCGACTACGGCTTCTTCGAGGCCAAGACGACCTTCGGCCGCATCGGCGTGAAGGTCTGGATCTACAAGGGCGACGTCAAGAACATCGCCGAGGTCCGCGCCGAGAACGCAGCGGCTCGCGCCGGCAACCGTCCGGCTCGTGGCGGCACTGACCGCCCGGCCGGCCGTGGTGGCCGTGGTGGCGAGCGCGGCGGTCGCGGCCGCAAGCCGCAGCAGTCCGCGCCGGCAGCGGAGGCCCCCAAGGCCGACGCTCCCGCCGCCGCTGCTCCGGCTGAGAGCACCGGAACGGAGGCCTGACCGAAATGCTGATCCCCCGTAGGGTCAAGCACCGCAAGCAGCACCACCCGAAGCGCAGCGGTATGTCCAAGGGTGGCACGCAGGTTGCGTTCGGCGAGTACGGCATCCAGGCGCTGTCCCCGGCGTATGTGACGAACCGTCAGATCGAGGCAGCTCGTATCGCGATGACCCGCCACATCAAGCGTGGCGGCAAGGTCTGGATCAACATCTACCCGGACCGCCCCCTGACGAAGAAGCCTGCCGAGACCCGCATGGGTTCCGGTAAGGGTTCTCCCGAGTGGTGGATCGCGAACGTCAAGCCCGGTCGGGTGATGTTCGAGCTGTCCTACCCGAACGAGAAGATTGCTCGTGAGGCGCTCACCCGCGCTGCTCACAAGCTTCCGATGAAGTGCCGGATCGTTCGGCGCGAGGCAGGTGAGTCGTGATGTCGGCCGGTACCAAGGCGTCCGAGCTGCGCGAGCTGGGCAACGAGGAGCTTCTCAACAAGCTCCGCGAGGCCAAGGAAGAGCTGTTCAACCTCCGCTTCCAGGCGGCGACTGGGCAGCTCGAGAACCACGGTCGGCTCAAGTCCGTCCGTAAGGACATCGCCCGGATCTACACCCTGATGCGCGAGCGCGAGCTGGGCATCGAGACGGTGGAGAGCGTCTGATGAGCGAGAAGACTGTGACTGAGACCACTGCAGACAAGAGCGGCTCCGCCGCGGGCGACCGCGGTTTCCGTAAGACCCGTGAGGGTCTGGTCGTCAGCGACAAGATGGACAAGACCGTCGTCGTCGCTGTCGAGGACCGCGTCAAGCACGCGCTGTACGGCAAGGTCATCCGCCGTACCAACAAGCTCAAGGCCCACGACGAGCAGAACGCCGCAGGCGTCGGCGACCGCGTCATCATCATGGAGACGCGTCCGCTGTCTGCGACGAAGCGCTGGCGCATCGTCGAGATCCTCGAGAAGGCCAAGTAATCCCTGAGGGGGTCTCCCCTCAGGCCAGTTCCGCCAGGCTCGGCAGGGGCTTCCGGTGACGGAGCCCCTGCCGGGAACCGGCAGACGATCAGGAGATAGACGTGATCCAGCAGGAGTCGCGACTGCGTGTCGCCGACAACACGGGTGCGAAGGAAATTCTCACCATCCGTGTTCTCGGTGGCTCGGGTCGCCGCTACGCGGGCATCGGTGACGTCATCGTCGCCACCGTCAAGGACGCGATCCCCGGTGGCAACGTGAAGAAGGGTGACGTCGTCAAGGCCGTCATCGTTCGCACCGTCAAGGAGCGCCGTCGCCCGGATGGCTCGTACATCCGCTTCGACGAGAACGCCGCTGTCATTCTCAAGAACGACGGCGACCCCCGCGGCACCCGTATCTTCGGCCCGGTGGGCCGTGAGCTGCGCGAGAAGAAGTTCATGAAGATCATCTCGCTCGCGCCGGAGGTGCTGTAAGCATGAAGATCAAGAAGGGCGACCTGGTTCAGGTCATCACCGGTAAGGACAAGGGCAAGCAGGGCAAGGTCATCGTTGCCTTCCCCGCTCAGGACCGTGTCCTCGTCGAGGGTGTCAACCGGGTCAAGAAGCACACCAAGGCCGGTCAGACGGCTCGCGGTTCGCAGACGGGTGGCATTGTCACCACCGAGGCCCCGATCCACGTCAGCAACGTACAGCTGGTCGTGGAGAAGGACGGCAACAAGGTCGTCACCCGCGTCGGCTACCGCTTTGACGACGAGGGCAAGAAGATCCGCGTTGCCAAGCGGACCGGTGAGGACATCTGATGACGACCACCACTGCGCCGCGTCTCAAGACGCGCTACCGCGAAGAAATCGCCGGCAAGCTGCGTGAGGAGTTCTCGTACGAGAACGTCATGCAGGTTCCCGGGCTGGTCAAGATCGTGGTCAACATGGGTGTGGGCGACGCCGCCCGCGACTCCAAGCTGATCGACGGGGCCGTCAAGGACCTCACCACGATCACGGGCCAGAAGCCGGCCGTCACGAAGGCCCGCAAGTCGATCGCGCAGTTCAAGCTGCGCGAGGGGCAGCCGATCGGCTGCCACGTCACCCTCCGTGGTGACCGCATGTGGGAGTTCCTGGACCGTACGCTGTCGCTCGCGCTTCCGCGTATCCGTGACTTCCGTGGCCTGTCGCCGAAGCAGTTCGACGGCCGTGGCAACTACACCTTCGGTCTCACGGAGCAGGTCATGTTCCACGAGATCGACCAGGACAAGATCGACCGGGTCCGGGGCATGGACATCACCGTGGTCACCACGGCGACCAACGACGACGAGGGTCGTGCCCTGCTTCGTCACCTCGGCTTCCCGTTCAAGGAGAACTGACCGTGGCGAAGAAGGCTCTGATCGCTAAGGCCGCCCGTAAGCCGAAGTTCGGCGTCCGCGGGTACACCCGCTGCCAGCGCTGCGGCCGGCCCCACTCCGTCTACCGCAAGTTCGGCCTGTGCCGCGTGTGCCTTCGTGAGATGGCTCACCGTGGCGAGCTGCCGGGCGTGACCAAGAGCTCCTGGTAATTCTCCTTCGCCCCCTGGGCGTCGGAGGACCAGAAAGCTCTCGGTAAGTATCCGGTCGGCAGGAGCCCCACTCTTCATGCCGTAGGCTTGAAGGGTTGGGCGCCTGCCGCCCTGACCGACTTACTACGCCGTAGGTCCCCGCACCGCACCCGTCCCGCCACTGAGTGGGGAGAGGGATGGCGCATACAGGAAACCCCGGCGAGAGAGGCCGAAGGCCAACTCATGACCATGACTGATCCCATCGCAGACATGCTCACGCGTCTGCGTAACGCGAACTCGGCGTATCACGACGATGTCGCGATGCCGCACAGCAAGATCAAGTCGCACATCGCGGAGATCCTCCAGCAGGAGGGCTTCATCACCGGCTGGAAGGTCGAGGACGCCGAGGTCGGTAAGAGCCTCGTCCTCGAGCTGAAGTTCGGGCCGAACCGCGAGCGTTCGATTGCCGGCATCAAGCGCATTTCGAAGCCGGGTCTGCGTGTATACGCAAAGTCCACCAATCTGCCGAAGGTTCTGGGCGGCCTGGGCGTGGCGATCATCTCCACGTCCCACGGTCTCCTGACCGGCCAGCAGGCCAGCAAGAAGGGCGTAGGTGGGGAAGTCCTCGCCTACGTCTGGTAGTCGGGAACGGAGGAAAAGCTCATGTCGCGAATCGGCAAGCTCCCCATCCAGGTTCCCGCCGGTGTGGACGTCACCATCGATGGCCGCACGGTCGCGGTGAAGGGCCCGAAGGGTTCCCTCACGCACACCGTCGCAGCGCCGATCGAGGTCACCAAGGGTGAGGACGGCGTGCTCAACGTCGTCCGCCCGAACGACGAGCGTCAGAACAAGGCCCTTCACGGCCTGTCCCGCACGCTGGTGGCGAACATGATCACCGGTGTGACCCAGGGATACAGCAAGGCGCTCGAGATCAGCGGTGTCGGTTACCGCGTCCAGGCGAAGGGCTCCAACCTGGAGTTCGCCCTGGGCTACAGCCACCCGATCCTCATCGAGGCTCCGGATGGCATCACCTTCAAGGTCGAGTCGCCCACGAAGCTCAGCGTCGAGGGCATCGACAAGCAGAAGGTCGGCGAGGTAGCCGCCAACATCCGCAAGCTGCGGAAGCCCGACCCGTACAAGGCCAAGGGCGTCAAGTACGCGGGCGAGGTCATCCGCCGCAAGGTCGGAAAGGCTGGTAAGTAGCCATGGCATACGGTGTGAAGATCGCCAAGGGCGACGCGTACAAGCGTGCCGCTCTCAAGCGGCGCCACATCCGCGTCCGCAAGCACATCTCCGGTTCGCCGGAGCGTCCCCGCTTGGTCGTGACGCGTTCCAACCGCCACATCGTCGCCCAGGTCATCGACGACATCGCGGGCCACACGCTCGCGTCGGCGTCGACCCTGGACACGTCGATCCGTGGTGCGGAGGGTGACAAGAGCGCCCAGGCCAAGCAGGTCGGCGCGCTTGTCGCCGAGCGTGCCAAGGCTGCAGGCGTCGAGGCCGTCGTGTTTGACCGCGGTGGTAACCAGTACGCCGGGCGGATTGCCGCTCTGGCTGACGCCGCCCGTGAAGCCGGGCTGAAGTTCTAAGCCCCGGTTCCAACGCACAGCGGACGTAACAGAGAGAGGTAAATCCAATGGCTGGACCCCAGCGCCGCGGAAGCGGTGCCGGTGGCGGCGAGCGGCGGGACCGGAAGGGCCGTGACGGTGCTGCGGCCGAGAAGACCGCGTACGTCGAGCGTGTCGTCGCGATCAACCGCGTCGCCAAGGTAGTGAAGGGTGGTCGTCGCTTCAGCTTCACCGCGCTGGTCGTGGTGGGCGATGGTGACGGCACCGTCGGTGTCGGATACGGCAAGGCCAAGGAAGTTCCCGCGGCCATCGCCAAGGGCGTCGAGGAAGCCAAGAAGAGCTTCTTCAAGGTCCCGCGTATCCAGGGCACCATCCCTCACCCGATCCAGGGCGAGAAGGCTGCGGGCGTCGTCCTGCTCAAGCCTGCTTCCCCCGGTACCGGTGTGATCGCCGGTGGCCCGGTGCGCGCCGTCTTGGAGTGCGCCGGCGTTCACGACATCCTGTCGAAGTCGCTCGGTTCCTCGAACCCGATCAACATCGTGCACGCGACCGTGGCGGCCCTTCAGGGCCTGCAGCGTCCCGAGGAGATCGCGGCTCGCCGTGGTCTGCCCCTCGAGGACGTCGCCCCCGCGGCTCTGCTCCGTGCGCGTGCGGGAGCGGGTGCGTAATGGCTCGCCTCAAGATCACGCAGACGAAGTCGTACATCGGCAGCAAGCAGAACCACCGCGACACCCTGCGGTCGCTCGGGCTCAAGCGCCTGAACGACTCGGTTGTCAAGGAGGACCGCCCCGAGTTCCGCGGAATGGTTCAGACCGTCCGCCACCTCGTGACGGTTGAGGAGGTTGACTGACATGGCGGAGAACAGCCCGCTGAAGGCCCACAACCTCCGGCCTGCCCCGGGCGCCAAGACCGCCAAGACCCGTGTGGGTCGTGGTGAGGCGTCCAAGGGTAAGACCGCAGGCCGTGGTACCAAGGGTACGAAGGCTCGTTACCAGGTTCCGGAGCGCTTCGAGGGTGGCCAGATGCCCCTCCACATGCGTCTCCCGAAGCTCAAGGGCTTCAAGAACCCGTTCCGCACGGAGTACCAGGTCGTGAACCTGGACAAGCTCGCGACGCTCTACCCCGAGGGTGGAGAGGTCACGGTGGCCGACCTGGTCGCCAAGGGCGCTGTGCGCAACAACCACCTCGTCAAGGTCCTCGGACAGGGCGAGATCTCCGTGGCGCTGCAGGTTTCGGTTGACGCCGTCTCCGGCTCCGCCAAGGAGAAGATCGCCGCCGCAGGCGGCACCGTCACCGAACTCGTCTGAGACAACTCGGACAGGGCAGTGGCCTGAACACCCGACCGGGGATGCCTCTCATTTGGGGCATCCCCGGTTGGTCGTTCCTAGGGGGGCATGTACGCCGGTAAGGTGGCGTGCACTGTTGCTGTGGTACGACCTGGGCAAGAGCCCGGGGCTCTTTGGCTGTTACGTAATCGTCGATCCTCAAGACCGTCACCTCACGCTTTTGCGCGGGGGTCGCAGGAGGCACCGTGCTCACCGCGTTCGCCCGGGCGTTCAAGACGCCCGACCTGCGCAAGAAGCTGCTCTTCACGCTCGGCATCATCGTGCTCTACCGTCTCGGTGCGCACATTCCCGTACCGGGGGTGAGCTACGAGAACGTCCAGATTTGTGTTGATCAGGCAAGCAAGGGCAACAACAGCCTCTTCGGTCTGGTGAACATGTTCAGCGGTGGTGCACTGCTGCAGATCACGATCTTCGCGCTCGGAATCATGCCGTACATCACGGCCAGCATCATTCTTCAGCTGCTGACCGTCGTCATCCCCCGACTCGAAGCCCTGAAGAAGGAGGGACAGTCGGGCACGGCCAAGATCACGCAGTACACGCGTTACCTGACCGTGGCGCTGGCCATCCTCCAGGGCACCGGCCTCGTGGCGACCGCCCGCAGCGGCGCGCTGTTCAGCGGCTGCCCGGTCGCCGACCAGATCGTCCCGAACCAGTCGATCTTCACGACCGTCGTCATGGTGATCACCATGACCGCGGGCACCGCCGCCGTCATGTGGCTCGGTGAGCTCATCACCGACCGCGGCATCGGCAACGGCATGTCGATCCTCATGTTCATCTCGATCGCCGCCAGCTTCCCGGGCGCCCTGTGGGCCATCAAGGAGAGCGGCAAGCTGGCCGACGGGTGGATCGAGTTCATCACGGTCATCCTCATCGGCTTCGTGATGGTCGGCCTCGTCGTCTTCGTCGAGCAGGCCCAGCGCCGGGTTCCGGTGCAGTACGCGAAGCGGATGATCGGGCGCCGGTCGTACGGTGGTACGTCCACTTACATCCCGCTGAAGGTGAACCAGGCGGGTGTGATTCCGGTCATCTTCGCTTCTTCGCTGCTCTACATTCCTGCTCTAATCGTTCAGTTCTCCAACTCCACCGCGGGCTGGGCGACCTGGATTCAGGATCACTTCGTCAAGGGCGACCACCCGTACTACATCGCGACGTACTTCCTGTTGATCGTGTTCTTCGCCTTCTTCTATGTGGCGATCTCGTTCAACCCCGAGGAAGTCGCGGACAACATGAAGAAGTATGGTGGCTTCATCCCGGGTATCCGGGCTGGTCGACCTACTGCCGAGTACCTGAGCTACGTGCTCAACAGGATCACTTGGCCGGGATCGCTGTACCTGGGTCTGATCGCTCTTGTGCCGACGATGGCGTTGGCCGGCTTCGGTGGTGCCAACCAGAACTTCCCGTTCGGCGGGACGAGCATCCTGATCATCGTGGGTGTGGGTCTGGAGACCGTGAAGCAGATCGAGAGTCAGCTCCAGCAGCGCAATTACGAAGGGTTCCTCCGCTGATGCGAATCGTCCTCGTCGGGCCGCCCGGTGCCGGCAAGGGAACGCAGGCCGCGTTCCTTGCCAAGAATCTTTCGATTCCGCACATCTCCACGGGCGACCTCTTCCGCGCCAACATCAGCCAGGGCACCGACCTTGGCAAGCAGGCCCGCTCCTTCATGGACGCGGGACAGCTGGTGCCGGACGAAGTCACCATCGCGATGGCCAAGGACCGCATGTCCCAGCCGGACGCCGAGAACGGTTTCCTGCTGGACGGCTTCCCCCGCAACGTGGGGCAGGCCGCGGCGCTCGACGAGATGCTGCACAGCGAGGGCGTCGAGCTCGACGCGGTTCTTGACCTCGAGGTCCCCGAGGACGAGGTGGTCAAGCGCATCGCGGGCCGCCGCATCTGCCGTAACGACAGCGCGCACGTCTTCCACGTGACGTACAACCCGCCGAAGGCCGAGGGCGTCTGCGACGCCTGCGGCGGCGAGCTGTACCAGCGGGACGACGACACCGAGGAGACGGTCCGTACGCGTCTTGAGGTCTACCACACGCAGACGGAGCCGATCATCGACTACTACCGGTCCCAGGACCTGGTCGTGACGATCTCCGCGCTCGGCAAGGTCACCGACGTGACCGACCGGGCCATGGAGGCCCTCAAGAAGTCCGACGAGGGCTGACCTCCTCCCCGTCTCATCACCGCAGCCGGCCGCGGCGCCCTCGGGCGTCGCGGCCGACTGTTTTCGCGCCGTATCGTGGATTACGGCCCACATTCCCCCTCCGCATTGCAGAAAGGCGCCCAGCGATGGTGCAGATCAAGACCCCCGAGCAGATCGTGAAGATGCGCGAGGCGGGCCTGGTGGTCGCTGCCATTCACGCCGCCACGCGCGAGGCGGCCGTGCCCGGCGCCACCACGAAGGACCTGGACGAGGTCGCGCGCAAGGTGATCGCCGACCACGGTGCGAAGTCGAACTTCCTGGGATACGGCGGGTTCCCCGCGACGATCTGCACCTCGGTCAACGAGGTCGTGGTGCACGGCATCCCCGACGAGAAGACCGTCCTCAAGGACGGAGACATCATCTCGATCGACGCCGGCGCGATCATCGACGGCTGGCACGGCGACGCGGCGTACACCGCCTTCGTGGGCACCGGTCACGCTCCGGAGCTCGTCGAGCTGTCCCGGGTGACCGAGGAGTCCATGTGGGCCGGGATCGCCGCGATGAAGGTGAACAACCGGCTCGTCGACATCTCGAAGGCCATCGAGTCCTACATCCGCCGCCAGCCCCGCCCGGCCACCGGTAAGTACGGGATCATCGAGGACTACGGCGGCCACGGCATCGGCACCGAGATGCACATGGACCCGCACCTGCTGAACTACGTCTCCCGCAAGCGCGGCAAGGGCATCAAGCTCGTCCCCGGCGTCTGCCTGGCGATCGAGCCGATGGTCTCGCTGGGTACGGCGCAGACGAAGGTCCTCGCCGACGAGTGGACGGTCCTCACGACCGACGGCTCCTGGTCCTCGCACTGGGAGCACTCGATCGCCCTCACCGAGCAGGGGCCGCTGGTCCTGACCGCGCCGGACTGCGGGCGGGCGAGGCTCGCCCCGTACGGTGTCGAGGTGGCCCCGGACCCGTGCTCACGTTCGTGAGGACCGAGGGGATCCCCGTCGGCCGAGGACTGCCCCGCTGATCTGTGTCTAAGGATCAGAGGAAGTGGGCAAACTTGACGGATTCGTCTTTTCGAGTCCGCTGACGTAGACTGACTCGTCGGCTCTCGTGCATCCGTGTGTCTGCATGCGGCGGTGTGATAGTCGATCAAGGTAGCCGATTCGAAGGGCGAAGCGTGGCCAAGAAGCAAGGTGCCATCGAAATTGAGGGCACCGTGATCGAGTCCCTCCCGAACGCCATGTTCAGGGTGGAACTTCAGAACGGTCACAAAGTCCTCGCGCACATCAGCGGCAAGATGCGGATGCACTACATCCGCATCCTCCCGGATGACCGGGTCGTCGTGGAGCTGTCTCCGTACGACCTGACGCGTGGCCGGATCGTCTACCGGTACAAGTAGATCTTGCCGCCATCCCGCTTCGGCGTGGTGAGGGCACTGACCCGGAGAACCTGACATCCCATGAAGGTCAAGCCGAGCGTCAAGAAGATCTGCGACAAGTGCAAGGTGATCCGCCGTCACGGCCGGGTCATGGTCATCTGCGACAACCTGCGCCACAAGCAGCGCCAGGGCTGACGCACGACCACCTGCATCTCGCAGCTCTTCGCGCGACGCACGTAAACGTACATACGCAGTACCCGTCCACGCTTCGGCTGACGACACCTCCGGCGGGGGCCGGGGACCCGGACGTACCACTCCTTCCCATGCGGGTGGAGTCGGCGTTCGGGAGTGGTGCTGTGGAAGACCCCCGAAATAACAACTGGAGCCATTGAATGGCACGCGTTTCAGGTGTTGACATCCCGCGCGAAAAGCGCGTGGAGGTTGCCCTCACCTACGTCTTCGGCATCGGGCGTACCCGGTCCAAGGAGATCCTCGCCACGACCGGCGTGAACCCCAACACCCGCGTTCGTGACCTGGCCGAAGAGGACCTGGTCAAGATCCGCGAGTACGTGGACGCCAACCTCCGCACCGAGGGTGACCTTCGCCGCGAGATCCAGGGCGACATCCGCCGCAAGATCGAGATCGGCTGCTACCAGGGCATCCGGCACCGTCGCGGTCTGCCGGTCCACGGTCAGCGCACCAGCACGAACGCGCGTACCCGCAAGGGCCCGCGTCGCGCCATCGCCGGTAAGAAGAAGCCGGGCAAGAAGTAGTCCTCAGCGGACGTACTGCGGGTGTCCGGGTCACCGGGCGTTCGCGGAAACCAGCGGTCTTCGCTGTAGGACCGATCACCTCCCCTCTCCATCTGGAGTCAAGACATGCCCCCCAAGGGTCGTCAGGGCGCAGCCAAGAAGGTGCGTCGCAAGGAAAAGAAGAACGTCGCTCACGGGCACGCCCACATCAAGAGCACGTTCAACAACACCATCGTCTCGATCACGGACCCCTCGGGCAACGTGATCTCCTGGGCCTCCGCCGGCCACGTCGGCTTCAAGGGCTCGCGCAAGTCCACCCCCTTCGCCGCGCAGATGGCCGCCGAGTCGGCCGCCCGCCGCGCGCAGGAGCACGGCATGCGCAAGGTCGACGTCTTCGTGAAGGGTCCGGGCTCCGGCCGCGAGACCGCGATCCGTTCCCTCCAGGCCACGGGCCTCGAGGTCGGTTCGATCCAGGACGTTACCCCGACGCCGCACAACGGCTGCCGTCCGCCGAAGCGTCGCCGCGTCTGATGCGCCACGGTCGGTGACGGCCGTGCGCCAGTAGCGCCGGGTGCGGGCGGTATGTCCCTCAGGGGCGTGCCGCCCGTATCCTTGTCTCATCTGTAGGGCATCAAATAGCGGGTGCCCACGACTGAAGGAATTCAGCATGCTTATCGCTCAGCGTCCGTCGCTGACCGAAGAGGTCGTCGACGAGTTCCGCTCCCGGTTCGTGATCGAGCCGCTGGAGCCGGGCTTCGGTTACACCCTCGGCAACTCCCTGCGTCGCACCCTCCTCTCCTCGATCCCCGGTGCCGCTGTCACCAGCATCCGGATCGACGGGGTCCTGCACGAGTTCACCACCGTGCCGGGCGTCAAGGAGGACGTGACCGACCTCATTCTCAACATCAAGCAGCTGGTCGTCTCCTCGGAGCACGACGAGCCGGTCGTGATGTACCTGCGCAAGCAGGGCCCCGGCCTGGTCACCGCTGCTGACATCGCCCCGCCGGCCGGTGTCGAGGTCCACAACCCGGACCTGGTCCTGGCCACGCTGAACGGCAAGGGCAAGCTGGAGATGGAGCTGACCGTCGAGCGCGGTCGCGGCTACGTCTCCGCCGTCCAGAACAAGCAGGTGGGCCAGGAGATCGGCCGGATCCCGGTCGACTCCATCTACTCCCCGGTGCTCAAGGTCACGTACAAGGTCGAGGCGACCCGTGTCGAGCAGCGCACCGACTTCGACAAGCTGATCGTCGACGTCGAGACCAAGCAGGCCATGCGGCCCCGTGACGCCATGGCGTCGGCCGGTAAGACCCTGGTCGAGCTGTTCGGTCTGGCGCGCGAGCTCAACATCGACGCCGAGGGCATCGACATGGGCCCGTCCCCGACGGACGCCGCGCTCGCCGCCGATCTGGCGCTGCCGATCGAGGAGCTCGAGCTCACGGTCCGTTCGTACAACTGCCTCAAGCGCGAGGGCATCCACTCGGTGGGCGAGCTCGTGGCCCGTTCCGAGGCGGACCTGCTCGACATCCGCAACTTCGGTGCGAAGTCGATCGACGAGGTCAAGGCGAAGCTGGCCGGCATGGGCCTGGCGCTCAAGGACAGCCCGCCCGGATTCGACCCGACCGCCGCGGCTGACGCGTTCGGCGCGGACGACGACGCGGACGCCGGTTTCGTGGAGACCGAGCAGTACTGAGTCGCCTCCCGGCCGGGGTGCCCGCGTTCCGGGGCGCTCCGTGCCGGGCTGTCCGGTGAAGCCGGGCCGGCCCGGCAGCCGCTGCGACGTATGACTTCCGCGGGGCGACCGCCTCGTGGGAACTGACACCGGTACCTGATACGGCCGGTGCAGCACACAAGGAGAAAAACCATGCCTCAGCCCGCCAAGGGTGCCCGTCTGGGCGGCAGCGCTGCGCACGAGAAGCTTCTTCTCATCAACCTCGCGAAGTCGCTGTTCGAGCACGGCCGCATCACCACGACCGAGGCCAAGGCCCGCCGCCTGCGTCCGGTCGCCGAGCGTTTCATCACCAAGGCGAAGAAGGGCGACATCCACAACCGTCGCCTGGTGCTGCAGTCGATCACGGACAAGAGCATCGTGCACACGCTCTTCACCGAGATCGCCCCGCGGTACGAGAACCGCCCCGGTGGTTACACCCGCATCACCAAGATCGGCAACCGTCGTGGCGACAACGCCCCGATGGCCGTCATCGAGCTGGTCGAGGCGCTGACCGTGGCGCAGCAGGCCACCGGTGAGGCCGAGGCCGCCACGAAGCGCGCCGTCAAGGAAGACGCCCTCAAGAAGGACGAGGCTCCGGCCGAGACCGTCGAGGACGCCAAGCCGGCCGACGCCGCCGCTGAGGAGTCCAAGGACGCCTGAGCGTTCTGAGACCCAGGTACGGGCCCGCATCACCCTCCGGGGCGGTGCGGGCCCGTTCGGTTCTGAGAGGATCTGCGGGTGAGTGACGAGGCAGGGCCCGGCTTGGTACGGGTACGGCTGGACCTTTCCTATGACGGCAAGGACTTCTCCGGCTGGGCGAAGCAGACCAGCAGGCGCACCGTGCAGGGCGAGATCGAGGACGCGCTGCGGACCGTGACGCGGTCGTCGGTGACGTACGACCTGACGGTCGCCGGGCGCACCGACGCGGGGGTGCACGCGCGCGGGCAGGTGGCGCACGTGGATCTGCCGGCCGAGGTGTGGGCCGAGCACGAGGAGAAGCTGTTGCGGCGGATGGCGGGCCGCCTCCCGCTGGACGTACGGATCTGGCGGGCGGTCGAGGCCCCGGCCGGGTTCAACGCGCGCTTCTCCGCGCTGTGGCGGCGTTACACGTACCGGGTGGGGGACCGGCCGGGTGGTGTGGACCCGCTGACCCGGGGCCACGTCCTGTGGCACGACCGGCCGCTGGACCTGGACGCGATGAACGAGGCGGCCGCCCTGATGACGGGGGAGCACGACTTCGCCGCGTACTGCAAGAAGCGTGAGGGCGCCACGACGATCCGGACGCTGCAGAAGTTCCACTGGGTGCGGGACGCGGAGTCCGGTGTGCTGGCGGCGACCGTGCAGGCGGACGCGTTCTGCCACAACATGGTGCGGGCGCTGATCGGCGCCGCGCTGTTCGTCGGGGACGGGCGCCGGCCTGCCGGGTGGCCGGCCGAGGTGCTGGCGGCGAGGGTGCGGGACCCGGGGGTGCACGTGGTGCGGCCGCACGGGCTGACGCTGGAGGAAGTGGCGTATCCGGCCGACGCGTTGCTGGCGGCCAGGGCCGTGGAGGCCCGTAACGTCAGGACGCTGCCGGGGGCGGGCTGCTGCTGACCGGCCTGCGGCGCAGGGCACGGAGCAGTCTGGCCGCGCCGTCCACGGCGAGCAGGGTCATCACGGCGGAGCTGAACCAGCCGATGTCCGGGGTCCACCAGGCGTAGACCGCCACCGAGGTGAAGAACAGCGGGTTCAGGCTGCGCAGCACCCACCAGCGGACGGGGCGGGCCTCGTCCGGGGGCGGGGACCCCGGGTGCACGGCGTCCTTCGTGGTCAGGGTGTCCCGCACCCCCGCGAGGAAGCCCCGCCGGGCCAGGATCCGCGCCCGGCAGCCCTGCGAGCGTCTCCGGGGCGTGGTCACCCGCCGCCGCGGCGGCCAGGGCCTCCCGCAGCGAAGGATCCGGGCGTCGAGGACCACGGCGTCGTCCGGCGGCAGGTCGGCGCCTGTCGCGTCGCTGTCACGCAGGACGCGCGGGATGGTGAGGAGGGTGGTCAGACGGCGGGGGCGCCGGCGGCCGCTGATGCCTGGACCTCGCCGCGGTGCCGGATCTGTCGGAAGGCGAACTCGGTCAGGTCGTCGCCGACGGCGTACACGTCCTTGGCCGCCGTGGTGACGTTCTTCCCGCTGGTGTAGCCGCCGACCGTGAAGTAGGCGAACCGGCCGTAGGAGTTGGCGGTGCGCCGGCAGACGGATCCGCCACGGCAGAAGGTGGGGACTCCGGAGCCGCTGAGGGAGGCGAGTCCGCCGGACGCCTGCTGGGCCGCCTTCCTGGCCTCCGCCTCGGTGCCGAAGACGGCGAGTCCGAGGGTGACGGCGATGCCGTCCTTGCTGTACGTCGCGCGGACGACCTGGTCGCAGCCGTTGCTGTCGAGGATCGACCCCAGGGCACCCTGGGTCGTCGTCGCGCAGTTCGCCGTACGGGCGGTGGCGCCCTTGGCGTAGACGCGGTCGCCCATGGTCAGCTTCCTGCCGGGGAAGAAGGCGTCGACGGTGACCGGGGCCTTGTCCTTCTTCTCGTCGGAGATGTAGTCCTTCGGGTCCGGCGGCGGCGGCGGTGCCACCGAGGAGAAGGAGGGGTCGGGCGCGGAGCTCTCCGACGGCAGGTCGGCGGGGGCCGGCAGCTCGCTCGCGTTCTTGCCCGGCCCGGAGGCGCCGCCACCGCCGTCGGTCGTGATGACGGCCGTGGCCACGATCGCGGCCACGACGGCGGTGGCCAGCGCGCCGCCGCCTGCCATCAGCCACTTGCGGCGCCGGCCGCGTGCGGCGGACGCCTCCGCCAGTGCCGCCCAGTCCGGAGTCCGGCTCTCTCCCGGCCCCCAGGAGGGCCCCCCTTGCCCAAAGCTCATGCGGCGAATCCTAGAGCCTGGAGAAACCGGTTGGGCCAACGGTTCGCATGCCGTGACAATGCTGTGCATGGGACATCTTGAAGCGGGCCACCTCGAGTACTACCTACCGGACGGACGGGTGCTGCTCGGCGACGCGTCGTTCCGGGTGGCCGACGGCGCGGTCGTCGCCCTCGTCGGCGCGAACGGGGCGGGCAAGACGACCCTCCTGAAGCTGCTCGCCGGGGAGCTCCAGCCGCACGGCGGCTCGGTCTCGGTGAGCGGCGGGCTCGGCGTCATGGCCCAGTTCGTGGGCTCCGTACGGGACGAGCGGACCGTGCGTGACCTGCTGGTATCCGTGGCGCAGCCCAGGATCAGGGAGGCGGCGCGGGCCGTCGACGCGGCCGAGGAGCGCATCCTCACTGTCGATGACGAGGCCGCGCAGATGGCGTACGCGCAGGCGCTGAGCGACTGGGCGGAGGCGCGGGGTTACGAGGCCGAGACGCTGTGGGACATGTGCACCATGGCCGCGCTCGGCGTCCCGTACGAGAAGGCGCAGTGGCGCGAGGTGCGCACGCTCAGCGGGGGCGAGCAGAAGCGACTGGTCCTGGAGGCGCTGCTGCGAGGCCCTGACGAGGTGCTGCTGCTGGACGAGCCGGACAACTATCTGGACGTCCCCGGCAAGCGGTGGCTGGAGGAGAGGCTCAAGGAGACCCGTAAGACGGTGCTCTTCGTCTCCCACGACCGGGAGCTGCTGTCGCGGGCCGCCGAGAAGATCGTGAGTGTGGAGCCCAGCCCGGCCGGCTCGGACGTATGGGTGCACGGTGGCTCGTTCGACACGTTCCACGCGGCCCGCAAGGAGCGGTTCGCGCGTTTCGAGGAGCTCCTGCGGCGCTGGGAGGAGGAGCGAGCCCGGCTGAAGGCGCTGGTCCTGCGGATGCGGCAGCAGGCGGCGAACAGCCCCGACATGGCGAACCGCTACCACGCGATGCAGACCCGCTTCAAGAAGTTCGAGGACGCCGGCCCGCCGCCCGAGCCGCCGCGCGAGCAGGACATCCGGATGCGGCTGCGCGGCGGACGGACCGGGGTGCGTGCGGTGACGTGCGTCAACCTGGAGCTGACAGGGCTGATGAAGCCGTTCGACCTGGAGATCTACTACGGCGAGCGGGTCGCCGTGCTCGGCTCCAACGGGTCGGGGAAGTCGCACTTCCTGCGGCTCCTGGCGGGGGAGCCGGTGGAGCACACCGGTGAGTGGAAGCTCGGGGCGCGGGTCGTGCCCGGCCACTTCGCGCAGACGCACGCCCATCCGGAGCTGCTCGGCAAGACACTCGTCGAGATCCTGTGGACGGAGCACGCCAAGGACCGCGGCGGCGCGATGTCGGTGCTGCGGCGCTATGAGCTGGAGCGCCAGGGTGACCAGGCCTTCGAGAGGCTGTCCGGCGGGCAGCAGGCGCGCTTCCAGATCCTGCTCCTGGAGCTGGCCGGCACCACCGCGCTGCTGCTCGACGAGCCGACGGACAACCTCGACCTGGAGTCGGCCGAGGCCTTGCAGGACGGTCTCGAGGTGTACGACGGGACGGTCATGGCCGTCACCCACGACCGCTGGTTCGCGAAGTCCTTCGACCGGTACCTGGTCTTCGGGTCGGACGGGGTGGTGCGGGAGTCCACGAAGCCCGTCTGGGACGAGCGCAGGGTCGAGCGGGAGCGGTAGGGGCGGCGCGTTTTGACCCGTCCGGGGCGGGGCGGGTAGTGTCTGGGGTTGTTATACGTATTGGTTTCGTCGTTCTCACGCGAGGGGCCCTTACGTAGGTTCTCTGGAGCAGTTACCAGTGGCTCGCATACGGGCAGCGTCCCCGGCATTGTGAGCCCCAGCTGCATGATCGCTTCAGAGGTGCCATGTGTCTGGACCTCATCCACTGAAGAAGCGAAGGCTACGAAGTGCGTACGTACAGCCCCAAGCCCGGCGATGTCACTCGCCAGTGGCACATCATCGACGCCGAGGACATCGTCCTCGGCCGTCTGGCCACCACGGCTGCGAACCTCCTCCGAGGCAAGCACAAGGCGATCTACGCCCCCCACATGGACATGGGCGACTTCGTCATCATCATCAACGCCGAGAAGGTTCACCTCTCCGGCAACAAGAAGACCCAGAAGATGGCGTACCGCCACTCCGGGTTCCCGGGCGGTCTCCGTTCCGTGCGGTACGACGAGCTGCTCTCGAAGAACCCCGAGAAGGCCGTCGAGAAGGCCATCAAGGGCATGATCCCCAAGAACACCCTGGGTCGCCAGATGCTCTCGAAGCTCAAGGTCTACGCGGGCGACCAGCACCCGCACGCTGCGCAGCAGCCGGTCCCGTTCGAGATCACCCAGGTCGCGCAGTAGTTCCGGCCTCCCCCCTAAGACGTAAAGAAAGATCTGAGGAGAATCGTGGCCGAGACCACTGTTGAGACGCCCGTCGAGGGCACCGAGGGCGAAGAGACCTTCGCCGAGGTGACCACCTTCGAGTCGGAGGTCCCCGTCGAGGGTGAGTACACCTCCGAGTCGCTCGCGGGCCGTTTCGGTGACCCGCAGCCCGCGGCCGGCCTTGGCCGTCGCAAGAACGCCATCGCCCGCGTCCGGATCGTTCCGGGCACCGGCAAGTGGAAGATCAACGGTCGCACCCTTGAGGACTACTTCCCCAACAAGGTGCACCAGCAGGAAGTCAACGAGCCCTTCAAGGTGCTCGAGCTCGACGGCCGCTACGACGTCATCGCCCGCATCTCGGGTGGCGGCGTCTCCGGTCAGGCCGGCGCCCTGCGCCTCGGTGTGGCCCGCGCGCTGAACGAGGCCGACGTGGACAACAACCGCGCCACGCTGAAGAAGGCCGGCTTCCTCTCCCGCGACGACCGTGCGGTCGAGCGCAAGAAGGCCGGTCTCAAGAAGGCCCGTAAGGCCCCGCAGTACAGCAAGCGCTAAATCGCCTGCTCGTCCGCGTTACACGTTCGCCCCGGCGGCACACCTCGTGCTGCTGGGGCGTTCGTTTATCAGCCCTCGCGGGCGTATAACGGCTTAAGACGTTTGCACGTTTATAGGGCTGGCAGCCGCAGGCGCGCCCATCTTTGCTGTGTCTTGCCTTGCTTTGCCCTGTTTTGCTTGCTTTGGTTTGTGGTTTCGGAGCACTTCGGAGGACACCAGTGGGACGACTCTTCGGCACGGACGGCGTGCGCGGTGTCGCCAACGCGGATCTGACAGCCGAGCTCGCGCTCGGACTCTCGGTCGCGGCGGCGCACGTACTCGCCGAGGCGGGCACCTTCGAAGGGCATCGGGCGACCGCCCTGGTGGGCCGCGATCCGCGTGCGTCCGGAGAGTTCCTGGAGGCCGCCGTCGTGGCCGGCCTGGCCAGCGCAGGTGTGGACGTCCTGCGCGTCGGCGTGCTGCCCACGCCCGCCGTGGCGTACCTCACCGGAGCGCTCGGCGCGGACATCGGTGTCATGCTCTCGGCCAGCCACAACGCCATGCCGGACAACGGCATCAAATTCTTCGCCCGTGGCGGCCACAAGCTCGCCGACGAGCTGGAGGACCGCATCGAGACGGTCTACGAGCAGCACCGCACCGGCGAGCCGTGGGCCCGCCCGACCGGCGCCGGAGTGGGCCGGGTCACCGACTACGCCGAGGGCTTCGACCGCTACGTCGCGCACCTCATCGGTGTCCTCCCGAACCGGCTCGACGGGCTGAAGGTCGTCCTCGACGAGGCGCACGGTGCCGCCGCCCGGGTCTCGCCCGAGGCGTTCGCCCGTGCCGGGGCCGAGATCGTCACCATCGGCGCCGAACCGGACGGCCTCAACATCAACGACGGCTGCGGCTCCACCCACCTGGAGCTGCTGCGCGCCGCCGTCGTCGAGCACGGCGCCGACCTCGGCATCGCGCACGACGGTGACGCCGACCGCTGCCTGGCCGTGGACGGAAACGGCGACGAGGTGGACGGCGACCAGATCCTGGCGGTGCTCGCCCTCGCCATGCGCGAGGCCGGACAGCTCCGCAAGGACACCGTCGTCGGCACGGTCATGTCGAACCTCGGCTTCAAGATGGCGATGGAGCGGGAGGGCATCCAGCTCGTCCAGACCGCGGTCGGTGACCGTTACGTCCTGGAGTCGATGAAGGCCGAGGGCTTCGCGCTGGGCGGGGAGCAGTCCGGCCACGTCATCGTCCTGGACCACGCCACGACGGGTGACGGCACCCTGACGGGGCTGATGCTGGCGGCCCGGGTGGCCGCCACCGGACGTACGCTCGCCGACCTGGCGGGTGTGATGCAGCGCCTCCCCCAGGTCCTCATCAACGTGCCGGACGTCGACAAGTCCCGCGTGGACACCTCTCCGGAGGTCGCCGCCGCGGTGTCCCAGGCCGAGCGTGAGCTGGGCGACACCGGGCGGGTGCTCCTGCGCAAGTCGGGCACCGAGCCGCTCGTACGGGTCATGGTCGAGGCCGCCGACCTGGAGCAGGCCCGCACCGTCGCCGGGCAGCTGGCCGACGTGGTGAAGTCCGCGCTCGGCTGACCGACCGAGGCTCAGGCGGACGGCTCCGGCTTCACGGCCGGGGCCGTCCGGCGTCCAGCGCCCGGACGATGCGGGCCAGGTCGTCCGGGGCGGCCGCGAGGCGGACCGGTCGGCCCGCGTCGTCGAGTTCGGCGATGTGCCAGCTCCGGTCGACGGTGTCGCCGTCGCCTCCCCGGGCACGCCGCACGCACGAGACGGTCAGCCGCTCCACCGGGATCCGTCTCGCCGCGAACCGGCCCGGCCCGGGGTGCGGTGTCACCGCCGGCGGGCCGTCCCCCAGCACTATGTGGGAGCCGAAGCCGTTCGGGTTGTAGTCGGTGTGCTCCAGGAAACGGGCGGCCAGGAACCGGTCCGCCTCGTCCGGCGACAGCTCGTCCCCGCTCGCCGCCGCGTTCCCGGGAGTGCGGACGCGCGTGGCGTACCAGGCCCAGGCGGACATGCCCAGTGTCGCCACCGCGCCTGAGGCCGTCCACGCGACGGTCACGGTCGAGCCGAGCGGATCCGTGGGGTGGAGGTAGCAGAGCGGCAGCAGCCACACGGCCGTACCGACGAGCGCTCCCGCGAAGGGCAGGGCCGAGGGCAGGACCTCGTCGTCCGGCAGCCGCCGCCCGCGTCGGCGGATCAGCACCCGGGCGGCGGGGTAGCCGGCGCCGAGGGCGAGCCCGGCCGCGATGACGGCGAGCTCTCCGCCGCCGGGGAAGTGCTCGCGCCACACGTGGTGCTCTCCGGTGACCTCTCTCACCTGGTGCCGCCAGACGGTCAGTTCGACGCGGTCACCGGGCTCGAAACCCCGGGCTGCGTCCTGCGAGACCCCGAGCCGTTCGAAGGGCCCGCCGTCGGCGAAGTGCAGCCGGCTGCTCTGCCTCAACCCGCCGACCTCCGTCCGCGCGATCACCGCAGGCTGCGTGCTCAGGCACTCACCCCGCTCCGCGGCAGGAGCGCCGGCGGCGCGGAGGGCGGCCGCCGTCCACGCCTGTTTCTCCGACGCGGCGACCGGCACGAACCACGCGGCCAGGCCCGCGCCCGCCAGCAACAGCACGCACAGGACCGCCGCCACGGCAGACCCACGCCCGGCGGTGCGGTACGAGAGGACGGGGACGTGGCTCGTCTCCGGGTCTCCGTGACGGCGGTGCAGCGCGCGGAGCGCGTCCAGCCGGGCGTCGAACTCCGGGCGGTCGTCGCAGGACCCGCTCAGCGGCAGGGGCAGCCGGGGTGTGCGTCCGTCGCGCAGCAGCACACTGACGCGGTGGATCTCCTGGTTCCGCCCGTACTGGATGTAGACGCGCAGGTCGGCGATGTCGGACCACGCCAGGTTCCGGCGGCGCAGCAGCGTGCGGGAGCGCAGGCCGTCGGCATCCGCGCTCACCCGCACGGTGGCCGCGTACAGGCAGACGAGGCCGAGCAGCGCGAGCAGCAGGCCGAGGCCCACCCACACGTCCAGGAGCGTGCCCCGGTACACGGCGCGGACCGCGGCCGAGCCCACCCCGGCAGCCCCCAGCGCGACGAGGCACCATAAGGCGCGTCTTCCGAGGGGACGGCAGATCACTTCCCGGTCATCGTTCATGCCGGGATCGTGTCATCGGCGGGCCCGCTCGCGCTTGTACGGTGTCCGGCAGCTTCGGGGCCCGCGACACTGCCGACCCGTGTCCCGTGTCCCCTGACCAGGGGCCGTGGTCATCCGGAGACGTCGGCCGTACGCCGGTCCGCCGGGGCCGTCCCGCGCTGCCTGTTCCACAGCGCCTTCTGGACCAGCAGCGTCAGCGTCCCGGCGAGGACGATGCCGCCCAGGTTGGCCAGCAGCTGCCCCGAGGACCCCCAGGTCTGCTGGAGATCCTGATAGCTGAAGGCGACGGAGGCATTGGCGGCCGCCGGCACCGTGGTGACCGAGATGGCCACACCGACCAGGGCCCCGGACTTCGCCGATGTCAGCGAGAGGGTCCCCGCGACGCCCGCGAGCAGCGCGACCACGAAGGACATCCAGTCCGGGTGCCAGATGAACCCGGTGTTGGGCCGCTCGGCCTTGACCATGTCCTCCGTGAACAGCCCCAGTGCGTCCAGCAGCCAGGCGAAGCCCGCCGTCAGCACCATCGCCACGGCGAAGCCGCCGACCAGTGCCCACAGCGACCGGGCGACCAACCGGGGCTCGCGCTGCACCAGCGCCGTCGAGATGCCGGCCAGCGGACCGAACTCCGGGCCCACCGCCATCGCACCCACGATCAGGACCGCGTTGTCCAGCATCACCCCGCACGCGGCGAGCATCGTCGCGAGGGCGAGGAAGGCCACATAGGTGACGCTGAAGGTCGACTCCTCGTGGGTCACCTCGCTCAGCTCTTCCCAGAGCACGGCGTCCGCGCCCTCACCCGGGGCCGAGCGTTCGGCTTCGTCGGCGCGCTTGGAGAGGGTGAGGTCCATGTTCTCGACGGTGATGGAGCCGCAGTCGTCGATCTCCATCCTCCGCAGCTCGCCGATGAGTTCGTCACCGGCTTCCCGTGCCACGTCGCACAGGACCACATCGCCCACCGGGCTTCGCGCGGCGCCCGCGAGCACCGCGAGATGGGCGGTTCCCACGGTCCGTTCCATGAGTGCGACCACCTCGTCGGTGCGGTCGGCGGGCACGATGAGGCGCAGATGCAGCACGGTGCACCCTTTCCGGAGTCAGAGCTTGCGCAGTGACAGACGCTGGACCTTGTGGTCCGGCCCCTTGCGCAGCACCAGAGTGGCACGGCCGCGTGTCGGCGCCACGTTCTCCAGCAGATTGGGCTTGTTGACGGTCCGCCACATGGTGCGCGCGTAGTCCAGCGCCTCCGCCTCGGAGACCTGCGTGTACTTGCGGAAGTACGAGAACGGGTTCTGGAACGCCGTCTCGCGCAGCCTGCGAAAGCGGTGGAGGTACCAGGTCTCGATGTCCTCGGCGCGCGCGTCGACGTACACGCTGAAGTCGAAGTAGTCCGCGAGCCCGACCCTGGTCCGGCCGTCCTTGCCGGGCAGCGCCGGCTGCAGCACGTTCAGCCCCTCGACGATCAGGATGTCGGGGCGGCGCACGGTCAGCCGCTGGTCCGGCACGATGTCGTAGATCAGGTGCGAGTAGACGGGCGCCGTCACCTCGTCCTTGCCGGCCTTGATGTCGGCGACGAACCGGGTCAGCGCCCGCCGGTCGTACGACTCGGGGAACCCCTTGCGCGACATCAGGCCCCGCGCCTCCAGCTCCTTCATGGGCAGCAGGAACCCGTCGGTCGTCACCAGCTCCACCCGGGGATGCTCAGGCCAGCGCGCCAGCAGCGCCTGGAGGATGCGGGCGCTGGTGGACTTGCCGACGGCGACACTTCCCGCGACCCCTATGACGAAGGGGGTGCCGCGCTGCTCGCCGTGCCCGTTGCCCGCGTCACCCAGGAAGGTGTTCAGGGCGCCGCGCAGGCCGGAGGTGGCCTGGACGTAGAGGTTGAGCAGCCGGGAGAGCGGCAGATAGACGTCCCGCACCTCGTCGAGGTCGATGACGTCGCCGAGGCCGCGCAGCTTCTCGACCTCCTCGGCGGTGAGCGGCAGCGGGGTCTTGTCACGCAGGGCGCTCCACTCCGCCCGGGTCAGGTCGACGTAGGGCGTCGGCGCGTGCTCGGTGCGGCGGGGGCTCCGTGCGGGCGAGGTGATCACGTACTCATTGTTGCGGGAGTTTTGACGGAGTGGGGGGTGGGGTCGGTCACGTGGGCCCGGTCGCACGGGCGGCGGCCTGTTTGTGGATGGCCTGCGATCGCTTGTACATGACCCACATCGCTTGAAGTGAGGCGCCGGATGTCCGTCACCCAGATCGACATGGACGATGACGCGCTGGAACGCACCATGGCGCTGTCCAGAGCCAGGACCAAGAAGGAAGCGGTCAACCTTGCGCTCCGGTACTACGCGGACCAGCAGGACCGTGCGGCGCGCATCAGCCGGCACTTCGAGCGGGCCCAGCGCTGGGGTGCTGTGGAGGATGCCGAGCGCCGCCACCGTGCGGTGAAGGACCATCGGTGATCCGACTGGTCCGCGTGGAGCGCGCGCCCGTTCCTCTACCACGACACCACCGCGGCCAAGGGGGCGGTGTCAAGCGCTGGGCCAAGGCCACGGTCAACGACTCGCCCGAACCGGTGACGAAGGGCAAGACGATCACCGTCACCGGCAGCCTCAAGCGGGCGGACTGGGTGAAGCACACGTACACCGGTTACGCCGGTAAGACGGTCAGCCTGCAGTTCCGTAAGAAGGGCAGCTCCGTCTACTCCACCGTCAAGACGGCCGCGTCGTCGAGTACGGGCGCGCTGAAGACCACCGTCAAGGCATCGGTCGACGGCTACTGGCGCTGGACGTTCGGCGGTTCGTCCACCTCGGGCACGGCCACCGCCGCCGGCGACTTCGTCGACGTGCGCTGAGCAGGACCGTGCCGACGGGCCCCCTCGCGCGGGGGCCCGGCGGCACGGCGACCGGGTCCTGGAGCGGCCCTCAGAAGCACAGTGGGAACGGCTCGTACTTTGAGTGGCTCCTACTTCAGCGAGATGGTGCGCCCTTCACCGGGCGCGGTCGTGATCTGCGTGTTCTCGTCGCCTCTGGTCAGGTGGTCGACGCGTGGCGATGACCGAGCCGGGCCCGGAGCGCAAGGGCCATCCGGTCCGCCCGGTCGGCTGTCACACGCTCGGACTCCGGGGCCCGTAGCAACTCGAACACCCTCGGCCCCCGTTGCTCCTGCGGCAGCTCCGCCGTACGCGGCACGATGTGGAAGTGCACATGGGCGAAGCCCTCGGCCTCGGCGAACTGGACGACGTAGGTCTTGTCGCAGCCGGTCACGTCGCGGAGCGCCCGGGAGAGGCGGACCTGCCACGTCCCCAGCGCGGCGGCCTCCGCGTCCGTGAGGTCGTGGACGGCCGTGACGTGGCGGCGCGGCAGCAGCACCAGCCAGCCCGGGAGCGCCGTGCCGAAGGCGTGGGCCACCCGCCAGTACTGGTCGGAGGCCACACGCTCCCGGGGCGGCAGTGCGTCGAACTGTGCTTCCTTTTCGCACGGGTAACACGCGGGTGGCGTCATGGTCCCGGAGCGTAGAACCGTACGGCCGGGCACGCACCGGGTTACGCCTCATCTCCTCCGCCGTCCGAAGAGTGTGCCCAGCCGGACGCAGGCCGCTCGATCGGGGTCGCCACCCCGGAGCCTTCGCGGCTGACGACACGTTCACGGGCGGGGCGGACACTTTTGGCGCAGCGGCAGGCGCCTCCGCACCGCCCCGGCCGGGGGGACCGGCCGTATGGTGACGATATGTGTGGAATCGTGGGTTACGTCGGGACGCAGTCGGCGCAGGACGTCGTGGTCGCGGGGCTGAAGCGGCTGGAGTACCGGGGGTACGACTCCGCGGGGGTCGCCGTCCTCGCGGACGGGGGGCTGGCCTCGGCGAAGAAGGCCGGGAAGCTCGTCAACCTGGAGAAGGAGCTCAAGGACCGGCCGCTGCCCGCCGGTAACACCGGGCTCGGGCACACCCGTTGGGCCACGCACGGCGCGCCCACCGACGCCAACGCCCACCCGCACCTCGACAACGCGGGCCGGGTCGCCGTCGTGCACAACGGGATCATCGAGAACTTCGCGGCGCTGCGCGAGGAGTTGGCCGGGCGGGGCCACGGCCTGGCATCCGAGACCGACACCGAGGTGGTCGCCCATCTGCTCGCCGAGGCGTACTCCTCGGGCGGTGACCCGGCGGAGGCCATGCGGCAGGTGTGCCGGCAGCTGGAGGGCGCGTTCACCCTGGTGGCCGTACACGCGGACGAGCCCGACGTGGTGGTGGGGGCCCGGCGGAACTCGCCGCTGGTGGTGGGGGTGGGGGACGGGGAGATGTTCCTGGCCTCCGATGTGGCCGCCTTCATCGCGCACACCCGGGACGCGATCGAGCTCGGCCAGGACCAGGTGGTCGAGCTGCGCCGGGACGGGGTGGCGGTCACCGGTTTCGACGGCCGGCCCGCCGACGTACGCGCCTACCACGTGGACTGGGACGCGTCGGCCGCCGAGAAGGGCGGTTACGCCTCCTTCATGCTCAAGGAGATCGCCGACCAGCCCAAGGCCGTCGCCGACACGCTCCTCGGCCGTACCGACGGCTCCGGTTCCCTCCACCTCGACGAGGTGCGCATCCCGCAGGGCGAGCTCCGCGAGGTCGACAAGGTCGTCGTCGTCGCCTGCGGAACCGCCTTCCACGCCGGGATGATCGCCAAGTACGCCATCGAGCACTGGACCAGGCTGCCCTGCGAGACGGAACTCGCCAGCGAGTTCCGCTACCGCGATCCGATCCTGGACCCGCGCACCCTCGTCGTCGCCATCTCGCAGTCGGGCGAGACGATGGACACCCTGATGGCGGTCCGGCACGCCCGTGAACAGGGGGCGAAGGTCCTCGCCATCTGCAACACGAACGGCTCGACCATCCCGAGGGAGTCGGACGCCGTCCTCTACACGCACGCCGGGCCGGAGGTCGCCGTCGCCTCCACCAAGGCGTTCCTGACCCAGCTCGTCGCCTGCTACCTCGTCGCGCTGTACCTGGGCCAGGTGCGGGGCACCAAGTGGGGCGACGAGATCCGCACCGTCGTGCGCCAGCTCTCCGAGATGTCCGGCGCGGTCGAACGCGTGCTGGGGGCCATGGAGCCGGTCCGTGAACTGGCCCGGTCGCTGGCCGCCCACGACACGGTGCTCTTCGTGGGCCGGCACGTGGGTTACCCGGTGGCCATGGAAGGGGCGCTGAAGCTCAAGGAGCTCGCCTACATGCACGCCGAGGGTTTCGCCGCCGGGGAGCTCAAACACGGGCCGATCGCGCTGATCGAGGAGGGGCTGCCGGTCGTCGTCGTCGTGCCGTCCCCACGCGGCCGCTCGGTGCTGCACGACAAGATCGTGTCGAACATCCAGGAGATCAGGGCCCGTGGTGCCCGTACGGTCGTCATCGCCGAGGAGGGCGACGAGGAGGTCGTCCCGTACGCCGATCACCTCATCCGGATCCCGGCAACGCCTACGCTGCTTCAGCCGCTGGTCGCCACCGTGCCGTTGCAGGTCTTCGCCTGCGAGCTGGCGACCGCCCGGGGCAAAGAGGTGGACCAGCCGCGCAATCTGGCGAAGTCCGTGACCGTCGAGTGAGTGAGTGAGCGCGTGATCATTGGGGTCGGGATCGATGTGGCGGAGATCGAACGCTTCGGCGCCGCGCTGGGGCGTACGCCGCAGCTGGCCGAGCGGCTCTTCCTGGAGCGGGAGTTGCTGCTGCCGGGCGGGGAGCGGCGGGGGATCGCCTCGCTGGCGGCCCGGTTCGCCGCGAAGGAGGCCCTGGCCAAGGCGCTCGGCGCACCGGGGGGCCTGCTCTGGACCGATGCCGAGGTGTGCGTCGAGGACAGCGGGCGGCCCCGGTTGGAGGTACGCGGCACCGTCGCGGCGCGGGCGGCCGAGCTCGGTGTCCGCAGCTGGCACGTGTCGCTCAGCCATGACGCGGGGGTGGCGTCGGCCGTGGTGATCGCGGAGGGTTGAGCACATGCGACATGCGTACAGCGTCGAGACCGTACGGGCCGCCGAACAGGCGCTGATGGCACGACTGCCGGAGGGGGCGCTCATGCGGCGCGCGGCCGCCGGGCTCGCGGTGGCCTGCGGTGATCTGCTCCGGCGCAACGGACGGGTGTACGGATCCCGGGTGCTCCTCCTCGTCGGCAGCGGCGACAACGGCGGCGACACGCTGTACGCGGGTGCCGGGCTGGCCCGGCGCGGAGCCGGCGTGCGGGCGCTGCTGACCTCGCCGGACAAGGTCCACGGGGCCGGTCTTGCCGCGCTGCTTGCGGCGGGCGGGCAGGTCCTCGACGGACCGGACCTCGGCGCCTGCGCCCCCGTCGACCTCGTCGTCGACGGCATCACCGGGATCGGGGGCCGCGGCGGGCTGCGCCCCGAGGCGGCGGAGCTCGTACGGGCGGTCACGGGAGGCCATGCGCCCGTGCTCGCGGTGGACCTGCCGAGCGGGGTCGAGGCGGACACCGGCCAGGTGCTCGGCGAGGCCGTACGGGCGGACGCGACGGTCACCTTCGGTGCGTACAAGCCGGGGCTGCTCATCGACCCGGCCGCCGAACACGCGGGCGCGCTCCGGCTCGTCGACATCGGCCTGGCGGCGGAACTCCCCGGACGGCCGGACCTGGAGGCCCTCCAGTACGCCGACGTCGCGGCCCTGCTGCCCGTGCCCGGAGCCGAGAGCGACAAGTACCGGCGTGGGGTCGTCGGGGTGGCCGCCGGCTCGGAGCGGTACCCGGGCGCGGCCGTGCTCGCCGTCGCGGGGGCCCTGCGCGGCGGTGCCGGCGCGGTGCGGTACGCGGGCCCCGGCGCCGGCGCGGTGATCGCCCGCTTCCCGGAGACCCTGGTGCACCCCGGCCCGCCGTCGGAGGCCGGGCGCGTCCAGGCCTGGGTGGTCGGCCCCGGGCTCGGCGACGGCGCACAGGCGGCCGGAGCGGTGTCCGACGTACTGGCGGCGGACGTCCCGGTGCTGGTCGACGCGGACGGGCTGCGGCTGATGGACGCCGGGGCCGTACGGGAGCGGACCGCTGCCACCGTCCTCACCCCGCACGCCGGGGAGGCCGCCGCGCTGCTCGGCGTGGAGCGCGAGGAGGTCGAGGCCGGGCGGCTCGCCGCCGTACGGGAGCTGGCGGCGCGCTACCGCGCCACGGTGCTGCTAAAGGGCTCGACGACCCTCGTCGCGGAGCCCGGGGACACGCCCGTGCGGGTCAATCCGACCGGGACGTCCTGGCTGGCCACGGCGGGCAGCGGTGATGTGCTGTCCGGGCTGACCGGCTCGCTGCTGGCCGCGGGTCTCGCGCCGCGCGACGCCGCGTCGGTGGGCGCCTACCTGCACGGGCTCGCGGCGCGCCGGGCCTCCGACGGGGCGCCGGTCACCGCACAGGACGTCGCGGACGCGGTACCGGCCGCCTGGCGGGACGTGCGGGCCTGATCCAGGCTGGAAGCACGGGAACGGAAGGTGGTCGGCGGTGGGCAGCGGCAGCGGCATCCGCGTACGCAGGGTCTACGACCCTCCGGAGGAGGACGACGGCACCCGCGTGCTCGTCGACCGGCTCTGGCCACGCGGACTCTCCAAGGAACACGCGGCGGTCGACCTGTGGGCCAAGGACGTGACACCGTCGAAGGAGCTCCGCACCTGGTACCACGAGGACCCCGACACCCGGTACGACGACTTCGTGGACCGCTACCGGACCGAGCTCGGCGACCCCGCGCACACCGAGGCCGTCGAGCAGCTGCTCGCCCTGCTGCGCGGGGGCGGCGCCGTCACCCTCGTCACGGCAGTGAAGGACGTCCCGGCCAGCCACGTCCCGGTCCTCGTCGGCCATCTGGAGCAGGCCCTCGACCACCGCTGACCGCCTCACCGGGCACAGAGGTCGAGGGCACAGGCGTACGGCTCTGAGACACTGGGCGCGATGAACGAGACAGCGACCCTGAGAGCCCGTGCCGAGATCGACCTCGCCGCGCTGCGCGCCAATGTGCGCGCCCTGCGCGCGCGTGCGTCCGGGGCACAGCTCATGGCCGTGGTGAAGTCCGACGCGTACGGGCACGGAGCGGTGCCCTGCGCCAGGGCGGCCCTGGAGGCCGGTGCGGCCTGGCTGGGCACCGCCACCCCGCAGGAGGCGCTCGCGCTGCGCGCGGCCGGGATCGGCGGCCGGGTGATGTGCTGGCTCTGGACGCCCGGCGGCCCGTGGCGTGAGGCCGTCGAGGCCGACATCGACGTCTCGGTGAGCGGGATGTGGGCGCTCGACGAGGTCGTCGCCGCCGCCACGGAGGCCGGCGTTCCGGCCCGGGTCCAGCTCAAGGCCGACACGGGCCTGGGACGCAACGGCTGCCAGCCCGCGGACTGGCCGGAACTCGTCTCGGCCGCCCGCGCCGCCGAGGACGCGGGAGCCCTGCGGATCACCGGCCTCTGGTCGCACTTCGCCTGCGCCGACGAGCCGGGCCACCCGTCGATCGCCGCCCAGCTGGGCGTGTTCCGCGACATGGTGGCGTACGCGGAGAAGGAAGGCGTCCGGCCCGAGGTGCGGCACATCGCCAACTCCCCGGCGACGCTCACCGTGCCCGAGTCCCACTTCGACCTCGTACGCACCGGGATCGCGATGTACGGCATCTCGCCCAGCCCCGAGCTGGGGACCCCGGCCGACTTCGGGCTGCGCCCCGTCATGACGCTCGCGGCCTCCGTCGCGCTGGTCAAGCAGGTGCCCCCGGGCCACGGCATCAGCTACGGCCACCACTACACGACGCCCGAGGAGACGACGCTCGCGCTGGTGCCGGTCGGTTACGCGGACGGCATCCCGCGCCATGCCTCGGGCCGGGGCCCCGTGCTCGTCGGTGGCGCCGTCCGCAGGATCGCCGGTCGGGTCGCCATGGACCAGTTCGTGGTCGACCTCGGGGGCGAGCGCCTGGAGGCGGGGGCGGAAGCGGTGCTGTTCGGGCCGGGGGACCGGGGCGAGCCCGGCGCGGAGGACTGGGCCCGGGCGGCGGACACGATCGCGTACGAGATCGTCACGCGCATCGGTTCACGCGTCCCGCGCGTCCATCTCCACGAGGACTCCGGCCGGGACTGACAGCCCGGCCCCAGCGGTGTGGTCATGATCTAGACGAAGGAGCGCGGCACGGTGAGCGAGACCAGCGCGGAGGACGTGGTGGCGACGGCGGCCGTCGCGGCGGCCGGCTGGCGCCGGGCGGGCTTCGCCGGGGCGGCGATAGGCGTCCTCGCCGCGGGCGCGGCGGCAGGCGTCGCCGTGGAGCGGCTGACCGTGGGCCGGGGCATGCGCAAGAAGGCGCGCCTCGCCCTGGACGCCTCCGGACCGTACGGATCGCTGCGCGGCCTGCCCGGCCGGGCGGTCGCGGACGACGGCACCGAGCTGTACTACGAGGTCGACGAGATCGAACCGGACAGCGCCGCGAGCCGGGTGGCCGGCGGCCCCGGGGCGCGTACGCCGGACGCCTCCGGGCCCCGTCGGCGCAGGCTCTTCGGCAGCAAGGACCCCGCGCCCCTGACCGTCGTCTTCAGCCACGGCTACTGCCTCGGCCAGGACTCCTGGCACTTCCAGCGGGCGGCGCTGCGCGGCCTGGTCCGCACGGTCCACTGGGACCAGCGCAGCCACGGCCGGTCCGAGCGGGGCAGGGCGCAGGCCGAGGGCGTACCGGTCGGCATCGACCAGCTCGGCCGCGACCTCAGGGCGGTCATCGACGCGGCGGCGCCCGAGGGCCCGCTGGTGCTGGTCGGGCACTCCATGGGCGGCATGACGATGATGGCGCTCGCCGACCGGTATCCGGAGCTGATCCGCGACCGGGTGGCGGCGGTCGCGTTCGTCGGGACGTCGAGCGGCAAGCTCGGCGAGGTGAACTTCGGGCTTCCGGTGGCCGGCGTGAACGCGGTGCGCCGGGTGCTGCCCGGGGTGCTCAAGGCGCTCGGCTCGCAGACGGAGCTGGTCGAGCGCGGGCGGCGGGCGACCGCCGACCTGTTCGCGGGGCTCATCAAACGCTATTCGTTCGGATCGCGGGACGTGGACCCGGCCGTCGCGCGGTTCGCGGAGCGGCTCATCGAGTCGACCCCGATCGACGTGGTCGCGGAGTTCTATCCGGCGTTCACCGAGCACGACAAGAGCGCGGCCCTGCCTGTCTTCCGTGAACTCCCGGTGCTGATCCTGGCCGGCGACAAGGACCTCGTGACGCCCAGTTCGCACAGCGAGGCCATCGCTGACGAACTTCCGGACGCGGAACTGGTCATCGTGCCGGACGCCGGTCATCTGGTGATGCTGGAGCACCCGGAGACGGTGACCGACCGGCTCGCGGACCTGCTGGTGCGGATCGGAGCGGTTCCGGCCGGGACGCGCTGATCCTCTACCGTTGGTCGGCATGGAAGCAGCGCACAACGGCCCGGCGCGCGGCACCGCCGCACCGGGCACCGTCACCCTGGACGTCGCCGTCGAGTCCCCCGAGGAGATGAAGGAACTGGGCCGCCGGATCGCCGGTGTACTGGCCCCCGGCGACCTGGTGATGCTCACCGGCGAACTCGGGGCGGGCAAGACGACCCTGACCCGCGGTCTCGGCGAAGGCCTCGGCGTACGCGGTGCCGTCACCTCGCCGACCTTCGTGATCGCCCGGGTCCATCCGCCGCTGGGCGAGGGCCCGGCCCTGGTACACGTCGACGCGTACCGCCTGGGCGGCGGCCTGGACGAGATGGAGGACCTGGACCTCGACGTGTCGCTGCCGGAGTCGGTGGTCGTCGTGGAGTGGGGCGACGGCAAGGTCGAGGAGCTGTCGGATGACCGGCTGCAGGTCGTCATCGACCGTGCGGTCGGTGACACGGACGACGAGCGCCGCACGGTGACGCTGGTCGGGATCGGCGCCCGCTGGGCGGGGCTGGGCGCGGAGCTGGCGGGGGCCTGAAGCCGCTTCCACGGAGGGGCCGTGAGCCGTGCGACGGCGGCTGAGTAGGGTTGGGCCCGGCCGGCGCGAACACGGGGGACGGACGCATGGAACACCTGCGGGGGGACGATCCTGTCCGGATCGGTCCCTACACCGTCCTGGGACGCTTCGACTCCGGAAGCCACCCGGGTGCCCTCCCGGAATCCCGGTACATCGCGCGGAGCGCCGACGGCGACCGTACCGTCCTCGTCTGTCTGCCGGGCGCCGGTGCGGATCCCGCCCGGTGGGCGGTCGAGGCACGGCACGCCCGCGACCTGTCCGTCCCTGGTCTCCTCCCGGTGGACGAGGTGGGGGGCACGACGACGGCTCCCTGGTACGCGGCGCCCTACGTCGTGGCGCTCCCGCTCCCCGACGCGCTCGTCGCCCACGGAGGGCCGCTCCCCGAGCCGTTCGTGCGCGCCCTGGGGGCGTCGTTGGTCTCGTCGCTGGGAGCCGCGCACGCCCAGGGTGTGGTGCATGCCGGAGCGACCCCGTCCGCCGTCCTGGTCACTCCGGTCGGCATCCGGCTGACGGGCTTCGGCACGGTGCGTTCCGCCGGGGCCGACGGGGAGTACCGCGGGAACATCCCGGGCCTCGACCACGGCAGCCTGCCGCCGGAGCAGGTGACGGGCGGCCGGCCGCGTCCGCTGGGAGACGTCCACGGGATCGGAGCCGTGCTCTCGTACGCGAGCACCGGTCACACCGTTCCCGAACGTGACGAGATACCCGAAGGGCTG
This sequence comes from Streptomyces sp. NPDC005791, assembly GCF_042871485.1. NCBI lineage: Bacteria > Bacillati > Actinomycetota > Actinomycetes > Kitasatosporales > Streptomycetaceae > Streptomyces > Streptomyces sp. NPDC005791. Next base: position 479,058 of record NZ_JBIAIP010000001.1, read on the forward strand.
CGCGCCGTGATCACGGCGTGCCTCGCCCGGGACCCCGCACACCGCCCGGCGGTGGCGGAGCTGGAGGCCGTGTTCGCCACGGGCAACGGTCGTGGACACGGCGTGGCGGGCGGTCCGCAGGCCACCGTGCTCGACGCGCCCTTCGCCACCGCTCTTCCCCCGCGGGTGGCCGTGGCCCTCGCCCGGGTGGCGGCCGCCGTCCTCGCGGCGGAGCCCTCCGGGCCCGTGCACCTCCGGGGAAACCGTCCGCCGCTCGTACACGACACCCGGGACTGACGGCCATGTTCTCCCCGCTCACCCATGACGACCCGTTCCGATGCGGCGGTTACCGCCCGGTGGCCCGCCTCGGGGGCGGAGGCATGGGCACGGTCTACCTGGCCCGTTCGCAGGACGGCCGGACCGTGGCCCTCAAGACGATGCACGCCCGCCTGGCCGCGGACCCCGTGTTCCGCAGCCGCTTCCGCCTGGAGACCGACGCGGCGCGGATCATGGGCCCGGTCCACGGGGCCCGGGTCCACGACGCCGACCCCTCGGCCGAGGTGCCGTGGCTGGCCACCGAGTACGTGCTGGGGCCCGGTCTCGACGAGGCGGTCTCCGCACACGGAGCCCTCCCGGAACCCGCCGTACGGGCCCTCGGAGCCCTGTTGTGCGCGGCACTGGCACAGCTCCACCACTCGGACGTCGTCCACCGCGACCTCAAGCCGTCCAACATCATGCTCACCGTCGACGGGCCCAAGGTCATCGACTTCGGCATCGCCCGCGCCGACGGCGACGACCGCCTCACGCGTACCGGTGCCGCCGCGGGCACCCCCGCCTTCATGTCCCCGGAACAGGCGTCCGGCCACGAGCACACCACGGCCGGTGACGTGTTCGCTCTCGCCGCGGTCCTCACCTACGCGGCCACGGGCCACGGGCCCTTCGGGACCGGGCAGCCCGCCGACCTCCTCTACCGGGTCCGCTACGCGGAACCCGACCTCACCGGTGTGTCTCCGGCGCTGCTCCCGATCCTGGTCAGGGCCCTCGACAAGACCCCGGAGGTCCGGCCCACCGCCACCGATCTCGCGGCCTGGCTCGAGGCCCCGGAAGGAGACTTCTCGGACCACCTGCCCGCAGCCCTTCTCGGAGACATCGCCCGGCGCGCCTCGGCGGTCTTCGCCGTGATGCCCCGCCGGGCAGCGCCGCACGGCGTGGAGGCCCTGCCGGACACGGCCGTGCGGACCGCCGTCAGGCCGTCGTCCCGGCGCGGTTTCCTGGCCGTGGGCGGCGTGTCCCTGCTGACTCTGGCGGCGACCGGGACGTGGGCGAGGCACAGCCGGGAGAGTCCCGGCCAGGGCGGCACCACCGTCCCGAAGCCTGCCGCGTCGGACATGCTCTGGCAGGTCCGGTCCGACTACGGGATCGACCCCGTCGTGCCGCCGGCTCCGCTGATGCTGGAGGACCGCGTCCTCGTGGCGGCGAGCGCCAGCATGATGCAGGCCCTCGACCCCCGTACGGGCCGGTCCCTCTGGGCGGAGGGAGACGTGTCCTTCCACCGCCGGACCGTCACGGACGGCCGGCGGGTGTACATCGCCGACTACGCCCTGGACGACGACGCCCCGCTGCTCGTCCGCACCCTCGACACGGCGACGGGAGCCGCCGGTGCGACGGTCGCCCGCCTCACGAACCTGCGGGGACGCCTGAACGAGACCCAACTGCTCTGCGCCACGGAGGCCGTCGTCCACGGGGTGGGCGGCGAAGGACGCCACTCGACCGAGGGGTTCCGCAAGGACCAGTCCTGGTTCCTCTTCGCGGTCGACAGCCGTACGGGCGGCACGCTCTGGACCCACCGGCTCCCCGCCAGGCCGGACGGGTCCGAGCGGTTCCACTTCCTGTCCGGCCGGGTCGAGGGCGACCACCTCGTCCTCGTCCAGCAGGCGCAGGACGGCGGACTGAGCCTCACCGTCCGGAACGCCGGGACCGGCGCACTGCTCTGGGAGGCCCCGCTCGACGGGAGCGGACCGGCCCTGGACCGCGCCCGGACCGCCGTCGACGCACAGCACGTGTACCTCGCCTCGGACGGCCTCGTCGCACGGCGTCTGGCGGACGGCGCCGTGGCCTGGCGGCATGAAGCGGACCGCCCGGGAGCCGTCCACGGCCCGCCGGCGGTCAAGGACGGCGTCGTCTACACGGTGGAGAAGGGCCGGGGCATCCTCGCGGTCCGGGCGGACAGCGGCGAGGCCGTCTGGGCGCAGACGGACCGGACGGACGCGGAGGCCGACGCACCGCCCACGGTGGGCACCGCCTACGTGTACAGCGCGTCCGCCGCCGGCCTCGCCGCCGCCGACCTCCGCACCGGCGCGGCGGCCAAGCCGTTCGAGGCTCCCCGCGCCCGGTACTTCGTCCACGGACCGACCGAGCGGCTCATCGCACTGGGCGAGGCCTACACCGCCGGATACCCGCTCCTCTGACCGCCGCCGGACGCCCGCTCCTCCGGCTGCCGCCGCACACCCACTCCTCCGACCGCACGGGAAGCCCACGGACCATGAAACCCCTGAGCACCGGAGACCCGATCCGACTCGGCCCCTACCGCATCCTCGGAGTCCTCGGCGAAGGCGGCATGGGCAAGGTGTACGTCGGCCGGGACGGCGGAGGGACCGTCGCCGCGGTGAAGGTGCTGCACCCCCACCTCGCCCACGACCCCGATCTCGCCCGGCGCTTCGTCCGCGAGGCGCAGATGGCGCAGGCGGTCGGCAGCGAGGGCGTGGCCGAGGTCATCGACAGCAGGACCGAGGGCGGACGGCCCTGGATCGCGACGGAGTTCCTGGTCGGGCCGACCCTCGACGAGGCGGTCGCCGCCCACGGCCCGCTCGGCGAACCGGCCGTACGCGCCCTCGCCGTGGCCATGGCGCGCGGACTGCGCGACATCCACGCAGCCGGCCTCGTGCACCGCGACGTGAAGCCCGGCAACATCGTGCTCACCGCCACCGGCCCGAGGATCATCGACTTCGGCATCGCACGCCCCGAGCACGGCCTCACGCTCACCGTGACCGGCCAGGTCCCGGTGACGCCCGGGTACGGAGCGCCCGAGCAGGTGCTCGGGCACCGCGTGGGGCCGGCCGCCGACGTCTTCTCCCTCGGTGCCGTCCTCGTGTACGCGGCGAGCGGACGACGCGCGTACGACGGCGCGCACGCCGCCGCCGTCCAGTACGACGTCGTCCACGGCGAGCCGCGCCTGGACGGGGTGCCGGACGCGCTCCGGTACCTCATCGCCCCGTGCCTCGCCAAGGACCCCGCGCTGCGCCCCACCACGGACGCGATCGCCACGGCCTTCGATCCACCGCGCGGCGCGGACCGTGTCTGGCGGCACGGCCCCCTCGCGAAGGACGTCTCGGCACGCCGGCGCAGTCTCCATGAGCTCACCACGGCGGTGGACGTGGGTCCGGGCCGTTCGGTGCCGCGGCGGAGGCTGCTGACCGCGCTCGTCGTCGGCGGGGGGATCGCCGCCGCGGGCGGGGGGACGGCCCTGTGGCTGAACGGCCGTGGTGATCCGGACCCCTTCAGCATCCCCCCGGCCGTGAAGACACCGACGGCACCGGTCCTGTCCGCGGAGAAGGGTGACTACGTCTTCGGCGTGGCGCCCGAGCCCCTGTGGCGCCGGACCTCGGTGTTCGGCGACGACAGTCCCGCACCCCTGCCGGTGCGCGACGTCGTCGTGGTCGGCGCTCCTGACGGGGGCATCGCGGCACGTGCCGTCGTCGACGGGAAGCTCCGCTGGTCGGCGCCCGGCACCGAGTCCGTACGCCGGTACGTGTCGCTGTCCGACGAGCTGGTGGCCGCGGCGGACGGCGACGGCGTCCTGCGCACGTTCGTGGCGTCGACGGGCGAACCCAGGTGGACCGCCGCCGCTGACGCCTCCTGGGTCCTCGCGGCGGACGACGAAGCGGTGTACGTGGTCACGGACGACGGACGGCTGCGGAGTGTCGGCCGGGCGGACGGCGAGGTGCGCTGGTCCGTCGACGCCGGAGCCGGTCTCGGCGCGAAACCCGGTCCCCGCGCGGTCACGGCGGCCGGGCGTCTGATCGTCGCCGCAGCGGGCGGGACGGTCGTCGCGGTCCGGACCGACGACGGCGGCGCGGCGTGGGAACTGCGCGACCAGGCCGAGGGGCGGCCCGGGCTCGCGGCCACCGAGGACACCGTCTTCGTGACCGGGGAGCACCTGCGGGCCGTGCACGCCCGCGACGGTGCGGAGCGCTGGGTCTCGGCGAATCCCGAGGCGTCGGAGGTCACGCCGTACTGGGGCCCTCCCACGGTGCACGGTACGCATGTGTACGCGGCCTACCTGGGCTATCCCCAGCGCCTGAGCACCAAGGACGGGGCGCCGACCGACTGGGTCCACGCCGGCCTGCTCCAGTGCCATGCGCCGAGCCCGCTCGTCGTCCAGGGGGACGGCTTCTGGTCGGTCGCCGTGAACGACACGGAGGGCGGGATCAACGTGATCGATCTGGCCGACGACCGGGAACCGTGGGTGTTCCGCCTCATCGAGAACCCCGATCGCTACTGGCTGACCGCCGACGCCAACCGCGTCTTCGTCGTGGACGGTGACGCGCTGACCGCCCTGCCGGTGTTCTGAGGGACCGCTCGGGCTGCCATGCCGACAGGGCGTCGGCAAAATGTTGCGCCAGGGGTGCCCGGCGTGGTCACATGGAGTACAGGGAGTGGTTAGGTCTACCTAACCACGTCTCTCGTCGAGCCCGAGGAGGCATCCATGCCGGCACCCGAGCGTGAAGTGCAGCCGCAGTCGTCGCAGGCGGAGCCACCGTCGGTGTCCGCGGTGTCGATGAAGGACCTGTTGGCCTCCTGCGCGGCCGCGACGGCGGTGTCGACGCCGCCCCGGGACGAGCACGCCGATGAGGACGACACCGAGGACGCACAGCACGAAGTCGGGCGCGACGCGGCCTGACCCCCGGCCCGGCCGCCGGGCACGGCGTACCTACGGGACGACGACGACCTTCACGCCGACCGTGGCGAAGGTCCACAACGCGTTGCCGTCGGCCCGCTTCATCCGCACGCCCCCGGTCCGGGTCGTGGGGTCGGGGCTCTTCATCGAGTTGTCCTGAGCGGCGCTGAAGCCCACGGACACGTCGTCGACGTTCGCGAAACGCACCACGTGTTCGATCATGACGCCGTCCGAGCCCTTGATGCTGCCGGAGCGCGAGGTCACCGCGTACACGCCGGGCGGCGGATTCACGGTGCTCGGCATGACGGTGAACGTCCGGAGAGCCTTCTCCTTGTCGTCCACGACCCACACCCGGCGGTCCCCGAGCGCGTACACGACGCGGGCTCCCGTGTCGGAGTCCGCAGGGATCGCGAGCGGATCCTTCGTGGGCTTCGGCTTCGGCTCCGGCTTCGCGGAGGGGGAGACGGAAGCCCTGGAGGCCTCCGCGGAGGGGGCGGCGACCGAGTCGGGCGCGTTCGCCGACGCCTGGTAGGCGAGGAAACAGACCGCGGCCACCGCCGCGGCAGTGAGCCCGGCCACGATTCCCGAGCTGCCCCTTGCCACCGTGAGGTCCCCTTTGCATGCCGTCCGGTGCATGTCGTACAAGCATTTATGTCGTACACGCGTATACCCGGCGACGGTACCAGCAGCGGAAGGGCGGACCGGGACGCTGCACGGGCGGCCCTGGCCGAGTCGGTGGAGCCGTAGGCTGTTTGTGTGCTGCTGCTCGCCATGGATACCGCCACCCCCGCCGTCACCGTCGCCCTTCACGACGGGACCTCCGTCGTCGCCGAGACCGGCCAGGTCGACGCCCGGAGGCACGGGGAGCTGTTGCTGCCCGCCGTCGACCGGGTCCTCGCCGAGGCCGGGGTGAAGCTCGACGCCGTGACCGACGTGGCCGTCGGGGTGGGCCCCGGCCCGTACACCGGGTTGCGCGTCGGCCTGGTCACCGCGGCGACCTTCGGCTCCGCCCTCTCCGTGCCGGTGCACGGCGTGTGCACGCTGGACGCCCTCGCTCACGCCGCCGGCCGGGACGGCCTCGAAGGACCGTTCGCCGTCGCGACCGACGCGCGCCGCAAGGAGGTCTACTGGGCGCGGTACGAGGACTCCCGCACCCGGGACGGTGAACCCGCCGTCGACAGGCCCGCCGACATCGCCCGGCGGCTCGTCGGACTGCCCGTCGTCGGCGCGGGCGCGCTGCTCTACCCCGAGGCATTCCCGGACGCCCGGGGGCCGGAGCACGTCTCCGCCGCCGCGCTCGCCGCCCTGGCCGCCGCACGACTGGCCGCCGGCGAGGCCCTGCTGCCGCCGCAGCCGCTCTATCTGCGCAGGCCCGACGCCCAGGTCCCGAAGAACTACAAGGTGGTCACCCCCAAGTGACCACCGCGACCGCTGTGCTCCGCGAGATGCGCTGGTGGGACATCGCGCCGGTGCTGGAGCTGGAACACGAGCTGTTCCCCGAGGACGCCTGGTCGGCCGGCATGTTCTGGTCCGAACTGGCCCGCGCCCGCGGGCCCCGGGCCACCCACCGCTACGTCGTCGCCGAGGACCCCGCGGACGGCCGGATCGTCGGCTACGGGGGCCTCGCCTCGGCGGGTGACCTCGCCGACGTCCAGACGATCGCGGTCAGCCGCGACCAGTGGGGCAGCGGCCTCGGCTCCGAACTCCTGACCGACCTGCTCCGGCACGCCACCGCCTTCGAGTGCGCGGCCGTGCTCCTGGAGGTCCGTGTCGACAACACCCGCGCGCAGAAGCTCTACGAACGCTTCGGTTTCGAACCCATCGGCTTCCGCCGGGGCTACTACCAGCCGGGCAACATCGACGCACTCGTCATGCGCCTGACCGTACAAGGAACAGAGACAGACTGATGGCTGACGAACCGCTCGTACTCGGTATCGAGACCTCCTGCGACGAGACCGGCGTCGGCATCGTGCGGGGGACGACGCTCCTCGCCGACGCCGTCGCGTCCAGTGTCGACACACACGCACGCTTCGGCGGTGTCGTCCCGGAGATCGCCTCCCGGGCCCACCTGGAGTCGATGGTCCCCACCATCGAGCGGGCCCTGAAGGACGCCGGGATCAGCGCCCGTGACCTCGACGGCATCGCGGTCACGGCCGGTCCCGGGCTCGCCGGGGCGCTGCTCGTCGGCGTATCGGCCGCCAAGGCGTACGCGTACGCCCTGAACAAGCCGCTGTACGGGGTGAACCACCTCGCCTCGCACATCTGCGTGGACCAGCTGGAGCACGGCCCGCTGCCCGAGCCGACGATGGCCCTGCTGGTGAGCGGTGGTCACTCCTCGCTGCTACTGGCCCCGGACATCACGAACGACGTACGGCCGCTGGGCGCGACCATCGACGACGCGGCGGGCGAGGCGTTCGACAAGATCGCCAGGGTGCTGGACCTCGGCTTCCCCGGCGGCCCGGTCATCGACCGGCTGGCGAAGGAGGGCGACCCGAAGGCGATCGCGTTCCCGCGCGGGCTGAGCGGCTCACGCGATCCCGCGTACGACTTCTCCTTCTCCGGCCTCAAGACGTCCGTGGCGCGCTGGATCGAGGCGAAGCGCGCGGCAGGGGAGGACGTTCCCGTACGGGACGTGGCGGCGTCCTTCCAGGAGGCCGTGGTGGACGTCCTCACCCGCAAGGCCGTCCGGGCCTGCAAGGACGAGGGCGTCGACCACCTGATGATCGGCGGCGGCGTCGCGGCCAACTCGCGGCTGCGGGCGCTCGCCGAGGAGCGGTGCGCGAAGGCGGGCATCCGGCTTCGGGTGCCGAGGCCGGGACTGTGCACGGACAACGGGGCCATGGTCGCCGCGCTCGGTGCGGAGATGGTGGCGCGCAACCGCCCGGTCTCCGATCTGGACCTCTCGGCGGACTCCTCGCTGCCGGTGACCGAGACCCATGTGCCGGGTGCTCATGCGCACGGCCACGACCATGTGCACGAGATCAGCAAGGACAACCTCTACTCATGACGGTCACCCTGATGTGGGAGGCCCGTGCCGCCGAAGGCCGGGGGACGGAACTGCTGGAGTGGGCCCGGTCCCGGACGGCCGAGCTGGCCCGGGAGCCACTGCGCAGCGAGCTGCTGCGCGCCCCGCAGGACCGGGTGCTGGTGCTGACCTGGTGGGAGGCGGAATTCGACGAGCTGCCGGAGCTGCCCGAGCTGCCGGAGCCGGAGGACGGGCTGATCAGCCGGCCGGTGCACCGGTGGCGCTTCGAATCCCTGGGTCCGGCGGACGGCTGAGCGGGGTCCGTGCCGCGCCGGTTGCGATGAGTTTCCGGCGCGCGGGAGGTCTACCTTTCACAGCGTCCTGAGACGCACCGGAACGTGTGAGGAGAGAGACCATGCAGAAGATCAGGCCCTGTCTCTGGTTCGACCACCAGGCCCAGGAGGCCGCCGAGTTCTACGTCTCGGTCTTCGGCGGTGATTCCCGCATCGTGGACACCACCCGCTGGACCGAGGGGTCGCCGAACGCGGGCTCGGTGCTGACCGTCGACTTCCGGCTCGAGGGCCAGGAGTACATCGCTCTCAACGGAGGCCCTGAGTTCACGTTCTCCGAGGCCGTCTCCCTCTCCGTCGACTGCGGGTCGCAGGAAGAGGTGGACCGGCTCTGGGGCGCCCTCACCGAGGGGGGCGAGGAGAGCGTGTGCGGGTGGCTCAAGGACAGGTACGGCATGTCCTGGCAGATCGTCCCGCGGGTGCTGCCCGAGCTGCTCGCCGGTCCCGACACCGCCCGGGCCGACCGGGTGATGAAGGCGATGATGGGCATGCGGAAGCTGGACGTCAGAGCCCTCCAGGAAGCCTGAGCGGGATTTGCGGCCGCGTGGCGCACGCCGTGCGCGGGCGGGGGAACGGGCGCACCCTGGAAGCAGGAATCCCGGGAGGTGACCGACATGATGGAGACCACCGTCGGATGGCACATCGAGCTGGAATTCGAGGAGGACACCCACCGGACCCGCGCGGCCGCGATGGTGCGGCTGAGTGACGGGACCGAGGTGCGGGCCCACGGGTACGCCAGCCGCCATCCCTCCGACGCGGAGCAGCCGAGGGTCGGCGAGGAGATCGCCGGCGCCCGGGCCCTCAACGAGCTGGCGATGAAGCTGCTCACCAAGGCGCACGACGAGATCGACGAGGCGTCCGGCCGGACGTCGTACCCGCTGACCTGATCCCACGGACCGTACGACCGCCGGAGGGCGGCGCACTCGGTAATGTCTGGGTCATGACCGGTCGTTCACCGCTCCCGCCGCCGCCTCCGCCCGTGGAGATACGTACGTGGCCCGACCGCGACGCCCTGTTGAGGGACCGGGCGCTGATCCTCGGTGAGCTGGTGCGGATGTTCATCGGCCCCGCGAGGCTCGGAGTGCTGTGGGTGTGGGGCGGGCTGGCCGCGCTCGGCTGGTCCCTGGTGGGATCGGCGTTCCTGATGTTCGAGGACGCCTACGACGCGCTCGGCGTCGTCCCGGGTGTCATCTGCCTCGCCGTCGGCGCCGCCGTGCTGATCCCGGCGGCCGTCCTCATGGTCGTCGGCGTCGCCAGGGACCTGCGGGTCCACCGCCTCCTCGTGGAGTGGGGCGGACTGGACCGCGACCCGTCGGGGGACGTGCCCCTGCGCCGACCGCGGGCGAGCCTGGCCTGGCTGCTGACGTCGTTCACGCTCTGCGCGGTGGGCCTGTTCGGCTGCGTGGCCGTCCCGGCGACCGCCCGGGCGGGCCAGGAGACGTACGGCATGGTGGCCTGGCTGATGGGGCTCGGCTTCCTCGCCTGGGTGACCGGGCTGACCGGCCTCGTCAAGGCGTTCGCCCACCGGCGCTGGGTGCTGCGGGTGCTCGTCGGGGCGCCGGCGGACCCGCTGATCACGGTGGAGGGCTGATCAGGTCCGCTGCACCGGCTGCCCGATCAGCATCGTCGGGGCCCCGGCCACCCGGGTCAGGAAGACGGTGGCGGCGTGCGGTCCCCGCAGCTTCATCTTCCGCCGCAGCTCCTCCGGTTCGACCGCCGATCCGCGCTTCTTGACGGTCAGCACACCGACCTGACGCTCCCTCAGCAGTGCCTTCAGCTTCTTCATGTTGAACGGCAGCTCATCGGTGATCTCGTACGACGCCGTGGCGTCCGACGCGTACGGCGCGTCGCTCGTGACGTACGCGATCGTCTCGTCGACCAGCCTGCCCTCGCAGCGCTCCACGACGCGGGCCACCAGATGCGCGCGGATCACGGCGCCGTCCGGCTCGTGGAGATACCGGCCGACGGGACCGACCGGCGGGGCGGGGAGCGGGCCGTCGGAGACGAGGGTGGTGCGGGACGGGAGCAGCGTGGCCCGGAAGGCGCCGGGGGTGAATCCTTCGCCGAACCAGAGCACGGCTTCCTTCACATCGCCGCCGTCCGAGATCCACTCGGCCTCGGCCCGCGGATCGATCGCCTCGTGGGGGACGCCGGGTGCGATCTTCAGGGCGGCCCGGGGGGCCTTCAGGGCGGCCTCGGTCGCCCAGGAGAGCGGCGGTGAGTAGGCCTCGGGGTCGAAGATCCTGCCCCGTCCGCCGCGTCGTGCCGGGTCGACGAAGACCGCGTCGTACGGCGCCGTGTCGATCTCCGTGACGTCGGCACACCGCACCTCGACGAGGTCCTGGAGGCCGAGCGCCTCGGCGTTGGCGCGGGCGACCCGGGCGGTGAGCGCATCACGGTCCACGGCCAGGACCGAGATGCCCGCCCGGGCCAGGGCGATGGCGTCGCCGCCGATGCCGCAGCACAGGTCGGCCACGCTGCGCACCCCGAGCTCCGCGAACCGCCCGGCGCGGTAGCCGGCGACGGAGGTGCGGGTCGCCTGTTCCACGCCGTCGGGGGTGAAGAACATGCGGTACGCGTCCGCCGCCCCGAACTTCGGGACCGCGCGCTGTCGCAGTCGCGCCTGGCCGAGCGCCGCCGACACGAGGGCGGCGGGGTGCATGCGGCGTAGCCGGGTCGCGGTCGCCAGCTCCCTGGCGGGGTCGTGGTCGCGCAACTCGTCCAGGAGGGCCGCGCCCTCCGGGGTGCGCAGGGCGGCGAAGGCGGTGAGCGGGTCGGCCTGATCGGCGGGGGGGAGGGCGTTCACGTGTCCATTGTGAGCCAGCCGGGGGACCTGGTGGGCCCGCCGGAGGTGTCGCGGGAGGCGGCCGGTGCCCCGATGGCAGGATGCGACGCCATGCAGCTAGTACGACAAAAGGAAAAATCCTCCGCGAAGCATCACGGAACGGTCTGCGCGATTCTGGTGGTCCTGCTGGCCGGAGCCGCCGCGTCCGGGTGTGCCGACGTGACGGACGACGATGCCGCCGTGCGGCAGGGGCCGGCCGCCGGGCAGCCGGGAGCGGTCGGCCACCCGGGAGCCGCCGCTCCTCCGGCGGGCCCCGCCGCCGCCGCGGCAGCGGCCGAGCGGCTGAAGCGGGAGCAGGCGGCCCGTGTCGCCGCGGCGAGGAAGTGGGGCCTGGAGAAGGTCCCGCTCACCGCTCCCGCGCCACCCTCCGTGAGGCCCCGCATCACGACCCGCGAGGGGTTCGAGGTGGACGGCGGGGAGTCGTTGCCGCCGGTCTTCACCACCGTGCCCACCGAGGAACGCATCGTCTTCCTGACGATGGACGACGGGGCGGAGAAGGATCCCGAACTGCTGCGGATGATGACGGAGCTGAAGATCCCGTACAGCGCGTTCCTCAGCGACTACGTGGTGAGCGACGACTACGGCTACTTCAAGGACATGCAGGCCAGGGGCGTCACCCTCCACAACCACACGCTCAACCACCGCTATCTCCCGGGGCTTTCGGCCGCCGAGCAGCGGCGGGAGATCTGTGGCGAGCAGGACAGGATCGAGAAGCACTTCGGGAAGCGGCCCACCCTCTTCAGGCCGCCGTACGGCAACTACAACGGTGACACCCTGCGCGTCGCCAAGTCCTGCGGCATCACGGCGGTGCCCCTGTGGGCCGCCGAGGCGTTCCCCGACCACATGGAGTGGCGGGAGTGGGACCAGGACCTGCACCCCGGTGACATCATCCTCACCCACTTCCGGGGGCGGGGGGACTGGGGGGGATCCATGGCCGACATGATCCGCCGCGTGATGAAGACGGTCACGGACAAGGGCTACGCCGTGGCCAGGCTGGAGGACTACGTCTGAGCGATCCGGGCGACGGCGGGGCCGGCGCGCGCGTGCCCTCCGTCGCCCGGAACACCGCGGCGGTCTCCCTCGTTGTCCGGGCGTGCGCAGGCTCCGCGACGCCACGCGAGGGTGGTGAATTGGCACTCCGCTTGACCGAGTGCTAATCGCGGCCATAGTCTCAGTGCTGGCACTCCCCCAGGGAGAGTGCCAGCACAACTGCGCGACAGGGCAGGTCCGGCACCCGCGACGACGGATCGGTCCGGTCGCCATCCCACAGACTGTTAAACCCCGTGAGATCTCCGAAGGGGGAGACCGGATCGTGTCGACCACCAGCTCCAAGGTTGCGATCAAGCCGCTCGAGGACCGCATTGTGGTCCAGCCGCTCGACGCCGAGCAGACCACGGCTTCCGGCCTGGTCATTCCGGACACCGCCAAGGAGAAGCCCCAGGAGGGCGTCGTCCTGGCCGTGGGCCCGGGCCGCTTCGAGAACGGCGAGCGCCTTCCGCTCGACGTCAAGACCGGCGATGTCGTTCTGTACAGCAAGTACGGCGGCACCGAGGTGAAGTACAACGGCGAGGAGTACCTCGTCCTCTCGGCGCGCGACGTTCTCGCGATCGTCGAGAAGTAATTCACCCACGTTTGCTTCTGTTCTGCGCCCCTGGCCCCCTGCGAAATAACTAGCCGGGTGGCGAGGGGCGCAGTTCGTTTGAGAGGACAGCTCAGCCCATGGCGAAGATTCTGAAGTTCGACGAGGACGCCCGTCGCGCCCTTGAGCGCGGCGTCAACAAGCTTGCCGACACGGTGAAGGTGACGATCGGTCCGAAGGGCCGCAACGTCGTCATCGACAAGAAGTTCGGCGCTCCCACCATCACCAACGACGGTGTCACCATCGCGCGCGAGGTCGAGCTCGACGACCCGTACGAGAACCTCGGTGCCCAGCTGGTGAAGGAGGTGGCGACCAAGACCAACGACGTGGCGGGTGACGGCACCACCACCGCCACCGTGCTCGCCCAGGCCCTCGTCCGCGAAGGTCTGCGCAACGTAGCCGCGGGCGCGTCCCCGGCCGCCCTGAAGAAGGGCATCGACGCCGCCGTGAAGGCCGTGTCCGAGGAGCTCCTCGCGACCGCGCGCCCGATCGACGACAAGGCCGACATCGCCGCCGTGGCCGCGCTCTCCGCGCAGGACCCGCAGGTCGGCGAGCTCATCGCGGACGCGATGGACAAGGTCGGCAAGGACGGTGTCATCACCGTCGAGGAGTCCAACACCTTCGGTCTGGACCTCGAGTTCACCGAGGGCATGGCCTTCGACAAGGGCTACCTGTCCCCGTACATGGTGACCGACCAGGAGCGTATGGAGGCCGTCCTCGACGACCCGTACATCCTGATCCACCAGGGCAAGATCGGCTCCATCCAGGAGCTGCTCCCGCTGCTGGAGAAGGTCATCCAGGCCGGTGCCTCCAAGCCCCTCCTGATCATCGCCGAGGACGTCGAGGGCGAGGCGCTCTCCACCCTCGTCGTCAACAAGATCCGTGGCACGTTCAACGCCGTCGCGGTGAAGGCCCCGGGCTTCGGCGACCGCCGTAAGGCCATGCTCGGCGACATCGCCACCCTCACCGGTGCGACCGTCATCGCCGAGGAGGTCGGCCTCAAGCTCGACCAGGCCGGTCTCGACGTGCTGGGCACCGCCCGCCGCGTCACCGTCTCCAAGGACGACACGACCATCGTCGACGGCGGCGGCGACTCCGCCGACGTCAAGGGCCGGGTCAACCAGATCAAGGCCGAGATCGAGTCCACGGACTCCGACTGGGACCGTGAGAAGCTCCAGGAGCGCCTCGCGAAGCTGGCCGGCGGCGTGTGCGTGATCCGTGTCGGTGCCGCCACCGAGGTGGAGCTCAAGGAGAAGAAGCACCGTCTGGAGGACGCCATCTCCGCGACCCGCGCCGCGGTCGAGGAGGGCATCGTCTCCGGTGGTGGCTCCGCCATCGTCCACGCCGTCAAGGTCCTCGAGGGCAACCTCGGCAAGACCGGCGACGAGGCCACGGGTGTCGCGGTCGTGCGCCGCGCCGCCGTCGAGCCGCTCCGCTGGATCGCGGAGAACGCGGGCCTCGAGGGCTACGTCATCACCTCGAAGGTCTCCGAGCTCGAGAAGGGTCAGGGCTTCAACGCCGCGACCGGCGAGTACGGCGACCTGGTGAAGGCCGGCGTCATCGACCCGGTCAAGGTCACCCGCTCCGCCCTGGAGAACGCCGCTTCCATCGCGTCGCTGCTCCTCACGACCGAGACCCTGGTCGTCGAGAAGCCGGCCGAGGAAGAGGCCGACGCCGGTCACGGCGGCCACGGCCACAGCCACTAGTACGGCTCCGTACGCCATCGAGGCCCGGTACCCCCGTCGCGGGGGCACCGGGCCTCGGTGTCTTCAGCCGGGCTCCGCTTCCGGGCGTCTACCGCGGGCCGTACGTCCGGCCCGCGCGGGAGGTGACTCCGCCGAGCAGGCTGCGGGGCGTCAGCTTCACCAGGCCCATCAGGGCCTTGTAGCGCGGGTCCGGGATGGACACCGACCTGCCCCGGGCCAGGTCCGCCAGGGCCGCGGCCACCAGCTTGTCCGCGTCGAGCCACATCCAGTCCGGGATGTTGCCCGTCCCCATCCCGGCCCGCTCGTGGAACTCGGTCCGTACGAAGCCCGGGCACAGCGCCATCAGCCGCACCCCCGATCCCGCGAGGTCCTTCGCCGCGCCCTGGGTGAACTGGACGACCCAGGCCTTCGACGCCCCGTACGTCCCCCGCGGCAGGAAGGCCGCGACGGAGGCCACATTGACCACCCCTCCGCGACCGCGTTCCCGCATCGAGCCCGCCGCGGCCGAGGTCAGCCGCAGCACCGCCTCGCAATGGACCTTCAGCATGGTCAGCTCATCGGCCATCGGGACATCCAGGTAGCGCCCCTTGTTGCCGAAACCGGCGTTGTTGACCAGCAGGTCGACAGGACTGACACGGTCCGTCAGCCGTGCGGCGACCGCCTCGATCCCGGCGTCCGTGGACAGGTCGGCCGTCAGCACCTCGGCCTCTATGCCATGTCCGTCATGGAGTTGCGTGGCCTGGGCCCGCAGCCGCTCCGTGTCCCGGGCCACCAGCACCAGATTGTGCCCGTCACCCGCGAGCCGCCGCGCGAAGGCGGCCCCGATCCCCGCCGTCGCGCCCGTAATCAGTGCAGTCGTCATATGCGGCACGTTAGTGCCCCGTGCGGACGGCGGCCGACCCGCCTTCCTCCCTGACCGGTCCGTCGCTCTCCGCCCGGTCAGGAAACGGCCGAAGAGCCCTGCTTCGCCACGTACGCCCGGGCTGCGCGCAGGGTCTCCGTGTGCAGCGCGTCACCGGCGTCGAGCAGGCGGGGCAGCAGCTCCCGCTCCGTCGTCGTCGCCCGGAACTCCAGGGCCGCGGTGATGTCGTGGTCGGGCACGTGTACCACCTCGACCGGGTCGCCGGAACGGATCGCCCCCGGTTCGATCACCCGGAGATACGCGCCGGTGGCCCCCTCGCGGGTGAACCGCTTCACCCAGCCCCGCTCGCCCAGGTGGCCCGCGAACGTACGGCACGGAATGCGGCCCGACGTCACTTCCAGGACCAGCTCGTCGCCGATCCGCCAGCGCTCCCCGATCCGCGCGTGGCTCACGGTGACACCCAGGGTCGTCAGGTTCTCGCCGAAGGCGCCGTTGGGCAGAGGGCGGCCGAGCCGCTTCTCCCAGGCGTCGAGCTCCTCGCGGGCGTAGGCGTACACCGCCTGGTCCGAGCCGCCGTGATGGCGCAGGTCGCACACCGCGTCACCGGAGAGACCGCTGCCGCCGCTGCCCTTGGGGCCGGGGTCGGTCACGCGCACGGGGCCGTCGGCCGGCTGCTTGCCGATTCCGGTGAGGCGGTCGGCCGCGTCGGAGTGCGCGGAGGGCGTCGGACGGCCGAGGTTCACAGTGAGCACCTTCATGACACGACAGGCTAGCCGCGGGATCCTCAAAGTCGCTCATGAATATTCGACTGACGATGCAAGAGTCGCTTATGGTCGAAGGGTGATCGAAGCCCGTCATCTCCGAGTCCTGCGCGCCGTGGCCACCACCGGGTCGTTCTCCGCCGCCGCGCGGGAGCTGGGCTGCACCCAGCCGGCCGTCAGTCAGCAGATGAAGGCGCTGGAGGGCTCCGCGGGTACGCCGCTGCTCATACGCACGGGGCGCGAGATGCGCCTCACCCAGGCGGGAGAGGCACTGGTGCGCCATGCGTCCGGCATCCTCGCGGGGCTGACCGCCGCCGAGGAGGAGGTCGCCGCGATCGCCGGACTGCGGGCCGGCCGTGTCCGGCTCGTTTCGTTCCCGAGCGGGAGCTCCACCCTGGTGCCCGGTGCCCTCGCCGCCCTGCGTGCCGCGCACCCCGGCACCCAGGTCTCCCTCGTCGAGGCCGAGCCGCCGCGGTCGGTGGAGATGCTGCGCGACGGTGACTGCGACATCGCCCTCGCCTTCCGCTACGGCGACGTCACCGGCGAGTGGGACGACCTGGTGGTGCGTCCGTTGCTCACGGACCGGCTCATCGGCCTGGTCCCGGAGGGGCACCGGCTGGCGGGGACGGACGCCGTGGGCATCGGGGAGCTGGCCGAAGAGCCGTGGATCGCGGGCTGTCCGCGCTGCAGGCGTCAGCTGGTGGAGGTGTGCGAGGAGTCCGGCTTCACGCCTCGTATCGACTTCGCCACGGACGACTACCCGGCGGTGATCGGTCTCGTGGGGGCGGGCCTCGGCGTGGCCGTCCTCCCTGAGCTGGCCTTGGAGTCCGTACGTCCGAAGGGGGCGCGCACCGTGACGGTGGAGCCGGCCGTGGAGCGGCAGATCGTCGCCCTCACCCTGCCCGACCTCGCCCGGGTGCCGGCGGTGGCGGCGACCCTGGACCAGCTGTCCCTGGCGGCCGCGCGCTGATCCGCGTGGCCCGGGAACCGGCCCGCGTGGCGCGGCCTGCCCGGCCGCGTCCTTGCCGCGTCCCGCGCGGAGTCGCCGGTCGTGAGGAAACGTTTCTGCATGTGAGGGGCCGTGCGGAGTCTCAGGTCTGGCCGGGCTCCGCGGCCGGCCCCGAGTGGGCGGAGATCAGACGGTTGCGGGCGCGGCCCATGAGTTCCTCGCGCTCGTCCTCGGTCAGGCCGCCCCACACGCCGTAGGGCTCCCGGACGGCGAGCGCGTGCGCCGCACACTCGGCGCGTACCGGGCAGCGCATGCAGACCTCTTTCGCCGAGGTCTCACGGGCACTCCGGGCCGCTCCGCGCTCCCCCTCGGGATGGAAGAACAGTGAACTGTCGACCCCGCGGCAGGCGGCCAGCAGCTGCCAGTCCCACAGGTCCGCGTTGGGTCCGGGAAGGCGGGAGAAATCTGCCATTGCGTGTCCCCTCGAAACCTTGCTGGTTCGTTGACGGCGTCCTCGACCGGCGGTGCTCATCGGTGACCGGAGTTCCGACCGTACATCTACGGTGTTAGTAGATGTAAATATGACTGATTGCGAATCTAGCCTCATACGCCAGCAAAAGGGAAGAAAACCCGCTAAATGGGGCAGGTTGTCGAGCGGAAATTCGGTTGACGGGTGAAGGACCCCGTGTCGCTCTCCTGCGTGAACACTCCCTCACTTAGAGTGCCGAACCGGATGCTTTGGCCCGTAACTCTTTCGAGTGACCGTCGTTGTTGAGGGGGAGGCGGTTGACGGAGAACGCGCTCGGGCAGATGTCCGAGGGGGTCAACCGCACAGGTGACGACTTGTATCAGCCTGGAGGCTCAAGGTGACGCGCATCAGCTGCGGAGGACGGTCATGACATCCGTCCTCGTCTGCGACGACTCCCCGCTCGCCCGAGAAGCGCTCCGCCGCGCGGTTGCGACCGTGCCCGGCGTCGAGCGTGTGACGACTGCGGCCAACGGTGAGGAAGTGCTCCGCCGCTGGGGGGCCGACCGTTCGGATTTGATTCTGATGGACGTACGCATGCCCGGTCTGGGGGGTGTGGAGACGGTCCGGCGGCTGCTCTCGGCGGACCCCGGGGCCCGGATCATCATGCTGACCGTCGCCGAGGACCTGGACGGAGTCGCGCTCGCGGTCGCCGCCGGTGCCCGCGGCTACCTGCACAAGGACGCCTCGCGTGCCGAATTGCGCGCGACCGTGACCCAGGCCCTCGCCGATCCGACCTGGCGACTCGCCCCGCGCCGGCTGCGGTCCGCCGAGATGGGTGCGGCGCCCACGCTCACCGCGCGGGAGATCCAGGTGCTCGAGGGCATGAGTCACGGGCGGTCGAACGCGGAGATCGGGCGAGAGCTGTTCCTCTCCGAGGACACGGTGAAGACCCATGCGCGGCGTCTGTTCAAGAAGCTCGGGGCCTCGGACCGTGCGCACGCCGTCGCGCTGGGATTCCGCTGGGGCCTGGTCCGATGACGCCGCTGCGCGGCCGATGACCGTGCGTTCCCGTCCGCACGCCGGCGGACGGGGCGGCGGGTGGCGGCGGACCTGCGGCCGGGCCCTCCTCACCAGGACCATGTGACGCTTTCCGGCCGATGCCGCATCCTTGGGGTTGTGGAGTTCCTCGCGGAACATTCGGTCGAGCGGAAGGGGAGGGCGCAGGACATGACATCCGGCGCACCCGCTCACAACACCGGCGACGCGCGAGCCGGTGCACACATCCGTGCCTCCGGCGCGTCCGCCGACCGTTCCGACGCATCCGCTGATAACGCTTCGGTGCACAACCCGGGACGCGGTGCCTCGGACCGGACGGCCTCAAGGCACCATGGTCCGATGCGTGAGGACGGGACGACGGTGATCGGTGCTCTGGTGCACCGTGCGGTCGACGGTGACGCGCAGGCCACGCATGACCTGCTGGCCCACGTCCACCCCCTCGCCCTGCGGTACTGCAGGTCCCGGCTGAACCGGCTGCCCGGTGATGCCCGTCACTTCGTGGAGGACCTCGCGCAGGAGGTGTGCGTCGCGGTGCTGATGGCGCTGCCGCGCTACAAGGACACCGGCAGGCCCTTCGAAGCCTTCGTGTTCGCCATCGCGGGCCACAAGGTCGCCGACCTCCAGCGCGCCGCGATGCGGCACCCCGGATCGACGGCGGTGCCCTCCGACGAGATGCCGGAGCGCCCCGACGATTCCCTCGGCCCCGAGGAGCGTGCGCTGCTCAGCAGCGACGCGGCCTGGGCCAAGAAGCTTCTCGCCAATCTGCCGGAGAACCAGCGCGAGCTGCTGGTCCTCCGGGTCGCGGTCGGGCTGACCGCTGAGGAGACCGGGCAGATGCTCGGGATGTCCCCGGGCGCCGTCCGGGTCGCTCAGCACCGTGCGCTGAGCAGACTGCGCGCCCTCGCGGGCCAGTGAACCGCGGTTACTGAGGGTTCCTGTGGGTGTGCGGACGGTGTGGAGGAAGCCACGGAACCGCTGGGTGATCTTGATCGTGGAATGAGACACCCCGTGAGGCCGTTAGCATGGACATCCGCACCGATCAAGGCCATTTGGGGAAGGTGTCATGACTGCAAACGTCGACGGAGTGCCCGAGAAATTCGCGACGCTCGGGCTGACATACGACGACGTGCTGCTGCTGCCCGGCGCGTCCGACATGGCGCCCGATCAGATCGATACCTCCTCGTACATCTCCAAGAACGTGCGGGTGAACATCCCGCTGCTCTCGGCGGCGATGGACAAGGTCACCGAGGCGCGCATGGCGATCGCCATGGCCCGGCAGGGTGGCGCGGGTGTCCTGCACCGCAATCTCTCCATCGCCGACCAGGCCAACCAGGTCGACCTGGTGAAGCGTTCCGAGTCCGGCATGGTCACCGACCCGATCACGGTGCACCCGGACGCGACGCTGCGCGAGGCGGACGAGCTCTGCGCGAAGTTCCGCATCAGCGGAGTGCCGGTGACCGACGCGGCGGGCAAGCTGCTCGGCATCGTCACCAACCGTGACATGGCCTTCGAGTCGGACCGCGGCCGTCAGGTGCGCGAGGTCATGACGCCGATGCCGCTGGTCACGGGCAAGGTGGGCATCTCCGGCGTGGACGCCATGGAGCTGCTGCGCCGCCACAAGATCGAGAAGCTTCCGCTGGTCGACGACGCCGGGGTCCTCAAGGGCCTCATCACCGTCAAGGACTTCGTCAAGGCCGAGAAGTACCCGAACGCCGCCAAGGACAAGGAAGGCCGGCTGCTCGTCGGCGCCGCCGTCGGTGTCGCCGGGGACGCGTTCGAGCGTGCTCAGGCGCTGGCCGAGGCCGGTGTCGACTTCATCGTCGTCGACACGGCGCACGGTCACTCCCGACTCGTCGGCGACATGGTCGCCAAGATCAAGTCGAACGCCTCCGGGATCGACGTCATCGGTGGGAACATCGCCACCCGTGACGGCGCCCAGGCGCTCATCGACTCGGGCGTCGACGGCATCAAGGTCGGCGTCGGCCCCGGTTCCATCTGCACCACCCGTGTCGTCGCCGGCATCGGCGTCCCGCAGGTCACGGCGATCTACGAGGCCTCGCTCGCCGCGAAGGCGGCCGGTGTGCCGGTCATCGGCGACGGCGGCCTGCAGTATTCCGGCGACATCGCCAAGGCGCTCGTGGCCGGCGCGGACACCGTGATGCTCGGCTCGCTGCTGGCGGGCTGCGAGGAGTCCCCGGGCGAGCTGATGTTCATCAACGGCAAGCAGTTCAAGTCGTACCGCGGCATGGGTTCGCTCGCCGCGATGCAGACCCGCGGCGACCAGCGGTCGTACTCCAAGGACCGGTACTTCCAGGAGGGCGTCGCCTCCGACGAGAAGCTGGTCCCCGAGGGCATCGAGGGCCAGGTGCCCTACCGCGGCCCGCTGTCCGCGGTGGTCCACCAGCTCACCGGTGGTCTGCGCCAGTCGATGTTCTACGTCGGCGGCCGGACGGTCCCGGAGCTCCAGGACAACGGCCGTTTCGTCCGGATCACCTCGGCGGGTCTCAAGGAGAGCCACCCGCACGACATCCAGATGACGGTCGAAGCGCCGAACTACAGCAGGAAGTAACACATCGACGCGGGTGAGGGGCGGACCGGGGTTCCCGGGACCGCCCCTCATGTGTGTGTCGGGGATACTGGTCAGCGCAGACGTAGAGGAAAGGCACACCATCGTGACTGAGATCGAGATCGGGCGCGGCAAGCGCGGTCGGCGGGCATACGCGTTCGACGACATCGCTGTCGTGCCGAGCCGGCGCACCCGTGACCCGAAGGAGGTCTCGATCGCCTGGCAGATCGACGCCTACCGTTTCGAGCTGCCCTTCCTGGCCGCCCCCATGGACTCGGTGGTCTCCCCGCAGACCGCGATCCGCATCGGTGAGCTGGGCGGGCTCGGTGTCCTCAACCTCGAGGGGCTGTGGACCCGGCACGAGGACCCGCAGTCGCTCCTCGACGAGATCGCCGAGATGCCCGTCGAGGCCGCCACCCCGCGGCTCCAGGAGATCTACTCCGCCCCCATCCAGGAGGAGCTGATCGGCCGGCGGATCAAGGAGGTGCGCGACTCCGGTGTCGTCACCGCCGCAGCGCTGTCGCCGCAGCGCACCGCACAGTTCTCCAAGGCGGTCGTCGACGCGGGCGTGGACATCTTCGTCATCCGCGGTACGACGGTCTCCGCCGAGCACGTCTCCAGCGCGGCCGAACCGCTCAACCTGAAGCAGTTCATCTACGAGCTGGACGTCCCGGTCATCGTCGGCGGCTGCGCCACGTACACCGCCGCCCTCCACCTGATGCGCACCGGCGCGGCCGGTGTCCTCGTGGGCTTCGGCGGCGGCGCCGCGCACACGACGCGCAACGTCTTCGGCATCCAGGTCCCGATGGCGACCGCGGTCGCCGATGTGGCCGGGGCTCGCCGCGACTACATGGACGAGTCCGGCGGCCGGTACGTGCACGTCATCGCGGACGGCGGTGTGGGCTGGTCCGGCGACATCCCGAAGGCCGTCGCCTGTGGCGCGGACGCCGTGATGATGGGCTCCCCGCTGGCCCGTGCCACGGACGCGCCCGGCCGCGGCCGGCACTGGGGCATGGAGGCCGTCCACGAGGACGTGCCGCGCGGCAAGCTGGTCGACCTGGGCTCCGTCGGCACGACCGAGGAGGTCCTGACCGGCCCCTCGCACAGCCCTGACGGCTCGATGAACATCTTCGGCGCGCTGCGCCGGGCGATGGCCACCACGGGCTACAGCGACCTCAAGGAGTTCCAGCGCGTCGAGGTGACGGTGGCGGACTCGCAGCACCGCCGCTGACGTAACCGCGCCTGTGGGAGGGCCCGGACCGCGCCTGCGGTCCGGGCCCTCCCACCGTTGCGTCCGACGGGCCCGCTCAGCGGGCGGCCTTCTTGGCGGCCGAGAAGGCGGCGGCCGCGGCGATCGCGAAGAACAGGACGCTGATCACGTCGGTGTCGGCCTTCCAGGCCTCGTGCAGCAGGCCGAAGTGGTCGAAGAACATCTCGGAGACGGTGACCGGGGCGACCTTGGTGGCGATGATGGCCTCGCCGAGCAGCTGGCCGCCGTACACGCCGGCCAGGGCGAGGGCCGCTCCGACCACCGCCACGACAGGGTTACGGCCACCGACCTTGCCGCCTGCGAAACCGACCAGGAAACCGACACCGACGGCCGCGTAGCCGATCTGGTGCTGGGTGGCGCCGATGATCCCGCCGTAGACACCGGCGCCGACGAGGGTCGCGACGACGGCGGCGAGGAGACCGAGGCCCAGGTTGTCACGGGTCGGTGACGGCGGTGCGAACGGCATGCCGCCGCCGAACTGGCCGGGCTGCCCCGGCTGCTGACCCGCGAACGGGTTGCCCGTCGGTGCGGGAGGCTGCTGTCCGGCGTACGGGTTGCCCGTGGGGGCTCCGGGCTGCTGGGCCGCGTACGGATTGCCGTCGGCGGGTTGCTGCGCCGCGTACGGATTGCCGTCGGCGGGCTGACCGCCGTAGGGCTGCTGCGGCGGATTCGGCGGCTGTACGGGCTGGCTCATGATCGTGTTCCCCCTGGGACGTACGCACTGGTGCGCGAGAAGTGACGCCGCAGGCTAGCAGTCCGCGCCGACACGGCCCACCGGTGATTCCGGAGGCTGCGCGCGAGTGTCACAGGCGGTGTGCGGCCCCCGCCGGGGTGGCCCCCCGGGTGTCCAGGAGGAGCTGGGCCTTCACCGCCAGGCCCTGGAGGTCGTACGTGCGATGGTGCTGCAGAAGCACCGTCAGATCGGCTCCGGCGGCGGCCTCGTACAGGGAGTCGGCGCGCGGGACGGGCAGATCGCGTACCCGCCAGTCCAGGACGTGCGGGTCGTGGTAGCCGATCTGGGCACCCATGTCCATCAGCCGCGTCGCGATCTCACGGACGGGCGAGGCCTCCTGGTCGGCGAGATCCGGCTTGTACGTGACGCCGAGCAGCAGGACCCTGGCCCCCCGGACGGACTTGCCGTGCTCGTTCAGCAGGGTCGCGCAGCGCTGGATCACGTAGCTGGGCATTCGGTCGTTGATCTCCTTGGCCAGCGAGACCATGCGCAACGGGTGTCCCGGCGTACGGCTGTTGTACGGGAAGTAGCCGGGGTCCACCGGAGCGCCGTGGCCGCCGACACCGGGGCCGGGGCGGAACGGCTGGAAGCCGAACGGCTTGGTCTCGGCGCACCTGATGACGTCCCAGAGGTCGACACCGAGGTCGTGGCAGAGCACCGCCATCTCGTTGACCAGCGCGATGTTGACGTGCCGGAAGTTCGTCTCGAGGACCTTCGTCATCTCCGCCTCGCGCGGTCCGCGGGCCCGGACGACTTTGTCGGTGAGCCGCCCGTAGAAGGCGGCGGCCGATTCGGTGCACGCGGGGGTGAGGCCGCCGATGACCTTCGGGGTGTTGCCGTACACGTGGGTGCGGTTGCCTGGGTCGAGGCGGCCGGGGGAGTGGGCGAGGTGGAAGTCCCGTCCGGCGCGCAGTCCGGAACCCTCCTCCAGCAGGGGGCGTACGACGTTCTCGGTGGTCCCGGGTGGCACGGCCGATTCCACCAGGACGGTGGTGTGCGGTCGCAGCCGGGCGGCGAGGGCCCGTGCCGCGTCGGTCACGGCGCCGAGGTCGAGGGTGCGGTCCGGTCCCAGGGGGGTTGGGGCGCAGATCGCGGCGGTGCGCACCCGGCCCAGCTCCGCCGGGTCGGCGGTGGGCCGGAAGCCGCCCGCGACCATCCGGCGGATGTCGGAGGCGCTGAGGGATCCCTCGACCGGCGTACGGCCCGCGGAGAGTTCGGCGTAAGGGCGCGGGTCGGGGTCGTAGCCGACGGTGTGGATTCCCACGCCGACGGCTGCTTGGGCGAGGGGCAGGCCGAGGTGACCGAGTCCGATGACGGCGAGGTCTGCGGGCATGTGGGCCGTCCTTTCCCTAAGGCCAAAAGACAGAAAGCGCAACTGCTGGGGACAGCGCCATGTCAGAATAGGCGTAAATATGACCTGTATGTCGGATTCTGTGACTCTTGTGGGGCGGGTGTTGTCCACAGGCGGTGGCTGAAGTCGTGGACCGCGGACAGAATCGAGGGGTGGGCACGGACGCCCGGCCCTCCGGCCGGTCCCCGCCCCGTGCCGGACCACCCCGATGCACCGGGACTACCGGGAGGCAGCAGTGAGGACAGCGACACTGGGACCCGCGGAGCGCGCCGAGGCGCTGACCGCGATGGCCGATCGCGAACTGGACGTGCTGGTCGTGGGAGCGGGCGTGGTCGGCGCCGGGACCGTGCTGGACGCGGTCACCAGAGGACTCTCGACCGGGCTGGTCGAGGCGCGCGACTGGGCGTCCGGCACGTCCAGCAGGTCGAGCAAGCTGATCCACGGCGGGCTGCGCTATCTGGAGATGCTGGACTTCGCGCTCGTACGGGAGGCGCTGAAGGAGCGCGGACTCCTGCTGGAGCGGCTGGCGCCGCATCTGGTGAAACCCGTGCCCTTCCTCTACCCGTTGCAGCACAAGGGCTGGGAGCGGCTGTACGCCGGCTCGGGCGTCGCGCTGTACGACGCGATGTCGGTGTCCTCCGGCCACGGCCGCGGGCTGCCCGTGCACCGGCACCTCTCCCGCCGCCACGCCCTGCGGGTCGCCCCCGCGCTCAAGAAGGACGCCCTGGTCGGAGCCCTGCAGTACTACGACGCCCAGATGGACGACGCGCGCTATGTGGCGACCCTGGTGCGCACGGCCGCGGGCTACGGCGCGCACGTCGCCAACCGGGCGCGTGTGACCGGCTTCCTGCGGGAGGGGGAGCGGGTCGTCGGCGCACGGGTGCAGGACGTCGAGGGTGGCGGGGAGTACGAGGTCAGGGCCAAGCAGGTGGTCAACGCCACCGGGGTGTGGACGGACGACACCCAGGCGCTGATCGGCGAGCGCGGACAGTTCCACGTCCGGGCGTCGAAGGGCATCCATCTCGTCGTGCCCAAGGACCGCATCCACTCCTCGACCGGGCTGATCCTGCGGACCGAGAAGTCCGTGCTCTTCGTGATCCCGTGGGGACGGCACTGGATCATCGGCACGACCGACACCGACTGGGACCTGGACAAGGCCCATCCGGCCGCTTCCAGCGCCGACATCGACTATCTGCTCGAACACGTGAACTCGGTGCTGAACACCCCTCTGGGCAGGGACGACGTCGAGGGTGTCTATGCCGGCCTCCGTCCCCTGCTGGCCGGCGAGTCGGACGCCACGAGCAAGCTCTCCCGGGAGCACACGGTGTCCCACCCGGCGCCCGGGCTCGTCGTCGTGGCCGGCGGCAAGTACACGACGTACCGGGTGATGGCGAAGGACGCCGTCGACGAGGCGGTGCACGCACTGGACCAGCGGGTGGCGGACTGCGTCACGGAGGACATCCCGCTGCTGGGAGCCGAGGGCTACCGCGCCCTGTGGAACGCCCGCGCCAGGATCGCCGCCCGCACCGGGCTGCACGTCGTCCGGGTGGAGCACCTGCTCAACCGCTACGGCTCGATGACCGAGGAGCTCCTGGAGCTCGTCCAGGCCGACTCCTCGCTGGGTGAGCCGCTGGCGGGTGCCGAGGACTATCTGCGGGCCGAGGTCGTCTACGCCGCTTCGCACGAGGGCGCCCGGCACCTCGACGACGTCCTGACGCGGCGCACCCGGATCTCCATCGAGACCTTCGACCGGGGCACCCGCTGCGCCCGGGAGTGCGCGGACCTGATGGCGACGGTGCTCGGCTGGGACACGGGCCAGGTCGAACGCGAGGTGGAGCACTACCGCAAGCGGGTGGAGGCGGAGCGGGAGTCCCAGCGGCAGCCGGACGATCTGACGGCGGACGCGGCGCGGCTGGGTGCGCCGGACATCGTGCCGCTCTGAGGGCCAGGACCTCCAGGACGGCCCGGCGGGCGGAACTCCGCCTCCGGGGAACCCGCTTGAGGGCCCCGCCGTCCGTACGAGCCGGGGGAGGTAGGACGATGCGGTCGTGCGGTGTGGTTCGCTGGGCAGGCACGCGCTTCTTACGGCGGGCTGAACGAGCACCGGCGGGGCGGTGGGCATCGCCCTGGGTGTCGGCAGGGCGGGGTCTTCCTTCCTCCGGCACATCATGGCCGACCCCGGGACCCGGGACCACGACCGGTCCCGGGGTGAGGGACAATGAACGCTCTGCCAGGGCGGGTTGATCGCAGAGGGGACGCATGTCGGAGGCGGAGCAGGCGCGGGAGCCCCAAGGGGACAAGAACGGACGTCTCCTGGCGGGGCGGTACCGCCTCGGGGAGGTGCTCGGCCGGGGCGGCATGGGCACGGTCTGGCGTGCTGCCGACGAGACGTTGGGGCGCACGGTCGCGGTCAAGGAACTGCGGTTCCCGTCGTCCATCGACGAGGAGGAGAAACGGCGTCTCATCACGCGAACCCTGCGTGAGGCGAAGGCGATCGCGAGGATCCGCAACACCAGTGCGGTGACGGTCTACGACGTGGTCGACGAGGACGACCGCCCCTGGATCGTCATGGAACTGATCGAGGGCAAGTCCCTCGCCGAGGTGATCCGTGAGGACGGGACGCTGACGCCCAGGCGCGCGGCGGAGGTCGGCCTCGCCATCCTCGACGTGCTGCGCTCGGCGCACCGTGAGGGCATCCTGCACCGTGACGTGAAGCCGTCCAACGTGCTGATCTCGGAGGACGGCCGGGTCGTCCTGACCGACTTCGGGATCGCCCAGGTCGAGGGCGACCCCTCCGTCACCTCGACCGGCATGCTCGTCGGCGCCCCCTCCTACATCTCGCCCGAGCGAGCCCGGGGTCACAAGCCCGGGCCGCCCGCCGACCTGTGGTCGCTGGGTGGGCTCCTGTACGCGAGCGTGGAGGGCCGCCCGCCGTACGACAAGGGCTCGGCCATCGCCACGCTGACGGCGGTGATGACGGAGCCGGTCGAGCAGCCGGTGAACGCGGGGCCGCTGGAGGAGGTCATCTACGGCCTGCTGGAGAGGGATCCCGACCAGCGGCTGGACGACGCCGGGGCGCGCGTCCTGCTCAATGCGGTGATCAACGCTCCGGACGAGCCTGTCGCACCTCCGGCCGACCGCACCCAGGTCATGGCGCTGCCCACGATCGGTCAGCCCGAGAGCGACAAGAGCGACAAGGGGACCAAGGCCGACAAGGGTGCCAAGTCCGGCAGGGGCGACGCCAAGGGCGGCGGCAGGAAGGCCGCCGCTGCGGCCGCATCCGCCGCGGCGGCGGCAGCCGTGTCCGCCCGGGCCGACGAGGGCAGCGGGTCCGCGGCCGTCACGGGCTCCGGGAGACGTGCCGCCGGTGATTCCGGCGGCACGGGCCAGGCTGCCGGTTCCTCCTCCGGTGCGTCCTCGGCGAGCACTCCTCTCGGGGTGTCGGGGCTCGCCGAGAACACGCGGGACCGGCTGCGCGGCGCGCTGCGGTCCGTGCGCGAAGCGAAGTCCCAGGCCGCGTACGGCAAGAAGGCGTCCGGCGCCACGGCCGCCATGGCATCGGCCTCCGGGACCGCCGTGCCGTCCGGCCGTCCGGCCGTGCCCCGCGCGTCGATCACCGACGTCGTGCCGCGCCGCACGCTGGCGGTCATCGCCGGTGTCGTCGTGCTCGCCGTCCTCGGCACGGTCCTCGCGCTCACGCTCGGCGACGGCGACGCGGGCAACGAAGGCGGCGGCTCCCAGGGCGATACCGCCGCGTCGGCCGGTGCGACGTCCGGCGGCGACGCCGAGCCCGCCACCGGCGGCTCCGGCAAGGACTCCGGCAAGGGTGAGGACAGCACCCAGGACGGGGGCAAGGAGGGCCAGGGGCAGGACAAGGGCGAGGCGTCCGGTGACACGTCGCCCTCGCCGGAGGCCGGAGAGGCGACCCCCGACCCGGACGCGCTGCCCGCCGGATACAAGACGGTCACCGACAAGCGGTTCCACTTCTCCATGGCGATGCCCGGGACCTTCGAGCTCGACGGCATAGCGGGACAGAACTCGGGCGGCATCTACAACGCCGACGGTGGCTTCCCCCGCGTCCAGGTCGACTACAACTCCTCCCCGAAGGACGACGCGAAAGCCGCATGGGCCGGGGCGGTCGCGGCCACCAAGAGCCTCAGCAACGGCTACGAGCACATCGGGATAAAGACGGTCGAGTACAACGGCTACCCGACCGTCGCCGACTGGGAGTTCACACGCAACCAGCAGGGCATGCGGGTCAGGGTGCTCAACCGCGGCTTCAAGGTCGACGCCACCCACGGCTACTCGATCATGATCAGCTGCAAGGCGGACGCCTGGGACGGCGAGGAGTGCCGGACGCTGCGCGAAACGGCGCACGCCACCTTCACGCCGACCGACTGACGGACCGGCCGGCTGACCGCCCGGGCGGTCAGGTTGGCGTGACCGGCCGCGCGACTGCGACTTGCCACGTATGGTGAGACGCCGAGGACCGTGCGCAGCCGCAACGGTGGGTCAACTGCACAGCAAGTGACCGCGATCGACGAAATCGCGCGGTCTCGGTGACCGGGGGAACAGCGCGCTCTGGGGAGGCGTCGTGGACGACTACGCGGGTCGGGTGCTTGCCGACCGCTACCGCCTTCCGCTGCCCCCGTCCGATGCGTACGAACTGGTCGAGACACGGGCGTTTGACACGTACAGCGGACAAGAAGTCCTGGTGCGTCAGGTGCCGTTGCCTGAGGTCGTGGACGCCGAGGTGCTCGACGGCGACGGCCTCCCCTCGGCCCGGCGCGCCACCGGGCGTACGGTGCGGCGGCCCACGGATCCAGCGGTCCGGCGCGCGATCGAGGCCGCGCAGGCGGCCGCCCAGGTGCCCGACCATCCGCGCCTCGACCAGGTCTTCGACGTGTTCGCCGAGGCGGGATCGCTCTGGATAGTGAGCGAACTGGTCGCCGCCCGTCCGCTCGCCGCACTTCTCGCGGAGCGGCCCCTCAACCCCTACCGGGCCGCCGAGATCGGCTCCGACGTGCTCACGGCGCTGCGGGTGCTGCACGCGCACGGCTGGACCCACCGCAACATCACGGTCCGCACGGTGCTGGTCTGCGACGACGGCCGCGTCGTGCTGACGGGGCTCGCTGCAGGTGCCGCCGAGGAAGCGCTGTGCGGCTACGTCCCGGCGCCGCAGCCGGACGACGAGGACACCTACGGGCCCCCGGCGGTCGAGTCGGGCCCCACCGGGCCGTACGACCCGTCGGCGGTCGAGTCGGGTCCCGCCGAGCCGCATGATCCGTCGGCGGTCGAGTCGGAGCCGTACGAGTTCGAGCCGTACGAGTCCGGGCCGTACGAGTCCGGGCCGTACGAGTCCGGGCCGTACGAGTCCGGGCTGTACGACCCGTCGACGGTCGAGTCCGAGCCGTACGAGCCCGGGCCGCACGAGCTCCCAGCCCTCGGGTACGAGCAGAGCGTGGCTGCACCCGGGTCGGATGCGCCGGTCGCTCCGGAGGGCCTGCCCGCCCCCCGGACGTCCACCGACGGAGTGCCGCCCGCCTCAGGTCCCCCCACCGGGATCGGGGCCGCGGCACGCCCCGCGCTGCCTCCTGCCCTGCCCCCCACGGGGCCCGCCGAGGGCAGCCCGGCGCAGGTGCGAGCCGCCCGTGCCGGAGCCATCGCGGCCTACCGCGCGGGTGCCCGCGCAGCGGCCCGCGGCAGTGAGGACCCCAAGCGACCGGAGCACGACCCCGGTGACGGACCTGACGAGGGCCCCGACGCGGCTGAGCGTGAGGAGCCCGGCGCGCGGTTCACCGCTCCGCCCGCTCCCGGGACCCCGCGGCTGACCGGCTGGGGTACGGCGGCCGGCGCCCCGTACCCGTACGACGACGAGGACGAGGACGACGAGGACGACGAGGACGACGAGGGCCCGGGAGGCTCCCCGCCCCCCGGACGGCGTGTCCACCTCGCCGGCACCTGGGACGACGGCCCGGGCGCAGGCCGCCCCGTGCCCGCGGGCGGCTCGGGAGGACCGGGTGGTTCCGGCGAGGACGCGCTGCGTGCCGACGCCCGGCGCCTCGGCAGCGGACCGGCCGAGCGCCGGGACCGGTTGCCGCAGCCCGTCGCCGCCCGTGGCCCCGCCGGAGGGTGGGACGAGGTCGTCGCCGGAAGCGGTGCCACACCCGCCTACCGGGGCCCGGCCACTCCTCTGGCCGCCGAACGCGCCCGGCAGGCCCGTATCGCCGTGGTCGGCGCCGTGACCGAGCGGTGGGCGCCCGAGCAGGCGGGACCGGTCCACGACAACTGGCAGCTCGCCCCGCCCATCGGCCCCTCCACCGACCTGTGGGCGCTCGGCGCGCTGCTCTACCGCGCCGTGCAGGGCCACGCCCCGTACCCGGAGGAGAACGCGGCCGAGCTCGTCCAGATGGTCTGCGGTGAGCCGCCGGCCTTCGCGGAGGAGTGCGGCGCGCTGCGGCCCGTCGTCGAGTCGCTGCTGCGCCAGGACCCCACCGAGCGCCCCGACTTCGAAGAGCTGCGCGGCTGGCTGCGCTCCCTCGTGCGGTCGGCCCCGGAGCCCGAGGCCGGCACCGACATCGTCACGCTGCCGCCCGCCGACGCCGCCCGACTGCCGGTCGTACGCCGCCGGGGCGAGCTGGTGCGCCGCCGCTGGGGCCGTGGCGGAGCGGGCCGGCATCGTCAGGGAAAGCCGCAGCGCCGCGAGCAGCAGCGCTCGTACGAGCAGCCGCAACGGGCGTACGCACAGCCGCCGGGGTTCGAGCAGCAGACGTACGAGAGGCCACCTGCGTACGAGAAGCCGCCCCGCGAACCCAAGGGGCCCAAGGTGCTGCGCGAGCCGCAGCCCGGTGGCCGGGCGCCGCGACGGCTCGGACGGCTGCTGCTGGTGCTGATCCTGCTGGCGATGGCCGCCGCCATCGCCTACGCCATGCTGTTCATGCCCGAGGAGGGCTCGGAGACGGGAGCGGCTCCCTCGGGCTCCGTCGCGCCGGCGGACCCGGAGGCCGGCGACAGCCCGTCCACCAAGGCATCGGCGTCCGATCGCCCTTCCGAGGAGCCGTCCGGCTCGTCCGGTGCGCAGAAGCCGCAGACCAGCCGTTCCGCCGCAGCCCTGGCGCCGGGCTACGAGCTGCGCAAGGACGCCGAAGGCTTCGAGCTCGGTGTGCCGGAGGACTGGCAGCGCAGTCCGGCCAACGCCGACCGTCAGATCCGTTACGGCAGCGACGGGTTCAGCGTGCTCGTCGTACCCGGTCGGGACACCGTCAAGGTCAACGGTGACGACCCGTTGGACTACCAGCGGGACAAGGAACCCGAGTTGCAGCCCTTCCGTGAGTCCAGCTGGGCCACGTCCACCGGGTTGCGCCGCGTCGACGTCGGTCGACGGGCCATGGCGGAGGGACAGTTCACCTGGCAGGAGAGCGGCGGGCGTGAGGTGTACGTCCGTAACCTGGTGATGATCGTGTCCGGCAGGTACCACATCGTCCAGGTCATGGGCCCGGAGAGTGAGCGGGACAAGGTCTCCGACATCTACGAGCAGGCCATCTCCACCTACCGCGTGCGCTCCTGACGGTGCGACAGCGCGACGCGACAAGCATCACAGTGCGGTTTCGTGGGCGGTGCGAGGTTACGTGGCACCACCTCTCCTCCGTACCCTGTCGTCCCAAGGAACGGGGCGAGGACACACGTGGAACACGCGCAGGGAACGGACGCGGGGATCGTACTGGCCGGACGGTACCGGCTGGGTGAGGTCCTGGGCCGGGGCGGCATGGGCAAGGTGTGGCGCGCGCAGGACGAGGTGCTGCACCGGACCGTCGCGGTCAAGGAGTTGACCGCCGGACTGTACGTCGCCGAGGCGGACCGGGCCGTGCTGCACGCCCGTACGCAGAAGGAGGCGCGAGCGGCGGCCCGGATCACGCATCCCGGGGTCGTCACCGTCCATGACGTCATCGAGTACGACGACCGCCCCTGGATCGTCATGCAGTACGTCGACGGGCCCTCGCTCGCCGACGCGACGAAGGAGTCGGGTGAGGTCGAGCCCCGCGAGGCGGCCAGGATCGGGCTGCACGTCCTGAGCGCCCTGCGGGCGGCGCACGGCGCCGGTGTCCTGCACCGGGACGTCAAGCCGGGCAACGTCCTGCTCGCCAGGGACGGCCAGGTCCTGTTGACCGACTTCGGCATCGCAGCGATCGAGGGCGACTCCACCATCACCAGGACAGGCGAACTGGTGGGTTCCATCGACTACCTGGCGCCCGAGCGGGTGCGCGGCGGCGATCCGGGCCCCGCGTCCGACCTCTGGTCGCTGGGTGCCACGCTCTACACGGCCGTCGAGGGGACCTCGCCCTTCCGCCGTACGTCCCCGATCTCCACCATGCAGGCCGTCGTCGCGGAGGAACCGCCACCGCCGGTGCACGGCGGCGCGCTGGCGCCCGTGATCACGGCACTGCTGCGCAAGGACCCCGCCGACCGTCCGACGGCCGAGCAGACGGAGCGCATGCTGCTGGACGCGATGGAGGGGCGGAAGCCCCGTGCCGCGCAGGCGCACGTGCCGACGCAGCGGGTCTCCGAGGACGACCTGCGCGCCTTCTCGGCCCCGGACGGTGCGACCGCCCACCTTCCCCGTCCCCTGCCCCCGCCGTCCACGGCCCCGCACACCTCGGCGCCCACCACCCGGCGCAGCCGGGGCCGGTGGCGCACCGCCCTGCTGGTCGTCACCGCGGCCGCGCTGATCGGCGGGGCCGTGGGCCTGGTCGTGACGAAGACGGGCGGCGACAGCGGCGGCGCGTTGGACCGGAGTACCGCCGGCCCGGTGCGGGACCCCGGCGCGTCCGCCTCACAGAGTCCGGCCGTGGACCCTGCGGGGGACGAGGCCGAGCCCGCCTCGAAGGAGATACCCGACGGCTGGAAGCGGGTCACCGACCCCGAGGGCTTCAGCCTCGCCGTCCCCGACGGCTGGGAGCGGCAGGTGAACGACGGGCAGATCGACTACACCCCCGACAACGGTGGGCGCCGCATCCGGATCAGCCTCGATCCGCAGCCCGACTTCGCCCACTCGTACGCGCACATGCGGAGCATCGAGAAGGACCTGGCCGTGCGCCTGCCGGACTACCGGCGCCTGACGCTGGAGGAGAACGTCTTCCGCGACCGTCCCGGGTCCCGATGGGAGTTCACCTGGGTCGAGACCAAGGATCACCCGGGACCGCGGCTCGGCATCGACCAGATGTACTTCGCCGAGACGGGCGGTCCGGAGTACGCGCTCTACCTGACCGGGCCCGACGGGGACCGTGAGGAGACGCGACAGCTCTTCGAGACCATGCTGCGCAGCTGGGAACCGCCGGAGCCGACGGGCTGAGGTGCCAGTCCGACGGCCGAGGTCGGCGGACGTGTGATCCCGCGAGGCGCGGAGGATCGCTCCTGATCAGCAGTTATGTCGCCAGTGATCACTGGCTGTGTGGCTGGGCGCGGCGGGAGTCTCTGGCGGGGTCTGTGAAAACCTGTTACCCACGGGTACCCAAAGTGGGCGGCTGGACATACTCTCGCCCTCATGACGGACTCGCAGGCCTCCACGACCACCTCCGCCGCCTCCGGCACCCGCGTCGGCACCAACCCGGTGGCCGCCGCCCCCGCAGGCGCGCGCACCGCCGCCGACGTGGTCACCCCCGAGGTGATCGCCCAGCTGACCCGTGACGTCGTCGGCTCCGGCCGCACGGCCAACCACAGCCCCTTCACCGGGGAGAAGCTGGCCGACCTGCCCGAGTCCACCCCCGAGGACGTCGAAACCGCCTTCGAGCGCGCCCGTGCCGCCCAGCCCGCCTGGGCCGCGACGCCCGTCCGGGCCAGGGCCGCCGTGCTGCTCCGCTTCCACGACCTGATCCTGCAGCGCCAGTCCGAGGTCCTCGACCTCATCCAGCTGGAGACGGGCAAGGCCCGGCTGCACGCCCACGAGGAGGTGCAGGCCGTGGCCGTCGCGGCCCGGCACTACGGGCGCAGGGCCACTTCGTACCTCAGGCCGAAGCGGCACACCGGGGTCGTCCCGACCCTCACCAAGGTCACCGAACTGCGCCAGCCGCGCGGGGTCGTCGGCCAGATCGCCCCCTGGAACTACCCGCTCGAACTCTCCGTCGGCGACGCGCTGCCCGCCTTCGTCTCCGGCAACGCCGTCGTGATGAAGCCCGACACGGAGACCGCGCTGACCGCGCTGTGGGCCCGGGACCTCCTCGTCGAGGCCGGACTGCCCGCCGAGGTGTTCCAGGTGGTCCTCGGTGAGGGACCCGTCGTCGGCCCCGAGATCGTCAGCCGCGCCGACTACGTCTCCTTCACCGGCTCCACCCGCACCGGGCGTGAGGTCGCCCAGGGCGCCGCCGCGCGACTCGTCGGCGTATCACTGGAGCTCGGCGGCAAGAACGCCATGCTCGTCCTGGACGACGCCGATGTGGAGAAGGCCGCCGCGGGCGCCGTCCGCGCCTGCTTCTCCTCCGCCGGGCAGCTGTGCATCTCCATCGAGCGGCTGTACGTCCACGAGTCGGTGGCCGACGACTTCGTGGAGCGCTTCGCCGCCCGTACGAAGGCCATGCGGCTCGGCAGCTCCCTCGCCTACGGCGCCGACATGGGCTCGCTCGTCGGTGAGCGGCAGCTGGAGACCGTCAGCCGGCATGTGGCCGAAGCCGTGGAGAAGGGCGCCACGCTCGTCGCGGGCGGTGTCGCCCGGCCCGACATCGGCCCGCTCTTCTACGAGCCGACCATCCTCGACGGTGTCGAGGCCCCCATGGCGGTCTGCGGCGAGGAGACCTTCGGCCCGGTCGTCTCCGTCTACCGCTTCGGCGACGACGACGAAGCCGTCTCCCTCGCCAACGCCACCCCCTACGGCCTCAACTCCAGTGTCTGGACGAAGGACGCCGGGCGCGGCCACCGCGTCGCCGCGCGGCTGCGGACCGGCACCGTCAACATCAACGAGGGCTACGCACCCGCGTACGGCAGCGTCCAGTCGCCCATGGGCGGCATGAAGGACTCCGGCCTCGGCCGGCGGCACGGCGCCGAGGGCATCCTGAAGTACACCGAGGCCCAGACGGTCGCCCAGCAGCGGCTGATCCCCCTGGCGCCGGCCTTCGGGATGGACGACGAGAAGTACGCCGCCTTCATGAGCCGCAGCCTCAAGGTGATGAAGGCCTTCCGGCTGCGCTGACCCCCTCAGCCACCCCCTATCTGCCCTTTTCGCACCGAGGAGAGCCATGTCCCAGGACAGCCCTGCCCAGAATCAGGCCGCACGGGCCGTTCCGGCGGCGGACGACGACGCGTACGACTACGACGTCCTCGTCGTCGGCTCGGGCTTCGGCGGCGCGGTCTCGGCCCTGCGGCTGAGCGAGAAGGGATACCGGGTCGGCGTCCTGGAAGCGGGCCGCCGCTTCACGCGCGCCACCCTGCCCAGGAACTCCTGGGACATCAAGAACTACCTGTGGGCCCCGGCGCTCGGTCTGTTCGGCATCCAGCGGGTGCATCTGCTGGGCAAGGTGATGGTGCTGGCCGGTGCGGGTGTCGGCGGCGGCTCGCTCAACTACGCCAACACCCTGTACGTGCCGCCCGCCCCGTTCTTCGAGGACCGTCAGTGGGCCGGCATCACCGACTGGAAGGACGAGCTGGCGCCGTACTACGACCAGGCGAAGCGGATGCTCGGAGTGCGGCTCAACCCGACCGTGACCCCGGCGGACATCCACCTCAAGGCCGTGGCCGAGACCATGGGTGTCGGCGACTCCTTCCACCTCGCTCCGGTCGGCGTCTTCTTCGGTGACGGCCAGGACGCCGACGGCACGGCGCGCACGAAACCCGGCGGAGAGACGGCCGACCCCTATTTCGGCGGTGCGGGCCCCGCCCGCAAGGCCTGCTCCCAGTGCGGCGAATGCATGACGGGCTGCCGACACGGCGCGAAGAACACCCTCAACGAGAACTACCTGTACCTGGCGGAGAAGGCCGGCGCCGTCATCCACCCGATGACGTCCGTCGTCGCCGTCACGGACGGCCCGGACGGCGGCTACCGTGTGTCGACCGTGCCCACGCACCGGCGCCGCAAGGCGGCACCGTCCGTGCTGCGGGCCAGGAAGGTGGTCATCGCCGCGGGCACGTACGGCACGCAGACCCTGCTGCACACGATGAGGGACGAAGGACTGCTGCCCCGGCTGTCGTCCCGGCTCGGTGAGCTGACCCGCACCAACTCGGAGGGCCTGGTGGGGGCGCAGACCAGCGACCGCCGCTACCGCAAGAAGCACGGCACACCAAAGGCCGACTTCACCCGGGGTGTCGCCATCACCTCGTCGATCCACCCCGACGAGAACACCCACATCGAGCCGGTGCGTTACGGCAAGGGCTCCAACGCGATGGGCGCGCTGACCATCCTCCAGGTTCCCTACAGCACGCACCGGGTGCTGAGCTGGTTCGGCAACGTGGCCCGACACCCGTGGCTCCTGATGCGCTCGCTGTCCAACCGGCGCTGGTCGGAGCGGACCATCATCGGTCTCGTCATGCAGTCGCTGGACAACTCCCTGGTCGCGTACCGCAAGCCCGGCGGCGTCGGCAAGGGCCTGCTCACCGCCCGGCAGGGCCACGGTGCGCCCAACCCGACACAGATAGCTGAGGCGACCCAGGGCGCGACGCTGCTCGCCCAGGAGATCAACGGCTTCGCCGGGTCGAACGTCGGTGAGCTGATGGGCACCCCGCTCACCGCGCACTTCCTCGGCGGCTGCCCGATCGGGGCGAGCGCGGAGGAAGGCGTCATCGATCCGTACCACCGGCTCTACGGGCACCCGGGCATCTCCGTCGTCGACGGCTCCGCGGTCTCCGCCAACCTCGGCGTCAATCCGTCACTGACCATCACGGCGCAGGCGGAGCGCGCGATGTCCTTCTGGCCCAACAAGGGTGAGGCGGACCCGCGTCCGGCGCAGGACACGGCGTACGAGCGGCTGGCCCCCGTCGAGCCGCAGGCGCCCGCCGTGCCGGAGGAAGCGTTCGGGGCGCTGAAGCTGCCGTTCCTCGGGATACCGGTGGTGCCGCCGAAGGCGGCCGCGCCAGAGTCCTGAGCGGGGAACGCGAAGGGAACGCGAAGGGGCTGCACCCCCCTCCGAGTGCAGCCCCTTCACTCACCTACCGGTGAGGCGCGCGCCTCAGGCGGCGGCGCCTGCGTTCTTGCGGCGGCGCACGACGAACATCGCGCCGGCACCCAGCACCACGGCCGCGCCGCCCGCGAGGGCGATCATCGACGTGCTGGAGGAGGAACCGGTCTCGGCGAGGCTGCCGGTGACCTTGCTGGTGTCACCGGCCGGCTTCGTGACGGGCACGGGGACCTTGCCGCCCTCCTGGGGCTTCGTGCCGTCCTCGTCACCGGCCTTGACGATCTGGAACTTGTAGGCGACGTCCGTGAAGCACGGCAGGGCCAGCTCCTCGCCGAAGACGAGCCCGCCGCCGAGGCTGAAGCCGGCGCCCACCGGGGCGCTCGCCGCCACCTTGAGGCGCAGGTCGATGTCGACCTCGTAGCCGGGCTTGATCTCGTCGGTCTCGCCGACGTAACCGGACGACGTGTCCAGGCCCAGGTCCTCCCAGGTGCCGTCCGCCTCGTTGAGGGCCT
Organism: Streptomyces sp. NPDC005791; assembly: GCF_042871485.1. Classification (NCBI taxonomy): domain Bacteria; kingdom Bacillati; phylum Actinomycetota; class Actinomycetes; order Kitasatosporales; family Streptomycetaceae; genus Streptomyces; species Streptomyces sp. NPDC005791. The sequence continues at coordinate 517,125 of NZ_JBIAIP010000001.1, forward strand.
GGAGCCGGACCTGCTTGGTGGTGAAGAGCTGCTCGCCCGCCTTGTCGGCTGCGGCGCCCGCGAAGAACGCCACGTTCTTCACGGTGTTCTCCGAGTCGTTGTAGACGTTGAAGGTGAACCGGTCCCAGCCACTGCCCCGGACGATCTTGCCGGAGAGGCCGTTGATGGAGAGCTCCAGAGGACGCGGCTCGCACTCGTCGAGCGGATCGCCCTCTTCCTCCTCCTCTTCGGTCTCCGAAGCGCTGGGCGTCGGCGTAGCGGACGGGGTCTGCGACTCGGTGGCGGTCGGGGTGGGGGAGGCCGTCTCGGGCGTGGTGCCCTCGGACGACTCCGTGGACTCCGGAGTGACCGTCGGGGACGGCGAGGTGGACTCGGTGTTCTCCGGGGTCACCGTGTCGGACGGTGTCCCGCTCGGCGTCTCGGCCGGCGTGGGGGAGACGGTCTCGGTCGTCGTGGTCTCGGTGTCCGCGAACGCGGTCGGTGCGGAGAGCAGGACGACCGGGCCTATGACGGCGGTTGCGGCAGCGAGTGCCAGGGTGCGGCGAAGCTTCATCTGTGGCCTCAGCGGGTCCGTGGTAGCGCTTGGGTCGCGGTACCTGAAAGGAGTGAACGGGCCTGCCGTTGTGGGGACGGAACGAGCCGTTGTGTTCGCCATGCATGACCTGTGAAGGCCCGCAACGGTTGTCCCTGGTTTCACAGAATCTTTATGTGGCGCTCGCCACATCCCCGGGCCGTTCGCGCCGCGTGAGTGTGGTCCGAGGGCGGCCGGCCCCGGGCGTCCCCGGGACCGGTCGCACATGGGGTGACCGGCCCGCTGTCCCCTGCCGGCCGGTCACACACGCCGGGTCGTGGTCCCACGACGCACCTGCGGTACGTCACACGTCCCGGCGGGGCCATGCGTGGATTCCTGCCGCTGCCGCCCCTGGCTGGCACGGACACCAGGACCAACGAAGCCGTCCGGGGCCCGGTCACGCGCCGTACGGGTGAGACCGGGCCCGAACGCGGGTGCGGCCGTACAGCCTTCCCGTACGTCACACCCGGCCGCGGCACAGTTCCAGCAGTGTCATGGCGAGGGCTGTGCCCGGCTTGCCCAGGGCGTCGCTGTAGTGGCTGAGGACGTCCATCTCCCGGGACAGGTTCACCCGGCGGCCGCCGGACGTGATCCTCGCCTCCTGGATGACCGCCGAGACGGCCATCCGTTCCTGGACGAGGCCGATGATCCGGTCGTCCAGCGCGTCGATGCGCGTCCGTGCGTCGCCGATCAGGGAGGCGGCCTCGCCGGTGTGCGCGCCGGTCCGCTCGGCGGCGGTCTTCGTGGGAGCGGTGCTGTTCATCCGTGACTCCTGGTGGGGTGCGGCCCCCTGAGCCACAGGCCCGGAACGCCAGAACGCCCCGGGCCTGTCGGCCCGGGGCGCCTGGAACGTTGCTTGTCAGTTGCTCAAGCAGCACGACCATGGCAGCCGGCGGGCCGGGTGCCATAGGTAAAGACGAAGGTCGTGTGCTGACGCATGGGGCAAGTATGGACCCACCCCGGGCCCGGGTCCACGCCGGGCCCGGATGGTGAGACGGCAGTCCGGCGGGGCGTTGTCCCACGGCCGGTAGAATTGGCAGGACCGACCCCCTTCTCCACCGCCGGAAGGCCGCTCCCGTGCCAGCAGCACCCCCCGCCGCCGCCGACATCACCACCGACGTGGTCCTCGTCGTCGACTTCGGCGCCCAGTACGCCCAGCTCATCGCCCGCCGTGTCCGTGAGGCGCGGGTCTACAGCGAGGTCGTCCCGTCCACGATGCCGGTGGCCGAGATGCTGGCCAGGAACCCCCGGGCGATCATCCTGTCCGGCGGTCCGTCCTCGGTGTACGCGCAGGACGCGCCCAGCCTCGACCGTTCGCTGTTCGAGGCCGGAATCCCGGTCTTCGGCATGTGCTACGGCTTCCAGCTGATGGCCACCACGCTCGGCGGCACGGTCGACGACAACGGCGCCCGTGAGTACGGCCGCACCCCGCTCGCCGTCTCCAAGGCCGGGTCCACCCTCTTCGAGGGCACGCCCACGGAGCAGTCGGTCTGGATGTCGCACGGCGACGCCTGCTCCGCCGCCCCCGAGGGCTTCACCGTGACCGCGTCCACGGACGTCGTACCGGTCGCCGCCTTCGAGAACGACGAGAAGAAGCTCTACGGGGTCCAGTACCACCCGGAGGTCATGCACTCGACCTACGGCCAGCAGGTCCTGGAGCACTTCCTCTACCGCGGCGCGGGCATCGAGCCGACCTGGACGACCACCAACGTCGTCGAGGAGCAGATCGCCCTGATCCGCGAGCAGGTCGGCGACAAGCGCGCCATCTGCGGCCTCTCCGGCGGCGTGGACTCCGCGGTGGCGGCCGCCCTCGTGCAGAAGGCCATCGGCTCCCAGCTGACCTGCGTGTACGTCGACCACGGTCTGATGCGCAAGGGCGAGACCGAGCAGGTCGAGAAGGACTTCGTGGCCGCGACCGGCGCGAAGCTGAAGGTCGTCGACGCGGAGAAGCGCTTCCTCGACGCCCTGGCCGGCGTGTCCGACCCGGAGCAGAAGCGGAAGATCATCGGCCGCGAGTTCATCCGCGTCTTCGAGCAGGCCCAGCTGGAGATCCTCCAGGAGGACGGCCCCGAGGTCGCCTTCCTCGTCCAGGGCACCCTCTACCCGGACGTCGTCGAGTCCGGCGGCGGCACCGGCACCGCCAACATCAAGTCCCACCACAACGTGGGCGGGCTCCCCGACGACATCGAGTTCCAGCTCGTCGAGCCGCTGCGCCAGCTGTTCAAGGACGAGGTCCGGATGGTCGGCCAGGAGCTCGGTCTGCCGGAGGAGATCGTCCAGCGCCAGCCGTTCCCCGGCCCCGGCCTCGGGATCCGCATCGTCGGCGACGTCACCAAGGAGCGGCTGGACCTGCTGCGCGAGGCCGACGCCATCGCCCGCGAGGAGCTGACCGCCGCCGGCCTGGACCGTGACATCTGGCAGTGCCCCGTGGTCCTGCTCGCGGACGTCCGCAGCGTCGGTGTCCAGGGCGACGGCCGTACCTACGGCCACCCGATCGTGCTGCGCCCGGTCTCCTCCGAGGACGCCATGACGGCCGACTGGTCGCGCCTGCCGTACGAGACGCTGGCGAAGATCTCCACCCGCATCACCAACGAGGTCGCCGACGTCAACCGCGTGGTGCTCGACGTGACGAGCAAGCCGCCGGGGACGATCGAGTGGGAGTAGTCCCTCCCGCAGGTTCGGTGCCGATGCCGTCGCTCGTTCGTCCGGGCGGCGGCATCGTCGTACCCGCTGGATACGTCGCGTCAGGGGACGAGGCCTCGGCGTAGGGGAGCGCCGCCTCTGAAATGCACTGGCACGATTCCGTCCTCCCGTGCCAGGGTGCGTCACCATGTCTGCCGAAGAAGTCCGCGCCCTCATGTCCGCCCCCGGTAACGACAGCCTCACCTGGAACACCCCGCTCTCCGAGGAACATGCCGCCCAGCTGATCTCAGCCTGCGCCCCCGCTCCCGGGGCACGCGTCGCCGACTTCGGCAGTGGCTGGGGTGAGCTGCTGATGCGCCTCGTCGAGGCGGCGCCCGGCTCCACGGGGGACGGCATCGAGACCGACGCGGAGGCCGTCGCGCGTGGCCGGCGCCTGGCCGAGGAGCGCGGGCTCGCCGACCGGGTGCGCTTCCACGAGGTACCGGCCGCCGAGTACCCGGGGGACGGCTACGACCTCGCCGTCTCCATCGGCGCCGCGCACGCCTGGCCCGGCGGCGCCCCGGAGGCGCTGAAGGCCCTGCGCGCCGCCGTACGGCCCGGTGGACGGGTGCTGTTCGGGGAGGGGTTCTGGGAGCGTGAACCCTCGCCCGCCGCCCTGGAGGGTCTCGGTGCGGAGCCGGACGACTTCGGCCCGCTGCTCGGTCTGATCCGGCAGGCGGAGGCGGCCGGGCTCCGGGCGCTCCAGGTGACCGTGGCCGACCAGCGCGAGTGGGACCTCTTCGAGTCCGCCGCCAACATCGGCCAGGGCGAGCGCTGGGCACTGGCCAGCCCCGGGCACCGGCTGCACGCCGCGGTGACCGAGGCCGTCGACGCCCGCCGTACCGGTTACTACGGCGGATATCGCGGGACGCTGGGCCTCGCCTACCTCGTACTCAGCGCCTGACAATCGCACATCTGTACAGCAGGCGCTCCCAGGCCGCCCCGATGCGGGACGGACTCGCCCCGTACGGCACAATTCGCAGAATTAAGAGGCGAGTTGGTTGTACCGGGGCGGGAAAGGGTGGCGTACTCCGTGGCGTTGGACGAGGCGAGGGCGAAGAGTGCGCACGGCGGTGGCTGTACGTGCGGCGACTGCCCGCACGGAGCACGCGAAGGGCACCGGCGAGCGGTGGCGGCCTTCCTCGCCAAGCGGGACGAACTCGCCTCCGGGCAGGGGCTGCCCAGCGGGGTCGCCCAGTCCGTCTCCGCCTCCAGGCAGTGGGTGTCGGACGAGCTGACCGAGTCGGCCCGCACCGTCGCCGAGCGCAGCCGCGAGGCCGGTGACGCCTGGCTCCACACGCTCTGGGTACGCACCCTCGTGGTCGTCTGGGGCGGCGTCGCCCTGCTCGTCATCGGCGAGGCCGTCACCGCCATCGGCGCCGGCTGGTCCACGGCCCGCACCGCGGGCCTGATCGCCGCACTCGTCACGGCGGGCCTGTTGACCGGCGCCGCCCGAGTCCACCGGGCCCGCGGCGGCCTCCTCGCCCCGCTGATCGGGGAGGACAACCGGCTCTCCACCTCGCGCACCGTCGCCGCCTCCTGGGTGCTGCTCGCCGTCTTCGCCGTGCTCGTCCTCGCGCTCCAACTGGCCGGGGCGTCCGACCACGCCGACCGCGACGCCCTGATCGAGGGTCTGGACCTGGTCCGCTCGGCCGGCGTGCTGACCGTGCTCGCGCTGGTGTGCGCCGTCGCCGTCGTCGTACGCCGGGTGGTGACCGTGCGCGTGCTGGGCCAGCGACTCCAGAAGCTGCGTGCCGACCGGCCGAAGGCCGCCGACCTGCTGACCGACGACTCCGGGCGCGGCAGCTTCACCGATGTGCAGTACGTGCTGGTCAGCACCGTCGCCGTGCTGTTCGCCGCGGTCCGCCTGGCCCGCCGCCCCGAGCAACTGCCGGATCTGCCGTGGGGCCTGGCTGTCCTCGTGGCCGTCTCGACGGCGACGTACTTCGCCGGGAAGTACACGGAGGGAGGCCGGCCGGTCATCCTCTCCGTCGTCCGCGCCCGGGAGGCCGGCGACCTGGACGCTCCGATCCGTACCGGTGACGACATCGAGATCCGCGGCGCCGGCTTCGTCCCGCCCGGCGCGGGCAGCCCCGACCGACTGGCACGTGTGGTCGTCAGGATCGGCCCGGTGCATGTGCACGTCCCCCTGATCCCGGTCAACGGAGGCTTCGCCAATCCGTCGGACACCGTGCTCACCGTGCCCGTGCCCGTCGAGGTCGAACCCGGCTCCGTGGAGGTACAGGTCGTCACGGCGGCGGGCGTGGAGACGAACTCCTGCCGCATCGACGTCACGGACTGAGCCGTATCCCTGGTGGGCGCTCCCTGACCGGCGTACGTATGGTCTGTTGAAAGGCCAACGGAAGGCGGGCAGTGATGCATGGGTACAGGGGCGGTTCCTACGGGCTGGACGAGCCGAGAAGTCTCCGGGACCGCGCACGGCAGTACGCGCTCCTTCCCCTGCGGATCTTCCTCGGCGTCACGTTCGTCTACGCGGGGCTCGACAAGCTGACCGACAACGCCTTTCTGTCGGCGAGCGGGACCGGCTCCCTCGGCGAGCTGATGCACGCCGTGCGTGACAGTGCGGCGATCCCGGGCCTCGTCGACCTGGCCCTGAAGAGCCCCGAAGGCTTCGGCTACGCCCTCGCGATCGGCGAACTCCTCGTCGGCCTCGGCACCCTGGCCGGTCTGTGGGCGCGGCTCGCGGCGCTCGGCGGTGCGCTGATCTCGCTGAGCCTGTGGCTGACCGTGAGCTGGCAGAGCACGCCTTACTACTACGGCAACGATCTGGTCTACCTCATGGCCTGGCTGCCCCTGGTGCTGGCCGGCGCGCCCTACTGGTCGTTGGACGCCCTGCGCGGGAACCGACGGGGTGGGCGCCTCTGAGGGGGAAGGTGGCGTCACGGCGGAGCGCGCCGGACACGGGCGGACGCTGCGGGATGAGCGCCCTCACCGGCCACGGCACGCTCTCCGCTCGGCGCGCCGTCACGTGTGCCGGCGACGCCTCACGTGTGTCACTGTGCCGCCGCCTCACGTGCGTCACGGCGCCGACGCAGCCGGTAGCTGAACCAGGTCACCGTCGCCGCCAGCGACAGGCCGCCGAGGAGCACGGGGGACACGAACGTCCACGGGATGTTCCAGGCCCCCGCCGCGTCCGCCGCGTAGCCGCCCGTCAGGGTCAGCATGACGAGGCCCGCCGACGCGCGGCCCGGCCGGAACTCATGACGCAGCACGGATGACCTCCAACTGTCCGATGCCGATGCCCATGCCCAGCTCGACGGTGCCGGCGGGCTCGCTGTTCCCGGGGGGTTCGATGGTCCGCAGGGTCCGCCGGTCGGGTGCGATGTCCACGTCCTTGCGCCGGTCGGAAGGGAACTGGATGTCGCCGAGGCCCGCTTCGGCGTCCACCTTCACCGTCACGCCTTCCGGTACGACGACCAGCGCGCGGCCCGCCCCCACCTCGACACGGGTACGCAGGGTGTCGCCCTCCGGGACGGTGATCCGGGACAGGTCGAGCTTCGCGACCCCGGTGCTGAGCTTGTACTGAGGCTGGACCGCCGCGACCGAGGCCGGGCGCCATTCCTCACGGATCCAGTCGGTGCCGATGTCCCGGGGCACGACGGAGGCTCCCGCCAGCAGTCCCGCGGTGATCACGGCCAGCAGGATCGTGCCGAAGCCGGTCCTGCCGAGTACGGAGGCGACCAGCAGGCCGAGGCCGAACACCCCGAGTGCCGCCGTGAGACCGATCTGCAGGCTCGCCCCCAGGGGCTGCGTCTCCCAGCTCAGGCCCGTGCCCAGGCCGCCCGCGACCAGGGCGAGCAGGAAGACGAGGCCGCCGATCGACCGCGGGCCCCGGGTGCCCGGCGCGCGGTAGGGCGGGCGGTACGGGGCGTCCGGGGTCGGCCCGCTCCCGCCGGCCTCCGCGGCCTCGGACGCCGCATCCGCGGGCCCCCACAGATAGCCGGTCCCCGGAGGGCCCGTGGTGCCGTCCTTGACGATCGGGTCCCGCCACCAGGACGGTCCGCCCGGCGTGGGGGGTGCCTTCACCTCGGGTGGCGCCCCGTGTCCGGCCGTGTGCGCCGTGCTCCACTGAGGCTGCGCCGTCGTACCCGGCGCGTCCTCCGTCGGGGCCGTCCTGCGGTGCTGCGTCCAGACCGAGAAACCGACGACGGTCAGCGACAGCATCGCCGCGAAGGCGAGCATCCCACCGTTGTGCAGCATCGACAGCAGCAGCCCGCAGCCCACCAGGGCCAGCAGCAGGGCGATCAGGGAGGCGCCCTCCACCCGGCCCGACAGCAGTCGGCGCGCCTCGTTCTCGTCCTCGCCCTCCACGGGGAGCAGCAGCCATGCGAAACCGTAGAAGATCAGGCCGATGCCGCCCGTCACCGCGAGGACGCCGAGCACGATCCGGAAGATCACCGGGTCCACGTCGCAGTACCGGCCGAGCCCGCCGCACACACCGGCCACGACCTTCTGCCGTGGGCTGCGCCGCAGCCGCGGTGCCGGCTCGGCGGGCGGAGTGACGCCGCGGGAAGCGTCCTGGGGAACCGTCATGGCTCCATGGTGACGGCCCGTACGCCCTCGTGGGACCCGCGACGACCCTGGCCGATCCCTGATATTGCGCCCCGAAGGCCCCTGGGGGCCCAGCAGGTCCGCTGCCCCGCGGGCCCTCGCCCCCACGTTCTCGCCCGCCCCGCGTCCCCGCCCTCAGGGTCGAGTCCGGGCAGACCCTGATGCCAGGGCACGCCGGAACATGTGACGATCGGTGCATGCCAGCAGCCACGACCAGAGCCCCGAGCTCGCACGCCCAGGATCCGGAGGAGCCGGCACCGCGCAAGCTGTACCGCAGCGCCGACGGACGGATGCTCGGCGGCGTCGCGCGCGGGCTCGCCGGGCATCTGGGGCTGCCGGTCGCCTGGGTCCGGTTCGTCTTCCTCGGGCTGTTCTTCGCGGACGGCCTCGGCGCCCTGCTCTACGCCGTGTTCTGGATCGTCGTACCCCTCGGGGTCGGCGGGGTCGGCGGGGCCCAGGCACCGCGGTCCCTCTTCGAGACCGCACCGGACGGCCGGCGCAGACTCCGCAAGCCGGACCAGGGCCAGGTCTTCGCCCTGATCGCGCTGCTCATCGGCGCCGTGATCTTCGTCGGCAACGTCGACATGGGCAGCGAGGCCGACCGCTACGTCTGGCCGGCGCTCCTGATCGGCGGCGGCTCCGTCCTGGTGTGGCGCCAGGCCGACAACGCGCGACGTGCCCGCTGGATGGAGGCCGGCCGTCACCGTCGGGCGCTGCACCTGGCGCGCGGGCTGGCCGGTGTCGCGCTCGTCGGCCTCGGCCTCGCCGCCTTCATGGTGGTGCGGGGTTCGGCGGCCCAGCTCGGCACCGCGCTGACCGCAGCCATCGCCGTACTCACCGGCATCGCGCTGCTCGCGGGCCCGTATCTCGTACGGATGACGCAGGACCTCTCCGAGGAACGCCTGATGCGCATCCGGGCCCAGGAGCGCGCCGAGGTCGCCGCCCATGTCCACGACTCCGTCCTGCACACCCTCACGCTGATCCAGCGCAACGCGGACGACGGAGGGGAGGTCCGCAGGCTCGCCCGCGCCCAGGAACGCGAGCTGCGCAACTGGCTGTACAACCCGGAGGGCACCGGCAAGGAGGAGGCCGAGGAGCCGACGAGCCTCGCCGAGGCGGTCAAGCGCGCCGCCGCAGAGGTCGAGGACAAGCACGGCGTCCCGCTGGAGGTCGTCGTCGTCGGCGACTGCCCGCTCGACGAGAAGCTGGCGGCGCAGATGCAGGCCGCACGCGAGGCGATGGTCAACGCCGCCAAGTACGGTGGCGAGGGCGGCGCCGTGCAGGTCTACGCGGAGGTCGAGGGCCGCACGGTCTTCGTCTCCGTGCGGGACCGGGGGCCGGGCTTCGACCTGGACGCCGTCCCGGACGACAGAATGGGCGTACGGGAATCGATCATCGGCCGGATGCAGCGCAACGGGGGTACGGCGCGGCTGCGTTCGGTGCCCGATGGCGGCACGGAAGTCGAGCTGGAGATGGAAAGGGCGGGCGAATGACCGAGAACACCGAAGCGACCGGGGGCCCGGAGCGCCGGGTACGGGTCGTGCTCGTCGACGACCACCGGATGTTCCGCACGGGCGTCCAGGCCGAGATCGGCCGCACCGAGGAGACCGGGGTCGAGGTCGTCGGTGAGGCCGCCGACGTCGACCAGGCGGTCACCGTGATCACCGCGACCCGTCCCGAGGTCGTCCTCCTCGACGTCCACCTCCCGGGAGGCGGCGGCGTCGAGGTGCTGCGGCGCTGCGCCCCGATGATGGGCGCGGCCGAGAATCCGGTGCGCTTCCTCGCACTGTCGGTCTCGGACGCCGCCGAGGACGTCATCGGTGTCATCCGCGGTGGGGCCCGCGGCTACGTCACCAAGACCATCACCGGCAACGATCTGGTCGACTCCGTCTTCCGGATCCAGGACGGCGACGCGGTGTTCTCGCCGCGGCTGGCCGGGTTCGTCCTGGACGCCTTCGCCTCGACGGACGCCCCGCCCGTCGACGAGGACATGGACCGGCTGACGCAGCGCGAACGCGAGGTGCTGCGGCTGATCGCCCGGGGTTACGCGTACAAGGAGATCGCCAAGCAACTGTTCATCTCGGTGAAGACGGTCGAGTCCCACGTCTCGGCGGTGCTGCGCAAGCTCCAGCTCTCCAACCGGCACGAGCTGACCCGGTGGGCGACGGCGCGACGGCTGGTCTGAGCCCCGCCGCCGCTCAGGAGGGGGCGAGCGAGATGTTGAGCTTCTCGCCGGTCCTGCGGTAGCCGATGCCGGCGTAGACCCGTTCGACGTCGGGTCCGCCCGGCTCCAGCCACACGGTGTGGAAGCCGCGCTCGAAGGCGGTGCGGGTCAGCCAGGCGGAGAGCGCCGCGCCGACGCCCCGGCGGCGGAAGGCGTCGGCGACGGCCAGTCCGGCGAGTTCGCCGATCCCGTCGGCCGGGACGGAGCAGCCGCCCGCGCCGGCGGGCCGGCCGTCCACGGTCGCGAGAGCCGAGACGCCGCCGCCCGCCGTCGCAGCGCGCAGCCAGGCGATCTCGCCGTCGTCGGGGCCACCCTCGCCACCGAACCCGGTGTGCTGGACGGCGGCGGCGGCGGTGAACTCCGCGTCGGTGACGGGCTCGGCGACGCGCAGCCCGTCCACCGGCTTGGGGGCGAGCAGGTCGTCGGCGGTGCAGGCCATGACCGGGGCGCGGTTCTCGATCGTGAAACCCGCGGCCAGCAGAGCCGGTTCGACGGCGGGCGCCCAGGCCGGCAGGAACTCCAGCCGGGGCAGCCGGTCGTGGGCGCGGAACGCCTCGACCAGGGCGGCGACGTCCCGCGCGGTGGGTTCGGCGTCCTGGTCGGGGATGGCGTAATTGGCGAACTTCAGGTCCCAGCCCGGATTGTGCCGCACCGTGAACGGGCCGACCCGGTAGTGGTCGGGGGAGCGCAGGGCGAGCGTGCGCGCGTAGTTCTGGATGGAGGTGTCCATGAAGACGGGAGCCTATGCGACCCGGGTCGCTCCCGCGAAGGGCATTTCGCTGACCGGCGCGATGCGGACGGGGGCGCCGGGGCGCGGGGCGTGGATCATCTGGCCGCCGCCGATGTAGAGCCCCACATGGGTGACCCCGGGGTAGAAGAACACCAGGTCGCCCGGAGCGAGTTCGGAACGGGACACGCGCGGGCCCGCGTTGATCTGGGTGTACGTCGTGCGGGGCAGGGACACGCCCGCGTCCCGCCAGGCGGCCTGGGTGAGGCCGGAGCAGTCGAAGGAGGACGGACCGGTGGCGCCCCAGACGTACGGTTTGCCGAGCGCCCCGTACGCGAAGGCGACGGCCTGTGCCGCACGGGCGTTGGGGGCGGTCACGGAGCCGCGCGGGGCGTCCCGGCCGGCCCGGACGGCGCTGCCGCCGTGGGCGGCGTCGGCCGAGCGCTCGTAGGCGGCGCGCTGGTCGGCGGTGAGGGTGGCCAGGAGTTTCCGGGCTTCGGCGAGCTTGGTGCGGACCGCGTCCTTGTGCTTCTTCAGCTCGGCCCGGCGGGAGGCCAGGACCGCGAGCTGGTCCTCGGCCCGGGCGCGCAGCCGCGCGATGTCGCCGATCTGCCGGCGTACGCCGTTGATCGCACCGGCCTGGCGGTCGCCCGCCCGGTCCTCGTAGGCGGCGCGCTCGAGGTACTCGTCGGGGTCGGAGGAGAGGGCCAGCCGGACGGCGGGGTCGATGCCCGCGCTGCGGTACTGCGCGGTGGCGTACGAGCCGAGGGTGTCGCGGGCGGCGTTGAGGCGTTCGGTCCTGCGGGCGGCCTCGTCGCGCAGGGTGTCGAGGGACTTCTCCGAGGCGGCCGCCTTCTCCTTGGCGCCGTTGTACTTCTCGGTGGCCACCTCGGCGTCGTGGTACAGCCGGTCGACCGTGGCCTCGACCTGGGCCGGAGTGGGCCGGGGGTCGGCCTGGGCGGCGCCCTCGAGGGCGGTCGCCGTCGCGGCCCCCGCCAGGGCGAGGGTGGCTGCGGTGCGGGCCGCAGGCCCGTTGAACAGGCGCTGCCTGGGCTTGCGGTGAGCGGCTTTCCGATCGGCGGCCACGGGGGTGGTGCGTCCTTCCGTTCGACTGCCCGCCGGGGGGTGCCGACGGGCCCGCCGGGGTCCTGCGGTGGGCCGTCACAGGGGGAGTGGCCCGCCGCCGGATTCCTGGCGGGGCGACCGGGACACCGCCCGGAGCGGTGGTGCGGAGCCGGTCACCTGGGCGGAACGCTAAACCCGGCGCGCGACGAAGAGGTGTAATGACAGTTATTGCCTGCATGTGCTGTTTCGTTGCTCGTGAATGACTGGGAAAATCGCCCGGAGTCCGGCAATTCGCTCAGACTCGTGATGCACTCATCGGTAAGTCGTACCTGGCCGGAGAGTGGTGATATGGCCGCGGTTAGGCTGCGGCCATGGACGTCCTCATCAAAGTCTTCGTTGCCCTGCACATCATCGGTATCGCCTCCCTGCTGGGCGGCTTCCTGACCCAGATGAAGGCCATGGGGGCGGGCACGGCGCGGTTCGTCCCGGCCATGCTGCACGGTGCGCTGACCATGCTCGTCACGGGCGTCGCGCTGGTCGGGCTCAACCAGGCCGACGACCAGAGCGTGAACAACGTCAAGATCGGAATCAAGCTGCTGGTCCTGATCGTGATCCTGGCGCTCGTCTATGTGAAGCGGGACGAGGAGAAGGCGGGCAAGGGCGCGTTCGCCGCGGTCGGCGGGCTGACGGTCGTCAACATCTTCGTCGCCACGCTCTGGACCTGAGCGGGCGGGTGCGACGAGTGAGGGGGCGGCCCGGCGGCCGCCCCCTCCTCCGTGTCCGGCGTCAGGCCGGGCGCACGCTGCCGTAGATCGGCATGGAGTAGATCGATTCCTCGCGGACGTCCGCACCCGGCTTCGGCGCGTGGATCATCATGCCGTCGCCCTTGTAGATGCCGACGTGGCTGATGTCGTCGTAGAAGAAGACCAGGTCGCCCGGCTTCAGGTCCGCCGTGGCCACCCGGGTGCCGACCTCGACCTGGTCCCAGGTGGTACGCGGCAGATCGACGCCCGCTTCCCTCCAGGCGGCCTGGGTGAGCCCGGAGCAGTCGTACGAGGACGGGCCCGTCGCTCCCCAGACGTACGGCTTGCCGATCTGGGCGGCCGCGAAGGCCAGGACCTTCTCGGCCTTCGTGGCGTAGCCGCTGTCGGAGCCGCCCGTGCCGCCGGCCCCGGTGCCCGTGGCGGGCTCCTCCCGCGCGGCCTCCTCCTCGGCGGCCTCCTCGGCCTTCTCCTTCGCGGCGGCCTGCTGCCGGGCCAGCTCCTCGGCCTTGCGCTCGGCCTCGGCCTCCTTCTTGCGCTCCAGCTCCGCGAGCCGCGCCTTCTCCTCGGCGGTCAGCTTCGACAGCAGCGTGCGCGCCTCGGTGAGCTTCGACTGCACCCGCTGCTTGCTGGCACGCAGCGTTTCCTGCGACTCGGTGAGCGTTTCCAGGCTCTTCGTCGCCTCGACGCGCTTCGCGGCCGCTTCCTGCTGCTGCGTACGGAAGTCGGCGACCACCTTCTGCTGCCGGCTGGTCATCCGGTCCATCAGCTGGTCCTGGTCGAAGTACGACTGCGGGTCGTCCGCGAGGAAGAACGTCACGGTGGGGGCGATCGAGCCGCTGCGGTACTGCGCGGCCGCGTAGCTGCCCAGTTCCCGGCGCGTCTCGTTGAGCTCGTCGGCCCGCTTCGCCGCGGCCTCCAGCAGGGCGTCGACCTCGGAGCGCTGCTCGGCCGACGCCGTCTTCGCCTCGTTGTACTGCTGGGTCGCGGTGCCGGCCTGCCGGTAGAGGGCGTCGACCTTCTCCCGCACTTCCTCGATGCCGGGCCTGGGCTCGGCGGGGGCGGCCGTCGCGTTCTGCGTGGAGAGCAGGGTGACGGAGGCGAGCGCCGCCGTCGTGAGACCGACGGCGGGGGTGGTGCGCCCCCGGGCGCGGGGCTTGCGATGCGATGCCAAGGCCGGCATCTCCTTCCGTGAACCGCTTACCGGGTTGGCGATGGGGGTCCCCAGGCCGTTCAGGCACGGGGGGAGGGTTCGGGCGGAACGGAAGGCTGCCCTACGGTCCGGTGGAGACGGGCCGATTCACCCCGGTGCTGCGTGTGGGTCCCCGGTTCCACGCTCCCTGCGGGGGAGTACGGATTCGGCGGGGGCACCCGTGCGGCGCGGTTCGCCTCAAGGGGGTACGGGGCACCCGTCGGAGCACGCTAGCCAACGCGTGGTGTGCCTGTGAAGGTTGATGTTCGATATGCCCGATACATTTTCGTGACCTTTCCCGGGCGGTGGTCCGCAGGGCCGGAATGCCACCCGGGACCTCACACACCGTGGCCGCTCCGTACCGCTGGGCGAACGGACCGGGCGCTTGTCGCCGATGCGGCCCAGGGTGTCGGTGCGGCCGCCTAGACTCGTGAAGCGATGAGCAGCCTCTTTGACGACAGTTTCCTGGCCGGCCTCCAGCAAGCGGAGGACGGCCCCCCGCCGCCCCCTGAGGAGCACGCGCCCGACGCGGTGCCGGAGGGCCTCTTCGAGGACGTCTTCGACGCGCCTCCGCCGCCTCGTGACGCCTACTACCGCGACGGCGCCCCGCGCCCCGTCGTCGATTCCGCCGCGCTCCTCGACGGGCTGAACACCGAGCAGCGCGCCGCCGTCGTGCACGCCGGGTCCCCGCTGCTCATCGTCGCCGGGGCCGGTTCGGGCAAGACCAGGGTGCTCACCCACCGGATCGCCCATCTCCTGGCCGAGCGCGGCGTGCACCCGGGACAGATCCTCGCGATCACCTTCACCAACAAGGCCGCCGGTGAGATGAAGGAGCGCGTCGAGGACCTCGTCGGCCCGCGCGCCAACGCCATGTGGGTCATGACGTTCCACAGCGCCTGTGTGCGGATCCTGCGCCGCGAGTCCAAGCGCCTCGGCTTCACCTCGTCGTTCTCGATCTACGACGCCGCCGACTCCAAGCGGCTGATGGCCCTGGTCTGCCGTGATCTGGAGCTCGACCCGAAGCGCTACCCGCCGAAGTCCTTCACGGCGAAGGTCTCGAACCTCAAGAACGAGCTCATCGACGAGGAGACGTTCGCGGGCCAGGCGGCGGACGGATTTGAGAAGACCCTGGCGCAGGCGTACGCGCTCTACCAGGCGAGGCTCCGTGAGGCCAACGCGCTGGACTTCGACGACATCATCATGACGACGGTCCACCTGCTCCAGGCGTTCCCCGACGTCGCCGAGCACTACCGCCGCCGTTTCCGGCACGTCATGGTCGACGAGTACCAGGACACCAACCACGCGCAGTACACCCTGGTGCGCGAGCTGGTGGGCCCGACCGGCGAGGCCGACGCCCCGGGCGAGCTGTGCGTCGTCGGTGACGCGGACCAGTCGATCTACGCCTTCCGTGGCGCGACCATCCGCAACATCCTCCAGTTCGAGGAGGACTATCCGGACGCGACCACGATCATGCTGGAGCAGAACTACCGCTCCACGCAGACGATCCTCTCCGCGGCCAACGCCGTCATCGAGCGCAACGAGAGCCGCCGCCCCAAGAACCTCTGGACGAACGCGGGCGCCGGCACCCGGATCGCCGGCTACGTCGCGGACACCGAACACGACGAGGCGCAGTTCGTCGCCGACGAGATCGACCGGCTGACGGACGCCGGGGACGCGAAGGCCGGCGATGTCGCCGTCTTCTACCGCACGAACGCCCAGTCCCGTGTCTTCGAAGAGATCTTCATCCGCGTCGGACTGCCGTACAAGGTCGTCGGCGGAGTGCGGTTCTACGAGCGCAAGGAGGTCAGGGACGTCCTGGCCTACCTCCGGGTCCTCTCCAACCCCGAGGACACCGTCCCGCTGCGCCGCATCCTCAACGTGCCCAAGCGGGGCATCGGCGACCGGGCCGAGGCGATGATCGACGCCCTGTCGATGCGCGAGAAGATCTCCTTCCCGCAGGCGCTGCGCCGGGTGGACGAGGCGTACGGCATGGCGGCCCGGTCGGCGAATGCCGTGAAGCGCTTCAACACGCTCATGGAGGAGCTCCGCACGATCGTGGAGTCCGGCGCGGGCCCGGCGGTCGTGGTGGAGGCGGTCATGGAGCGGACCGGCTACCTCGCCGAACTCCAGGCATCCACCGACCCGCAGGACGAGACCCGTATCGAGAACCTCCAGGAGCTCGCCTCCGTCGCTCTCGAATTCGAGCAGGAGAGGGCGGAGGAGGAGGGTGCGGGCACCCTCGCCGAGTTCCTGGAGAAGGTCGCGCTCGTCGCCGACGCCGACCAGATCCCCGACGAGGACGAGGACGGCTCCGGTGTCGTCACGCTGATGACGCTGCACACCGCCAAGGGCCTCGAATTCCCCGTGGTGTTCCTGACGGGCATGGAGGACGGCGTCTTCCCGCACATGCGTGCGCTGGGACAGGTCAAGGAGTTGGAGGAGGAGCGCCGACTCGCCTACGTGGGCATCACGCGTGCCCGCGAGCGCCTGTATCTGACCCGGGCGGCGATGCGGAGCGCGTGGGGCCAGCCCTCGTACAACCCGCCGTCGCGCTTCCTGGAGGAGATTCCCGACCAGCACCTGGACTGGAAGCGCAAGGGACCGATGGCCGCCGCGGCGGGGCCGACGTCGGGCATCACGTCGTCGCTGTCCTCGTCGCGCTCGAAGTCCGGACCTTCGGGATTCGCGACCCGGCGCACCTCCGAGAAGCCGGTGGTCGCCCTGGTGGCCGGGGACCGGGTCACGCACGACCAGTTCGGCCTGGGGACGGTGACGGCGGTCGAGGGGTTCGGCGACCAGGCCAAGGCGACGGTCGACTTCGGCGACGAGCGTCCCAAGAAGCTGCTGCTGCGCTACGCGCCGGTCGAGAAGCTCTGACCCCGGCCGACCGGCGCATCAGGGGCAGCGACGCCGCCCTTCCCGCGCCGGTCGGTGCCGGTCGGTCTCAGTTCGGGCTGATGCCGTGGCTGCGGAGCCATGGCGTCGGGTCGATCGCCGAGCCGCCACCCGGGCGTACCTCGAAGTGCAGGTGCGGGCCGGTGGAGTTGCCGGAGTTCCCCGAGTAGGCGATGACGTCGCCGGCCTTGACCGAGCCGGAGCGGATCTTGGTGGTGCTGAGGTGGCAGTACCACGTCTCGGTGCCGTCGGCCGCGGTGACGATGGCCATGTTCCCGTAGGCGCTGTTGTACTGGGTGCGGACGGTGCCGTCGGTCGCCGCCATCACGGCGGTGCCGTAGGCCACGGGGAAGTCGATGCCCGTGTGCACGGACATCCAGTTCACACCGGCCTGGCCGTAGGCGGCGCTGAGTCCGTGCTGCGCCACGGGCAGGACGAACTTGGGACGCGCGGCCTCGATGCGCGCGGCCTCGGCATCGCGCCTCTTCTTTTCGGCCGCCTGGCGCTCCTTCAGGTCGATGCGCTCCTGGGTGCGGCTGGCACGGTCGGCGAAGTTCTCGGCGTCGGCACTGAGGTTGGCGAGCTGGGTGTCCAGCTTGTTGTTGGCCACGGCCGGCTTGACCGTCTCGGCGGCCGCCATGGCCGTGGTGTCGTCCTTGGTCTGCTCGCCTTCGCCGACGCCGCTCACCGACGCCGCGGCGATACCCGCGACGCTCATGACGCAGGCGGAGGGGACGGCGACGGTGAGGAGAGCGGAACGCTTCGCGGGGGTGCGGCGCCGGCCCCGGCTGCCGCCGCGCGGGGCGGTGGAACGGCTCCCCGGGCGCGGTACGGAGGCGGATTCCGTGGTGACGTCGGTGACCTCCGGCATCGGCTCGTGTCCGTCGGCCTCGGCAACCTCGTCGTACGCGCTCGGGTACGCCTGCTCCGGCGCGTCGGTTCCGCGGTCTCCGGCGGTTCCGGCGTGGTCGTGGGCGCCGGGCGAGTCGTGGCGGTCGAGGGAGCCGACGCCGTCGAGGGCGGAGAACTCGGCTGTCTCGTACGGCTCGTAGGGCGTCGACTGGTGTTCGTACGCGGCATGCGAAGTCTGTTCGGGCGCGTACGCGGCGTTCTCGGGCGTGGCGCCGGTGTTCCAGGCGGTGGCGTCGTAGGCGCCGGTGTCGGAGGCCGCGTAGCTCCCGTGCCCCATGGCCTCGAAGGCGGGAGCGGCATAGGTGCCGGTCGTGTAGGCCGTGGTGTCGAAGGTGGTGGTGGGGAAGGCGCCGGTGTCGCCCGTCGCCCACTGGTCGGCCTGGCCGGTGTGGTCCCAGCCCGCCGTGTCCCACTGGCCCGTCGCGTCCGGGGCCGCGGCCTGGGCCGGAATCTCGGCCTCGGGCATCCAGGTGGCGGCCGTGTCGTAGTCCTGGGAAACCTGCGGATGGGCCTGGGCCGCGCCGTAGGCGTCGTAGGGGACTTGTTGATGCGCGCCGGTGTCCCACTGGCCGCCGTCGTAACCGCCGTAGCCGCCGTCGTACGCCGGGGCGTAACCGCCGCCGTACGTCGTCTCCTGGCTGCTGTGGTCCTGACCCGGCAGGGAGCCGAAGAGCGGGTCCGTGTCGAAGCTGCCGGTGGGGCTGTCGTATCCGGCATACCCGGCGTGGGGGTGCTGGTCGTTCACCAACTTCTCTCTCGCCTCGGCAGCAGGACCTGTTCCGGGGTCCGGTGGGGGGATCCCAGGGTGAGTAGTGGCCGCGACTGTACCCGGCGGTAGACGAGGACGACAATCTTCGGTGGCCTTCAGTCCTTCAGGAATCGGGCAATCGGCCGCCTTTCGGTGAACCCCGGGGTCAGGCTTGGTTCTATGTTCGAGTTTTGTTCTATTTGACGGGAGGGTGTGCGGTGATGACGAGGCGTTGCAGCGGCCGCTCGTCAGGCGACGGAGGCGGGTCCCTGGACGTCGACAGCCATACCGTCGGACTCGAGCGCCTGGCGGATCGCGGCGGCGACAGCGGGATGCACCGGAAGAGCGAGGTGTCCGATGCCCGTGACGCGCACATTCACCGCGTCGAGGTCGGGGTGGTCGACACAGGCGGTCTCGACCGGGACCATCACCCGGTCCAGCTCGCTCCAGAAGCTGACGAACCGTGTCCGGCACCCCGGAGCGGGGCGGCGCAGCTCCTCGATCAGCTCGGAGCCACTGCGCATCTGGCGGACGATGGGGTGTGCGCCGGCCAGTGGGGCGGCCGCGGTGCCGCCGTGCGGCGTGCCGAGGGTGACGAGCGTGCGCACCCGACGGTCCCCGCCGAGCCGCTGCACGTAGTACCGCGCGATCAGGCCGCCGAGACTGTGTCCGACGATGTCGATCTCGCGGTGCCCGGTGCGCGCGCAGATCTCCTCCACGTGGCGGTCGAGCAGTTCGGCCGCCGTGCGGATGTCGCACGTCAGGGGCGAGTAGTTGAGCGACTCCAGATGGTGCCAGCCGTGCCGGGCCAGGGAGCGGCGGAGCAGGACGAAGACGGAACGGTTGTCGATGAAGCCGTGCAGGAGGACGACGGGAGGGGGGCCGCCCGCCGTGTTCGGCAGCGCGGCGGGCGTGTCCGCCGAACGGGTGGTCCTGCCGGGGCCGGCGCCGGGGTCGGGTGGAGGCGTGGGGATACGGCGCTCCGGGGTGAGGCCGGACGGGTAGATGAGCGCGTGCCCGGCAAGGATCACCAGCTCCAGCACAGTCGCTCTGATCAGCGTCGACGACAGCCAGGCGAGGTGCGGGCGCGGCAGGCGCGGCGGTAGGGGGAGGAAAGGCAGGATCTTCACGGCGACCTCCTGCACCGGCATGCGGGGGAGGCGGTTCCCCGCCCCGTACGCCCTCACGGGAGTCGCCGGCGATGCGGTACCGGCGGCCCTGATGCGACCGGGTGCCGTACCACCGTGCCGTGCGGCTGACGGCGCGGTGATACGACGACCTCATGGCGGCTCCCTGGCGGCGCTCCAGCGCGGCCGGTGACCGCCCGGTGCTGGGAACGACGCCGGCGAACATGTCCCATGTGTGATTTCCCCCTCCCGGTCCACCGCGAAACGACGCCGTGCGGGATGCTGTGGATAACGTTCGTTCACATCACCGGCCCTCCGGGCACGGGAGACGCATGTGGAGGCATTGATGGGTGTGACCGGTCCGATCCGTGTGGTGGTGGCCAAGCCGGGCCTCGACGGCCATGACCGCGGAGCCAAGGTGATCGCGCGGGCGCTGCGCGACGCGGGCATGGAGGTCATCTACACGGGGCTCCACCAGACTCCCGAGCAGATCGTGGACACGGCGATCCAGGAGGACGCCGACGCCATCGGCCTCTCGATCCTCTCCGGTGCGCACAACACGCTCTTCGCCAAGGTCATCGAGCTGTTGAAGGAACGCGACGCGGAGGACATCAAGGTCTTCGGCGGCGGCATCATCCCCGAGGCGGACATCGCGCCGCTGAAGGAGCAGGGCGTGGCGGAGATCTTCACCCCGGGGGCGACGACGGCCTCGATCGTCGACTGGGTGAACGCGCACGTCCGCCAGGCTGCGGAGGCCTGAGCCCGACCGCGCCCTGCTCCCGCGCTTTCCGGTCGGTGCCTCGCTCTCTCCGGTCGGTGCCTCGACCTCCCGGTCGGTGCACCGCTCTCCGCCCGTCGTTCGGGGCCGGCCCCGGGACCGACCCAGGGGACCCGGGGCCGATCCGCGTCAATCCAGGTCGGCCCTTGCCGTCCGTGCCACCGCGTCGTCCGTGCCGTCCTGGGCCAGCTCCGCGTCCATGGCGGCGCGCAGACGCAGGGTGGAGACCAGGCGTTGGAACGCCTCCGACCAGTAGCCACCCGCACCCGGTGAAGCGCCTTCCGGCTCGTCCGGCGTGGTGGTGAGCACGGCGAGCCGGTCCGCCTCGGCCGGGTTCAGACAGCGCTCGGCGAGACCCATCACCCCGCTGAAGCTCCAGGGGTAACTGCCCGCGTCCCGCGCGATGTCCAGCGCGTCGACCACCGACCGGCCGAGCGGCCCGTCCCAGGGCACGGAGCAGACGCCGAGCAGCTGGAAAGCCTCGGACAGGCCGTGCGCGGCTATGAATCCGGCGACCCAGAGCGCCCGTTCGGGAGGAGGCAGGGTGGCGAGGAGCTGCGACCGCTCCGCCAACGACGCCGTCCCGGGGCCGTTCGCCGGGGGTGTCGAGGGGGCGCCGAGCAGGGCCCGCGCCCAGTCGGGGTCCCGCTGCCGCACCGCGGCCCGGCACCAGGCGGCGTGCAGCTCCCCTGCCCATCCGTCGGCGACCGGCAGTGCCACAAGCTGCCGGGGCGATCGTCCGCCGAACCTCTCCTGCCAGGCACCGAGCGGCGTCGCCTCCACCAACTGTCCGAGCCACCAGGACCGTTCACCGCGCCCCGAGGGTGGTGCCGGAATCACGCCGTCGCGCTGCATCGCGGCGTCGCACTCGTGCGGCGCCTCCACGGCGATGGACACGGCGCCCCCCGTACGGTCGGGGTTCACGCAGGACGTGGCACGGGCTGCCATCCGCCGGGCGAGCGCCGAACCGGGCAGCGCGGACAGGAGCTCGGCGGCAGTGGAGCGGACATTGCGGCTACGGTCCGCCAGGGCCTCCTCCAGGAACGCCTCGTCGGCGCCGGAGAGGCCGGAGCGCAGGGAGTCGAGGAACATCAGCCGGTCCTCGGCCCGCTCGGTGGACCACGTGGTGGCGAGCAGAGCCCTGGCCGCGTCGGGATCCTGCTCCCGCACGGCCTCCAGCAGTGCGACCCGCTCGGCGAAGAGGCCCTCCTCCCAGAGCCGGCGCACGGCTTCCGGATCCGCTGTCTCCGGCCGCTGGGCGCCGCGTGAGGTGGTGCGCAGCGCGAACTTCCACTCCGGATTCAAGGCGGCCAGCCACAGGCCGCGCGGCCCCGCGAACGTCAGCACGTGCGGACGCAGATCCGTGCGTGCTCTCGCCGCGTCCAGCAGCGCGGGCAGCAGCTCCGCCGGGGCCCGGTAGCCGTGCGCACCGGCGGAGGCCAGCCACTGGGGGATCAGCTCGGTGAGATCGGGAGCCGCTCCCCGGCGCCCACCGCTGGGGGGTGCCGAGCGGTCGGCGAGCAACTGGGCGAGCCGGCGGCGGGCGGCGGCGGGCAACGGTGGGCGGGAATCGGCGGGTGCGGGCTCGGGCAGGGCGGCCCCGGTGGCCGGCCGCAGAGCAGCCCTGCGCCGCACGGTGTGCACCGCCGCCATGTCGAGCAGCGCCGCCGGGCCGACCGCGGCTCCGCCCTCCGACCGGAGCGGGCGCCGGTCGGTGCCGAGCAATGCCGAAGTGACGAGGTCTTCCCACGGGGCCCTTACGGGCGAGCCGCCGGCCACTCCGGTGGTCGGGAGGGTGGACGTGCCGGTGGTCGTGCCGGTGGTCGTGACGGTGGTGGGCATCGGATCCCTTCCGTTGCTCCGGGGAGCGTGGGCCGAGGCGGCGTCGGCCGAGGCAGTGGTGGATCGAGGGCCGGCAAGCGGGACGGCGCGGTACTTCAGACGAGTGCCACGGCCGCCCTCGCCCCGACGTCGTCGGAACTGTCGGGGCGCCAGGCCGCGAGCGGGTCGAAACCCCGGTGCCCGCACTCGCCGAACACCGTCAGAGGGCTGCCGCCGGAGAGCGCGACGAGCTTCCACAGGCCCGGCCTGGACAGCGCCGCGGGCGCGACCGGCAGGGCCGAGCCGTCCGCCGCTCCGACCAGTTGCCAGCCGTCCCCGGACGGCGCGGGTACGACGTCGCACAGGGTGACCGGCCAGGCATCGAGCCAGGGGTCGTCCCGCAGCGCGTGGCCGTACGCGGTGAGGGCGTCGGCCGTCGTACCGCCGGGCGGGGGCGCGGTCGCGGCCGCCGGCTCGCCGAACCGCTCACCCAGCTCGGCCCGCAGTCTCCCGCCGCCCGGATACGTCGTCACCTCGGCGTCGATCACCGTGCCCACCGGCAGCGCCTGGGCGGGGGCACGCCCCGGTGCTCCGTAGGACAACAGCAGTGCGATGCGCCCCGATTCCCTCCCGTGCAGCCAGATGCGGCGGGTCACGATGCGGCCGTCCGGTGTGTCGTACTGGGCGAGGACCAGCCAGTCGTCGCGGACGGCCGGTCCCTCGGCCGACGTGGTCAGTCCCACCCTCGAACGGACGGTCGCCGCCAGCGGACCGGGCAGGCGGTCGAGCCCGAGCCAGGCCGAGTCCAGCAGATGCAGCAGCGCGCACCCCTCCAACAACCGGGCCGGCCAGCCTGTCCCCGACCCCGCAACCGATCCCAACTCCCGTACGCGATGGGCGAGCCCAGGGGCCTGGGCGTCGACCATGCGGGCCGCCGTCTCCTCCCACAGCCCGTATTCCGGCCCGTCGGCCGCCGCGAGCCCGCCCCGCAGCAGATCCCTGAGCCGCCGGTCCAGCTCCTGTGCGCCACCCGTGATGCGAGCGGCCCTGCGGTCGGCGCGGCGGGCCGCCGCCCGGCCGGCCTCGCGTGACCCGCCGTCAGGAGCGGTGTCCGGACCCCGCTCCCTCGTCCGGCGCTCCACCGGGCCGGTGGAGCGCCAGGGTTCTCCCCCGTGAGATAGCACCATGGAACCGACCGTAGAGCGTGGCACTGACAATCGGCCCCGACCTGCGATTGCGCCTGGTTACGGTGCCTTGACCGCCTTGCCTCCGTGCGCTTCCCTGCGGAGGAGAGAGTTCGGCGGACAGAACCGGGGGAGTTCGGATGAACCGCACCATGCGCACCACCCATGTCGGGCGCACCACCCGTGTCGCTGCTTCGGCGTTGACTGTCGGCGGCCTCGTGCTCGGCCTCAACGCCTGCTCCGAGGCCGTCGACAAGGTCGTGGACGAAACGTACGAGGTGACCTACGAAGTCACCGGTACGAGCGTGGACGAAATCCAGTACCACGGTGGTAAGGGCAGGGCGATGAAGCCGGAGGTCGAGTCGGTCGAGGCGCCCGGACTGCCGTGGAAGAAGACCGTCACCCTGCGCGGGATCATGCCGCCCGCGGTCATGCCCATCGCGCTGGACGCGGGTTCGGAGGACCTCGCCTGCACCATCACGTACGAGGGCGAGGTCATCGAGGAGATGAAGGGCGAAGCGCTCCTCACGAGCGGCGGATGCGTCGCGGTCTCGCCCGTCGCGGACTGACCACCGTCCCGCTCCACGACCGGTCCCGGCCGCGTGCCGGGACCGATTGTCAGTGCCGTGGTGCACGGTGGAAACCGCATCGGATCGACCGATCCGGAGGGGGATCCATGACCGTGCACGTACAGACCGGCGCAGCCGGCGGCGAAGCTCTGAGGCCGCACGCCGAGCACGCCTTCGCCGACGAGCTCGACGCGCTCGCGGCCGCCGACGACCGTCCCCGGCCCGCCCGTTGGAAACTCTCGCCGTGGGCCGTCTCCACCTATCTGCTCGGCGGGACACTCCCGGACGGCACGCTGATCACACCGAAGTACGTCGGGCCGCGCCGCCTCGTGGAAGTCGCCGTGACGACGCTCGCCACCGACCGGGCCCTGCTGCTCCTCGGCGTCCCGGGGACCGCCAAGACCTGGGTGTCCGAGCACCTGGCCGCAGCCGTCAGCGGGGACTCGACCCTGCTCGTCCAGGGCACCGCCGGCACCCCCGAGGAAGCCGTCCGCTACGGGTGGAACTACGCGCGGCTGCTGGCCCACGGACCGAGCCGCGAGGCGCTGGTGCCGAGTCCCGTCATGCGGGCCATGTCCGAGGGCATGACCGTCCGCGTCGAGGAGCTCACCCGCATCCCCGCCGATGTGCAGGACGCGCTCATCACCATCCTGTCGGAGAAGACCCTCCCCGTCCCCGAGCTGGGGCAGGAGGTCCAGGCCGTCCGGGGTTTCAACCTCGTCGCCACGGCGAACGACCGCGACCGCGGGGTCAACGAGCTCTCCGGTGCGCTGCGCCGCCGGTTCAACACCGTCGTGCTGCCGCTGCCCGCGACACCCGAGGCCGAGGTGGACATCGTGTCCCGGCGCGTGGCCCAGATCGGACGCGCGCTCGACCTGCCCCCGGCGCCCGACGGCATGGCCGAGATCCGACGTGTCGTCACCGTCTTCCGCGAACTGCGCGACGGCGTCACCACGGACGGTCGCACCAGGCTCAAGACCCCGTCCGGGACGCTGTCCACGGCCGAGGCCATCTCCGTCGTCACCGGAGGCCTCGCACTCGCCGCCCACTTCGGCGACGGTGTCCTGCGCCCGGGGGACGTGGCGGCCGGCGTCCTGGGGGCCGTCGTCCGCGACCCCACGGCCGACCGCGTGGTCTGGCAGGAGTACGTGGAGACCGTCGTCCGGGAGCGTGACGGCTGGAAGGACTTCTACCGCGCCTGCCGCGAGGCCGCCGCATGACACCCCGAGCCCGAGGGACCACCGCCTCCACCGGGGGGCCGTTGCTGCTGGGCGTGCGCCACCACGGCCCGGGCTCCGCCCGCGCGGTCCTGGCCGCCCTGGAAGCAGCCCGGCCGAGTGCCGTGCTCGTCGAAGGGCCCCCCGAGGGCGACGCCCTGCTACCGCTCGCCGCGCACCGCAGGATGAGGCCGCCGGTCGCGCTCCTCGCCCATGCCGTGGACGATCCGGGACGCGCCGCGTTCTGGCCGATGGCCGACTTCTCGCCCGAGTGGGTGGCGATCCGCTGGGCGTCGGCGCACGGGATCCCCGTGCGCTTCGTGGACCTGCCCGCCGCGCACTCCCTGGCGTCGGCGGACCAGCGGGAGGGCGGGCCGGAGGAGGGCGGCCCGGACGAGGGGGGCCCAGGCATCGATCCGATCGGCGTCCTCGCCGGAGCCGCCGGTTACGACGACCCCGAGCAGTGGTGGGAGGACGTCGTCGAGCACCGCGCCGCGGACGGCCGGCCCGCCGACCCGCGGGCCCCGTTCACCGCCCTCGCCGAGGCGATGACGGCGCTCCGCGAGGCGTACGGCGACGGAGGGCATCCGCTGGACACCGTCCGGGAGGCGTGCATGCGCCTCCAGTTGCGCGCCGCCCGCAAGGAGTTCGGTGACGACATCGCCGTGGTCTGCGGCGCGTGGCACGTACCCGCGCTCACCGCGAGGACGACGGTCGCCGCCGACCGGGCGCTCCTCAAAGGGATGCCGAAGATCAAGGTGGAGCTGACCTGGGTCCCCTGGACCCATCGCAGGCTCGCCCGGCGCAGCGGATACGGCGCGGGGATCGAGTCGCCCGGCTGGTACGGGCACCTCTTCGGTGCCTCCGACCGGCCCGTGGAGCGCTGGATGACGAAGGCCGCCGGCCTGCTGCGCGACACGGACAGAGCGGTGTCGTCGGCGGACGTCATCGAGGCCGTCCGGCTCGCCGGGACGCTGGCGGTGCTGCGTGGCCGCCCGGCCGTCGGCCTGGCTGAGGCCACCGACGCGGTCAGAGCCGTCATGTGCGAGGGCTCCGACGTGCCGCTCGCCCTCGTGCGGGACCGTCTCGTCATCGGTGATGTCCTCGGTGAGGTGCCGGAGACCGCCCCCGCCGTCCCGCTCCAGCGGGACCTGGACAGACAGCAGCGCACGCTGAGGCTCAGGCCCGAGGCGGAGAAACGCGAGCTCGATCTCGATCTGCGCAAGGACACCGACGCGGCCCGGAGCAGACTGCTGCACCGGCTGCGGCTCCTCGGCGTGGACTGGGGAGAACCCGCCGTCGGCCGGGGCAGCACGGGGACCTTCCGGGAGAGCTGGCGGCTGCGCTGGGAGCCCGAGCTGTTCGTCCGGATCGCCGAGGCCGGCGTGTGGGGCACCACCGTGCTCGGCGCCGCGACCGCCAAGGCCGAGTCGGACGCCGTGTCGGCGCCGTCGCTCGCCGGGGTCACCGCGCTCGCCGAGCAGTGTCTGCCGGCCGGGCTGCCCGAGGCCCTGCCCGTGGTGATGAGGGCCCTCGCCGACCGGGCCGCCCTCGACACGGACGTCGGCCACCTCGCCGACGCACTGCCCGCCCTGGCCCGCTCCCTGCGGTACGGCGACGTACGGTCCACCGACGCCGCGGCTCTGGGGGAGGTGGCCGTCGGGCTCGCCGACCGCGTCTGCGTGGGCCTGCCGCCCGCCTGCACCGGCCTCGACGCGGCCGCGGCCACGGAGGCGCACCGCAGGATGGAGGGCGTGCACGGCGCGATCGGGCTGCTCGCCGACGCCGGGGGAGCGGAGAACCTGCCCGAGCGGTGGGCCGGTGTCCTGCGCAAGCTGTCCGGCCGGGACACGGTCGCCGGTGTGATCCGGGGCCGCGCCACGCGCCTCCTCCTGGACGACGGGCGGCTGGCCGGAAGTGAGGCCGCGCGCCTGATGGGACTGGCGCTCTCGCCCGGCACCGCACCGGCCGAAGCGGCGGCCTGGATCGAGGGTTTCGTCGGTGGAGCGGCGGGCGGTGGGCTGCTGCTGGTCCATGACGAGCGGCTCCTCGGGCTCGTCGACACCTGGCTGACGGGCATATCGGCCGGCACGTTCACCGACGTACTGCCGCTGCTGCGCCGCACGTTCTCGGCCTACGAGCCGGGTGTGCGGCGCACCGTGGGCGAGCTCGTCCGCCGTGGGCCGGAGCTCGGCGGGGCGCTTGGTGGGGGCGGTCCCGCCGCGCCGGGCTTCGGTGAAGGACTCGACGAGCGGCGTGCCGACGCGGTGATGCCGGTGCTGGGGTTGTTGCTCGGCGTCGACGCCCCGGCAAGGGCGGGCGGATGAACACGGGCCGGGAGGACACGAAGGAGGAAGGGACGATGGACACCACTCTCGCCGCGCACGAGAACGGGCACGAGAACGCGCGCAGGCACGGACACGGACACGGCGGTGAGCGTGAGCAGGACGACGGGGGTGAGCGGCTGCGGCGTTGGCGCATGGTGCTCGGCGCGGACGGCGCCGAGAGCACGGGCCACGCGCTCGCCGGACGCGACGCGGCGATGGACGGGGCACTGACCGCCCTGTACGGCGGCGTGAAGAAGCCCGGCGGCCGGGGCGGGACCGAGCGCTCCGCAGGCCTCGGGGCGTCCGCCCCGTCCGTGGCCCGCTGGCTCGGCGACATACGGACGTACTTCCCCGCTTCCGTGGTCCAGGTCATGCAGCGCGACGCGATCGACCGTCTCGGGCTCTCGGCCCTGCTGCTGGAGCCGGAGATGCTGGAGGCCGTCGAACCCGACGTCCACCTGGTCGGCACCCTGCTCTCGCTCGGCAAGGCCATGCCGGAGACGACGAAGGAGACGGCCCGCGCCGTCGTACGCAAGGTCGTCGAGGACCTGGAACGCCGGCTGGCCACCCGTACCCGAGCGGCGCTCACCGGCGCCCTGGACCGCTCGGCCAGGACCGGCCGGCCACGTCACGGCGACATCGACTGGGATCGCACGATCCGGGCCAACCTGAAGAACTACGTGCCCGTCCCCGGGGCGGACGGCGCGGGCACGGTGATCCCCGAGCACCTCGTCGGGTACGGGCGCACCGACCGGTCCGTGAAGAAGGACGTCATCCTCTGTGTCGACCAGTCGGGGTCCATGGCCGCCTCCGTCGTCCACGCCGCGGTCTTCGGCGCGGTGCTCGCCTCGATGCGAAGCCTGGCGACCCGGCTCGTGGTGTTCGACACGTCCGTCGTCGACCTCACCGACCAGCTCGACGACCCGGTCGACGTCCTGTTCGGCACACAGCTCGGCGGTGGCACGGACATCAACCGCGCGCTCGCCTACTGCCAGTCGAAGATCACCCGTCCGGCGGACACCGTCGTCGTCCTCATCAGTGATCTCCACGAAGGGGGGATCCGTCACGAGATGGTCGAGCGGGCCGCCGCGATGAAGGCGTCGGGCGTGCAGTTCGTGACCCTGCTCGCCCTCTCCGACGAGGGAACGCCCTCCTACGACCGGGAGCACGCAGCCGCGCTGGGGGCGCTCGGCTCCCCGGCCTTCGCCTGCACTCCGGACCTGTTTCCCGAGATCATGGCGGCGGCGATGGAGAAGCGGCCCCTGCCGGTGCCGGACGCCGGCCGATGACCGGAGAGGCCACTCCCGGGGCGCCCGGCCGACGGCGTCCGGCCTGCCCGGCCCAACCCCCTGAGGCGCCGTTTTGTCCTTCGTACCCCGGCTACCAGCGCGATCTGTGACCGGTATCACCGCTCAGGTGTGATCTGCAATTTAGGGTCCGGTGCGGCGCGGGGGATAACCTGCCGGATGGACATGCCGCGTACCCGGTCACCGTGTGCGCCTCCCTAGTGACCGCGCAGTCACGTTGCCCTCGCGGCACGCCCACGCAGAAAACCAACCGCGAGACCACTAAAAGGGACGGACGCGCGTGGACCTGTTCGAGTACCAGGCGAGGGACCTCTTCGCCAAGCACGGTGTACCGGTGCTGGCCGGTGAAGTCATCGACACGCCTGAGGCAGCCCGCGAGGCGACCGAGCGGCTGGGCGGCAAGTCCGTCGTCAAGGCGCAGGTGAAGGTCGGTGGCCGAGGCAAGGCCGGTGGCGTCAAGCTGGCCGCCGACCCCGACGAGGCGGTCGCCCGGGCGACCGACATCCTCGGCATGGACATCAAGGGCCACACGGTCCACAAGGTGATGATCGCCGAGCTGTCACCGGAGATCGAGGCGGAGTACTACGTCTCGTACCTCCTCGACCGCACCAACCGCACCTTCCTCGCCATGGCGTCGGTGCAGGGCGGCATGGACATCGAGGAGGTCGCGGAGAAGACTCCCGAGGCCCTCGCGAAGGTCCCGGTCAACGCCGTCGACGGCGTCGACATCGAGAAGGCCCGCGAGATCGTGGCCCAGGCGAAGTTCCCGGCCGAGGTGGCCGAGGGTGTCGCCGAGGCCATGGTGACCCTGTGGGACACCTTCGTCGCCGAGGACGCGCTCCTCGTCGAGGTCAACCCGCTGGTCAAGACCAAGGACGGCCGCATCCTGGCGCTGGACGGCAAGGTGTCTCTCGACGAGAACGCCGACTTCCGCCAGCCCGACCACGAGGCGCTCGAGGACAAGGCCGCGGCCAACCCCCTCGAGGCCGCCGCCAAGGCCAAGAACCTCAACTACGTCAAGCTCGAGGGCGAGGTCGGCATCATCGGTAACGGTGCCGGTCTGGTCATGTCGACCCTGGACGTCGTCGCGTACGCCGGTGAGAAGCACGGCGACGTGAAGCCCGCCAACTTCCTCGACATCGGTGGCGGCGCCTCCGCGGAGGTCATGGCGAACGGCCTCGAGATCATCCTCGGCGACCCGGACGTCAAGTCCGTCTTCGTCAACGTCTTCGGTGGCATCACCGCCTGCGACGAGGTCGCCAACGGCATCGTCCAGGCCCTGGAGCTGCTCAAGTCCAAGGGCGAGGACGTCACCAAGCCGCTGGTCGTGCGCCTCGACGGCAACAACGCGGAGCTGGGTCGCAAGATCCTCTCCGACGCCAACCACCCGCTCGTTCAGCGCGTGGACACCATGGACGGCGCGGCCGACAAGGCCGCCGAGCTCGCCGCGGCTGCGAAGTAAAGGACGAGGGACTCCAACACCATGGCTATCTTCCTCACCAAGGACAGCAAGGTCATCGTCCAGGGGATGACCGGCGCCACGGGCATGAAGCACACCAAGCTCATGCTGGCCGACGGCACCAACATCGTCGGTGGCGTGAACCCGCGCAAGGCGGGCACGTCCGTCGACTTCGACGGCACCGAGGTCCCGGTATTCGGCTCCGTCAAGGAGGCGATGGAGAAGACGGGCGCCGACGTGTCCGTCCTCTTTGTGCCGCCGGCCTTCGCGAAGGCCGCCGTCGTCGAGGCGATCGACGCCGAGATCCCGCTGGCCGTCGTGATCACCGAGGGCATCGCCGTCCACGACTCGGCGGCCTTCTGGGCGTACGCCGGTGCGAAGGGCAACAAGACCCGGATCATCGGCCCGAACTGCCCGGGTCTGATCACCCCCGGCCAGTCCAACGCAGGCATCATTCCGGGCGACATCACCAAGCCCGGCCGCATCGGTCTCGTGTCCAAGTCCGGCACGCTGACCTACCAGATGATGTACGAGCTCCGTGACATCGGCTTCTCGTCCGCCGTCGGTATCGGTGGCGACCCGGTCATCGGTACGACGCACATCGACGCCCTCGCGGCGTTCGAGGCGGACCCGGAGACGGACCTCATCGTGATGATCGGTGAGATCGGTGGCGACGCCGAGGAGCGTGCCGCCGACTACATCGCGAAGAACGTCACGAAGCCGGTCGTCGGCTACGTCGCGGGCTTCACGGCCCCGGAGGGCAAGACCATGGGCCACGCCGGCGCCATCGTCTCCGGCTCCTCCGGCACCGCAGCGGCCAAGAAGGAGGCCCTCGAGGCCGCCGGCGTGAAGGTCGGCAAGACGCCGACCGAGACCGCCAAGCTGGCGCGCGAGATCCTCGGCGGCTGACCGCCCCCTGCGTCACCGTGTGAACGGCGCGGGCCCGCACCCCTCATCGAAGGGGTGCGGGCCCGCGCCGTTCACGTACCGGTCAGGTCAGGTCCTGCGTCACGGGATGCGCGGAACCAGCCGCTCCGGTCCGTGCGTGAGCTTGCTCCGCAGTGCTTTCTGCAGCTTCAGGTCCTGCGGTGTCAGCTTCTCCGGTCCGCCCGGCAGGGGGACGCCGCCGACCCGTTCGGCGGGTGCCAGCGGCTGTTCGTACCGGGTGGGCGCCGTGTGGAGCGTGAAGGCGGTCGCGCCGATGAGCAGCACCCCGAAGCAGAGCGCCGCCCGGGTCCAGAGTGCCGCGAGGCGCTCGCCGCCCGCGCGGACGGCGGAGGCGGGGGGCGGTGGAGGTACCTCTTCCAGGAGAGCGACTTCCTCGAGCTGGTCGCGGAGAAGCGGGGGCGGCCCACCGGGCTCCGCCGGCCCGGGCAGCCGCTCGGCGACGGCGGCTCGCGCGTTCATCAGCCTGCTTGCCGCGGCAAGCGTGCTTGCCTCCGTCTCCGCTGCGGTCTCCGGCAGACCCAGGCCCACACCGTCGTGGAGCAGCAGTGTGCGCCGGTACGACGGCGGCAGGTCGAGCAGCGCGTCGAGCAGCGCCCTGCGGGCCGGGTCCTTGGGCAGTGCGTCGGCCCGGCGGTGGGAGCGGCGTAGCCGGTGCCAGGGCGACATCGCGTACTCGTACGAGACGGCCCGGACCCAGCCTGCCGGGTCACGGTCCCTGGCCACCTCGGGCCAGCGCTGCCATGCCATCCGGAAGGCGTGTTCGACGGCTTCCCGGGCGAGCCTCCGGCGGCCTGTCAGCAGATACGTCTGACGGGTGAGGCCGAGGGCTGTGCGGCCGTACAGCATGTCGTACGCCGCCTCGGCCGTGAGGCTTTCCCCGGGCTGCGGGACGGGTTCGGCCCGCGTTTCCCCGCCCGCGGCCGGGCAGCCGGGGGCAGGGGCGTCCGGAGCGGGGGCGTCCGGGGCAGGCGGGTCAGGGACCGGGGTGTCGGCGGCAGGGACGTCCACGGCAGGGGCCGTCCGGGCAGGCGCTTGCGGCGCGGGGCGGTGCTCGGCGCAGCCGATCAGCCTGGCGTAGGCCGCGCGGCGGCGGCCCCGCGGGCTGGTGCGCCCTGTTTCCCACGCGCGAACGGTGGCGGGCGTGACGCCCACGGCGTTCGCGACCTGCTCCTCACTCAGTGCCCTGGCCTCGCGCAGCCTGCGGCGCTCCTTGGGGGAAGGCAACGGGGCGGCGGGGGCGGCGGGACCGGTGCTGTTCCGCGTCATGCCAGGCCTCCGTTCCCGGTGACACTGCACTGGGTGAAAAAGTACATAAACGTATATTGGGCGACACAGCGGCTATTCGCCCGTTACACGGAATAAGCGCGTGTCGTTGGCAGCATGACCGCGTGACCCAAGTGACGGAGCTCAGCCCGATGTTGCCGGCCGAGCGGAGCAGGTCCACGGCCCTGGCCACCGCCTTCGTGCGCGGGGCGCTGGCCGCGGGGCTCGGGCTCGGCTCCGTGGCGGTGTTGGTGATGCTGCTGTGGATCAGTTCTCCGTACCCCGACAGCGGGCCCGGCGGGGCCTTCCACGTGGCGACCGGGCTGTGGCTGCTCGCCCACGGCGCCGAACTCGTCAGAGCCGACGCCGCCGGAGGGCACCCGGCGCCCGTGGCGACGGTCCCGCTGTTGCTCGCCGTGCTGCCGGTGTGGCTGGTGCACCGGTCCGCCAGGGAGTCGGTGGAGACCGGCGGAAAGGCTTCGGGGGGACACTCCGCGCTCGGCGCGTTCTGCGCGGTGAGCGCTGGATACCTGCTGGTGGTGCTGGTCGCGGCGGCGTACGCGCGCGACAGCGGGCTCTCCGCCGACCAAGCCTCGATCGCTTTCCCCGTCACCGTCGTGGTGACCGGCGCGGCCGCCGCGGGGGTGTGGGCGGCACGGGGGCGCCCGCTGGCCCCGCTGCTGGTCTGGGCGCCGCTCGGACTGCAGGAAGCGGCTGCCCGCCCGCGTTTCCGGGCCGTGGCCGTGGTGGCCCTACGGTCGGCGGCCGCCGGTGTGCTCATGCTGATCGTCGGCGGGGCGCTGCTGGTCGCGGTGGCGCTGGTGTGGCACGCCGGGGCCGCCAGGGAGTCGTTCCTGGGCCTGGCGGGGGACTGGGCTGGCCGTGTCTCCGTCCTCCTGCTGGCCGCCGCGCTCGTACCGAACGCGGCGACGTGGGGTGCCGCCTACGGTCTCGGGCCCGGCTTCGCCCTCGGTACGGACTCCATGGCCACCCCGCTCGCCTTCACCGGGCCTCCCGCGCTGCCGGACTTCCCGCTGCTCGCCGCGGTGCCGTCGCACGGCCCGGGGACGGCGGCGAACTGGGCGGCGGTCGGGGTGCCGGTCCTGGCCGGCCTGGCCGTCGCCCGGTTCGTCGCCCGGGAGGCGGCCCCGGTGCACGGCGAGCGCGAGACGGCGTGGGGCCAGGGCCGGACCGCGCTGGTGGCCGGGCTCGCGGCCGTGGGCTGCGGTGTCGGTGCGGCGCTGCTGGCGGCGGCGTCGGGTGGCCCGCTGGGGACCGGGGCGCTGGCGGAGTTCGGCCCCGTGTGGTGGCTGGTGGGCCCGGCCGCCCTCGCGTGGACGACGGTGCTCGGTGTACCGGCGGCGTTGCTGTCCAGGGCGTGGCGGCTGAGGGAGCGCCGGTGGGGTTGGCGGTGGGACGCGGCGAAGGCGGAGCCGGTCAAGGCCGAACCGGTCAAGGCCGGACCGGAGGCGCAACGGGAGCGGGAACCGGAGAAGGAGTCCGGGGAAGGGGGAGAGGGCAGGGGCGCGGAACCGTACGACTTCCTGTCGGCCGACTCATGGCACGAGGACGGGGCGAGGGAGGCGCGGTGGGCCGTGCTCAAGGCGAACTCGGGCGGGCTGATGGCGGACTTCCCGGCGGAGGCGCCCCCCGCGTCCGCGTCGCCCCCCGCACCCGCGCCCGCTCCGACGCCCGCCGCCCCCGCGTCCGGGCCCGATACGCCGAACGGCCGGGTTCCGGAAGCGTCTGGGCTTCCGGAACCCGGCCAGGAGGCAACGCCGTAGCGGGCGCTCCGATGCCGGCGGACTACTGCTCCGCGCGGGCTACTTCTTCACGCCGAAGAAGGGCTCCAGCGGGTCGGGCAGCTTGTCGTTGCAGGAGAGGGCGCCGGTCTTGGTCAGCGCGTCGTTCACACAGGTGTAGTAGTCGCGGTAGACCAGTTGGACCGTGTAGCCGGTGGCCACGATCGACAGGGCCAGCAGCGCCGTCACCAGCCCGCTGACGGCCGCCGTCGTCTGCTGGCGGCTGCTGCTGCCCTGGATGGCACCCGGCGCGGTTCCGGCCGCGGCCCCCGGCGGCGGGGAGGCGGCCGCCCGGTCCGCGCCGCCCGTGGAGGCCGCGGCCGGCCCCGCGCCGGAGGGGGGCTTACGCGGCCCGCCGCGCAGGGCGCTGACCGACCAGTACACGGCGAGGGCGCCGAGGAGCATCGCGATCTCGGGGAAGTCGAAGAGGGCGAAGAAGAACGCCCACATGCCGCCCAGCACCGCATAGCGCGCGCGCCGCTGCGCAGGGTCGGTCGGATCCCAGCGCGGCCCGCCGGGATTTCCCCCGGGCCCACCGCCCTGGCCGCTCGGGCCACCGGTGCCACCGGGACGGCCGCCGAATCCGCCGCCCTGGCGGCCCGGCTGCCGGTCGCTCCACTGGCTGCCCCAGACCGGGCGGTTGTCGGAGGGGCCTTCGCCGCCGTCACCGCTCCCGCCGGCGCCGTGGTTTCCGGGCGCGTGAGAGGGGTGGCGGGGCTGCCAGGGCTGGTCGGGCCGGTCCTCCGGCGGTGCCGCGAACGGATTGTCGTCGGACGACCCGTTCGACGACCCGGACGACGAGCCCGGTGACGACGACGAGGACGACCCGGGGGCCGAGGACCCGGACGAGGACCCGGAGGACCCCGGTCCCGACGGGGATCCCGAGCCCGACGAGGAGTCCGGCGATGAGGACTGGCGTTCCCGCATCAGCGTGGATGCCCGCTCGGGCAGCGGGTGGCCAAGGGCGGTGCGGAGGCGGTCCGGCATGTGGTGAACGTCTTCCCCATCTCGTCATTTCCGCCCGGGGGCGGTTCCCTGTCCCCTGACGCTACCTCCCGGTCACGCCCCCGTCCCGTGGGGGCCGCCGGGTGTGCCGGTATCGTTGCTGACGGTCGGACCGTTCGTAGAGTTCCCCGTATCGCGGGACGAGCTTCTTTCGTACGACCATACAAACGCACCTCCTGCACATCGCGTACCGCTGTGCCACGCGAGAAAGGGCCCTGCCGTGGCCTCCCCGCCTCCCCCCGCCGCTCCGGCCCGCGTGGTCGTGCTCGTCTCCGGCTCGGGCACGAACCTCCAGGCACTCCTCGACGCGATCGGTGACGACCCGGAGGGCTACGGCGCCCGGATCGTCGCGGTCGGTGCGGACCGCTACGGAACCGTCGGCCTCGAGCGCGCCGAGCGCGCCGGGCTTCCCACCTTCGTGTGCAAGGTCGGCGAGTACGCGGACCGTGACGCCTGGGACGCGGCCCTGACCGCGGCGGTCGCGGAACACCGCCCGGACCTCGTCGTGTCCGCGGGATTCATGAAGATCGTGGGCAAGGGCTTCCTGGCCGAGTACGGCGGCCGTGTCGTCAACACCCACCCCGCCCTGCTCCCCAGCTTTCCCGGCGCCCACGGCGTCCGTGACGCACTCGCGTACGGCGTGAAGGTCACCGGGTGCACCGTCCACTTCGTCGACGACGGTGTCGACACCGGTCCGATCATCGCGCAGGGCGTGGTCGAGGTGACCGAAGAGGAAACCGTGGAGGGCGAAGCCGCCCTCCACGAACGCATCAAGGAAGTCGAGCGCAAGCTGCTCGTCGAGGCCGTGGGGCGGCTCGCCCGTGACGGCTATCGCATTGAGGGACGAAAGGTTCATCTCGGTCATGTCGGTGAATAACCCCACCCCGGTGAATAAGCCCATCCGCCGCGCCCTGGTCAGCGTCTACGACAAGACGGGGCTCGAGGACCTCGCCCGCGGTCTGCACGCGGCCGGTGTCGAGCTGGTCTCCACCGGCTCCACCGCCGGGAAGATCGCAGCCGCCGGTGTGCCGGTCACCAAGGTCGAGGAGCTCACCGGCTTCCCGGAGTGCCTCGACGGCCGCGTCAAGACGCTGCACCCCCGCGTGCACGCCGGCATCCTCGCCGACCTGCGCCTGGACACCCACCGCGAGCAGCTCGCCGAGCTCGGTGTGGAGCCCTTCGACCTCGTGGTCGTCAATCTGTACCCGTTCACACAGACGGTCGCATCGGGCGCGTCCGACGACGAGTGCGTGGAGCAGATCGACATCGGTGGCCCGTCGATGGTCCGCGCCGCCGCCAAGAACCACCCGTCCGTGGCGGTCGTGACCAGCCCGGAGCGTTACGCCGACGTCATCGCCGCGGTCGAGGCGGGCGGCTTCGACCTCAGCGCCCGCAAGCGGCTCGCGGCCGAGGCCTTCCGGCACACCGCCGAGTACGACGTCGCCGTCGCCTCCTGGTTCGCGGACGACTACGCCGCCTCCGGCGACTCGGGCTTCCCCGAATTCCTCGGAGAGACCTTCGGGCGCAAGAACGTCCTGCGCTACGGCGAGAACCCGCACCAGCCCGCCGCGCTCTACACCTCCGGCGCCGGCGGCCTCGCCGAGGCCGAACAGCTGCACGGCAAGGAGATGTCCTACAACAACTACACGGACACCGACGCCGCCCGCCGCGCCGCCTACGACCACACCGAGCCGTGTGTCGCGATCATCAAGCACGCCAACCCGTGCGGCATCGCGATCGCCGACGACGTCGCGACCGCGCACCGCAACGCGCACGCCTGTGACCCGCTGTCCGCGTTCGGCGGCGTCATCGCGGTCAACCGGCCGGTGACCGTCGAGATGGCCGAGCAGGTCGCGGAGATCTTCACCGAGGTCATCGTCGCCCCGGCGTACGAGGACGGCGCCGTCGAGGTGCTGGCCCGCAAGAAGAACATCCGGGTGCTGCGGTGCCCCGAGGCCCCGGCCTCGGAGCTGGAGATCAAGCCGATCGACGGCGGTGCGCTCCTCCAGGTCACCGACCGGCTCCAGGCCGACGGTGACGACCCGGCCAACTGGACCCTGGCCACCGGCGAGGCGCTCTCCGCCGACGAGCTCAGGGAGCTCGCCTTCGCGTGGAAGGCCTCCCGCGCGGTCAAGTCCAACGCCATCCTGCTCGCCAAGGACGGCGCCTCGGTCGGCGTCGGCATGGGCCAGGTCAACCGTGTCGACTCCGCGAAGCTCGCGGTCGAGCGGGCGGGCGAGGAGCGGGCCCGGGGCGCGTACGCAGCGTCCGACGCCTTCTTCCCCTTCCCCGACGGCCTGGAGATCCTGACCGCCGCCGGTATCAAGGCCGTGGCCCAGCCGGGCGGTTCGGTTCGCGACGAGCTCGTCGTCGAGGCCGCGCGGAAGGCGGGCGTGACCATGTACTTCACGGGTACGCGCCACTTCTTCCACTGACGACGCCGCAGTGACACGCCGCAGGCCGCACCCCCTCCGGGTGCGGCCTGCGGTGCTCTCCGGCGTGCGTCCCGGCGTACGGAGGTCACTCGTCCCTCTGTTCTAATGAATGGCCTTGTCGGGCCGTAACGGGTGGGTCCGGTGCGACCGGCAGTGACCAGTGAGGGACTCCGTTGCGGGGGCATCGTGCTTGACCTGAACCAGAGCGAAACCGACGTGCCCGGGGAGCAGCCCCCGGTGACGGGCGCGGACACGCCGCACCCGGCGCCGCTGAGGCCCTACCTGATCGCCGCCGTGGTCCTGTGCGCGCTCTACTTCCTCTACGGGTACCTGCGGTTCAGCCACTTCCAGTCGCCCTCCTGGGACCTGGGCATCTTCGAGCAGGAGGTGCGCGCGTACGCCGGGTTCGACGCCCCGGTCGTGGACATCAAGGGCCCGGGCTATCTGATACTCGGCGACCACTTCAGTCCCGTGGTGGCACTCCTGGTCCCGCTCTACTGGATCTGGCCCTCCGCCCTCGCCCTGCTGTTCGCCCAGGCCGCCCTGTTCGCCGCCTCCGCGGTCGTCGTCGGGCGCACCGTCCAGCAGATCCTGGGCGGCCGCACCGGCCTCTGCGCCACCGTCGCGTACGGCCTGTCCTGGGGGCTCCAGGAAGCGGTGAAGTCCGACTTCCACGAGATAGCCCTCGCCGTCCCGCTGCTGGCCCTGGTCTGCCGGGCCCTGCTGATGGAGCGGTGGCGGGCCGTCGTCCTGTGGTCGCTGCCGCTGGTCCTGGTCAAGGAGGACCTCGGCGTCACCGTCACCGTCGTCGGCGTACTCCTGGCCCTGTACGGGCGGCGGCTCCAGGGCTTCCTGCTGGCGGCCTTCGGCGTGGTCGCGTTCGCGCTGACCGTACTGGTGCTCATACCGGCGGCCAGCAGCGCGGGAACGTACGACTACTGGAAGAAGATCGAGGAGAACGGCGGGCAGGAGGTCTCCCCGCTCGACTCCGTCCTCGGCGTGTTCAACTCCTCCGTCAAGCTGGAGATGCTGGTCTTCCTGGTCGGCATCACCGCCTTCATGGCACTCCGCTCGCCGCTGATCCTGCTCGTCCTGCCGACGATCGGCTGGCGTCTGCTCTCCCAGGACTCCAACCACTGGGGCATGGTCTGGCACTACAGCGCCATCCTGATGCCGGTGGTCTTCCTCGCGATGGCCGACGGAGTCCGCCGCAGCCGGAAGTCGAACCGGCCCTGGCTCGTCTCGTACGCGAACGTCGCCGTCCCCATGACCGCGGCGATCGCCGTCGCCCTCACCCAGCACCTGCCGCTCCGTGACCTGCTGCGCCCCGAGACGTATCGCGCCGACGCGCGCACCCACGCGGCCGAAGAGGCGCTGGAGGCCATCCCCGTGGGCTCGAGGGTGGAGACGGACATCACGCTGATGGCCCACCTGACGGCGGACCGCACGGTCTACTGGATCGGCGGTGCGCCGGGCACCGCGCCCGACGTCGTCGCGATCAACCTGGACTTCGGCTGGTCACGGCCGATCGACGACCCGGTGGAGTACGCGGAGCAACTCCACCCGGAGGCGCGCTACCGGATCACCGAGAAGGCCGGCTCCTTCGTCGTCATGCAGCGGACCACCCCGGTGCCCGCGGCGGCCCCCGCGAACGGCTGAAGGCCGCCCACCCGCCGATGCGCGGGTGTTGCGGCCTTCATGCGCGGGTGCGCGGGGAAGATCAGTGCTGCGGCTGCTGCTGGCGGTTGAACCATGCGCCGCCGTCGGCCTTCGCCACGAACACGACGACCAGGATGGCCAGGACCGTGTGGACGAGGCCGATCACGATGAAGGGGTAGATGCCGAGGATCGCGGTGATCACGCCGAACACGATGGCCGTGATGCGGATCCCGTTGCCCCCCTTGCCGAACTTGGCGCCGAGGAAGACGGCGAGGACGCCCCACAGCAAGGCGAAGACGGCCATGCCCCACAGCGCGTTGCCCGAGTAGTCGGCGAGCTGCTGGAACTGGACGTCCTCCTGCAGCGTCGGATCGTCCTTGGCCGCGTTCACGGCCACGGCGGCGAGGGCGACGAAGAAGGTGCCGATGACCTGGAGGCCGGCGATCACGAAGAGCATGACGCGCGCGGCCTTGACGCCGCCGGGCATCTCGGTGGGCCCGCCGGGGAAGCCGTAGCCGCCCTGGACCGGCGGTGCCTGCGGGTAGCCGTATCCCTGCTGGGGAACACCCTGGGGGGCCTGCTGCGGGTAGCCGTAGCCCGGCTGCTGCCCGCCCGGCTGCCCACCCTGCTGCTGGCCGTAGGGGTTGTTGGGGTCGCCGAAGCTCATCGCTGTATTCCTCCGTTGGGAAGTGCTGGGGACGACGCGGCCCGCGCGGAGGAAACATGTGCAATCTGAACGGTGGTCCCCCCGACACTGTCCGCGGTTATGCGGGCTTTATCGTCGTCGTGACGTCCACTTTTTGTCCAGCCGAATACCGAATGTGTTGTGCAA
This sequence comes from Streptomyces sp. NPDC005791, assembly GCF_042871485.1. NCBI lineage: Bacteria > Bacillati > Actinomycetota > Actinomycetes > Kitasatosporales > Streptomycetaceae > Streptomyces > Streptomyces sp. NPDC005791. The sequence goes on from NZ_JBIAIP010000001.1 coordinate 557,207, forward strand.
GTGCAATCTCTCGTCCACGTGGCAGGACCGGATTGGTACGTGGGCGGGGTCATCCGGGAGGATGGGGTCATGACTGCCCAGATTCTCGATGGCAAGGCCACCGCAGCTGCGATCAAGTCCGATCTGACCGTCCGCGTGGCGGCCCTCAAGGCGCAGGGCATCACACCCGGCCTGGGAACCCTGCTCGTCGGCGACGACCCGGGCAGCCGCTGGTACGTGAACGGCAAGCACCGCGACTGCGCCCAGGTCGGCATGGGCTCCATCCAGCGCGAACTCCCCGACACAGCCACCCAGGAGGAGATCGAGGAGGTCGTACGGGAGCTCAACGCCAACCCGGACTGCACGGGTTACATCGTGCAGCTCCCCCTCCCTAAGGGGATCGACACCAACCGCATCCTGGAGCTGATGGACCCGGCGAAGGACGCGGACGGGCTGCACCCGATGAACCTGGGCAAGCTCGTGCTCAACGAGAGCGGTCCGCTGCCGTGCACCCCGCAGGGTGTCGTCACCCTGCTCCGCCGCCACGGCGTGGAGATCAACGGCGCCCATGTGGTCGTCGTCGGCCGGGGCGTCACCATCGGCCGCCCCCTCCCGCTGCTGCTGACGCGCAGGTCCGAGAACGCGACCGTCACCCAGTGCCACACCGGCACGCGTGACCTCTCGGCGCACCTCAGGCAGGCCGACATCATCGTCGCCGCCGCCGGTGTGCCCCACCTGATCAAGCCCGAGGACGTGAAGCCGGGCGCGGCCGTGCTGGACGTCGGCGTCAGCCGGGACGAGAACGGCAAGATCGTCGGCGACGTCCACCCGGGCGTGACCGAGGTGGCCGCGTGGGTCGCCCCGAATCCGGGCGGTGTCGGCCCCATGACCCGGGCCCAGCTGCTCGTCAACGTGGTCGAGGCCGCCGAGCGCGCCGCCCACGAGGCCTCCGCCGCATCCGCCGGCTGACCCGGACCGACCGGAGGAACGTCATGGGCGCTGGTACGAGTCCGGCGGACGCGGACGGTACGCACGCGGACGCGTCGGCCCGGAAAGCCGGCACACCCGTCACCGTCGAGGCGGACGGGACGGACAAGGTGGACGGGGCGGCCGATTCGGAGAGGGCGGCCGATTCGGAGAGGGCGGCGGATACGGACGGGGCAGCGGATACGGGCCGGGCGGCCGAGACCGACGGGGCGGCCGAGACGGACGAGGCAGCCGGGGCCGGCGGATCGACGCGGGAGCCTTCGCGCCGCTTCTCGCTGACCCATGACACCGCGCGTCCCGAGGGGGGCGGCAGGGCGGCCCCCCACGACGCACCCGCCCCCGCCCGGCAGTGGCCGCTGCTGTCGGTGCTCTGCACCGCCGGGCTCGGCCTGCTGATCGTGGGAACCGACCCCTTCGACCAGGCGTTCAGGATCGGCGTGATGCTGATGGGCGTCGCGCTGCTCGCCGGGGCGGTACTGCGCTGGGTCGTCCCCTCCGTCGGCATGCTGGCCGTGCGGTCGCGGTTCACCGACCTGGTGACGTACGGCCTGATGGGCGCGCTGATCGTGCTCCTCGCGCTGATGGCGCAGCCCAAGCCGTGGTTGAACGTGCCCTTCCTGCAGGACGTGGTCCGCTTCACCGTCCGTTGAGTGGTGTCCGTCCCCTCCCCCGAGAAGGGACGGACACCGGACAGGGCGCCGCCGCGAGAAGCGCCGGAATGCGGTGACTTGAGCACCATTGCCCTGTCCCTGAACAAGCGTCATGGACATGAGGTGCCGGCTTCAAGGGGGGCATGAGGCCTGTGGCACGGAGGTGACCATTCCGCCATCGTGTGATCGTCGCGCCACGGTGGGGATCCGGTTCGGTACGCGCTACGGCGCACAACGGAGTGCCCGCTCCTACCGAATGCACCCGTGCGCCCCTTTGTCCGGAACTGGCACCCTGGCTCCGTGCATCCTTCTGGGTAGTTCGGGGCGCGGGCCGACCGCTCCGACGGCAGGGGGGAAGGACTCGGCGCCGGGGAACGGGGCGCGCCGGGAGGGTGAACAACTGTTCCCATTTTTTCAGTGGGTTCGGGGCAATCGACTGGGGGGAAGCAATGCCTCGTTGGAAGTCACTACCGGAAGAACTCGATCCGCAGCTACGGGAGTTCGCGGGCCAGTTACGCAGACTGGTGGACCGCAGCGGGATGAGCCTGGCCGCGGTCGCCGACCGCACCGGTTACAGCAGGACGTCGTGGGAGCGCTATCTCAACGGCAGGCTGCTCGCGCCCAAGGGGGCGATCGTCGCACTCGCCGAGGCCACGGGTACGCAGCAGCACCATTTGACGACCATGTGGGAACTGGCCGAGCGGGCCTGGAGCCGCTCCGAGATGCGCCACGACATGACGATGGAGGCCATCAGGATCTCCCAGGCGCGTGCCGCACTGGGTGAGGCGGGCGTGGCCGCGGCTCCCGTGGCGGGCGGGCGTGCCGTGCGCCAGGGCGGGACGGGGGTGTCCACCGCCGCGGGGCCAGGAGAGGAAGGGCGCGACCTCGGTCCGCCGCTGTCCGTACCCGCCCGGCGGAGCGCGGTTGCGCACATCCCGCAGCAGCCGCGGCCAGTGTGCGCACCGGACTCCGGCGGGGACGCGTCCGAAGGACGGCCGGGGGGCGGCCGCCGCAGGGTGACGCTGTTCCTCACGGGCCTCGTGGGCGCGCTCCTGCTCATGGCCGGGGCGGTGCTGCTCACCGATCTGGGCGGGGACGACGACGCCGCGGCCGGGGCGACACCGTCGGCCGGGCCCACGACGAGCGCGCCCGAGCTGCCCTCCGGCGTCGGGTGCAGCGGCACGGACTGCACCGGGGAGGACCCGGAAGCCATGGGCTGCGGCGGGCAGTTCGCCGGCACGGTCGCCCGGGCGACCGTCGGCGGTGGCCTCGTCGAGGTGCGTTACAGCGAGACCTGCGGAGCCGCCTGGGCCCGTGTCACCCGGGCGGCCCTGGGCGACACCGTGAAGATCACCTCGGATGCGTCGGAGCAGGCCGGCACGGTGCGCGCCGGCGCCGAGGCGTACACCCCGATGGTCGCCGTGAGGCAGGCCTCCGAGGCGAAGGCCTGCGCGACCCTCGCCTCCGGCGCGACCGGCTGCACCACGCCTGAGTGAGGAGGGGGGCCGCTGCGCTCCGTGACCGGCTGTGTGCGGCCCCACAGGGGGGCGGGCGGCCCGGGCGGCAAGGGTCCGATAGCCTGATCGCTGGATATCTCTTCACATCAAGATTCAGAGGTGTCCAGCACCAGGGGCAGGAACCCCCACCGCCGCCAGCTGTCTAACGGAGATCGCCATGACCCGCACTCCCGTGAATGTCACCGTGACCGGCGCAGCCGGCCAGATCGGCTACGCGCTGCTCTTCCGCATCGCCTCCGGCCACCTGCTCGGCCCGGACGTGCCGGTCAACCTGCGACTCCTCGAGATCCCGCAGGGTCTCAAGGCCGCCGAGGGCACCGCCATGGAGCTCGACGACTGCGCCTTCCCGCTGCTGCGGAACATCGAGATCACGGACGACGCCAACGTCGGCTTCGCCGGCGCCAACGTCGCCCTCCTGGTCGGCGCCCGCCCCCGTACGAAGGGCATGGAGCGCGGCGACCTGCTGTCCGCCAACGGCGGCATCTTCAAGCCGCAGGGCAAGGCCATCAACGACAACGCCGCGGACGACATCAAGGTCCTCGTCGTCGGCAACCCGGCCAACACCAACGCCCTCATCGCGCAGGCCGCCGCCCCGGACGTACCGGCCGAGCGCTTCACCGCGATGACCCGTCTGGACCACAACCGTGCGATCTCGCAGCTGGCCGCCAAGACCGGTGCCGCCGTCTCCGACATCAAGCGGCTGACGATCTGGGGCAACCACTCGGCGACCCAGTACCCGGACATCTTCCACGCGGAGATCGCCGGCAAGAACGCCGCCGAGCTCGTCGACGACGAGGCGTGGCTGGCCGACACCTTCATCCCGACCGTCGCCAAGCGTGGCGCCGCGATCATCGAGGCCCGTGGCGCGTCCTCGGCCGCCTCGGCCGCCAATGCCGCCATCGACCACGTGCACACCTGGGTCAACGGCACCGCCGCGGGCGACTGGACCTCGATGGGTATCCCGTCGGACGGCTCCTACGGCGTTCCCGAGGGCATCATCTCCTCCTTCCCGGTCACCACGAAGGACGGGAAGTACGAGATCGTCCAGGGCCTGGACATCAACGAGTTCTCCCGCGCGCGCATCGACGCGTCGGTGAAGGAGCTCACCGAGGAGCGCGACGCGGTCCGCGAGCTCGGCCTGATCTGACCGCAGACCGGCCCCCGGGCCGGACTCCGGAGCCGTATGAGGGCGCCCCCGTCAGCACCTGCTGACGGGGGCGCCCTCATACGCGGGGTCAGCGGCCGAGCAGCCGGTCGGCGAGGCCGCGCACGGCGTCGGAGGCCCGGCGCTGCAGCTGAGGACCGAAGGTGATCCGTGCGGCGCCCAGCTCTCCGAGCCGGCGAACGGCGGACGGGTCCTCGGGCGTGCCGAGCGCGTTGAGCGGGACCGGCACCGCGGCGGCCACACGGGAAAGGGCGTCGGCCGGGGCCATGACCGGATACACGCAGTCCGCGCCGGCTTCCGCGTAGAGCCGGGCACGGGCGATCGTGTCCGCCACCACGTCCGTGGCGTCGGGGTTCCCGTGGACGTACGTGTCGACGCGGGCGTTGACGAACAGGCGCCCGCCGGCGACGGCGCGCACCTCCGCCAGCCGGTCGGCCTGCCGCCGTGGGTCGACCAGGACGCCGTCGGCCGAGTCCTCCAGATTGCAGCCGACCACCCCGGCCTCCAGGAGGCGTTCGACGAGTTCGTCCGGGGCCAGGCCGTATCCGGCTTCGACGTCCGCGGACACGGGAACGGACACCGCTCGCGCGATCCGTGCCACGGCCGCGAACATCTCGGCGGCGGGCGTCCGCCCGTCGGCGTACCCGAGGGAGGCGGCCACGCCGGCGCTCGGTGTGGCCAGGGCCGGGAATCCGGCGTCCTCGAACACCCGGGCGCTCGCGGCGTCCCAGGGGCCGGGCAGGACCAGCGGATCGGCTGGACGGCGTCCGTGGTGCAGGGCGCGGAAGACGGAAGCAGGCTCGTTCATCGAGACTCCGGGACGGGAGGAACGCGGGGCGGTGGTCCGACAGGAGCGAGGCCGCGGTGTCACTCGCCCCGTCGCTCTCAGTGCTTGGCGTCGGCGGGCGTGTAGTGCCCCGGGGTCAGCCGGGCGGTCACCCCGAACCTGTTCCAGGCGTTGATCACCGTGATGGCGGCGATCAGCTGGGCGAGCTCGGTCTCCTCGAAGTGCTCGGCGGCGTTCGCGTAGACCTCGTCGGGCACGAAACCGTCGGTCAGGACCGTCACCGCCTCCGTCAGCCGGATCGCCGCCAGCTCCTTCTCCGTGTAGAAGTGCTGCGACTCCTCCCAGGCGCTGAGCTGGATGATCCGCTCGACGGACTCGCCCGCCGCGAGGGCGTCCTTGGAGTGCATGTCCAGGCAGAAGGCGCAGTGGTTGAGCTGCGAGGCACGGATCTTCACCAGTTCGAGCAGCGTCGGATCGAGCCCCTTACGAGCCGCCACGTCCAGCCGGACCATGGCCTTGTAGACGTCGGGGGCGAGCTGAGCCCACTGCAGACGGGCGGGGTGCTCAGGGGCGTTGTCGGTGGGCGCGGGGTGATGCGTGTGCGTGGTCATGGGTACGAAGCTACTGGGCTGATGGCGCAGCGGTATGGTCCATTTCCATGACGGATTCCTGGGCCGCTTTCGGCGCCGACCTGCATATCGAACCGGTCGGCGCGGGCCTGCGCAGCGGGCTGATGAGCGCTCTGCGGGAGGCGGTGCGCTCCGGCCGGCTGGCGCCCGGGACCCGGCTGCCCTCCTCCCGGACGCTCGCCGTGGACCTGGGGATCGCCCGCAACACGGTCGCCGACGCCTACGCCGAGCTCGTGGCCGAGGGGTGGCTGACCGCGCGGCAGGGCTCGGGGACCAGGGTCGCGCGGCGGGCCCCCGTGCCGGCACCGGCTGCCCGGGGGGCCAGGGGTCGGCAGGTGCGCCGGCGGCCCACCCACAATCTGATGCCCGGGTCACCGGACCTCTCGTCCTTCCCCCGCGCCGAATGGCTCAAGGCGGCCAGGCGCGCCCTCACCACGGCTCCCGACGCCGCCTTCGGCTACGACGATCCGCAGGGCCGCGTCGAGCTGCGGACGGTGCTGGCGGACTACCTGGCACGGGCGCGCGGGGTGTACGCGGCCCCGGAACGCATCGTGATCTGCTCCGGGTTCGTCCACGGGCTCACGCTGATGGGGAAGGTGCTGCGGCGCCGCCAGGTGCGGGAGGCGGCCGTCGAGTCGTACGGGCTGGACATCCACCGGAACCTCCTGACCGAGGCGGGCCTGCGCACGCCGTGCCTCCCGGTGGACGGCCTCGGGGCCAGGACCGGGGAGCTGGGCGGGAGTCCGGGCGTGGGCGCGGTGCTGCTGACCCCCGCCCACCAGTTCCCCACGGGCGTCCCGCTCCATCCCGACCGCAGGGCCGCGGCGGTCGACTGGGCGAGGTCCTCCGGCGGACTGGTCCTGGAGGACGACTACGACGGCGAGTTCCGCTACGACCGCCAGCCGGTGGGGGCGCTCCAGGGGCTCGATCCGGAACGGGTCGTCTACATGGGCACGGCCAGCAAGTCACTGGTGCCCGGACTGCGCCTGGCCTGGATGGTGCTGCCCGAGGGCCTGGTGGAGGAGGTGTGCGAGGCGAAGGGCGGCTTCGACTGGATGTCCGGGGCACCGGACCAGCTGACCCTCGCGGAGTTCATCGCCTCAGGGGCGTACGACCGGCATGTGCGGGCCATGCGGCTGCGCTACCGGCGCCGCCGCGACCAGCTGGTCGCGGTGCTCGCCGAGCGGGCGCCGGACTTCCGGGTGAGCGGCATCGCGGCGGGCCTGCACGCCGTGCTCCAACTGCCGGAAGGGACCGAGCGTTCGGTCGTCCAGGCGGCCACCTGGCAGGGGCTCGCTCTGGAGCGGCTCTCGCGTTTCCGGCATCCGGACGCGGAGCCGGTCCGCGACGGGCTGGTCATCGGCTACGGCACCCCGTCGGAGAGCGGCTGGGCCGGGGCGCTGGACGCGCTCTGCAGGGTGCTCCCGTGATCGCGGATTCCGGGACGAGCGGCAGGGATGAGCGGCACCGGGTTTCAGCCGCCCGCCCCGTGCATCTAATCTGACTGGCAAGGGGCGGGTGGGTGGACACCGGCCCGTGGGTACGACGGGGGAGAACAGAACATGATCAGGCGCAAGCTGAGGTCGGGCACCGTCGTGCTCGGTGGCATGGGCGTACTCGCCGCCACGCTCACCGCGTGCAGTTCGGAGCCGGACGAGCGGTGCGTCGATCCCGTGACCCAGGAGGTCCTCCCGAGCTACGAGTGCGAGGACAGCACCGGCAGCGGGAAGTACTACTACGGCGGCAGCAGCCACAACAACCGGGTCTCCGGCGGCAGTTTCGACAAGTCCGCGGTCGAACGCGACGGCTTCGGCTCCTCCGGCTCCAGCGGCGGCTGAGACCTCCGTGGAACGCCGCACCACGCAACCGCGTCCCGGCTGGCAGCAGACCGTCGAGGAGCAGGGGCTGATCTACCCCCTGACCCGCTATCCGGACGGTTCCCTGCGCCCGTACTGGGACGAGAGCGCCTACTACGTCTTCTCGCTGCCCGAGGTCGAGGCGCTGGAAGAGGTCGTGGAGGAGCTCCACACGATGTGCCTGGCCGCCGCCGCGCACATCGTCGAGCAGGACCGCTTCGCCGATCTCGGCATCACCGACACCCGGCTGGCGGGCCTGATAGCCGAGTCCTGGCGGCGCCGTGCCGAACTGCCGTCCCTGTACGGCAGGTTCGACCTGCGGTACGACGGGACCGGCCCGGCCAAGATGCTGGAGTACAACGCGGACACCCCCACCTCGCTGGTGGAGGCGGCCAGCCCCCAGTGGTTCTGGATGGAGGAGCGCTTCCCCGGCGCCGACCAGTGGAACTCCCTGCACGAGCGTCTCGTCGACGCGTGGAAGCGGCAGGCCCCACTGCTGCCGCCGGGCCCCCTGCACTTCGCCCATTCCGACGGCGACGAGCTGGGCGAGGACCTGATGACGGTCGCGTACCTACGGGAGACCGCCCAGCAGGCCGGCATCGACACCGAGGCGCTCTCGGTCGAACGGATCGGCTGGGACAGGCTGTCCGGCCGATTCGTCGACGAGCGGCTCCGCTTCATCCGGAGCTGCTTCAAGCTGTACCCGTGGGAATGGCTGGCGTCGGACCGCTTCGGCCCGCACGTGCTGGACACCCTCGACAACGGCGGAGGCACCGGCAGCACCTGCTGGATCGAGCCCGCCTGGAAGATGCTCCTCTCCAACAAGGCGCTGCTGGCCATCCTCTGGGAGCTGTATCCCGGCCACCCCAACCTCCTCCCCGCCTATCTCGACGGACCCCGCGAACTGGCCGGACCCGACGGAGCGGGTTACGTCGCCAAGCCGCTGCTGGGCCGTGAGGGCGCCGGGGTCACCGTCCACGAACCGGGCAGCGCACCGGTGCGGCGTGACGAGCCCTGCTGCTACCAGGAGCTGGCGCCCCTGCCCGACTTCTCGGGCAACCGCGTGGTGCTCGGCGCCTGGGTGGTCGAGGACGAGTCCGCCGGGCTCGGCATCCGGGAATCGGCGGGGCTGATCACGGACGAGTACGCCCGCTTCCTGCCCCACGTCATCCTCTGAGCCGGCCCTCCCACTGATCCGGGCGGTTCAGCCCGCCAGTACGCCGCGGAGCTGGTCCAGGCCCCAGTCCAGGTCCTCCTTGCTGATCACCAGGGGCGGGGCGATCCGGATCGTGGAGCCGTGGGTGTCCTTGACCAGCACCCCGCGGCCCATCAGCTTCTCCGAGATCTCGCGGCCCGTGCCGAGAGCCGGGGCGATGTCGACGCCTGCCCACAGGCCCCGGCCCCGCACGGCCCGCACCGCGCCGCCGCCGGTCAGCAGCCCCAGCTCGTGGTGGAGGTGGTCGCCCAGCTCCGTGGCGCGCTGCTGGAACTCGCCGGTCCTCAGCATCGCGATCACCTCCAGGGCGACCGCGCAGGCCAGCGGGTTCCCGCCGAAGGTGGAGCCGTGCTCGCCCGGCCGGTGGACGCCGAGGACCGCGGCGGAGGACACGACCGCCGACACGGGCACGACGCCACCGCCCAGCGCCTTGCCCAGGACGTACATGTCGGGCACGACGCCCTCGTGCTCACACGCGAAGGTCCGGCCCGTCCGGCCCAGACCCGACTGGACCTCGTCCGCGATGAACAGCACGTTCCGCTCCCGGGTCATCTCCCGCACCCCGGCGAGATAGCCGGGCGGCGGTACCAGCACCCCGGCCTCGCCCTGGATCGGTTCCATCAGCACCGCGACGGTGTTCTCCGTCATCGCTCCGGCGAGCGCGGTCAGATCCCCGTACGGCACGATCTCGAACCCGGGCGTGTACGGACCGAAATCGGCCCGCGCCTCCTGGTCGGTGGAGAAGCTGACGATCGTGGTCGTCCGGCCGTGGAAGTTGTCGGCGGCGACGATGATCTTCGCCATCCCGTCGGGGACGCCCTTGACGCGGTAGCCCCACTTGCGGGCCGTCTTCACCGCCGTCTCCACGGCCTCCGCCCCGGTGTTCATGGGGAGGACCATCTCCATGCCGCAGAGCTCGGCGAGCCGCGTACAGAACTCGGCGAACCGGTCGTGGTGGAAGGCGCGCGAGGTCAGGGTCACGCGTTCGAGCTGCGCCTTGGCCGCGTCGATCAGGCGCCGGTTGCCGTGTCCGAAGTTGAGCGCCGAGTAGCCGGCGAGCATGTCGAGGTAGCGGCGCCCCTCGACATCGGTCATCCAGGCGCCGTCCGCCGAGGCGATGACGACCGGCAGCGGGTGGTAGTTGTGCGCGCTGTGCGCCTCGGCGGAGGCGATGGCGGTGTCCGTGGTCGACACGGGATCTCCGTTCGTCGTGCGGCGTGGGCGGGGGTGGTGCCCACTGTCTATCGTCGGTCGGATCCAGGACGGGGAAACCTCGCCCGGGCGGCGCGCCTGACGCCGGACACCACCGGCCCGCCTCCCCGCGCCCCCGCATCTTTCCTCCACCGGTTGCCGGAGATCGGTTCGACACCTGAGACAATGAGTGCATGGCCTCTGATCGACCCCGCGTGCTCTCCGGAATCCAGCCCACCGCAGGCTCGTTCCACCTCGGCAACTACCTCGGTGCGGTCCGCCAGTGGGTGGCGCTGCAGGAGTCCTACGACGCTTTCTACATGGTGGTGGACCTGCACGCGATCACCGTGCCGCAGGACCCGAGGGAACTCCGGGACAACACCCGGCTCGCGGTCGCCCAGTTGCTGGCGGCCGGGCTCGACCCGGAGCGGTGCACCCTCTTCGTCCAGAGCCATGTCCCCGAGCACGCCCAGCTCGGCTGGATCATGAACTGCCTCACCGGTTTCGGCGAGGCGTCCCGCATGACGCAGTTCAAGGACAAGTCCGCGAAGCAGGGTGCCGACCGGGCGACCGTGGGTCTCTTCACGTACCCGGTCCTCCAGGTCGCCGACATCCTGCTGTACCAGGCCGACCAGGTTCCGGTCGGCGAGGACCAGCGGCAGCACATCGAGCTCACCCGGGACCTCGCCGAGCGTTTCAACGGCCGCTTCGGCCGGACGTTCACCGTCCCGGCGCCGTACATCCTCAAGGAGACGGGAAAGATCTTCGACCTGCAGGACCCGGCGATCAAGATGAGCAAGTCGGCGTCGACGCCGAAGGGCCTCATCAATCTCCTGGACGACCCGAAGGTCACCGCCAAGAAGGTCAGGAGCGCGGTGACGGACACGGACACCGTGATCCGCTTCGACCCGGAGGAGAAGCCGGGCGTCAGCAACCTGCTGAGCATCTACTCCACCCTCACCGGCACCGCCGTCCCGGATCTCGAGCAGAAGTTCGAGGGCAAGGGGTACGGCGCACTCAAGACCGAGCTCGCCGACGTCATGGTGGAGTTCGTCACTCCGTTCCGGACCCGCACCCAGGAGTACCTGGACGACCCGGAGACCGTGGACGCCCTGCTGGCCAAGGGGGCGGAGAAGGCCAGGGCCGTCGCAGCCGAAACGCTCGCACAGACGTACGATCGAATGGGTCTTCTGCCGGCGAAGCACTGAGTCCAAGGGCCCTGGCGGGAGCACGGCCAAAAGGGCGACACTGGCGTCGGCACGTCCGAAGAGCGATCCAGGACCGAAGAGCGATCTTCGACTATTGAGGAGAACGATGTGGGGACCGTAACGCTCGGCGTTTCGATCGCGGTCCCGGAGCCGTACGGCAGCCTGCTCCAGGAGCGGCGCGCGAGCTTCGGGGACCCTGCCGCGTACGGCATCCCCACCCACGTCACCCTCCTTCCGCCGACGGAGGCCGAGTCGGCCGACCTGCCGGCGATCGAGGCGCACCTCTCCCAGATCGCCACGGCCGGCCGGCCCTTCCCCATGCGGCTGTCCGGGACGGGAACCTTCCGGCCGCTCTCGCCGGTCGTCTTCGTCCAGGTCGTCGAGGGCGCCTCGGCCTGCTCCTGGCTCCAGAAGCGGGTCCGGGAGGCCTCCGGCCCCCTGGTGCGCGAGCTGCAGTTCCCCTACCACCCGCACGTGACCGTGGCGCACGGCATCGCGGAGGAGGCCATGGACCGCGCGTACGAGGAGCTCTCGTCGTACGAGGCGGCCTGGACCTGTGGTTCCTTCGCACTGTACGAGCAGGGTGCGGACGGCGTCTGGCGCAAGATCGACGAGTTCCCGTTCGGGGCCGGCGGCGGCGCGTCCGTCGTACCGGCCCAGGGCGGCAGCTCCATGGACCAGCGGTCCCTGCGCCCCTGAGCCCGGCGCCTGCCTGAGCCGGGGCATCAGCGCACCGGCAGCCGCCGGAACAGCGGGCGCGGCACGTGCCGCAGGGCCGACATCACCACCCGCAGCGCACCGGGCACCCACACCGTCTCCGAGCCCCGCCGGAGCCCCGCCACGATCGCGTCCGCGACCGCTCCCGGGGTGGTGGCGAGGGGCGCCTCCTCGCGCCCCGCCGTCATCCGCGACCGCACGAAGCCGGGACGTACGACCATCACGTGCACCCCGGTCCCCTGCAGGGCGTCGCCGAGGCCCTGCGCGAAGACGTCAAGGCCCGCCTTGCTGGAGCCGTAGATGAAGTCGGCGCGCCGGGCGCGTTCACCGGCCACCGAGGAGAGCACCACCAGCGAGCCATGCCCCTGGGCCTGGAGCGCGCCGGCGCACACCAGGCCGGCGGAGACGGCCCCCGTGTAGTTGGTCTGGGCCACCCGGACCGCGGCGAGCGGTTCCTCCTCGTCGCGCGCCTGGTCACCGAGGACACCGAAGGCCAGCAGCACCATGTCGATGTCCCCCTCGGTGAAGAGCTTGCCGAGCACCTCCTCGTGGGAGGCGGAGTCGAGCGCGTCGAACGCGACGGTCCGGACATCGGCGCCCAGCTCGCGCAGGCCGGCCGCGGCGCGTTCGAGCGCGAGGGAGGGCCGTCCGGCCAGCAGGACGGTCCGGGAGCGGCGGGCGATCAGCCGCCGCGCGGTGGCCAGGCCGATCTCCGAGGTGCCACCGAGGACGAGCAGGGACTGCGGGGCACCGAAGGCGTCCTTCACGGGAAAACTCCAAGCGGGGATGGCCGACAGACGTGATCGTGACCGTATCGCCAGAGAAAACCCTTTTGAGGGATTTGTTACAGCACTCACCGAAATGGGTGATTGGTGGCTCAGGAGGCCCCGGACGCCGGTTTTCCGTGTCCGGGAGGGTACGCGTACGTCATGGACTGGCTGAAGAACCTCCCCGTGATCGGGCCGCTCGCCGCACGGCTGATGGAGACCCACGCCTGGCGCTCCTACGAGACACTGGACCGGGCCCACTGGACCAGGCTCGCCGCGGCGATCACCTTCCTCAGCTTCCTGGCACTCTTCCCGTTGATCGCGGTCGGCGCGGCGGTCGGCGCCGCACTGCTCTCCCCGCAGCAGCTCGGCACGATCAAGGACAAGCTCGCCGACCAGGTGCCCGGCATCTCGGACCAGCTCGGCATCGACAACCTGGTGGCCCACGCGGGCACGGTGGGGGTCGTCGCCGGTGTGCTGCTGCTGTTCACCGGCATCGGCTGGATCGGCTCGATGCGGGACTGTCTGCGTGCCGTGTGGGAGAAGGACGACGTGGACGAGGGGAACCCGGTCGTCCGCAGGCTCAAGGACGCCGGTCTGCTCCTCGGTCTCGGCGGGGCGGCGCTCGTGACACTCGCCGTGTCCACGGTCGCCTCCACGGCCATCGGCTGGACGGCCGACCGCCTGGGCATTCCCGCGAACGGCGTGGGCGGGGTGCTGCTGCAGGTGGCAGCCGTGGCCGTGGCGGTCTTCGCCGACTTCCTCATCCTGCTCTACCTGCTGACCCTGCTGCCCGGGGTGGAACCGCCGCGCCGGCGGCTGATCGTGGCCGGGCTGGTCGGCGCGGTCGGCTTCGAGCTGCTCAAGCTGCTGCTCGGCAGCTACATGAGGGACGTCGCGTCGAAGAGCATGTACGGCGCCTTCGGGGTGCCCGTCGCGCTGCTCCTGTGGATCAACTTCAGCGCGAAGCTGCTGCTGGTCTGCGCCGCCTGGACGGCGACACCGAGCAGGAGGAGCGCGGTGGGCGGGGAGGGGGCGGGCGTCAGCGGCGGGGGAGGCGGCGCACCAGGTCGGGCAGCGGCCAGCGCCGGTTGACCAGGAACACTCCGGCCGCCAGGACGAGCAGCGCCCCGCCGACGACCGACAGCGCGGTCCACACCCCGGTGGAGCCGACCGGGGCGGCGGCCGCCGCCGCCGCGTGCTCCTTCTTTTGGGCCGTGTCCGCGCCCGACGCCGGTTCGGAGCCCTTCGCGGGCACGGCGGACTTCGGCGGTACCAGCTCGCCGACCGGGGTCACCTTGCCGCCGGCGGCGAAACCCCAGTCGAGCAGGTGGGCGGCCTCCTTGTAGACGGCGTGGCTCTCCTCGGCCGAGGGATTCATGACCGTCACCAGCAGCACCTTCCCGTCGCGTTCGGCGATACCGGTGAAGGTGTTGCCCGCGTGGGTGGTGTAACCGTTCTTGACGCCCGCGATGCCCTTGTACGGCTCCACCCCGATGTCCCCGGTCATCAGCCGGTTGGTGTTCTGGATCTCGAAGCTCTCCCGCTTCTTGCCCTTCTTCTGCTCGCCGGGGAAGGTCGCCGTCGCCGTCGCCGCGTACTCCCGGAAATCGGCCTTCTGCATCCCGCTCCGGGCGAACAGCGTCAGGTCGTACGCACTGGAGACCTGCTCGGGGGAGTCGTAGCCGTCGGGCGAGACGACCCTGGTGTCCAGGGCCTGGAGCTCCTCGGCATGCCGCTGCATGGCGGCGACCGTCGCGGGCACTCCGCCGTACATCTCGGACAGCACGTGCACCGCGTCGTTGCCGGAGCGCAGGAACACACCGAGCCACAGGTCGTGGACCGTGTAGGAGTGGTCCTCCTTGACGCCGACCAGGCTGCTGCCCTCGCCGACGCCGGCGAGCTCTTCCTCGGTCACCAGGTGGGTCAGGCTCTTCGGCTGCAGGGCGGGCAGCACCGTGTCGGCGAAGAGCATCTTCAGGGTGGAGGCGGGCGGCAGCCGCCAGTGCGCGTTGTGGGACGCGAGCACCTGACCGCTCTCCGCGTCGGCGACGATCCACGACCGTGCGCTGAGGTCCTTCGGCAGGACCGGGGCGCCCGGCCCCAGGTCGACCTGGGTGCCCACCTTGCCCAGCCGCTCACCGCCCACGGTCGACATCGGGCCGGTCGGCTTCGGCTGTTTGTCGCCGGTCTTGTCCTTGTCGGCGGCCCCCGCGGGACTGACGACACATACGGACAACAACGCAGCAGAGAGGACCGTCATCACGATCTTTTTCAAGGCAGGCACGATCGGAAACGTACAGGGCGTCGCTGAGGACGGGGACCCGGATGGCCTGAACCGCCGCGCATACCGCCGGGACAGCCCACCCCGTGCGATGGCCCCGGAGCGCGACGGCGATACTGAACCCATGAAGCTCAGCCGCCCCGTTTCCTGGTTCCTGCTCGTCTTCGGAGCGTGGAGTTGGGTCATCTGGGTCACCTTTGTCAAGAATCTGTGGAAGGACGGCAGCGGGCTCGCGTTCGACGACGCGGGCGACCCGACTGCGTACTTCTGGGTCCATCTCCTGCTTGCCGTCACCTCGTTTCTTCTGGGGACGGCTGTAGGGGTCATCGGGTTCCGTGGTGTCAGGGCTTTGCGTCGCGCAGGCAGATGACGTGCCGGGCGCGTGTCGCCGTCCGGACAGGATCGTTTCAGCGGGGGAGCGTACGTGGTTGTGGTCTTCGTACTCGTGGCGGTCGCGGTTTTCGCGCTGCTGGCAGCGGTGCACCGATACGTGTGGCGCCGGCTGATCGGTGACACGACGGAGAAGGGCAGCCTCGCGCGCCGCGCGGGCACCGTCGCGGCCTTCGTGCTGCCGCTGCTGTCCGTCGGGGCCCTGGTCTCCGGCCGGGCGGGGTTCCCCTTCCCGGTGCAGCAGGTGCTGGCCTGGCCGGGCTATCTGTGGCTGGCCGCCCTGCTCTACCTGACGATGGCCCTGCTGGTGGGCGAGGCCGTACGCCCCCTGCTGCGCCGGCTGCTCGCGCGCCGGGACCGCGTGGCCGAACCCGTGCAGGCCGAGCAGGCAGCCGCAGCCCCTGCCGCCGAGTCCGAGTCCGAGTCCGAGTCCGACTCCGGGTCCGAGTCCGGCACCGCGACCGGCAGCGGCGGAGGCAGCACCCGTACGGACGTCGCGCCGCGCACCGAGACCCCCGCCCCGTCCGTCGCCGACCCGTCGCGGCGGCTGTTCGTCGCCCGCACCGTCGGTGGAGCCGCCGCCCTCGCCGGGCTCGGCACCGTCGGCTACGGCACCTACGGGGTGCTGCGCGGTCCCCGCACCAAGCGGATCACCGTCCCGCTCGCCGGACTGCCGCGATCCGCCCACGGCTTCCGTATCGCGGTGGTCAGCGACATCCACCTCGGCCCCATCCTGGGCCGCGCCCACACCCGGCGGATCGTCGACGCGATCAACGCCACCAACTCCGACCTGGTCGCCGTCGTCGGGGACCTGGTCGACGGATCCGTCGCCGACCTCGGTTCCGCCGCCGAGCCGCTCGCCGGGCTCGAGGCCCGCCACGGCAGCTACTTCGTCACTGGTAACCACGAGTACTTCTCCGGCGCCGCCGAGTGGGTCGACCACGTACGCGAGCTGGGTCTGCACCCCCTGGAGAACGCCCGCGTGGAGATCGCCGGCTTCGACCTCGCCGGAGTCAACGACGTCGCGGGTGAGAGCGAGGGCCAGGGCCCCGACTTCGCCCGGGCGCTCGGTGACCGCGACCGCAGCCGCGCCTCCGTCCTCCTCGCGCACCAGCCCGTCGTCATCGACCAGGCCGTCGAGTACGGCGTCGGTCTCCAGCTGTCCGGTCACACGCACGGGGGCCAGCTCTGGCCCGGGAACCTGCTGGCGGAGCTCGCCAACCCCACGGTCGCCGGATACGAACGCTACGGCGACACCCAGCTGTACGTCTCGCGCGGCGCAGGCGCCTGGGGGCCCCCGGTTCGTGTCGGCGCACCCTCCGACATCACGGTGGTGGAGCTCGCCTCCCCGCAGGCCTGATCTCCCCACCTGCGAGCGCCTGACCTGGGTTTTTTACCCCTTCTTCGACTTCTACCGCCAGGCGGACCCGAGGCGGGCGCGGGAACTGATGGAGGAGGCCGGTGTGGATCTTCCGTTGCACATCACCTTCGCCCACCGCGACGACGACGCCAACAAGGAGGAGTCCACCGAGCTGGTCCGCCAGCCGGAGAAGGACGGACTGTTCGAGGTCACGGAGAAGGCGGTGGAGTGGCAGGCCTTCCAGAAGGGCTACGCGGCCGGTGACTACGACGCGTACACCCTGGGCCGGCTTCCCGACTACCCGGACCCCGACACCTTCAGCCAGCCGCTGGTGGGCAGCGAGAACTCCCTTCACGACGGCTACACCAGCGAGAAGACGGACGCACTGATCGCGTCCCCACAGATGTACAGCGACCGCGGCCGGACCTCGGACGACTTCAAGGAGCTCCAGCGGCTGGTCGGCGAGGACGTGCCGCTGGTCCCGCTGTGGCAGAAGAAGGACTACGTCGTCAGCAAGCAGTCCGTGTCCGGATCCCCGTACCTCTCCGACGGCACCGGCATCTGGCGGCTGGGGGAACTCAGCTGGATCTGACGTCCCGCGCGCCGGGCATGAACTCCACCAGCACCTCGTGGATCTGCCGCACGAGCGGTCGCAGCACCCGGAAACGGGAGAGCGCGATCGCCCGGGCGGCGATCGGCGCGGTGCGCTCGACGAGCCGGCGGCTGCGTTCCGTGCCCTCGGACCGGTCGTAGACCCAGAACAGCACCAGCCCCATCTGCATCAGCCACATCAACTGCGGCAGCAGCCCCGCAAGTTCCGGGTCGGCCTTGGCCGAGGAGCCCGACAGGCAGCGCTCGTGCACCGAGACGACCGCCTCGCGGGCCGCGGCCGAATCCTCGGAGAAGGGGGAGAGCGGGCTGTCCGGGTCCGCGGCGTTCTTGAAGAACTGCGCGGCGAAGCGGTGGTACGGCCCGGCCACGTCCAGCCAGCTGAGCAGCACGCCCCGGATGCGTACGGCGAGGTCCCTGTCCCCGGCCAGAACCGGCTGTACCGCCACCTCGTGCTCGGCGGCGAGCCGGTCGTAGAAGCCCTGGACCAGGTGCTCCTTCGACGAGAAGTAGTAATAGGCGTTCCCGACGGACACGCCCGCCTCCTGGGCGACGGCCCGCATCGTCGTCCGGTCGTAGCCGCGCTCCTCGAAGAGCCGGAGCGCGGTCTCCAGGATCAGGGTGCGGGTCTGCTCACTCTTCGGCGCCTTGGGCTCTTTCTCCTGCTTCACCACGGTCCCAGGCTAAGGGCTGTCCTTCTCCGCCGGATCCGGGCGGCCGGCCCGGTCTCAGGCGCTCAGCGAACGAGCGGTGTTGACCTGGGACATGACCCAGTGGAAGGTCTCGGGACCCGTCGCCGGGATCATCGTCTGATGGTGCCGTCCGCCGCTGGTGACCGTGATCTGCACGAAGCCGGTCGTGCGCTTCTCCTTCATCAGGAGGAAGAGCAGGCCGATGAGGCAGAACAGCGCGAAGACGATCGCCAGCACGATGCCCACGGTGGGGATCTTCTCCTCCGTGCGCGACATGTCGGTCGCCGTCCACACCGCGCCCTTGAGCGGGAGGGTGCCGGAAGGGGTCACGATGCTGTCGTTCATCACCGTGATGTCACCGAGCGAGAGCATCGGCACTCCGCCGGGGCCCTGCCCCTGCTGCGCCGGCAGGTTGAAGCCGGGCTCCGTCGGCTGTCCCGCGCCGGGATAGCCGTAACCGGGGCCGGGCTGCGCCGCCGACTCGGGGAGCGGCTGCGGGTAGCCGTACGCCGGCGTGCCGCCCGGCGCCGGGTAGCCGTAGCCCTGCCCGTCCGGCATGGTGGGCGGATTGCCCGGCGGCTGGGGCGGGCCCCACTTGTATGAGTCGTCCGCGTACGGATTCGGATCGCTCATGACGTTCCCCGTTCTCCATCAGGCCATCTGTTCCCGTGCTGTGCTGCTCCGGGAGAGGTGAGCCGGTCACCGGCCCCGCACGACCGTACCGTCCCGGCCCGCCCGATGCACCAAGAGGCCCCGCTTCCCGCACGGTCCGTGCGCGAAACGGGGCCTCCCGAGGTAACGCGTGGGTCAGAAGCGGCGGGTGATGAGCGCGCGCTTCACTTCCTGGATCGCCTTGGTGACCTCGATGCCACGCGGGCAGGCGTCCGTGCAGTTGAACGTCGTGCGGCAACGCCACACACCGTCACGGTCGTTGAGGATCTCCAGCCGCTGCTCGCCGGCCTCGTCACGCGAGTCGAAGATGAAGCGGTGCGCGTTGACGATGGCCGCCGGGCCGAAGTACTGACCGTCGTTCCAGAACACCGGGCACGAGGACGTGCACGCCGCGCACAGGATGCACTTGGTGGTGTCGTCGAAGCGCTCGCGGTCCTCGGCGGACTGCAGGCGCTCACGGGTCGGCTCGTTCCCCTTGGTGACGAGGAACGGCATGACGTCGCGGTAGGCCTGGAAGAACGGGTCCATGTCGACCACGAGGTCCTTGAGGACCGTGAGGCCCTTGATGGCCTCGACCGTGATCGGCTTCTCCGGGTTGATGTCCTTGATCAGCGTCTTGCAGGCGAGCCTGTTCTTGCCGTTGATCCGCATCGCGTCGGAGCCGCAGATGCCGTGTGCGCAGGAACGGCGGAAGGTGAGTGTGCCGTCCTGCTCCCACTTGATCTTGTGAAGGGCGTCGAGTACACGCTCCTTCGGGTCGATCGAGATCTGGAAGTCCTGCCACTGGACCTCGTCGGAGACCTCCGGGTTGAAGCGGCGGATCCGGAACGTGGCAGTGATGTACGGGGTGTCGGCGAAGCCGGCCTCGGCGTTGCCGGTCTTTTCCAGGGTCGGGGTAGCCATCAGTACTTACGCTCCATCGGCTGGTAGCGGGTCGTGACGACCGGCTTGTAGTCGAGCCGGATCGACTCGGTGCCGTCGTCCGCGACCTCGCGGTACGCCATGGTGTGGCGCATGAAGTTGACGTCGTCGCGGTTCGGGAAGTCCTCGCGGTAGTGACCGCCGCGTGACTCCTTGCGGGCAAGCGCGGAGGTCGCCATGACCTCGGCCAGGTCGAGGAGGTTGCCCAGCTCGACGGCCTCCAGCAGGTCGGTGTTGAACCGCTTGCCCTTGTCCTGGATGGACACGTCGAGGTAGCGCCTGCGCAGCTCGGCGATCTTGTCGACGGCCGTCTTGATCGTCTGTTCGGTGCGGAACACCATCACGTTGGCGTCCATGCACTCCTGCAGTTCCGTGCGCAGCTCGGAGACGCGCTCGGTACCGGTGGAGTTGCGCAGCCGCTCGACCTGGTCGACGACCAGCTGGGCCGGGTTCTCCGGGAGCTCGACGAAGTCGTTCTTCGCGGAGTACTCGGCGGCGGCGATGCCCGAACGGCGGCCGAAGACGTTGATGTCGAGCAGCGAGTTGGTACCCAGGCGGTTGGCACCGTGCACGGAGACACAGGCGACCTCGCCGGCGGCGTACAGGCCCGGGACGACGGTGGTGTTGTCGGCCAGCACCTCGCCCTCGACGTTGGTCGGGATGCCGCCCATGGCGTAGTGCGCGGTCGGCTGGATCGGGATCGGGTCCGTGTAGGGCTCGATGCCGAGGTACGTACGCGCGAACTCGGTGATGTCCGGGAGCTTGGCGTCCAGCTGCTCCGGCGGGAGGTGCGTGAGGTCGAGGTAGACGTGGTCGCCCTCGGGGCCGCAGCCGCGGCCCTCACGGATCTCCGTGTAGATGGAGCGGGACACGACGTCACGGGACGCGAGGTCCTTCATGACCGGCGCGTACTTCTCCATGAAGCGCTCGCCGTCCTTGTTGCGGAGGATGCCGCCCTCACCACGGGCGCCCTCCGTCAGCAGGATGCCCATGCGCCAGATGCCCGTCGGGTGGAACTGGAAGAACTCCATGTCCTCCAGCGGCAGACCACGGCGGTACGCGGCGGCCTGGCCGTCACCGGTCAGGGTGTGGGCGTTGGAGGTCACCTTGAAGAACTTGCCGGTGCCGCCGGAGGCGAAGATGATCGACTTCGCCTGGAAGACGTGGATCTCGCCGGTGGCCAGCTCGTAGGCCACGACGCCCGCGGACTTCTTGACGCCGTCGACCTCCTGGAGCAGCAGGTCCAGGACGTAGAACTCGTTGAAGAACTCCACGCCCTCCTTGACGCAGTTCTGGTACAGCGTCTGGAGGATCATGTGGCCGGTGCGGTCCGACGCGTAGCAGGACCGGCGGACCGGGGCCTCGCCGTGGCTCCGGGTGTGACCGCCGAAGCGGCGCTGGTCGATGCGGCCCTCGGGCGTGCGGTTGAACGGCAGGCCCATCTTCTCCAGGTCGAGGACGGCGTCGATGGCCTCCTTCGCGAGGATCTCGGCGGCGTCCTGGTCGACCAGGTAGTCGCCGCCCTTGATCGTGTCGAAGGTGTGCCACTCCCAGTTGTCCTCCTCCACGTTGGCGAGCGCGGCGGCCATGCCGCCCTGCGCCGCGCCCGTGTGGGAGCGGGTGGGGTAGAGCTTCGTCAGCACGGCGGTGCGGCTGCGCTTGGTCGACTCGATGGCCGCGCGCATGCCGGCGCCGCCGGCGCCGACGATGACGGTGTCGTACTTGTGGATCTGCATGGTTTTCCTCTGGTCCCTCTGTCCCGGCGCCTAGCGGATGTTCGGGTCGAAGGTGAAGATCACCAGCGTGCCCAGCAGGACGGTGAACACCGTGGCGGTGTACAGGAGCATCTTCAGCCAGAAGCGGGTGTTGTCCCGTTCGGCGTAGTCGTTGATGACCGTACGGAGGCCGTTGGCGCCGTGCAGCATGGCGAGCCACAGCATCGCCAGGTCCCAGATCTGCCAGAACGGCGAGGCCCAGCGGCCTGCGACGAAGGCGAAACCGATCTTGGACACGCCGCCGTCGAGCACCAGCTGGATCAGCAGGTGGCCGATGACGAGGACGACCAGCACGATGCCCGACAGGCGCATGAAGAGCCAGGCGTACATCTCGAAGTTCGTGCGCGAACCCTTGGGGGTCTTGCCCGTGCGCTTGCGCGGGGGCTCGATCACCGGGGCCGGGTTGTCGACGTCGAACAGGCTTACGCCCTCGACGTCACCGATCGCGGAAGAAGGTGTCTCGGTGGACATCGGCCTCAGCTCCCGAAGACTTCGCGTACGGCGTGTCCGAGGACGGGGTACAGGGCCCCGACCATCAGCACGATCCAGATACCCATGACGGTCCAGAGCATCTGCTTCTGGTAGCGCGGGCCCTTGGCCCAGAAGTCCACGGCGACGATCCGGAGACCGTTCAGCGCGTGGAAGAGAATCGCGGCCACCAGGCCGTACTCGAGCAGCGCGACGAGCGGGGTCTTGTAGGTGGCCACGACGTCGTCGTACGCCTCGGGGGAGACACGCACGAGAGCGGTGTCCAGGACGTGTACGAACAGGAAGAAGAAAATGAGGACACCGGTGACTCGATGAGCCACCCAGGACCACATGCCTTCCCGGCCGCGGTACAGCGTTCCAGCCGGCACGGAAGAACCCTCCGGGAGCGGGGATTGGGGTCGGCCGGCTTGACTGTCGGTCTGACCCGGCCGGGTACGGTCCACCGGCCCCGGCCATCGTAGCGACGCTTTGTCGGTTCCATGGCGGCGGGGCCTCCGGTGTGATCAAAGCGGCAGTCAAACAGGCACGGACGGGCTACCTGGGGTCATATGCCACAGGGGGGAGCGGGCCGGGCTCCCGGCCCGCCTCCGTCAGCAGCTCGATGATGCGGCCCCGGGCGAGTCGACGCATCTCCTCCGCGGTCAGGGCGCGCTCCTCGTCCGGTTCGTGCGCCAGCCGGGTACGGATCGCGGCCAGCACCTGATCGACGTGCTGGGAGGGGCGCAGGCCGTCGAGACAGATCACGAAGACGTGGCCGAACCGGCTCTCGTACGCGGCGTGCGCGGCGCGCAGTGCCAGATGGGCGGCGCGGGGCGCGTCGTGATGCAGGCAGGGAGCGCTCTCCGAGGCGAGCGCCTCGGAGAGACCGGCGGGCGCGAGGTCGTACCCCGCCTCGTCGGAGGCGGCGAGCAGCGTCTCCAGGTCCGGATAGGGCCGGTGGGCGGCCACGCGCTGCGCCCAGCGGCTGCTGCCGCAGCACTCCAGCAGGGCCGCTTCGGCCAGGTCCCGGGGCCAGGCGTTGAAGCGGGCGAGACCACTCGAGTGGGCATGTCGCCGGGTAGTCACGGACACTGGTTCCGGAACGGGGGCCTCCACCGGGACCTCCCTGAGGGCCCGGACGGGGTGCCGGTTCCGGTTCTGGACGGGTACGGCCGTCCGCCCGGCCTGCTGCGGTTTCGGCAGGTCGGCGTGGGACTCGCTGGACCTGGACAGCGGGACTCCTCGAATGAATGACTTCTGTGACCCTGGAGAGGGACCGGAGAGCGACGAGGTTGCGCGGGGTGGGAGTGAAGACTGTTACCTGTGATCCATCACGCTAGCGAGACCGAGCGGCGTGCAACCGAAGGACGCGAGAAATTCACCTGGACGGGAGAGTTTCGGAACGCCTGATGGACGAAGCAGTGGGGGAAATGCCCGACTTTCTCATCTTCTTTGCTCTGTTTTTCCCCCAATCCGGAGGTTTCTGACCGATGTCGCCCTCGCATGCTGCACGCGCCTCACGCGCACCCCTGGTGGCCGGCGCCGCTGTCGCGGTGGCAGCCGCCGTCACCCTGACCGTCGTCGTCTGGCCCGAGGGCTCCGGCCCCGGCGCGTCGGCGTCGTCCCGCACCTCCGTCGCACCGTCACCCACCCGGAGCTACCCGCTCTCCACGACGCCGCGGACGATACCCGCGGTCCGTGAGCACACCGCCGCCCGCGGGCCCGGCTGGAAACCGGCCGAGGACAGCGCGGTCGTCGCGGCCGACCCCGAGCTCGCCGACGAGGCGAAACTGCTCGCCGATGAGCTGAAGATCACCTACCGGGGCGAGAAGTCCGCCCGGTCCGGCGACGTCGAGCTGGCGCTCGCGGCCTCGGGCAAGGGCGACCCGGAGTCGTACACCCTGAAGACCGCGGACAACCGCGTGACGATCAGCGGCCCCGGCCAGGCGGGTGTCTTCTACGGGACCCGCACCCTGAAGCAGTCGCTGAACACCGGCAGCACCGTGCCCGAGGGCGTGGTGCGCGACACCCCCGACCGGCCGCAGCGCGGGCTCAACCTCGACATCGCACGCAAGCACTACAGCGCGGACTGGATCGAGGACCGGCTGCGCGAGATGGCCGACCTCAAGCTCAACCAGCTCGGCCTCCACTTCTCCGACGACCAGGCCTTCCGGATCGAGTCCGATTCGCACCCGGAGGTGGTCTCCGCGGACCACCTCACCAAGGCCGAGGTCCGCCGGATCGTGAAACTCGCGCAGAGCCTCCACATCACGGTCGTCGGCGAGATCGACTCGCCCGGACACCTCGGGGCGGTGCTGAAGGCGCACCCCGGTCTGCAGCTGCGCAACACCCAGGGCACCGCCCGCCAGGGAGCCATCGACATCTCCAAGGCCGAATCGGCCGAGATCGTCGACGACCTGCTCCGCGAGTACGCCGAGCTCTTCCCCGGCCAGTGGTTCCACGTCGGTGCCGACGAGTACCAGGCGCTGACCGTCAGCGACCCGGCCGCCTCGTACCCGCAGCTCGCCGCGGCCGCCCGCGAGAAGCACGGCGACGGCGCCACCGTCCAGGACCTCACGGAGAGCTGGTTGAACGACCGTGCGGCGGTGATCCGCGAGGCGGAGAAGATCCCCAAGGCATGGAACGACGGCTTCTTCAGCGGTGGCGCGGTCACCGCGGCCAAGGACATCGAGGTCGAGTACTGGACCGGCAAGGAGATCGGCGCCCGGCCGCCCCAGGACTACCTGGCCGAAGGCCGCGCGGTGGTCAACCTCAACGACGAGTTCCTCTACTACGTGCTCGGCGAGCCCAACGACTTCACGTACCCGACCGGCGAGCGGATCTACGAGCAGTGGACCCCGCTCGTCCTGCGCGGGACCGAGCCGGTGGCCGAGCGCTACTCGAAGCAGATCCTGGGTGGCCGGTTCGCGGTCTGGGGCGACTTCCCGAACGCGCAGACGCAGGCACAGGTGGCGGAAGGAATCCGGCTGCCGCTGAACGCGGTCTCCCAGAAGCTGTGGGACCCGCGGGAACCGGAGCTGACCTGGGCGCGGTTCCAGCAGCTGGCGGACGAGGCCGACGCGTCGAACTGATCGGCAATCGCGTGGACAGCGACGCCGCCGGCGGCTAGGTTCCGCTTGCCGCGCGCCCTGGGAAGGGGCGCGCGGCTCCTGCGTTCCGGACGAATCCTGGGGGCCGTTCCATGCTCTGCACCACATGCCGTACGAGACCCGTCGCTTCCGACGACGGGCGCTGCACCCGCTGTGCGGCTCTGCGTTCCTCACCGCCGCACGGGCTCATGTCCGCGGCTCCTGTCCCGACGATCGAGTCCTGGCACCGGCTGCGCTCGCCCGACCGGCTCGCCACGGCGGTCGTCGCCCTGCTGGCCGCCGTGATCGCCACGGACCTCCTGGCCGTCGCCGCCGGGGCGTACCTGCGCGGCGTCGTCGCCGACGCGGTCGCCGGCGACCCCACGGCGTTCGCCGGGCCCGCGGCGACGCGCGCCGACCTCCTGTACGCCCGTGCCGGAAGCCTGCAGATGATCGCGGTGCTGGCGACCGCCGTGCTCTTCATCATCTGGTTCCACCGGGTGCGCCGGAACGCCGAGGTGTTCGACGCCGGTCTGCAGCCCATGCGGCCCGGGTGGGCGATCGGCGGCTGGTTCGTGCCGCTCGGCAATTTCTGGCTGCCGCGCAGGGTCGCCGGGGGCATCTGGGCCGCGAGCGCCCAGACGAACCCGGACGGTGCCTGGCGCACCGTCTCGATGGCGCCGCTGAACCTCTGGTGGGGGGTCTACGTCTTCTCGCTGCTCTTCACCCGGTACACGGCCAAGCGGTACGAGCAGGCCGAGCTGCTGCCGGAGGTCATGGACGCGGCCGGCATGGTCATGGTGGCCGATGTGCTCGACGCCGTCGCCGCCGTCCTCGCGATCCTCTTCGTACGCAAGCTGACCCGGATGCAGGGCGAGCGCGCGGCCCTCGGTGTGACCCCGCTGTCCGCGCCGTCGACGGCCGGTCCGGCGTCCGTCTGAGTTGACCCGTTCTCGCGCTTCCCCGTGGTGCGGGGCGGGAAGAATGACAGCCCGGTGCCACGGGGGGAGCATGATGTGGGTTTCTGGGGCTGTTATCTGGTGGGCCGCAGCGGTGAGCCGCTCATCGGCCACCCGGCGTTACGGGACGCGCGGGAGCGGCTGACGCTGCGGGAGTACCGCGCGGACGGCTGGCAGGTCTGGTCCCATCCGACGGAGCCCTCGCTGGGCAGCATGACCGCGCTGGCCGACGCCGCACGGGCGCCGGTCCTCCTCGGGTTCGTCATGGACGGTGCCTGCGTGGCCGTCGAGGCTTCGGCACCGCGGAGCGGGTCCTGGTACGCCTGCCTCGGCAGGGAGCCGATGACGGCGCTCCTGGGCCGGGACGGCACGACGCTCGAGGACCTCTTCCTGCCACCTGAGGACGCGGCCGCCCGGGCCGTCGGGTGGGCGGCTGAATCTGGCCGTGGGGTTCTCGAGGGCCCCCTGCTCGAACTGTTGCGTATCGAGCGGCCTGAGTGGTCCGCGGAGGAGCTTTTCTTCGCTTTTCTGGACCGTCTGGGCGTCGTCGGCCGGTCCAGCTGACGTCCCGTGGCGATGTTCCGTGTCGGAAGGGTGACGCTTTTCGGCCATTCGGCGCAGTACGCGGTAACGGGAAGCGGTGTGCTTCCGGGCGTCGATGGGCCGCACGGGCCGATGGACGGGACGGTCCGATGGGGGATGTCGATGAGTCTGCTGGAGCTGATCGCACGGGCCGACGAGCGGGGGCTGGCGGCGAGCGGAGTCGCCTGCCTGGACCGCTGCCTTCCGGCTCCGCCGGACGGAGACGGGCCGGAGCCCCTGCGCCCGCTCTGGGCGGGCTGCGAGAACGGCGCCGCATGGGCGGCCCGGCTCGACGCCGTACACGCGGTTCTGGAAGGCGCGGCGAGGAGCGACCCGACGGCGGCCCGCGTCCGGGCGCTGCTCGGCGAGGCGCCCCGGGACTTCGCCGCCGGACCGCTGCGCGCATGGGCGGACGCCTGTTCGCTCCTCGCGCTGGAAGTGCACCGGGAGTTCGACTTCCCGGCCGGCGACGGCACCGCGGCGTCCTTGCGCCGGTCGGCCGGCGGTGCCGAGGTGGCTGTGGGCGGTGGTCCGCTCGTCATGGGCGAACTCCGCCGCCAGGCCGAGATCCTGGAGGGTCTCGCCGAGACCACCGGACCTGTGGGCGGCGGAGCGGGACTGCGCCGTGCCCTGGACCTGTCGACCGAGGGCCGGCGGGTACTGCGCGCGGTGATGTCCCGCCGCGCCCGCGGACAGTCCGGGGGCGGCATGCCGGAGTGAGGCCCGGATCCGGAGGGGCACCGAAAGGGGAGAGCGGTGCACCGGGCCGGGGTGTGGGTTCGGTCAGGCCAGGGGTGGTCAGGTGGGTGCACGGAACGACGACCGGGGCCGCCACCCCCCACAGGAGAGGCCCCGGTCGTCTTCCGCGGGGCCGCAGAGCGGCCCGTACTCATTTCAGCGCCACGGGTGCGTTTTCTGTCACACCGCACTGTGTCAGGAGACAGTTGCGGGTTGTACAAGTCATGGACGGGGCACCGCCCGACCACGTAGCGTGCTGAGTCGCGCAGGGTGGCGCAGTAGTGGTGACCAGCTACGATTCTGATCAGCAGGGCGGGTTGAGGGAGTGCTGGGGGACGACGCGGAGCTGACCGCCGCGGTGCTCGCGGCACAGGACGGGGACGAAGACGCCTTCCGGACTGTGTACCGCGCCGTGCACCCACGGTTGTTGGGCTACATACGTACGTTGGTCGGTGAACCGGACGCCGAGGACGTGGCGTCCG
The DNA here is from genome assembly GCF_042871485.1 of Streptomyces sp. NPDC005791. Lineage (NCBI taxonomy): Bacteria > Bacillati > Actinomycetota > Actinomycetes > Kitasatosporales > Streptomycetaceae > Streptomyces > Streptomyces sp. NPDC005791. Next base: position 584,897 of record NZ_JBIAIP010000001.1, read on the forward strand.
AGTCCTGGCTGCAGATAGCGCGTGACCTCGACCGGTTCAGCGGGGACGCCGACCGCTTCCGCGGCTGGGCCGCGCGGATAGCGCGCAACCGCTCGCTCGACCACATACGGATGCGGGGCAGGCGCCCCGCCGTCGGCGGCGACGAGAGCGAACTGGCTGGTGAGCCCGCCGAGTCCGACACCGCGACCGAGGCACTGGAGTCGATGGCCACCGGACGAGCCATGTCCCTCATCGCGCAGTTGCCGCAGGACCAGGCCGAGGCGGTCGTGCTCCGCGTGGTGGTCGGTCTCGACGCGAAGAGCGCGGCCCGGACGCTGGGCAAGCGCCCCGGTGCGGTGCGCACCGCCGCGCACCGCGGTCTGAAGCGGCTCGCGGAGCTGGTGGGCGCCGACCACGGCCCGGAGGACGACCTTCCGGCAGCGGGCGGGGAGCTCGGCGCCGTGCCCGCGCAACGCCCTGGCCGCCACGGTGCGGTGACGCCCGCCGGTGTGACGCATTCGCGTCCGTGGACGCAGAAGGACATGTGATGGCCGACGAGCAGCAGGAGTGGCTTGACGCGGACGCGGCGGAGAAGTTGCTCCGTGGCGAGTCCGTCGAACCCGTCGACGATCACGCGAGAGCCGGGGCGCGGCAGCTGGAGGCCGCGCTGCTCGCCCTGCGGACCCCGGGCCCGTCCGGTGACGAACTGCCCGGCGAGTCCGCCGTGCTGGCCGCCTTCCGCGAGGCGTCCCGGGGCGGGAAGCGGTCCGGTGCGGTGCGCCCCGCCGGACTCGCGGGCCGGCAGGACGCGCTGCACGCCGTACGGATCGGGAAGGGGCGCAAGGCCACGCCCCGGCGTGCGCGCTGGACCCGCCCGGTGCGCTACGGCCTCGCCGTCTCACTCGCCGGGTGCGCACTCGGTGGGGTGGCGGTCGCCGGGGGTACGGGCATGCTTCCCGCGCCGTTCGGCGGCCAGGGCTCGCCGGCTCCGGTGACGTCCGTCTCGGCGGCCGCGTCCCCCCGCGAGCTGGGCGTCGAGGTGCCCGACGGCGGCGGTGAACCGGCGCCCGTGCCCTCCGCCACGTCCGGTGCGCCCGGCGCGCCCCCGGCCTCGGACGAGCCGGACGCCGGGACGGCCGGGAGCGACGGGCGGACCGGGCCGGACGGCGGTGCGACGCGGCGCGAGGACGGTGACCGGGACAGCGGTACCGGTGACGCCGACGACGGTACGAGCGGACCCGAGGTGCCCGGAGCGTCCCCGGCCGAGGTGTACAAGACGTCGGTCAAGGCCTGCCATGCCTACCGCGCGGACACCTTGAGCCGGCCGGACGAACGGCGGCTCCTCGAGCTGACGGACGGGAAGGTCGATCTGGACCGCTTCTGCGACCGGCTCCTGGGCGCGGACGGCCAGGGCGGGGAGAGCGCCGACGACGGCGACAAGGACAAGGGCGACAGCGGGAACGGCGGCGCGGACAAGGGTGAGGACAACGGCGGGGACGGCGAGAAGCCGATTCCCCCCGGTCTCCTTCCGCACGCCGTCCGCGCTTGTCCCGACAATGCGCTGACCTGCGTAGACGCGGCAGCTGTAACGTTCTCCGGCACTCCGGCGCAGTAGTGAGTGCCGACTGGTCATCGGCGGCGCGAAAGAGCCGGGGTTCCCCCCGTACCTTCGGCTCAGCGCACCCGGCGCGGGCGGGACACGTTCCCCCGGTCCCGTCCGCGCCCCTTTTCCGGTCACGCGTCTACTGGTAGATGACGACCTTGTCGCCGTCCTGTACCTGGGCGTAGAGCGACGCGATCTTCCCCTCGTCCCGCACGTTCACACAACCGTGCGAGGCGCCGTCGTAGCCGCGCGCCGCGAAGTCCGACGAGTAGTGCACCGCTTGGCCGCCGCTGAAGAACATGGCGTACGGCATGGGGGAGTCGTAGAGCGTGGAGACGTGGTGGCGGGATTTCCAGTACACCGAGAAGGTGCCCTCACGGGTGGGTGTGTACTGCGAGCCGAACCGCACGTCCATCGACGACACGACCTTGCCGTCGATCATCCAGGACAGCGAGCGGCTGTTCTTGCTGATGCACAGGACCCGGCCCGTCATGCAGCGGGCGTCGGGCTTCGCGGCAGCCGGCGCGGCGTCCGGCGGGTCGAGTTCCTCCGCCGTCGGCTCCCGCGTCATCGCGAGCAGCCGTTCCCAGGTCACCGTGTCGGTCCTCCCCGTGCGTTCCAGGCCCCGCTTGCCCTGGAAGGACTGCACGGACGCGAAGGTCGTGGTGCCGTAGTACCCGGTGGGGCCACGGCCGAAGTGGCCGATCTGACGCAGCCGGGCCTGCAACTCCCGTACCCGCTTGCTCCGGTCGCCCATGGACATCAGGGTGCTGGGCCGCGGAGAGGGGCGAACGCTCGGCGTCCGTGAGGGAGTGGCCGAGGGGCTCGCCGATCCACCGCCGGGCCCGGCGGCGTCCGCGGTGGGCGACGGTGCGGGTGTGGGGCGCGAGGGCGCCTTCGCCGGGAGGGTGGTGGGCTCCGTCGCCCCCACCGGCTCGACCTTGCAGCCCGCCGTCAGTGTGGTCAGCGCGAGTACGCCGACGGCTGCCGCGGCCGTCGTACGCGCTCGGCGTGCGTTGCTCTTCGTCCGCATACGTCTCATGTCCTGCCCCCTGGGTCGCCCGTCGCGGACCCGGCCTCGCGTGACCCGTCGCGCACGGTCCGTCGCGCGGCGCGGATGTCTCATGAGACGGATTCCCGGCCCGCCCGGTTGCCGAATCCTGCGCGTGGGGAGAAGTGCGCGTCCGGACCTCGTGGTAGTGCTGGGGGAAGGCCCCGGCGGAGGGCTCCCGCAGGCCGTGGCGCCGCCGTCGGGGTCCGTCGCGGATGTGGTCACCGGACGAGTGGCGTGAACGGGAGGCACAGCAGATGACGCGTGAGTCCGAATCGGGACTGCCCATCGAGCCGGTGTACGGGCCGGAGGTGCTCGACGGCTGGCGGGCCGAGGAGAAGCTCGGCGCCCCGGGCGCCTTCCCCTTCACACGCGGTGTCCACCCCACCATGTACACGGGGCGGCCGTGGACGATGCGCCAGTACGCGGGATTCGGTACGGCCGCCGAGTCCAACGCCCGGTACAAGCAGCTGATCGCCGACGGCACGACGGGCCTGTCCGTCGCGTTCGACCTGCCCACCCAGATGGGACACGACTCCGACGCCCCCCTCTCCTCCGGTGAGGTCGGCAAGGTCGGCGTGGCGATCGACTCCGTCGACGACATGCGCGTCCTGTTCGGCGGGATCCCGTTGGGCGAGGTCTCCACGTCGATGACCATCAACGCCCCTGCGGCGCTCCTCCTCCTTCTCTACCAACTGGTCGCCGAGGAGCAGGGCGTACCGGCCGACCGGCTCACGGGCACGATCCAGAACGACGTGCTCAAGGAGTACATCGCCCGGGGCACGTACATCTTCCCGCCGAAGCCCTCGCTGCGGCTGACCGCCGACATCTTCGAGTACTGCAAGGCCGAGATCCCGAAGTGGAACACGATCTCGATCTCTGGTTACCACATGGCCGAGGCAGGCGCCTCGCCCGTGCAGGAGATCGCCTTCACCCTCGCGGACGGCATCGAGTACGTCCGCACCGCCGTCGCGGCCGGCATGGACGTGGACGACTTCGCGCCGCGTCTGTCCTTCTTCTTCGTCGCCCGTACGACGATCCTCGAGGAGGTCGCCAAATTCCGTGCCGCACGCCGGATCTGGGCACGGGTGATGCGGGAGGAGTTCGGCGCGAAGAACCCCAGGTCCCTGATGCTGCGCTTCCACACGCAGACCGCGGGCGTGCAGCTCACGGCCCAGCAGCCCGAGGTCAATCTGGTCCGGGTCGCCGTCCAGGGCCTGGGCGCGGTCCTCGGCGGCACGCAGTCGCTGCACACCAACTCCTTCGACGAGGCCATCGCCCTGCCGACGGACAAGTCGGCCCGCCTCGCCCTGCGCACCCAGCAGGTCCTGGCGTACGAGACGGACGTGACGGCGACGGCGGACCCCTTCGCCGGTTCGTACGTCGTGGAGAGGATGACCGACGACGTCGAAGCGGCGGCGCTGGAACTGATGCTCCGGGTCGAGGACATGGGCGGCGCCGTCGGCGCCATCGAACGCGGCTTCCAGAAGGGTGAGATCGAGCGCAGCGCCTACCGCGTCGCGCAGGAGACGGACAGCGGTGAGCGCGTCGTCGTCGGTGTCAACCGCTTCCGCCTCGACGAGGAGGAACCGTACGAGCCGCTCCGCGTCGACCCGGCCATCGAGGCCCGGCAGGCGGCCCGCCTGGCGCGGCTCCGCGCCGAACGCGACCAGCGGGCGGTGGACGCGGCACTGGCGGGGCTGAAGGCGGCGGCACAGGGTTCGGACAACGTGCTCCATCCGATGAAGGACGCGCTCAGGGCGCGGGCCACGGTGGGTGAGGTCTGCGACGCGCTGCGGGAGGTGTGGGGGGCGTACGTCCCGGCGGACGCGTTCTGAGCGGACGCCTCAGGCGATCGCTGATCCGTGGGCAGGTGCGTGCACAGTGGTCCACGAGGCACCGTGCCGGACGTGGCCGGTGCGGAGACGGGGCTCTCCGTGGGCCGTCCGCCGGACGGCGACAACGACTGGTCCTCCACATCCCGGACCGTGCGGGCGGTGTGTCGGACCCGCGTGCGACACTCCGTTCATGCTGGGTGTCACCGATCTCCCGACCTATCTCGCCGGCCTGGTGCTGATCATTCTGCTGCCGGGACCGAATTCGCTGTACGTGCTCTCCGTCGCCGCCAGACGTGGGGTGCGCACCGGTTATGTGGCCGCTGCCGGGGTGTGGACCGGGGACACGATCCTGATGACCTTGTCCGCGCTCGGTGCCGCCTCCCTGCTGCAGACGACGCCGCTGCTCTTCGGCATCGTCAAGTTCGCGGGCGCCGGGTACCTGACCTGGCTGGCGATCGGGATGCTGCGGTCGGCCGTGTCGATGTGGCGCGAGCGGCACCAGCGGATGGCCGATCTGGCGGACGAGGGCGGCGCGCCCGCGACGGACGCGGAGCGTCCCTACCGTCGTGCGCTCGTGGTCAGCCTGTTCAATCCCAAGCTGATCCTGTTCCTCATCTCCTTCTTCGTGCAGTTCGTCGATCCGGGTTACGCCTATCCGGGGCTCTCCTTCCTGCTGCTGGGCACGCTGCTGCAGCTCGGCAGCTTCCTCTACCTCTCGGCGCTGATATTCGGCGGCACCCGCCTGGCCGCCGCCTTCCGCCGCCGTAAGCGGCTGTCGGCGGGGGCCACTTCGGCGGCGGGTGTGCTGTTCCTCGGGTTCGCGGCGAAGTTGTCGTTCAGCAGCGTCTGAGTGCGGCGAGCGGGCTCAGTGGTGCCAGGCCTTGCCGCCCACGTTGTGGATCATCCGCTGGAGGACCTTGAGCGCGGCGACGAACTCCTCGTCGGGGATGCCCGCGTGGATCTCCGCGAGCGCCCTGCCGACCCGTTCCGCGGCCTTGTCGCGCAGGACGTGTCCCTCGGCGGTCAGCCGCAGGCGGGTGCCGGAGTCCTCGGTGACCAGGCCCTGGGCGACGAGGGTGTCGATCTCGGGCTCCAGTGCGCCGCCGACGCCCAGATAGCCGCTGAGCATCGCGACCACCTCGGCCCGCGGGCGGCCCTGTTCGTCCGCGTCGGTGAGCTGGTTGAGGACCCACCAGGGGGGCTGGGTCAGACCGTGTTCGGCCAGCGCGGCCCGGATGTGGGTCACGGTCGCGTCGTAGGCGGCCCAGCTCCAGTAACCGATGGGCTGCCGCGCCAGTCCTGCGTCGTCATGTGAGTAGTCCATGCCCTGGACCGTAGGACCTCAAGTTACGTTGAGGTCAAGGGGTGCGTCGGATGGCGGGGTGCCCGGCTCCGTGGAACCTGGCACCCCGCCCCGGCGTCACATGCGGGCGTAACCCGTCGTCGTCACCGTCTCGAAGGGGAGCCGTGCCACCGCAGCCGATCCCGGATCGGCGTTGCGCGTGCGCAGCGCCGTCAGTTCCTCGGCCGTCAGAGCCCGGCGTACCAGCGTGAACTCGTCCAGGGAGCCCTTCAGGTGCTCGGCGCCGTTAGGCCGGGTCCCCAGGTGTATGCCGGACACCGCGAACGCGTCACCGTAGGTCACCGCGCCGGGCGGGGTGGCCGCCTCGTCCAGGACGGTGCCGTCCACCGACAGGGTCAGCCGGTCACCGGACCGCTGGAGTACGACGTGGTGCCATACGGAGTCCCCGAAGGCGGCGGCCGTGGTGGTGTCGACCGCGTGCAACTCGGTCGTGGCGCTGTCCGTCTGGAAGTGGGCGGTCAGCCGGTCCTGCGCGGGTTTGGCGCGCAGCCACAGTTGGCGTTCCGTACCTCCCGTGCCGTAGGCCCAGAGCAGCACCTGGTCGCCGGTGGCCGAGGTGGCGGAGTACTTCCACCACAGGGCGACGGTGAAGTCGCCCGCTCCCAGCGCCTCGTCGGCGCCGTAGGGGAGTTCGACGCCGTCGTCCGTGCCGTCGAGCGCCAGGGCGGAGCCGAATCTGCCGCTGCCCGGGGCCGCGGAGCCCCGCACATAGGCGTGGTTGCAGTGGGCGGAGGAGTCCGGCGTCGCGGGGCCCGCGGCGGAGCGCTGGACCTGGTGGACCTCTGTGTTGCCGGGTTCCATCGACCACCAGACCCGGGGCGGATCCGACGGGTAGCCGCCGCTGCCGCCGGCCGTGGAGGCCGTGGCCTTGGTCAGTTCGGCCGGTGTCAGCGCCCGGTCGAACAGGCGGACGTCGTCCAGCTTGCCGTTCAGTACGTCGGTGCGGTCCGGCTTGGAACCGACCCGCAGCCCTTCCGTCGCGGTCCCGGTCAGGGAGCCGGTGAGGCCGGAGGCCTCCACGGCCGGCGCGCCGTCGACGCTCAGCCGCAGCGTGCCGCCCGTGCGGCTCAGGGCCAGCAGATGCCAGCCGCCGTCCCCGTAGGCCGTGGACGTGCCGGGGTCCGGCAGTGCGACCTGGACGTGCCCCTCCGGTGTCTGGGCCCAGGCCAGCAGGCGGTCCTGGGCCGGCTGGGTGCGTACCCACAGGGAGGGCTTGCCGGACGTCGAGCCGTAGGCCCACAGCAGCGCCGCGTTGGGTGTCGAGGCCGTGGCCGCGTGGGCGAACCACAGGGTGTACGTGAAGTCCGAGGAGCCCACGTCCAGGGCGGGCACGTACGGGGTCTCGACGCCCGGCCGGGTGGCCGACACCCCGATCGCCCCTCTGCCCACACGGCCCGTCGTCTCCGTGGGCAGTCCGTCGAGCAGCGTGCCGTCGGCGCAGTGGCCGGAGACGTCGTCCTGGATGCCGACGGAGACCATGGCCGGGGCGTCGGCGCGGTCGATCACCTGGAACGGGAGGTGCACCGACAGCGAGTCCTCGGTGCCGGCAGCGTCGTCCGCGGTGCGCAGAGCCGTGAGCTGGGCGGAGGTGAGGGCGGTCCGGTGGACCCGGAATCCGTCGAGTGCGCCGGTGTAGGAGTCGCTGGCGGTCGCGTCGGCCTTGGCGCCGAGCCGGATGCCGTCGATGCCCTGGTCGAGGGTGTTCGTGAGGGATCCGGTGACCCCGGTCGCCACGGCGGGAGGCCCGCCGTCCACCGACAGGGCCAGTTGGCCGGCGGTGCGCACCAGGGCCAGATGGTGCCACGCCCCGTCGCCGAAGGCTGTGGACGCCGCCGTGTCCGGCAGCGCCAGCCCGGTGGTGCCCGAGGCGGTCTGGGCCCAGACGAAGAGCCGGTCCTGCGCGGGCTGCGCCCTGATCCACACCTGCGGTTCGGCCGAGCCCGTACCGTACGCCCACATCAGGGCCTGCTGCGGACTCGTGGCCGAGGCCGTGTGGCGGAAGAAGAACGAGTAGGTGACGTCTCCGGCGCCGGGGTCGAGGGCCGGCGCGTACGGCAGTTCGGCGTGGTCACCCGCGCCGTCCAGGACCAGGGCCTGCTGGAAGCGGCCCGGGCCCAGCGTCGCGTCCCCCGCCAGATAGGCGTCGTGGGCGTCCGGGCCGGTGTCCGGGGTGGTCCGGCCGGCCGCGGGCGTGGGCTGCGGATGGACCGGTTTGGCGGTCGTGCCCGGGATGCCCACGGAGGAGGGCGTGAACCGGTTGAAGTAGATGTGGGCGGCGGAGAAGTCCGCGCCGCCCTCGTACAGGAGACCGATCTGGCCGTCCATGAGCTCGGCGAGGTCGGAGTACCCGGCCCGCTGGTCGCTGATCGCGCTCCGGGAGGACTGCTGCCAGGTCACGCCCCGGTCCGTCGACCACCGCAGGCCCATCTCCTGCCGGTCGGTGGGGTGGGTGGGGGCCGCGAAGACGAGCGTGTCACCAGGGGTGCTGCGGTACGTCTGCCGCAGGGCGAGCACCGAGGCCTGCACCTGAGGCGCCGTCAGGCCGGTCGCGAGCCGTTGCGCCGGGACGGTCGTACCTCCGTCCGTGCTCACGGCGCGGGTGCGGTGGACGGGGTCGGTGTTGTTCCGCGCGTTGACGTACAGGCTCCCGTCGTCGAGCTCGGCGACGGTCGGCTCGCCCGGTTTGACGGTGTCCTTCACATGGGAGTTCGGGGTGGTGGACGCCTGCCAGCTCTCTCCGCCGTCATCGCTGTACAGCACACCGATGTACGCGGTGGAGGAATCGGGTTCCTCGTACGCGCCCACGACCAGCCGGCCCTGGTGAGCGCCGCGGGTGAGCTGGATGCCGTGACCAGGTCCGGTGCCGTACCAGCCCTTGTCGGTGGCGGTGAACCTCGGGAGCGGACGGGCCGCGCCGAAGGTCAGTCCGTCGTCGGTGGAGCGCTGGACACGCGGTGTCCGCCTGCCGCCCGGCTGGACCGGCTCGGAGGTGGAGAGCAGCAGGACGTCGCCGGTCTCGAGGTCGGCGACCGGCGCGGGGTTGCTGTGGGTGTACGGCGCGTGGGGGTCGTCCGGGCTTCCGGTCGTCACCACGCGCACCGGCCCCCAGGTGCGGCCGTCGTCGGTGGAGCGCCGGACCACGAGGTCGATCGGACCGCGGTCGGCGCAGGAGGGTGAGCGGCGGGCCTCGGCGAAGGCGAGGAGCACGTTCGCCTTGGTGCGGACCAGCGCGGGGATGCGGAAACAGCCGTATCCGCCGGTCCCCGAGCGGAAGAGGATCTGCTCGGTTCCGGTCAGGGCGTCGGTGGACGGTGCGGAGCCGGACGCCGTCGCGGGCGGCGCGGCGAGCGTGGGGACCGCGAGGGACGAGAGGAGCAGGCCCAGGCCCGCCAGTACCGCTCTCGTCCTGGTGCTGACAACGGGCAAGGGAGGCTGCCTCTCTCGGCGGCACCGCGGCCGCCCCGGAGGGAGGCGGCCGCGGTGGCTCGGATGTCGTGGCCGGTGGTGCGGTGTCAGCCCGCCGACGGGGCGGCGGGCAGTTCGGTGCCCGTGAACCCGGGCGACCGGTCGGTGCTACGGGCGGCGAAGGTGCTGAAGGCGGAGCTGAGCTCGTAGATCCAGGTGGCGTTCGAGGCGGTGCGGAAGGTGAAGCCCCAGCGCGGTCCACTGGCGTTGGTGTAGGTGAAGGCGGTCGGCTCGGCGGCCGCGCCTTCGGACACCAGGTTCCAGTTGCGCCAGACGCCGCTGCCCTGCGTGGTCTCACCCGTGTTGTGGATGCCCCCGGCGGCGTCACGGACCAGGACCTCGGTGAGGCCCGACGCCGGGGAGATCACGGCGGTCGGCGACCCCTCGGCCACCACACCCGCGAGGGTGTTCCAGGTGCTGTAGGCGCCGCCCTCGGAGTCCTGGGTGGCGGTGACGACGTTGCCCTGGCCGTCGTTGGCGAAGACGCGGTAGCGGTAGCCCGGGTAGACGACGACGGCCGGGGTGCCCGTGACGGTCTGGGCGCCGAGGCCGGTCCAGGACGTGAGGGTGCCGGCCTCGTCGAAGCGTGCGGTGACCAGGGATCCGGCCGCGTTCTTTCCGAAGAGCTGGATACCGTCGCGTGCCGGGACGGCGGTCAGCGGGCCGGAGAGGCCGAGGCCGTTCAGCGGCATCCAGGCCATGAAGGAGACGTCGGGCCGCTGCTGGATCCGGTACCAGGGGCGTCCGTCCGCGTCGACGGCGAACTGCACCAGCCGGCCGCCGGCCGTCTTCGTGGTCACGGGGTGCTGGGCCATGGCGCCGCCGAGGGAGAGCCAGGAATCCCAGTCCGCGGAGGCCTTCGCCTTCTGGTTGAGCTGCCAGACGTCACCCGAGAGGTTGTGCCCGGTGACGACGACACGGCCGTCCGCGTGCTCCGCGAGGGTCGGACGCCCCGAGAAGGCCTCGTTGCCCGAAACCGTCGCCCACTTCACCGAGTTGATGTCCGAGGGGTCGGAGATCCTGCCGTGCACCAGGTAACCGAGGTTGTCCGAGTAGGCGATCTCGAGCGAGCCGGAGGAGGACTGCGTGATGGCCGCCGGGCTGTACTTCTCCAGCGCGGCCGGCGTCGCCGCCGGTGTGTGGGTGTTGACGATCCGGCAGGCGTCGGGCGCTCCCGCGACGCTGGTGTAGGCGGCCCAGCCCGAGGCGCCGACCGTCTTCTTGTAGACGGGGAAGTCCCGGATGTTCTCGTCGAAACGGTAGTAGTGCGCGGCTCCGGCCGCGGTGATGCCCATGAGCGTGTCACCGCCGACCGAGGTGATCCCCTTGGTGTACACGTTCCAGTCGGCCAGGCTCTCGACGACGTGGCGCTCCAGCCAGCGCTGGCTCGCGAAGTCGTAGCGTGAGCGGTACAGGCGGCCGTCCGTCGCCGAACGCCCGTACACCACACCCTTGTCGGCCGCGACGATCAGGTTGTAGCGCTCCCATCCCTGGTCGAGGATCTTGCCGCTGTCCGCGGACCAGGCCTCGTCCGCCGGATCGTACGAGAAGGTCCGCAGCGCGCCCTCGTTGTCCAGCACCCAGATCCGGTCGTCCCGGTCGATGGTGACCTGGTTGCGGTCGTCCGCCTTGGCCAGCCAGCCGAAGTTGTCGCTGATCTTCTTGTGGTGGATGTCCCAGGTGCCCGAGGAGCGATGGCTCAGGTAGAGCCCGTCGGACTTGATCCCGTAGAAGCGTGCCGACTTCCCGGCCAGCATCCGGCCGTAGACGTTCCAGCCCGTGTCGATGCTGCCGGCGGCCGGGAGGGTCCCGCCGGTGAGCGGGGTGGGCATGTCGGCGCGCAGCAGTTTGCCCGCCGAGTCGACGGCGTAGGTGGGGCCGGTCGTGGTGCAGGTGGCGGCCTCGGCCGCGTGCGCCGTGCCGGGCAGGGCGACGAGCAGGGGAAGCGAGGCGGCCACGGCGGTGGCCGCCGCGATCCACCGTGGAGCGGTACGGGACGTGTCTGAGGTCATGCTGCCGGACGTTAGGCGGACGCGGGTGAACGGTGCGGTAGCGAACGGATGAACAAGAAACGCGGACACATGTCAGGTGCATGAACAATATGTGCCCGTCTCGACACACCCGGATCAGTGGTCCCAGCATCAACAGGTCCGTGGCATCACGAGCTTGGGGGATCCGTGCCGTCGTACCGAAGAATCGCCCGTAGCTTCCTGATGCCCCGTCTGGCGCGCGGGCGGTGGGGCCGGAGCATCGCCCTGGCCCTGCTCGTGACGTTCGCGGTCGGCGCTGTGGCCGTGGCGGGAGCGGGCTTCCCCCTCTTCCCCGAGCCGCTCGCCGCGGCCGAGGGGCCGGGGCAGCGCTGGGGGAGCGCGGAAGGCCGCAGCCACACGGCCGACGGAGGGGCCAACACCCGGGCGCCGCGCACGATGCGCGCCAAGTACCCGGTGACCCCGCCGCCGGCGGCGCGGCCCTCCGCCCGTCCCAACACCGTGAAGGTCGCCACGGCACCCGCCCCGCGCGTGGAAGGCTTCGACCCGGACACCAGCAAGGAGATCGTGGCCGAGCGCGACGCGCACAGTCGCACGTACGCCAACGAGGACGGCACCCTCACCAGCGAGGTGTCCACCGCGGCGGTCAACTACCGTCGCGCGGACGGCACGTGGCAGCCCATCCGGACCGGCCTCGCCGCACAGGACGGCGGCTGGTCCAACACGGCCGACGCCGTCGGCCTCGACCTCGCGGACCGCGCTGACGCCGATCGGCTCGCCACCCTCACCCTCGCCTCAGGAGAACGCTTCGGCTACGCGCTCGACGGCGCCGCGGCGGCCCCGGGGAAGGCGGAGGGCAGCAGGGTCACCTACGAGCAGGTCCTGCCGGACACCGACCTGTGGCTCGACTCGCAGGCGGGTGGAGTCAAGGAAACGATCCTTCTGCGGTCGGCCGACGCCCCCACGCAGTTCGACTTCCCCCTCACCCTCCAGGGCCTGACGGCACGCACCGAGGACGGCGCGGTCGTCCTGGCGGACACCGACGGCCGCACGAAGGCGGTCATCCCGGCCGGCTTCATGGAGGACGCCGCGGGCGCGACCTCCCGGGCCGTGCGGTACGAGCTGCGGGAGGAAGGCGGCCGGCAGACGCTCCGGGTGAGCGCGGACGCCGCCTGGCTCGCCGAACCCGGCCGCGCCTATCCGGTCCGGCTCGACCCCTCCGTCGACGCCACCTCCGCCTCGACCTCGATGTACGTGCGGGACGGCGGGCCGTCCGTCGTCGGGTCGAGCGAGCTCCAGGTCGGCAGGAGCACGACCGGTGCGACGTACTCCTTCCTCGGCTTCCCCGGACTCGACGAGGAGCTGAGCCACCACCGCATCTTCGGCGCCCAGCTCCAGGTCGTGAACTACGACTCGGGATCGTGCCGACCGCGGGCGGTCTCCGTCCACCCGGTCACCGGCTCCTGGGCAGAAGGCACCGGCACGGCCTATCCCGGGCCCTCGGTGGCCGGCGCGCTCACCTCCAAGTCGTTCGCCTACGGCCACGTCGCCCTCGGGGCGTCCAGCTCGGCCTGCCCCACCGCCGGTGCACTCTTCGATCTCGGCAAGGGCGGCCGTGACCTGGTCCAGCGCTGGGTCGACGGGACGCAGCCGAACCACGGCCTGTCGCTGCGTGCCTCCCCCTCGGACACGCTCGCGTTCAAGAGGTTCACCGGGCACGCCACCGCCAACCCGCCGAAGCTCTTCGTCACGCACTCCCCGTACAGCGCCACCTACTCCTTCCCCAGTCCCGTCCCCGACCCCCCGGTCCTCCAGAACCAGGCCGGCAAGGTCAAGGTCAAGGTCACGAACAAGGGTGCGGAGACCTGGACCCCGAGCACCTACTACCTCGCCTACCGGGCCTACGACGCCAAGGGCCGTCTGGTCACCCAGCAGCGCACCGCCAACCTGAGCGGTAACGTGGCGCGCGGATCCGCGGCCACGGTGGAAGCGACGATCAAGGCCCTGCCACCGGGCGCGTACCTGCTGGACTTCACCATGGTCCGCTCCGGCGGCAAGGTCTTCACGGACGAACAGGTGCCGCCCGGCAGGCTGACCCTCCAGGTCTTCGACATCGCCCCGGTCGTCAAGGAACAGTTCCCGCCCAACGGGTACCAGGCGCAGACCCTGACCCCGCAACTGTGGGCGAGCGGTGTCGACATCGACGCCCCGGCCGGGTCGTCCCTCCAGTACAAGTACGAGATCTGCGAGGCGGACAAGGACGGGAAGCCCGTCGCGTGCACCACCTCCGCGTACCAGACGGCCTCGGCCCACCCCGTACCGGCCGGCCGGCTGAAGTGGGGCACGACCTATCTGTGGCGGGGCTTCGTCAAGGACGCGTCCAACGAGGTGCCCACCGCCCAGGTCGCCCTGGTCGCGGCCGTACCGCAGCCGGAGATCACCTCGCGGCTGTCCCAGGCACAGGGCCAGGAGTTCGATCCGAACGTCGGGAACTTCACCTCCTCCGCCGTCGACGCCTCGATCAGCGCCGTCGGCCCCGACCTGACGCTCGTCCGTACGTACAACAGCCTCGACCCCCGGCGTGACCTCGCGTTCGGTGCGGGCTGGACCACCCGGTACGACATGCGGATCACCCCCGACAACGACGGCAGCGGCAATGTCGTGCTGCGCTATCCCGACGGCCAGGACGTCCGCTTCGGCAGGAACCCCGACGGGACCTTCGCCTCGCCGCCGGGCCGGTACGCCAAGCTGACGTACGACGCCACCGCCAACACCTATGCCTTCCAGGACAAGTCGGGGACCACCTACGACTTCTCCACCGGCGGTCTGCTCGTCAAGGTCACGGACGCGTCCTCGAACGTCGTCAACTACACCTGGTCGGCGGGCAAACTGCAGAGCGCCCGCCACGCCCGCAGCGGCCGGACCATGACCTTCACCTGGACCGGTTCCCACGTCACCCGGGTCTCCACCACCCCCGTCGGCGGGGCCGCCCAGGCATGGACGTACGGCTACACCGGCGACGTGCTCGACAGCGTCTGCGATCCGCTCGGCGGATGCACCCGGTACGGCTACGGGAAGGGCAGCCACTACGCCACCGGGGTGCTCGACGCCCGGCCCGAGTCGTACTGGCGGCTCGGCGAGGACGAGGGTACCGCGGCCGCGAGCGCCAAGGAGACGAACCTCGGCAAGGACCGCGGCACCTACAAGGACGTGACGCTCGCCCAGGGCGGTGCCCTGACCGGGGACACCTCCACAGCGGCGAGGTTCAACGGCACGAGCTCCCGGGTGGATCTGCCGGCCGGCACCCTCAAACGGAGCCGGGACGCGGCGGTCGAAGTGTGGTTCAAGACCATCGCGTCGGGTACCGGCGGCCCGCTGATCGGCTACCAGGACAAGGCCCTGGGCACCGCCCCGGGAGTCGGCGTCCCCGCTCTGTACGTCGGCAACGACGGGAAACTGCGGGGCCAGTTCTGGACGGGGTCGGTCTCCCCGATCACGGACATCACCAAGAACGTCAACGACGGCCAGTGGCACCACGCCGTGCTCTCCCTGTCCGGCTCCACCCAGTCCCTGTACCTCGACGGGAAGCTGTCCGGCACCCTCACCGGCAAGCAGCCGGTACCCGGCGAGCTCACCCACAACCAGATCGGCGCGGCCCACGCCTCCACCCCGGCATCCTGGCCCGGCTGGGGCACCACCGGAGCCCGCTCCTTCAACGGCACCATCGACGAGGTGGCCGTCTACCACCATCCGCTGGGCGCGGAGGCGGTCGCCGGTCACCACCGCGAGGCCAACCGTGCCGCGGACGTGCTGACGGGGACGACACTGCCCTCCGGCCGTCAGGCCTCGCAGGTGTCGTACGACGTGTCCCGGGACCGTGTCGAGGAGTACACCGACCGCAACGGCGGGACCTGGAAGATCGGCCGGCCCGCCGTCTTCGGCAACGACGAGGACCTCCGCCGCACGGTCGAGGTCCACGACCCGGCGGACTCCCCCTACTTCTACGAGTACGACGGTCTGACCGGCCAGATGCTGCGCTACGGCACGCCTCTGGGGCTGGGCGCCCCGGAGCCCGGGGAGTCCCCCGATCCGGAGGGGCCGCCGGAGCAGATCTGCACCGAGCCGGACCCGGGCGACCCGGCGTTCTGCACCAACCCGCCCGGTGACGGCGGCAGCGAACCGGACTTCATCCGGCACCCCGTCGAAGGTGTCGCGATCCAGACCTACGAGTACGACGACAAGGGCAACCAGACCGGCGTCATCAGCGAGACCGGTGACAAGGTCACCCTCGGCTACGACGACCGCTCCAACGTGATCAGCCGGACCACATGCCGGGCCAAGGGCGACTGCCAGACCGCGTACACCACGTACCCCACGCCCTCCGGCGACCTGGACCTGCGGGCCGACCAGCCGTCCGAGACACGGGACGGCCGCTCCAGCGGTCCGACGGACAACCGCTTCCGCACGCAGTACAAGTACGACACCCGCGGTCTGCTCACCCAGCAGATCTCCCCGGACAACGGCACCGTCAGGAACACGTACACGACGGGGGCCGAGCCCGCGGTCGGCGGCGGCAACACGCCCACCGGTCTGCCGCTGACGTCGACCGACCCGCGGAGCAAGGTCACCCGCTACCGGTACTTCACCAGCGGTGACCTGGCACAGATCACCGAACCGTCCGGTCTGGTCACCTCCTTCACGTACGACGCGCTCGGCCGCAAGCTGACCGAGACCACCGTCTCCGACTCCCGGCCCGCCGGCGAGACCGTGACCATCACCTACGACGCGCTGAACCGCACCGTCTCCACGACGGAACCGGCCACCACCAACGTCGTCACCCTGCAGAAGCACCAGCAGCGCACGACCACCTCCTACGACGCCGACGGCAACGTCGTCGGCACCGAGGTCAGCGACGTGCTCGGGGGCGACGAGCCGCGCTCCATGACGTTCGAGAACGACGAGCACGGGCGTCCGGTGACGGTGACCGACGCGGAGGGCAGCGAGACGGCCTACACCTACGACGCGCTCGGCAACCGCGCGTCGATGGTGGACGCCAACGGCAACCACTTCGACTACACCTACACCGCGCGCAGCTCGATGGCCGAGGCCCGGCTGCGCGACTGGGACGACGACGGCGGGGACGACGACTACACGGTCCTGCAGTCGTACGCGTACGACATGGCCGGCCGCGTCGCCCGGCACACCGACGCGATGGGCCGCACCATCGTCTACGCGTACTACGGCGACGACCTGGTCAAGTCGGTGACGCTGGAGGACTTCCACGACCCCGACGGCAGCACACGGGACATCGTCGTGTCGGCCAACACCTACGACGGCGCGGGCAACCTCCTCGAGGAGAAGGGCAACAACGGCAAGCTCGTCACCGCGTACACCTACGACTCGGTCGGCCGCACCACGTCGGAGGTCACCGACCCCGACGGCCTGGCCCGCCGCACCACGTACACCTACGACCTCGCCGGAAACGTGCAGACCGTCGCCAACGGCGGCGCCGCCTCCAACGTGCCGTGGCCGGTCAACGCCACGCCGGAGACCGTCCGCTACACCTACGACGACGCCGGCAACGCCGAGCAGGAGACCGTCCAGGGCGTCACCGAGAGCCGGACCACCGTCTACGACTACGACCAGCGCGGCCTGGTGCGCTCCGTGACCGACCCGGGCGGCAACCGGACGGACTACGCCTACGACGAGATCGGCCGGCCGCTGTCCACCACCGCGCCGGAGGTGCTGACGGAGACCGCCGGCTCCACCCCGACCACGTCCCGCCCCACCACCTACACCGGGTACGACACCTTCGGGGCGGTCACCGAGTCCGTCGACGCGCTCGGCAACGTCAACCGCACCACCTACGACCGGCTGGGCCGGACACTCACCGCGACCGCCCCGGACTACCTGGCGCCAGGTGCCGCACAGGCCGTCACCCCGCGCGTCAGCTACGCCTACGACGCCCTGGGCAACACGGTGGAGTCCACCGACCCGCGCGGCGCCGTCACCAGCTACACCTACGACCGGCAGAACAGGCTCACCTCGAAGAAGGTGCCCGTCGGCCAGGACGACGAACGCGGCGAGTGGTCGTACACGTACACCCGCACCGGCCAGCTCCTCTCGGTCACCGACCCGACGGGCGCGCGGGCGGAGACGACCTACGACGACCTGGACCGGCCGGTCACGAGCACGGAGATCGAACGCAAGCCACAGCCGGGGGCGTTCACGACCCGCAACACCTACGACGACGCGGGCAACGTCGTCCGGCAGACCCTGCCCGGTGGCGGCGACAGCACCTTCGTGTACGACGGGCTGGGGCAGCTGGTCCGGGCGACCGACCCGGGCAACGTGGTCAGCCACCTCGGCTACGACATGAGCGGACGTGAGGTCCGCACCACCGACGGCCAGGGCCGCACCGCGGCCAAGACGTACGACACCCTCGGCCGGCTCGTCGAGGACTCCGACCTCGACGCCACCAACAACCCGATCCGCGAGGTCGTCTACGGATACGACGCCGGCGGCAACCTGACCTCGTCCACCGACCCGCTGGGCGGCGTCACCACCTACGAGTACGACGCCCTGGGCCGGCTCACGAGCCAGCGCGAACCGGTGACCGACGAGAAGTCGATCACCACGTCCTTCGGTTACGACGCGCTCGGCAACCGCACCCGCTACACCGACGGGCGGGGCAACACGACGCTGTACACGCTCAACACGCTCGGCCTGACCGAGTCGGTGATCGAGCCGGCGACGCAGCGGGACCCCGGCCTCGCGGACCGTACCTGGACCACCTCCTACGACGTGGAGGGCCTGCCGGTGAAGGTCGTGGCCCCGGGCGGAGTCGTCCGGGAACGCGCCTACGACCGGGCCGGGCTGCTCGTGGGGGAGACCGGCAGCGGCGCCGAGTCGGAGACCGCGGCCAAGACGTTCCGGTACGACGCGGCCGGCCGCCTCACCCGGGCGTCCGCGCCCGGGGGCGACAACACGTACACCTACGACGACCGCGGTGCGCTGCTCGAGGCGGCCGGCCCCTCGGGGGACGCCACCTACGCGTACAACAGCGACGGCCTGCTCATCTCCCGCACGGACGCGGCCGGTACGGCGAGCTTCGGCTGGACCAGCAGGCAGCTGACCTCCGCGACCGACCCGCTCACGGGGTCCACCCAGAACTACGGGTACGACAGTGCGGGGGCGGTCGACCGGATCGACTACGGCGCGGGCCAGTCACGCGAGTTCACGTACGACGAACTGGGCCGCCTGGACACCGACACGGTGTCCACGTCCACCGGTGCGCCCATCGCCTCGACCGACTACGGCTACGACAGCGACGACCATCTGACCAGCAAGAAGACCGCCGGTACGGCCGACGCGGGTGAGAACACCTACGGATACGACGACGCCGGCCGGCTGACCTCCTGGACCAGCGAGGGCACCACCACCGAGTACGGCTGGGACGACAGCGGGAACAGGACCGGGAACGGCGAGAAGGCCGCCACCTTCGACGAGCGCAACCGGCTGCTGTCCGACGGGGACTACACCTACGACCACACGGCCCGTGGCACCCTGGCCTCCCGGACCAGCTCGGGCCTGACCGAAGAGTTCGCCTTCGACGCCTTCGACCGGATGACGACGGCGGGTGAGTCGGGAACCGAGTACACCTACGACTCGCTGGACCGCGTCGCGTCCCGCAACGGCGCGGACTTCAGTTACGCCGGTCTCACGCCGGACCCGGTCAAGGACAACAACTCCACCTACGGGCGCGGGGCATCGGACGAGATCCTCTCCGTCCTGGAGGGCACCGGAGACGCGCAGTTGACCGTCACCGACAAGCACGGCGACGTCGTCGGGGACATGTCGGCGACCGACGGCACGGCCACCGGCCTGACGGCGTCCACGGCCTACGACCCCTTCGGGGAGACGACCGGCGACACCACCGGCAACGCCGGCTACCAGGGCGACTGGACCGACCCGGACACCGACCAGGTCAACATGGGAGCCCGCTGGTACGACCCGGGCACCGGGGCGTTCGACTCCCGCGACTCCTACACCTACGCCTCCGGCAGCTCGATCCTGGCCAACCGGTACACCTACGGCGCCGGGTCACCCATGGACTACAGCGATCCTGACGGGCACTGGCCGAGCTGCGGCTTCTGCTCGAAGGTCATAAAGAAGATCAAGAACAACAAGTACGTGAAGAAGGCGTACAAGACCGCCAAGAGGGTCAAGGACGCGGTCGTCTACGCGGTCCGCAACCCCCGCGCCGCCCTCAGCAAGGCCCTCGACTTCGCGGGGAGGGCGGTCAACTACCTCTACCGCAAGTCCGGCCTCAAGACGATCGTCGACTACGGGAAGAAGATCTACCGGTCGGCCGAGAAGCAGGCGCGCGAGTGGGCGAGAGAGAAGGCCGCGCAGGCCAGACAGGCGTACCACGCGGCGAGAGTCGCGGTCACCAAGAAGGCCAGAGAGTTCGCCGCCCAGGTGGCGAAACACAATCCGATACCGGCCATCACCGCCGCGATGAAACCGCTGATCACGATCGGCGTCGCGATCGTCACGGCCGATCCCAACCTTCCGGCGATGCTGGTCAACGCCGCAGCGGACGTGGTCCAGGACGTCGCGAAGGCGACCGACGCGCTCCGTGACGCGGTGGCCCAGCAGATCGGGGCGGTCGTCGAGACGGTCCGGGACGCCGCCGACTGGGGCGCGGTGTGGGAGGGCGTCAAGGACGTCGGCAACTTCGTCGGTGAGGTCACCGGCTACAACGACATCAAGAACTGCGTCACCAAGGGCGACATGGAGGCGTGCGCCTGGGCCGCCGCGACGGTGGGCGGACTGGTCCTCGGAGGCGCGGGCGCGGGCGTGGTCCGGGCCGCGAAGGCCGGGCGGATGATGTCGAAGGCCGCGAAGTACTCGGACGACATCGGGAAGGCCGCCGACAGGGTCGAGACCACGGTGGACCGCGTCGAGACGGCCGTCTCCTGCACGAGCATGGCCGCGGACGCCATCGGCAACAGCTTCGTCGCCGGCACCGAGGTGGTGATGGCCGACGGCTCCCGCAAACCGATCGAGGAGGTCGAGGCGGGGGACGAGGTCCAGGCGACCGATCCGACGACGGGGAAGACCTCCGACGAGGAGGTCACGGCCACGATCAGGGGCGAGGGCCTCAAGCAGCTGGTGCATCTCACGGTCGACACGGACGGTGACCGGGGCGACGCCACGGACGTCATCACCGCGACCGTCGGTCACTCCTTCTGGGTGTCCTCCCTCGGCGAGTGGGCCACCGCCGGCGAACTCGACCCCGGCCAGTGGCTGCGGACGGGCGGCGGTTCATGGGTCCAGGTGACGAAGGTCGCCGACTCCACGCGCTCGGAGCGGGTCTACAACCTCTCGGTGGACAGCGTCCACACGTACTACGTGGCGGCGGGTGACGAAAGCGTCCTCGTTCACAATATGGGGCGGAAGCCCGGGCAGCGGCCCAACTATGATGCTGAAGGGCCGCACTCGACGTTCGTCCGCCACGGTGGGACGGGACGAATCAAGAAGTACGCGGAGTGGGCCCCGCAGACGAATCCCCGCAACCCGGCTCCGTTCGAACTCGTGAAGCGGTTCGACCTGGAAGGGCCGGAACACACGAACGCGGATGGCACAGTCGTGCCGACCCCTCACATCAACTCACCGAACGGCGGCGACGCGCGTGCACCCGAAGACTGGGAAAAGCCCCTCGGATGCTCCTGAAGGGCATCAGGGAATGCGTTTCATCCCATCCTGGTACGCATCCAACTGTGACGGGGAATGGGAGCACGAATACGGCATCAGAATGGCCACGACGGACAATCCCGGGTGGCACATCGAGATCGACGTGAGCGAGACGGACATGGAGGGCGCGAACGTGGAACGCGTGCGACGCGACCTTCCAGGGGGAGGGTGGATGATCGCCTGGAACGACGGAACCGTCTTCCACGCGGCCTGCGACCCACTCTCCCTCCACGAGGTGGACGTGTTCTTCGAAGAGCTGGCCGGACGAGCCGCTCCGGGCTCCGGAGAGCCTTCGCTCTGAGAGACGCCTGCGCCGAGGACCGTGGGGCGGGGCAGGCCCGGGCGGTCGGGTGGCGGACGTGGACACCGTCGGGCGGTGTCCGGCGGACGGAACGGCGCCGCCCGGGGCCCCCCGCGCCCAGTCTCGGGCGGGGGCCCCCGCGGCGCGTGGGGGCCCGCGCGA